>PLOR01000077.1:0-3897 GCA_003142185.1 Bryobacterales bacterium
ACAACTCACATACTAGCGACAGTGGCGCGGGACACGACTTGCGCGCAGGCGAGGTGGGACCTACAATCTGGTTTCGAGAACCACCGCTTCGCAAACCGGGAGGAATCACATGGACTCGACAACTACGCGCCGCGACTGGATGCGGCTTGCTTCGGCGGGCGCCGCCGGCGCGCTCCAGCTTGGGGCCCAATCCGCTCCGCCTTCGGGCGCCTTGGAAATGCGGGTAACCGCTGGCGCTCAGCGCTTCGCCGCCCAGCCGCCGGTTCCCTGGGAAATGATGCGGGAGGGCGCCGCGAATGCCATCCGCCTCGCCCCCTCCAGCCAGTACCAGGAAATGGTCGGCTTCGGCGCCGCTTTCACCGACGCCGCCTGCTGGACGTTTAACCAGCTCGCCGAAGACGCACAGCAGCAGTTGTTTCATGAGCTGTTCCACCCCTCGCAACTGGGCCTCGGCGCCGGCCGCCTGTGTATCGGCTCTAGCGACTACTCGAGATCCGTGTACAGTTTCGACGACGGCCCGCCGGACCCCGACATGCAGCGCTTCTCGATCGACCACGACCGCGCCTACATCCTGCCCATCCTGCGGCTGGCGCGGCAGATGAATCCGGACCTTTTTCTGTTGGGCTCGCCCTGGAGCCCGCCCGGCTGGATGAAGGACAACGGCACCATGCTGGGCGGCACCATGCGCAAGCAGTCTTTCCCGGCTTACGCCCGCTATTTCGTCAAGTTTCTTCAGGCGTACCGCGAGGCGGGCGTGCCGGTCAACGCCGTCAGCGTGCAGAACGAAGTGGATGCGGAACAGGAAGGACACATGCCCGCGTGCCTGTGGAGCCAGGAGCAGGAATGGCAGTTCGTCGGCGACCATCTGGGCCCCGCTTTCGCCCGCGATAAGATCGACACCAAAATCTGGATCATCGACCATAACTACGATCTGTGGGGCCGCGCGCTGGACATACTGGCCAAGCCCGAAGTCAACCGCTACATAGACGGCGTGGCGTGGCACGGGTATGTGGGCGATCCCTCGTCCATGACCCGCGTTCACGATGCGTATCCCGCCAAGCATACGTACTGGACCGAAGGCGGTCCCGACTTCACCCAGCCGGATTACCTGACCGATTGGGCGAAATGGGGCGCCACCTTCGCGGAGATCCTGCGCAACTGGGCGCGCTCGATCATCGGCTGGAATCTCGCGCTCGACGAAAAGGGAAAACCCAACATCGGCCCGTTCCCCTGCGGCGGCATGGTGCAGATCGATTCCGTTACCAAAGCCATCACGCGCAGTGGCCAGTACTGGGCGCTGGCGCACTATTCGAGCGCCATCCGGCGCGGCGCCAGGCGAATCGCTTCGCAGGGCGAAATCGAAAAAGTGAGCCACGTGGCGTTCGTCAATCCCGATGGCGGCGCGGTGATCGTGCTGGCGAACCAGGGCGCGGAAAAAGACGCGGTGATCGAGGCGCACGGCCGCGCCGCCCGCATCCACCTCCCGCCGGATTCGCTGGTAACGCTGACCGGGCGGCTGGGGGCGTGAGAGGCCACTGAAGTGGTGGGATAGGCGATCGTTTCTTGTCGCCGGTTCCCGTGCTCTGCTGTCCCTCCAGCCGGGCCAAAGTACGACATGGCGACTATCCGTCCAAGTGGATCGCCTCGGTGGCCGGCCAAATGTTCCGCAGTCGCCCAACCAGGGCGCATCTCGTGTCTTTCATAGCGGGACAACAAGCAAGAAGGCGACGATGGTGAGAGTGGCTTTCGTGTAGAGATCCGGTCTCATGCGCGACAGAGTACCATCGCGCGGGTCGCGGCGGGGGCAGGCCGCCGGTTTACGACGCGAGTCGTGCCGGCGTGCCGAGGCGACGGGCGCGAATCTCTCCGCTCCGCGCCTGTACGCGCGCCAAGTCGTAGTTGAGTTGCAAGCGAAGCCAAAATCCCGCAGTGCTGCCAACGGCCTTTTCGAGCCGCACGGCCATTTCGGCGGACACGCCCGCCTTACGGTTGATGAGACGCGACAGCGCCGAACGGGTCACGCCCAGCGCCTTAGCCCCGTCCGTCACGTTGACACCCAGCTCGTCCAGGCAATCCCGGATAATGTCGCCGGGGTGATTGGGATTCTTCATTGGCATGACCTGTACTCCTATGTACCCGCTTTCCGGGCTCTAGTGATAGTCCTCCAAATTCACATCGCGCGCGGCCCCGTCGTGAAAGCGGAATGTAACGCGCCAATTGGCCTTGACCGTCACCGCGTAGGTGCCGCGCCGGTCGCCAGTCAACGAGTGAAACCGAAACAATGGCAGTGCCATGTCTTCCGGACCGTTGGCGGCTTCCAGCCCCGAAAGAATCTTCCGCACCTTCTCCACGAGATCGGCCCGGATTCCGCTGCGGTCGTTCTTTTCATACAACCGCCGCAAGCCCTTGTGCCTGATAGTCTCGATCAAACCGTCGCCTGCTACTAGTGTATAGCGAGGCGCTACGCTGCACAACCGAGGGCTTTCGCTAGCCCGCGTTGGGGCAAACCCCGCTCCGCCGCGGAGGATTCACACCTCTCGAACCGGCCGCGTAATCTTCCGGGCCGCTGAAGGCAGTCCCGAAACCTACCCTTCGTGAAACGCTGAAGGCTACGTAGCGCACCACGCTGCCCGAGCGGGCAACTTTGCTCCGCAGCGTTACGTCGATCTCTCTTCGATCGTGCTGGCGCATACCCGGAGGCAGTTCTCGCAGATGAGGGCTCGCGGCGCTTCGAGCGTGGTCTGCGCCGTGAAGCGCCAGGAGAAGTGAGCCGCGCGGGCCGGGCCGGCGACGGCCAGCGTGCGCCGCAACTCGTCATCCTCGGTGATGCGATACATGGCTGCCAACAGCGATTCCTGATCGCGCGGGTCGAACGGTAATGTGGCGGTTAAGCGGCGGGCTTGTCCAGGCGCTCCACTTCGGCCATAATTTCATGTACGGTGGCGCCTTCCAGCCAGCGGTGGCGATCGCGGGTGTAGTCGCCAGAGCCGGATCGATACAGGCGGAGGAAGCGAGCTAGACCGTCCAGTCCAAGCTCGCGCTGCAAAACCGCCAGCGCATGACGCTCAAAGTCTTCGTCGCTCATCTTTTCGAGGGGGCTCATGGCACCACTTCCCGATACCAGCATACAGGGTTCCTACCCCTTCGCTGCGTCTTCCAGCGCTTCGAGCGTGGTCTGCGCGGTGAAGCGCCAGGAGAAGTGGGCGGCGCGGGCCGGGCCGGCGACGGCGAGTGTGCGCCGCAACTCGTCATCCTCGGTGATGCGGTACATGGCTGCCAGCAGCGATTCCTGGTCGCGCGGATCGAATCGCAGGGCAGCCTCGCCGGCGATGGAATTGAGCGGATCGATTGCCGAGCACGCCGTCGGCACTCCCGCGGCCAGCGCTTCCAGGACCGGCAGGCCGAAGCCCTCGAACAGCGACGGATAGACGAACGCCCAGGCGCGCGAGAACAGGCCGTACAACTCCTCGCGCGGAATCCAGCCGGGAAAATCCACCGCACCGCCGAGCCCCAGCGCCTCGCGCAGGTTGTGCAAGTAGCCGGCGGAGAATCCGTGCAGGCCGCTCACCACCAGGCGGAAGTCGGCATGGCGCTGGCGGAAAACCGCAAAGGCGCGCAGCAACGCATCCAGGTTCTTGTGCGGATGCAAGGTGGAAACGGCCAGCAGGAAGCGCTCCGGCTGGCGCCGCCCGGCGATCCCGAAGAAAGCCGAGTCCACGCCATGCTGCGCCACTCGGACCTTGCCTTCCGGCAGCCGGTAGTAGCGCGTCAAATCGCCCGCGGTAGCTTGCGAAGGAGCCAGCAGCAGCCGCGAAACGTGCGCCGACCAGAAGAGGAAGAATTGCCAGACCGGCAGATCGAACCAGCGGAAGTTCTCGGGATGCCGCTTGTGCTGCA
>PLOR01000077.1:3947-34918 GCA_003142185.1 Bryobacterales bacterium
CCGGTCTCGCGGTTGGTGAAGATCACGTAGCGATTCACCGGGTCGATCTCGGCCAGCCCCGCCAGCAGGCCGCGCAAATAGATCTCGGTGCCGCCCACGCCGCCGGGAAGTAGGTACAACGCGTTGACGCCAATCGTCAAGGGCTGCATGTCAACGTCCCACGCGTGCCTGCGCGTCGGCCAGTTTCTGCCGCACCACCTCGAGCGAGGGCTGTAGCGCCAGCGCCCGCTGATAGTCCGCCACGGCCTCGGCCGGGCGATTCAGAGAAAGATGAATGTCGCCTTTGTACATATAGGTAGTGGCGAAGTTCGGATCGAGTCTTTCGGCGAATGCCAGGGCATCCAGCGCTTCGGCCCAGCGGCTGCGCTTTCCGTATACCATGGCGATCTGCGAGTACACGTGCGCGGTCGTTTCCATGGTCGCGGCCTGGCGCAGTTTTTCGAGCGCCAGCTCCGGCTGGTTCACGCAATCGTAGGCCAGCCCCCAGTCCACCAGCAGGTCGTAATTGGGTGGCCACTCCTGCGCGACCTTCTGGTATTCCTCGACCGCGTCCTGGCAGCGGCCCGCGTCGGCGTATGCGCTCGCCAGTTGAAACAGCACGCGCCGCTTGTGCGGCGATTTGGCCGCCGTGTCCTGCCACAGCGCGACCGGATCCGCCCAAACTGCCGCGCGCGCGTGCGTGACCGCCGCGGCCACCAGCAGCAAGGCGACGAATGCCGCGGCCAGTTTCCTCGAGTCCGTGCGGATGCGCCCCGCCAGGTCGACTACGATCAGCAGCAATCCCAACATCCCCAGGTACAGGCGCCGCTCCGCCAACGGGTCCGCAATCGGCAGGATCGACGAGGTCGGCGACATCAGCACCAGGTAGGCGAAGAAACCGAAGCACGCCAGCGGAAACCTCCGGCGGTAATGCCACGCGGCGGCGGCCAGCGCCACCAGCGCGATCAGACCGAAAATGGCGCCGTGATCGAAAACGTTTTGGGAAACCGGAAAGTCCCAATCGGCGGTCAGCCGCACCGGCAACAGGAACTCGGCCGGGTAGACGAACAATGCCCGCCCTTGGGTAAACAAATACTGATACCAGCTCACGCCACGCAAGCTGAAGCCCGCGCTCGGCGAGTACAGGATCACCTTCCAGAAAAGCGCCACCGCGCCGGCCGCGCCCAGCACCAGCGGGGCGTACAACCGCCAGTTGGCGCGCGCGCCGCGGAAGGAAAAGCCCGGGTTCCACCAGAAGTCGGTAAGCAGCAACAGCGCCGGCAGCACGATGGTGTGCTCCTTGGAAAGCACCGCCAGGCCGAACAGCGCCAATACCAGCAGCATGCTTCCCCACGTGATGGCTGCCCGGCGGCGGTAAAGGAACGCCGCGTAGGCGGCCAGCACCAGCATCACGCTGAGCGCCTCGGAGCGGCCGGCCAGGTAGGCCACCGCCTCGGTCTGCATGGGGTGCAGCAGAAACAAGCCTCCGGCGAAGGCCGCCAGCAGCGTGCGGCGCGCCGCCGGCGCCTGCGACCACTCGAGCAGCCGGCGCACGATCAGAAACACCAGTCCCGCCGCGGCCAGGTGGATCGTCAAACTGACCACGTGATACGAAAACGGGTCGTCGCCGGAGAGCCTCGTGTTCATCCAATAGCTGGCCATCAGCACCGGGCGCACGCCGCGAATCCAGTCCAGGAAAGACGCCGACGGAGCGGGCAGCGCGAACGGGAGCGCCGTGTCGTCGAACAGAAAAGCCCCGTTCATCACCGGAGCATAAGCCCAGATCGCCGCCAGCAGTGCTGCGCCGGCCGCCAGGTAAGGGCGCCAGTCGCGGCGCGGGGCGACGGTTTTGGGCGGAGCCGCGGCGCGTTTTTTTCGCTCGGCCTTAGCTTTCATGGCGAGCGATCGTGTGGAGATGGTATTCGAGGATGGCTACCCGTTGCGCCAGCGCGATGTTGTCGTCGCGCAGGCGCGAAATGATGAGCGTGAAGCGGAAGAACACCAATAGGAAAACCGCTCCCGCCAGCAGGAATATCGCCAGTGGCGTGTCCGGCAGCCCGAGCAGGTGGCGAATGTATTCGAGCACCGGCCGCGCCAGCGACAGCGCCAGCATCGCACTCGCCGCCACCAGCCAGGTGACCGAATACTCCACCCGGATATGCGCGCGCCGCACCGAAATCAGCACCATCACCAGCAGCAGCAGGGAAACGCCCGCGCTGACGTGCAACAAACGATCCATCTACCCTCCGCCGCCGGCGCTCGAGTCCGAATTCCGGCCCAGCCGGAGCCGTCGCCGCCACCGGCCGTCATATCTCAGTATGTTCACAAAAACGCCCAGCAGCACGTGAACGATATAGGAAAGAGGCTTGAGCCCGTTGATCGAGGAACGGCCGGTCCTGCGCGGACGCATATGGCACGGCACCTCTTCGAAACGGAACCGCCTGCGCTGTAACACCACCAGCGCCTCGATCTCCGGGTATTCCAGCGGAAAGCTGGCGCTGAATAACGCCAGCGCGCGCCGGTTGACGCCCACGAAGCCGGAGGTCGGATCGTTCACCGTTTTGCCCAGAATCGGGCGCAGCACCACGCGGAAGAAACGCGCGCCCAGCGTCCGCATCCGCCGCGTGCGATCCGCGTCCATGCGCGCGCCAATCACCATCTCCGCGCCGGATTCTTTCAGCTTGTCCAGGATTCGCGGAATGTCGCGCGGGTCGTGCTGCCCGTCGCCATCCACCCGAATCACGTATTCGAAACCCAGCTCGAAGGCCAGCTTATATCCGGCCTGCACCGCTCCGCCCAAGCCGAGGTGGTGCGGCAGGGGAAGAATGCGGGCGCCCGCCGCGCGCGCCACCTCTACCGTCGCATCCACCGAACAATCGTCGATCACCAGCACCGGAACGCCGGGCACCTGCTGCTCCAGTTCGCGCACCACATCGCCCACCGCGCCCTGTTCGTTGTAAGCCGGAACGATCACCAGCAGCGAGCCGGGTCCGGGCGCCTCGATGGTCATTGCTCCGCCACCCGCCGGGCGCCGATCCCGCCCGCGCGCGCCAGGTGGCAAAACACGGCGGGCGTGATGCGCGCACCGCGCTCGATCCGCCTGCGTTCCCGCCACAACCATCGCCCATTCCGCAATAGCGCTCCGTGCGCCTGAATCACGTACCACAGCATGCGCGCGCCGTTGTGTCCCCCGGCGCGAAACCGCGCTGCGCTGCCGCGCCCTTGCGCCAGGTACAGGAAGTGCCAGAAATATCGCGCTGCCGCCGCGAATGGCGCCGCCAGCAGCATCCGCGCCGGAAAGTTCTTCGCCAGCACGAACAGACGGTTGCGCTCCACCAGGTAGGCCTTCAACGGCGACGCCTCCCCCGCCGAGTGCGAATAGTGATGCTCCACCACCGCCAGCGGCGAATACACGCACTTCCATCCTCGCCACCGCGCGCGCAGGCCGAGATCCGTGTCCTCGCAATACAGGAAGAAATGTTCGTCGAAGTCTCCAATCTCCTCGATCATCGCCCGCCGGTACAGCGCCGCCGACCCGCTCGGCAACAGCACCTCTTCTTCCACCGGAAAATCCTCCGGCGCTTTCCCGTGCCCACGCTGCTTGCTGCTGCCGTCGCGCGCCAAAAGCATGCCGGCCGAATCCAGCCGGTTTTCGCCGTAAAGCCGCACCTGCGACGCGCACATCCCCGCGTCCGGCCGGTGGTCGAGCGCGCCAACCAGCGCCTCCAGCCACCCTGGGTGCGCCACCGCGTCGTCGTTCAACGTGGCCAGATACCGCG
Source organism: Bryobacterales bacterium (assembly GCA_003142185.1). GTDB lineage: Bacteria > Acidobacteriota > Terriglobia > Bryobacterales > Bryobacteraceae > Bog-375. The sequence goes on from PLOR01000077.1 coordinate 7,706, forward strand.
CGCCCGATGCCAGCAGCCCCTGGTTGACCGCCGCCCCGAACCCCACGTTGCGGCTGTTTTCGATGACGCGGATCTCCGGCGGCGCCGCCTGGCGCCCCGGCACGTCCTGGAGCCGCACCAAGCCGCGCCCGCTGTTATCCACCACGATCACGTCAAAGTCGCGCCGCGTCTGTTTCGCGAGCGATTCCAGGCATTCCAGCAGTCTTCGATCGGCAGCCAGCGTGGGGACAACTACGGTCGCGACCAGTTCCGGCAACGCACCATTCTACCAGCCCCACGCCTATTGGTAGGGCATGCTTTAGCTTGCCCACATGCCTCCAGAGCTTGCCGAACAACACCAAAACACAACACGCACAGATAAACACGGATGACCACCGATTCAAAAGAACCGGCTTATCCGTGTTCATCTGTGTTCATCCGTGGCACCAGAATTCTCTTGGGCCTTTTCGGCAATTGGTCTAACTTGCCCTTTGTTTTCCTGTCGCGCAACCACCCGGTAACATTCACCCGGTAACATTCGCCCCTCCCCCGACGCCTAGCCAGTTACTATGATCAAAAAGCTGCTCTTTGTAACGACGATTTTGCTGGCAGTGACGGTGTGCCTCATGGCTGCCGACGCCAGCGGTAAATGGACCTTTGAACAGCAGGGCCGCGGCGGCACCATGCAGGTGACCCTGAACCTGAAAATCGATGGTGCCTCGCTCACCGGCACTCTGAGCCAGCCGGGCCGGGACGGCAACGCCATGGAGACCGCGATATCGGATGGCAAGGTCGATGGCAACAACATCAGCTTCGCGGTGAAGCGCGAGTTCAACGGCAACAGTTTCGTGACCACCTATAAGGGAACCCTCGACGGCGACAGCCTGAAAATCGAAATCAGCAGGCCTGGCCGCGATGGCAACACCCGGACCACCAACGCCGTCGCCAAGCGCGCCACCACCTAAAGCCGGCCGCATCCGACTCGCGACCAAGCATATCGGAGCCGTGACCATAGGGAGCGGTCATGCACCTACCGCAAGCCCTGCCGCGCCCTCGTGGCGCACGCACTCCTGCGTGCCGCGTCGGCACTCTTGCCGACGCCCGGCGTGCCGTAACGCCGCCGGCGCGGTGCAGAATCTGGACCCGAATTCCCGATGGTCCTAATTTCAGCACAGGCGAAATGCAGACTGCCGCGCGGCGGATCAAAGCTCCCAGTGACAGCTACCGATATGGCGCGATAACGGTCCGGCCGTGGACCGCGCGCCTCACCGCGAACAAGGTCGAATTACCGGCATATCTGCTACAGCCAGCCCTTCTGCCGCGCAATCCGCGCCGCTTCGGTGCGATTCGACGCACCCAGCTTGCTGATGGCTTCCGACAGGTAGTTTCGAACCGTCCCCTCCGATAGGTTCAATCGCTCCGCAATCTCGGCGCCGGCCGCGCCCTCGCCGGCATAGCGCAGCACCTGACGTTCGCGATCGGTGAGCGGGTCGGCTTCGGTCCACACCTCGGCCGCCAGTTCCGGGTCGATCACGCGCGCACCGGCCTTGATGCGGCGAATGGCGTCCGCCAGCATCGACGAGGGCGCATCCTTGAGCAGGTATCCGGAAACGCCCGCCTCCAGCGCCCGCCGCAGATATCCCGCGCGGGCGAAGGTGGTGAGGATCGCGACCCGCACCGGCAGTTTCCGCCGCTGGATTTCGGCCGCCAGTTCCAGGCCGGTGAGCTCCGGCATTTCGATATCGGTGAGCAGCACATCCGGCAGCAGCTTTACAACCACTTCCAGCGCTTCGCGCCCGTTCTGCGCCTCGCCGGCCACCTCGATGCCGGTATCGATCGCGAGCAGCGCCGCCAGCGCGCCGCGCACCATCGCCTGATCCTCCGCGATCACCACCCGGATGCTCATACCGGCACCCGAATGCGCAGCAGCGTTCCGGCGCTCCCATTGCGCTCCAGCACGCCACCCAGCGCTTCCACACGCTCGCGCATCCCGCTCAGCCCGTTCCCCTCTTCGCTGGCGCCGCCGCGCCCGTTATCGGCCACCTCGAGCTCGCACCAGGTTCCGTGCTGTTGCAGGCTCAACCGGCAAACCGTGGCCTGTGCATGCCGCACCACGTTGGTGACCGCTTCGCGCAGCGCCATGGCGAGGACGCCCTCCTGCGCCGGCGAGAGCCGCGGTGTCCGGATGGCGGCTTCCATCCGAATGCCCGCCGTCTCCAGCGTGCGGCGCGCCTCGGTCACTTCGCGGTCGATCCCGCCGGAACGGTAGCCCTGCACCGCGCTGCGAACCTCCGCCAGCGCCTCGCGCGAGATCTGCTCCACTTCGCGGATTTCCTTTGCCGCGCGCTCGGGGTCGCTCGCCGCCAGCTTCGAGGCCAGCTCCGATTTCAGAACGATCACCGAAAGAGTGTGCCCCAGCAGATCGTGCAGGTCGCGCCCGATTCGTTCGCGCTCCGCTACCCGCGCCATATGCTGAGCCTCGTCCTGCGCCAGCAGCAACCTTTCCGTCATGCGCCTCTTCCAACACTGCTGAATCACCAACGCACCCACTAGCAGCGAGAAGACCAACGCCGGAATCCAACTGTAGGGCGGCAGGCGGAGGATCGCCGCCTCGGCGCCGGCGATGGCGAGGATGCCGCCCAGGTAGCGGTAAGCCGTAGCCGGCTCGAAGGCCTTCCCCAGGAAACTCGCGCCATACACGAAGAACACCGAGGCCGCCGGGTTGCCCGGAATCAGCATCACGCCCAGGGCCACAAAACCGCCAACCACCCACAGGGTGCGCCGGCCTTTCAGCCAGTAACCCCAAAAGTACAGGGCCAGCGCGACCAGAGTGGCGGGCACTGTGACCGCCCGTTCCCACGCGGAAGCGGGATAGAGCCACGGCGCCAGCGCGTAATACACCAGGTAGATCAGCCAAACATAGGGCGTCCAGTCCAGTTCCTTCGGCAGCAGCCGCATCATGTCCTACCCGTATACTTTCTCTTGTTCGCGCGAATCCCCAATCCACGCAATTCCCGCGAAGATCATCGTGAACGCAGCGAGCGCCCCGACGTGTTCCATGATAGTGCCTTGTACCGGCGCGTGCAGCACGCCGAGCGCGAGCTGCGCGAAATGGTAAGTCGGCAGGAAGGGCGCGGCCTGCCGCATTACGCTGGGCAGGAACTGGAGCGGAATCCACAGACCCGCGCAGAACGCCATCGGCATATAAATCATGTTGACGGTGGCCGGCGCCGAGTTCGGCCCGGCGAAGTTGCCGATGGCCAGCCCGAGCGCGCAGAAGGGCACCGCCCCCGCGATCAACGTCCCGCCCAACGCCAGCCATTGTCCCAACGGCATCCGCACGCCGCCAAACGCGGCCCCCAGCGTGAACAGCAGCGTCACCACAATCGCGCCGAACGCGAGCGAAACGGCCCCTTTCGCCACCAGGTACGCCGCCGGCGGCATCGGGCTGGCGCGCTTCACCTGCAGCCATCCCAGGCCGCGCTCCACCGCGATTCCGATGCCAAACGCGTACAGCGTCGCCCCCACCACGGCGAACGCCCCGTACGTCGCGAGCAGGTAGCGCGCCATCGGCATGGCCGCTCCCGGCTGTGGGCTGCGGCCCATCGCCAGGCCGAAGAAGCAGTAAAACATCAGCGGAAACAGCACCGTCGACAGCGAGTAGACTCGCATACGGAGCAGCTTCAGGAACTCGCACTTGGCTTCCATCCAGTAAACGTGTGTCATGGTCAGGCCACCTCCTCCATCGCATCTTCTTTCAATAGTTCCAGGAACGCATCTTCGAGCCCGGTCTGCGCGGTTCGTGCTTTGATGTCCGCCGGCGTCCCTTCCGCAATGATCCGCCCCTGGTTGATCACCGCCACGCGATTCGCCAGCGCGTCGGCTTCCTCCATGTGATGCGTCGTAAGCAGCACGCTGCCGCCGCGCCCGACGAACCCGCGGATGTGTCCCCACAGCGCGCGCCGCGCCTCCACGTCGAGTCCCACCGTGGGCTCGTCGAGAAACAACAGGTCGGGATTCCCGCAGATTGCCAGCGCAAATAGCACGCGCTGTTTCTGCCCTCCCGAAAGGTCGCCGAACAGGCGGTTTTCCACGCCGCCCAATCCCGCGGCCCGAATCGTCTCGGAAAGCGCCAGCGGTTTCGGGTAATAACTCGAAAACAGCTCGATGTGCTCGCGCACCCGCAGCGTCTCCGGCACTTTCGCCACCTGCAGCAGCGCTCCCCGCCGCAGCTTGGCTTCCTGGCTGGCCGGCGGGCAGCCGAATACCGCCGCCGTCCCCGAGTCGGCTTTCGCCAGCCCCAGCAGGATCCGCACCGCCGTGGTTTTCCCCGCGCCATTCGGTCCCAACAGGGCCAGCAGTTCGCCGCGGTCGATTCTCAAATCGATTCCCCGCAGCGCTTCAATCGCTCCGTACCGTTTGGTAACTCGCCGCAATTCCGCAACCGGCATGTTTCCACCTCCAGTAACATGGTGCGGCAGCGCGGAACTCCCCACCAGTGGAGATTGTCACGACTTGGATATGACAGATGTCATGGGGCCGGCCGGGATCCATACGCACAGCCTTGAAAGCGGAAATCAGCCAAGTGGCAGCGTGCTAGGCCGCCAGAACGCCTACCGATAACTCGAAATAACGCCAGTTGAAGAGCCTGCGACAGTGGGGTGCGTCATGAGGCTGCGTACGGAACACCTTCGTGGTAAACTGATCGGCCAGGATGACTAAGGGTCAGGTCCTTGCCGTCAGCTTGATGGGCATGGGCCGCCTGCTCGCGGCGTCGACTTGCGAAGGATTAGCAAACTTCTCTCTCCCCGACACGACCATCACGATCGCAGTCTCGGTACCGGCTGGCCCGTATACGGCTCCGGACGGCACGGCCTTCTCAAGTCTGCCCGCATTCTGCCGCGTGGCCGGATCGATCCAGCCAACCGCCGACTCGAAGATCCAATTCGAGGTCTGGATGCCAGCCTCGGGATGGAACGGGAAGTTTGCCGGCGCCGACAACGGCGGATTCGGCGGATCGATCAATTACGGCAAAATGGGCGATGCGCTCAGTCATGACTATGCCGCGGCCTCCACCGACACGGGTCACACGGCGGGTTCGCTGGGTGTGCTGGACGCGAGTTGGGCCCTGGGGCATCCGGAGAAGGTCATTGATTACGGCTATCGCGCGATTCACGAAACGGCGCAGACGGGCCAGGCCATTGTGGCCGCGTTCTATGGGCAAGGTCCCAACCACTCGTATTTCAATGGCTGTTCGAACGGCGGACGGCAGGCGCTGATGGAGGCCCAGCGCTACCCGGCCGACTACGACGGAATTATCGCCGGCGATTCGGCGAACTTCATGACGCACCTATTCTCGACAGGAGTCTGGGACAACCAGGCGCTGGCGGTGAGTTATCTCCCGCCCTCGAAGCTGCCCGCGATCGAAGCGGCCGCACTGGCGGCGTGCGACGGTCTGGATGGCGTGGTGGATGGCGTGATCGACGACCCGCGGAAATGCAACTTCGACCCATCGAGCCTGCTTTGCCAGGGCGCCGAAACCGACGCCTGCCTCACTTCGCCTGAGATCGGAACGTTGAAGGCTCTCTACGCCGGGCCGGTGAACTCCGCTGGCGTCCAGGTCTTTCCCGGCTACCCGGTGGGTGGGCAGACGGGCGCCAATGGCTGGTCGTTGTGGGTCACCGGGCCTACGCAGGGCACGGGCGCGTTGTTTGGCTTCGGATACTACTACTTCGTGAACATGGTTTACGGCAACCTGGCATGGAATCCCAACGCGTTCAATATCGACAGCGACGTGGCTGCCGCGGACGCAGCGACTGGCGCGACACTGAACGCGATAGATCCGGACTTGACGGCATTTCGCGAGCGCGGCGGCAAGCTCATTCTCTTTCACGGCTGGAGCGATCCCGCGATCGCCGCCGAAAGCACGATCAATTATTACGAAAGCGTAGTCGCGAAGCTGGGCCGAATCCGCGGTCCGTCATTCATCCGCTTGTTTCTCGCGCCCGGCATGCAGCACTGCGAGTACGGGCCGGGGCCAGACAGCTTCGGTCAGAACGGTTTCGACCAGGGCGACCCGCAACACGACCTGGAGTCGGCTCTGGAACTCTGGGTGGAGCAAGGCACCGCTCCAGAGCGAATCATAGCGACCAGGTACAACACCGATCTCGATCCCACCACCGGCGTGCTGCGCACTCGGCCATTGTGCGCGTATCCCGCGGTGGCCCGATGGGAGGGGCTTGGCAGTACGGACGATGCCGCGAACTTTGCGTGTGCTACACCGGCCTCCAAGGTGAGACGCAACCCGCGGCTGCCAACATCTTTATTCGTTACCGCAATCCCGTGACAGGACGACAGTCCACTAGGACTGGCTCACCGTTGCGGCGATTGAAATCAAACTCTCCAAGAAACAGCCTGGAACCCGTCTGTTTTCTGTTGGTATTGACGGCTCAGAGCCGGAATAGATCTGGCTGGTGTCGGCGGCTTTCTTTCCGGTGACGCGTTCCAGGCCGGAAAGAAAAGCGCTGTACTCGCTCTTGCTTAATTTGAAGAGGACTTCCCACCTTCGGCGTCTTTGCTCCTGCCCCGGGGGTGAGGCCGCGAGTTCACTTAGCTCATTTCTGACCCGCAGATTCGCCTCGGTACTCTCTCACTTTCTCCTGAACATCGGCAAGATACTGCATTGCCTCAGTCCGCGTTTTTATGGAGGCGACTCGCGCGACGATCGCAGGGCGCCGATCGGGTGAGATGGCGAGATCCTGCCCCATCGCGGAGTGCAGCACCGCTGGGAGGTTCCCCTTGTTTACGTCTTCGTCCGGATGGCTCGCAGGAGTCTGATCGACAGCCTTTGACGGCGCGCGAAACGCCGGTAATGCGCCTCCGGAATTGGCTGGCACAGGCAGCTTCGCCGGGGCATCGTTTCTCGCCGCGCGAAGTGTGACCAGGGAATCCAGGCGATTGGCCCTCGCGTCGCGCGCCGTCATGGGATTCAGCCCCCAAAGGGCCTCCAGTGTTGCCGGAATGGAAGCATGATCGTAGATCCGGTGATCGATGAGGTTTTTCGGGATGAGCGGCGAGACCACGATGGCCGGAACGCGGGGGCCATACCGCTGGAATGTGAAGCCGTATTGGTTGTACTCGGCGCCGGGCTCGGTGTCGCCGGGCGCCGGGGCCTCGGGCGGACTTACGTGGTCGTAAAAGCCGCCGGGCTCATCCCACGTGACGATCAGGAGGCTGCTTTCCCAGACAGCGGAGTTGCGGATCGCCTCATAGGTCGCCTTGATCAGAGCCTCGCCACGAGTCGCATCCGCCAAGGGATGTTGAGAGGTGCCGTCTTTGTAATCGTGTAGTACGTCGTAACTCGGTTCGATGAAGATATAACCATCCGGATAGTCCGCCTGGGCGAGATCAGCGGCAAAGTCGCTGTAATGCCGGATATCGTCGAGGTGGATACCTTTGAGTGCGGCGACAATCGGGAAGTCGTCGCCGCCATACAGTCGCCGCTGAATGCCTTTCGTCTGGAGCGCGTCAAAAATCGTGCCATTCCGGAAGGACAATCCGTCGATAGCCTCCCATTCGGCAATTTCCGCGGTTGTTGGACTGTGATCGAGACCCCGCGACGATGCGGCGTGGACGAACATTCGGTTGGGCCAAGTGGGGCCGGGCATGGATGCGTGCCAGTTGTCGCAAACCACGAATTCGCGGGCGAGAGCGTCCTGCACGGGCAACTGTTGCGGCAGGTAACACTTCATGATCTCGCCGGGATCTTGGCCGCCACTGGCAACGTATGAGGCGACGAATCCACTGTTGTCGATGGGCGGATACGGCCCGCCAGATTGATAGGTCGCGGCCGGCCCGCAGAGCTGGCGCAGCACGTCGGGGAATTCGTGGCCCGGGTCAGTCGGCATTCGGTAATCGGCGCCGGACGAGACCACGTATGTCTGGCCATTGAAACTATTTGATTCGGTCCCGATCAGACCGTTGATCTTCGTTGGCGCTTCCGTGACGGCATCGACGCCGGTTATACCGGAAAATCCTAATAAATGGTCGAATGAGCGGTTCTCCAGCATCAAGACGAACACGTGCTCGATGCCGGGCGCTTCTGCAGGTTGGTTCATGGTTTTCAATCCCCTTCCAACGGTCGGTGCTCAGTCTATCACGCTGAAGCTGGGACAGCGGACGGCATTTCGAGCGAGTTGCAACCAAGCTGTGCTCGTGGGCGAGGGCGTGAGACTACGGCGGCCATCTTGGAGCCGCATTTCTCGGTTTCGCTGCCTTGCGTCAGGCCCCCCGAGGCTGCGATCATTGCTGTGAACGCGAATCCAAAGGTCCCGATCATGCGCATTCGTCTGCTGATTCTCGCCACCCTTGTCGGCGGCTCCGCCAGTTTGTTCGCCGAAACGCCTGCCTGGCAGCCTACTGCCGGGCATCTGACCCTGCCTCTCTGGCCCAACGGGGCGCCGGGTGCCCCACCGAATTCGGTGCCGGAGGCCGATACCACAACTGCGAAAGATAACCTCATCGCGGGCAAGCCGCTCATCCGTCTCGGCAACGTTTCAAGTCCCAGCCTCACCCTCTACCCTGCACGGGACAAGAACACGGGCGCCGCCGTGGTTGTCTTTCCGGGCGGCGGTTACCGCATCCTGGCCATTGACCTCGAAGGAACCGAGGTGTGCGACTGGCTCAATTCCGTAGGCATCGCCTGCATCCTGGTGAAATACCGCGTGCCCGACTCCGGGCCTTACCCCAAGTCTTCCGCTGCACTGCAGGATGCGCAGCGCGCTCTCGGGATCGTTCGCTCTCACTCGAGCGAGTGGCATATAGATCCACACCGAATCGGGGTCCTTGGCTTTTCCGCCGGCGCCCACCTTGCAGCCGCGCTCAGTACCCACTTTGACCACCGACTCTATGATCCGATTGACACCGCGGATGGACTAAGTTGCCGCCCCGACTTCGCGGTAATCGTCTATCCGGGCTATCTGGCACTCGCGGAGAAAAACTTCGCGCCCAATACCGACATTCACGTGACTGACCAAACCCCGCCTTCGTTTATCGTTCAGGCCGAGGACGACCCCGTCCATGTCGAGAACGCTGTGGTCTATTTCCTCGCGCTAAAGAATGCGAAGGTTCCGGCGGAGCTGCACATTTATGCCGAGGGCGGACACGGTTACGGCCTGCGCCATACCGCACTCCCGGTCACGACGTGGCCCCTCAGCGTGGAAACGTGGCTCCGCACGCTTCATGTCCTGTCCGACTCCACTGGGTCCGACTCCCCGGCAAAGTAAGCTTGCGAGTAAATCGAGCGGCGGCGCGACCAGCACCTGTCGCTCGACCTTCCGGGCGCCGCTGTGAAGGCTGCCAAGCCGCTGCCGGTGAAGAGCGGGTTGGTCGATCAATTGGGTTTGACGATGGGCGAGCGCGGGCATCGACAGGCTTTTGCGACGAGCCGGTAGAAGTACTGGCTTGTGAGGCAGGGTGGCATCCTTGCAGCCGATTGACAATCGGCTCAGCCGCGTTGCAAATCAGGTGGCGGGTTGCCCACCTGCCGCAGCGTGCCATCCTGCCTCACATCGCGTCACTGCTGCACGGTGACGGCTAAGCCAGTTTGCGTACTGAGGCCGTTGACGGTCGCCACAATCTGCGCGTCGCCATTCGGCAAACTCGCCGGCACGGTGACATTCAACTGGTCCAGGCCGCTGCCGACCACGCCGGCGTAAGTGACGACGGCAGGCTGGCCCCCAATCGTGACCGTGACGTTATCCGCATTCGCCAACGGCGCCGGTGCGGGGAGGATCTGGCCCGACGAACTAAAGGGGCTCATCGGACCGAAACCAGTGCCATACAACTGGACGGTTTCGCCGGGTTTAGCGGGCGTGAAGTTTCCGCCGAGCGCCGCCGGTCCGATGGGAGCACCGTTCGCGTGTTCCGCGGCCGCGTACTTAGTGCCGAAGAGGAAGAACGCCGGTGTCTCGCCGCTCGCATTCACCGTGAACACGTTGCTGGTTCCTTGCGGATTCATCACTTGCACCTGCACCGGGCCGGCAGTGAGACCGTCCGGAGCGAGCACGTTGAGTTGAGTCGGGCTGATGTAATACGGGTATGCCGCGACGCCGTTGAGGGTCACCGAAACTCCGTCGAGCTGCGTCGGCAGGCTGTCGCCCACAAAATCGGAAACATTCCAGAGACGAGTAATCGTGGACAGGTTCGCCCCCTCGATGGTGATCCAGCTCCCAGCCGAAATCGGTGCCACGAAACTGGCGCCGTTGACTACCGCGGTGATGGCCGGTTGCGCGTTGCTATCGGCCACGGGCGTCAGCAGGAACCACTCGGTGGTCTGACTGGATAGCGTCAGCCCGAGCAGAATCTGATTGCTTCCCCCCACGAAGCTTACGGTGGCGACCGTCGCTCCGACAGGCAGATTCGGGATGAGCGTGTTATCCATCCGGTACATCATGCCGGCATGGTAGTAGAAGAAGCCGTCCGGCGGCAAGAAAAAGCTGGCGGGGTACTCGTTTTGATAACTGCCGAGGACGTCGCCGGCGTCATCGATCGCATTTCCCACACTCGAAAAGTTCGCTCCGGGGACTTGGATTTGTTGCATGCTCTTGCCGGAGTAGAGGAAGGCCCCGGAAACTGCATCCGTCCCGCCGGTCGGGACCGGATACTGAGCTGCGGTATTGGCAGTGCCGGTAATCTGGCCGCTCGTATTAATGCCATAGGCGACGCCGCCCACAAAAGGGCCGGTCCCGCCTAAGTCGCCCAGGTCCTGGATGGTGCCATCCGGGTTGAAAACGGCCGGATCCGCCTGGAGGGCCGAGCCGAAAGTGGCGAGACCCACGGCCACTCCCGCGTTATTCAAACCGTATACGACATTCCCCGAGGTTCCGGCGGAAGTCAGCATCCGGTACTGTCCACCCGAGTAAATCCAGGCGCCGCTTTGTAGTCCTCCGCTGAGGCCGAGCACCAGCAGGTTGCCCGTCACGGTGCCGCTATCGTTGATGGCACCTGCCCATCCCGTGTTCGAGTTGGCTGCGGACCCCGGTCCCGCGGGCAGCAGGGGAGTGAAGGTGCCGTCCAGGTTGATGAAAGGGTAATACGGGAAGCCGGTCTCGGACGTCGGCCCCTGGAGGACGCCGACGAACTGCCCGCTCTTGTTGGCTCCATACACGTAGCACGAGTAACCCGGAGTCGAGAACACGCTCCAGACCCCGTTCTGGTACTTATCGCACTGAGCAATGCCGGTCGACGGATCGATGGATTCGCCGAGCATCTCTCCGTTAGCTCCCACCCACATGATGGGGTCATTCGGACGCAGCGTACTCGGAAGCTGCGTCAGCATAAAGGTTGGTTGGCCGATAGCAGTCCCGGCGATTGCCAGGCCTAAGATCAGCAGTCGTATGATGTTCGTTTTGACAGTCATAATAATCTCACCTCATAATTAACGGTTAAACGGCGCCTGTCTCTAAAAGCCCAGGCGCAGGGACAGTTGCAAAGATCTGGGGCCACCCATCTGAAATGCGGGGGATTGCCCGCTGATGGGGCTGCCGCTTCCCATCATCAGGTTCAAAGAAGATCCCGATTGACCGAACATGGGGTTACTCAGATAGGGCATCGGGTCCGCGAACTGGGGATGGTTGAACACGTTGTACGCCTCCGCGCGGAACGTAAGACGCAGTTTCTCGCGCAACGCGAAGGAGCGGCCGGCGGAGCAGTCGGCCTCCCACATGCCGAACCCGTGTACGGTGTCTCTGCCGAGAGTGCCGGGGACCGCGGAAGCTGGCGCGAATGCCGCCGGGTTCAACTGCCGGCCGCCGGCAACGTTCGCGTTGGAAATCCAGAGCGGCAGGCCTGGCACCAGGTTAGGCCGCAGGTTTGCGATGGCGAAACCCTCGAGAGATTCCGAGGCAAGCACGTCCACGGGGAAAGCGGTCCGCGAATAGAAGAACGTGCCGACGGCCCAGCCCCTCGACAGTCCGCGGAAAGGCCTCAGCGCGGGAGTCGTATACAAGATCGCGGCGGTTACTGTCTGGCGCGCGTCGAAACTGGAGTCGCCGCGGTCGTTCTGTGCACTTACACCCGGGGCGATCAGGAAGAGTGAAGAGTCCGACGATCCCGTATCGATGGCGTGTGACCAGGAGTATGCGACCTGTCCCTGAAGCCCGCCGGCGAATGGGCGCCGGTAAACGGCATTCAAGCCATGGTAGACGGCCGTCCCGTGGCTGGTGGCGAACAACAGTTGCGCGAGGTTGGGAAGATCGGGAGAGGGATTGATCGCGGTTTCTATCCGCAGCAGGTTGGCGGAGGACATCCCGGAATAGGAAACCTGAAGGACGCCGTGACGCGGCAACTCGCGCTCCAAGGAAGCCGACCAACGGTTGGCAACCGGCAGCCGCAGGTCCGAGGAGAAACCGTAACCCAGCGAAACGGAGTTCATCGGGGAAAAGTAGGCCGAGGTGGACTCTACCGTTCGTAAGGCAAAGTCGGGCACCGGGTTTAATAAGGTGGCGGCAACTTGAGATCCGTTGTCGTGAATCTCGCTCCAAGAGGCCCGCAGTACCATGCCGCCGCCTATGCCGGGACGCCATGCGAGGGAGACACTCGGGTTCGGCGCTATGGCTGGATGCCAGAGCGGCGTCCCTGCTGCGAGCGGAGCGAACTGGATCGACGAGCTGGTTTCGTTGACCGAATGAAGATACGATGCAGCGGGAATCGGCGGAGCGCCGAGCCAGGCGGCGCGAACAGCCAACACAACGGTGAGGCGCTCAGAGACATTCCACGTATCGCGCAGGAAGCCCGACGCCTGGTTGAGGCGGAGCGTATCCAGGGGCACTTCCGACTGGGTTACCCAAACTGGCGCCGCCGGCCCATAGGTGGGGTCGTTATATGTGCTGAACGCGATCATAAGCCCCGCGACCGGTCCGTTGCGCAGCGGCTGCAATTGCTGGTAGTCCGCTCCCGCCTGTACGTTGTGATGGCCGATCCGCAGGGCGGCGGTGTGCGAGATCTCAATCGAGTCCTGCCGGTTGCTGCCGCTCTGGCCGAGTGAGATGGAACCGGCGCCGCCGACGCTGAGGCTGAGGAAATCCGCCGCCATGCTGGGGAAAGCCGAATAGAAGTCGGCGGTCTCGGGATTGGCGAGCAGCTTGGTTTCCGCCTCGGCACGGCTGAAACCGATGCGGGTGGTATGCGTCCAGCGCGAGCCTTCGTGAGTAACGCCGAGAGCGGCCACCGTGTTGCGGTACTGGGAGAGATTCACCTGAGCGTAGCCGAGTTCGTTCCATGAGGGTGTGACAGCGGCGCGCAAGAAGGCCCAGGTCCGCGCCCGCAGGCGGTGGTCGAGCCGAAGGGAACCCGCGTCGAGGCCGCCTGGATAGGACTTGCTGCCTCGCAATTCGGCGATTCCGAAGTCCAACGCCGGGCCATTAGGCGCAGGAAACTGATCCAGAAAGGGCTGCAGGGGGGCCGGAGCCAGCAGGCGCTCCACCATCGACGGCACCGTGGTAACCCAGGAGTAGTCCTGCCGCAGGTGCAGGAACTCCGCCGCGGCGAAGAAAAAAGTCCGGCCGCGCACCAAAGGGCCACCGGCGGAAGCGCCGGCGTCGGTCAGCAGGTTGCCGCCGCCGCCCATGCCGTTGCGGTTGGCAAACCAGTCGTTCGCATCGAATGCGCCCGGCCGCAAAATGCCAAATGCCGAACCATGAAATTGATTGGTCCCCGATTTCGTGTGGACCATGATGATGGCGCCCGCCGCCTGGCTTGTCCCCGTTCCGACACCTTGGGGATCGATGATGACTTCCTCGATGGCGTCGCGGACCGAAAGATCGTGGGTGGTGCCCAACGCTGACATGGCTGGCAACGAGGCTAACGGCAGGAAACTCGGCCATCCGCCGCCGGCGACCGCGTTGTTCGCGCTCAATCCGTCCACCAGGTAGTTGTTCGAGTCCGGCCGCGCGCCCAGGCTGGACGCTTGGCCGGGTTCGCCCCCATTGGCCGGAGTGAAGAGCAAACCCGGCGCTTCGCGCAGGAGCCCCGTGACGGTGCGGTCGATGCTCGGCACTTTCTCGAGGGTGTCCGGCCTCACGACGATGTCCCCGCGGGAGTCGGTCAAAGCCTGCGGCGTCACCGAATCGGAGACCGTGATCGTCTCGAAAACCGAACCCGGCTGCAATTCGAAGTCGACCTTCCGCGTGGCGCCGGCAATCACGGCCACGCTCAGGCGAGACACCGTGCGAAACCCCACCCGGCGGGCGGCGATGTTGTAGTGGCCGGCGGGCACGGTGAGGTGGAATTCCCCGTTGCCGCTGGCGGTGGCGACAAACTGGAAACCAGTCTCTTCCTGAATCGAGGAGACGAGCGTACCGGGGACCACTGCCTGAGACCCATCACGCACGGTGCCCTCCAAGCGGCCCAGTTCCGCGGCCGGAAGCCACCGCGAGCAGGCGCAGCCGAGAATCGCGGCTAGAACGATTCTCAACGCTGCACCTCCTGCGAATACTGGTGCGCGAGATACCGCAGGCGCGCGAGTTCCTCGCCCAGCCGCGGCCAGGCGGACCCTTCGCCGGCCTTTTCGGCGTAGAGACTGGTGACCATCCGATTCACCGCGACGGCCGATTCCAGCAGCGCTTTGGGAACCGGGTCGCCATCGGGAAGCTCAGACGCCGATAACCGCAGAGGCCGGTTTTGCGCCAGCACTCGTGCCAGCGTGTCGATGTCGCCTTCTAAGGCGCGCGCGTGGCGCACCCGCATCTCACGCAGATCTTTTCGCGCTGCCGGACTCAGCTCAGCTTCCGTCACCGGAGGGAAGCGCTCCGCGAGTTGGCTCAACAGATGCGCGCGCGATGCGATCGCATTGCTCGCATCGATTGCCGGGTCCGCGCCAGCCAGCGACGCGGGAGCCTCCTCCTGCCGCTCCGATGCCTCCGGCGACCGCACGGTGACGCGCTCGACGCCCTGCAAATTGGCTCGGAGCTGGCTCTCCCGCAGTTCTCCCAACCGGTAGGGCGTTACGACAATGCGGCCATCCGGCTCCACATCGACGTCAATGGGTTCCCCCGCACCGGCCCCCAGGCGGTCGATCGCCAGGCGCGTCATGAGCTCCCGTTCGGCGACGCTGGGTTCCACGGAGGATGCGGGCTGCGTCACAGGTGCGTCGGCAGGTGCCGACGCAAGCGGCCGCACTTCCACGGACGCATCCGGCGCTTTGGCGATCTCGACCCAATCTTGCGGTGAGAAGACAAACCGGGCGCTCACCGGCGACAGGTCGCTTGCATCCAGGGTGAGCGAGGCTTCCGCGATGCCTCCTCCGTCCGCGACCGTGCGGATGGTGGACTGCCCGCGGTCCTCGGATACCTCTACGGTACGATGCGCGATCTTCGCTCGCCAGTTTGCATACGCACCCGCGCTGAGCGGATCGCTCCAGTCATAGTGCGCCGCGGCGAACTGCGCTCGGATGGCGTCCATTTCCGGGACTTCCGATGTCGCGTCGGACAATACCGCCGGCCGAAGGAAGGTGAACCTGGGAGTCCGGACCCGCAACCGCGAATTCGGCGATCGGCGTGGGCTGGCGCTTCGGGCTTTCAGCAACAGCGTGTCGGCGCGCAACTCGGAACTGCCGTGCGGCCAGAAGAGGATCGCGCCCACTAGAACTGCGGCGGCGAGAGCGCCCATCCAGGCAGGGCGCACCGTGCCGCGTTTTCTTCCGGGCATGGGCACCGTCCGCCGCGCGCGCTCCACCTTCTGCATTTCCGCCACAATGTCTCCCCACGGCTGCGGCGGTTTCGGAAGCCGGGGCGCGATCAGCTCGCGGCAACGCTGATAACGTGCGAATGCCGGCTCAATCAGGCTCACACGTTGTTCGCAGATCTGGCACGAATCCAGGTGCGCGAGAAGATGTTCCACCTCGGCCGCGGGCAATTGCTCCTCGAAGAGGGCCAACAACAGTTCTTCCGTCGGGTGTTCTATTTCTGGCATTCGTTCCACCTCTTCATTTGCTTGATCCCACGCCGCAGGAATTCTCCCACGGTCGACGTGCGCACCTGTAATACTTCCGCAATCTGCCAGTACTGCAAACCCTGCCCGCGGAGCTCCAGGCAGGCTCGCTGCTGCGGTGAGAGGCTTCGCATCGCGTCTTGGAATCCTTCCAGCCATTCCTTTTCGATCAACTCCTGCTCCGGACTTTTGGCGAGACTGGCTATCGTGTCGGCAATGGCCGCGGAGTACGGCGATTCCCTCCCGATCCGTTCCAAACTATCGACGCCGGCATTGCGTGCCACACGGTAGACCCAGGCTTTGGGATCTTCGATGGCCGCCCCGTCCCGCAGGGCGACGTACAACCGGAGGAAAGCGTCCTGCGTTACCTCCTGGGCCCTCGCCGCGTCCAGCCCGAGGGCCAGAAGGTAACGATACACGCCATCCCGTGCGGCTGAATAGAGTGCGGCAACCCGCTGTTGCGCCGTCGCCTTTGGCGACAAATCATCGCTCACCGGCGGCACCATCGTTCCGGCTGGCGGTTTCCGATCTCCATGTCTGCCATAAAGACGGTTTGAGGGTCGGCGGTGACTACACCCCGATGGAGATTTCCGGGAAGGTGGGCCGGCGTGAGACACTAAGCGTCAAATATCTTGACATGCCTAAGTCCCGACTTGTCGAACACTCGGAAACGGCCCGCATGGTCCGCCGTCTGCACACGACCGCCCTCAATTTCCGGTCGATTATCGATTTGATCCCGAATTCGGCGCTCCGTGTCTACTGTTTAAGTGCATGCGAGAAAGCAAGGAGTGTGGTCCACCATAGAGGAACTCCAGGGTGATGTTCCCGCCCATATATGCCAGCAGGTTGTAGTTCCCCATGCGGAGCGCATCCTTGGCGCCGTAGCGGTCGGGGTACCAGCCATAGACGGCCGCCATCGTGCCCACATACGGCGCAACCAGCGCAGGGAAAGAGAAGACGCGGTGGCCATCGCTGCCGCGGCGTGCGGTAAAGGTCGAAATCACGGCATGTCTCAGCCGTGGAAACACGCCTGTGCACTCGCAGCGGTAGTATAACGCGTCTTGCTTGAAGGCTTCCGAAAGCGCATAACGGGTTGTGGTACTTACCGCCGCGATTCCGAAGTCGGACCCGATGCGTTTGCCGTAACCCTCAGCGCCTTGCCTCCACTCCGGGATTCCATGACTGGTCTGGCTAATGCCAGCCGTGATCG
The DNA here is from genome assembly GCA_003142185.1 of Bryobacterales bacterium. GTDB lineage: Bacteria > Acidobacteriota > Terriglobia > Bryobacterales > Bryobacteraceae > Bog-375. Next base: position 24,882 of record PLOR01000077.1, read on the forward strand.
CCGCGCCGAGGATGGGATACGGGCCGAACCCGTCGAAGAGATAGTTGCGGAGCTTGATTGCCTGTGTCGGACGCGTGTACGGCAGGTCCGGTTGCGTTGGGGTTGTGCCGGCAACAGTGCCGGAGGAATCTTTCGAATTGGGCGGCGATTGCGACTGTGCCAGCACTGGCAGGGCTGCGAGATTCGCGATTGCCAACAGCAAGAGCCTACTTTGTTGTATCTTCATGTCGAGGTTTCGGCGACGTCACGGCCTGCTGCCGCAGCCGACCCTGCCGTAGCGGCAAGGCCCGTGGCCATTGAGAGCGGTACAAAGTCGCGCTGTGCGATATCGCCAGGCTGCGCATCGTTCTTCTGTCGGTTCTTCCGGTCTTCCGTCATGGCTGCTCTTTCAAAAGTGTAGCGCTTTTTGATTGATGCGAGCCTGATTCGTTATATACGATAGAGCAGCTCCGACCCCATAATCCGGCGGGCGGTCTCTGCGAAATCTCCGGGAACTGCAAAACGGCCAGTAATCGAAAGACCCAAACTGTCGGCGACGTCGACGAACAGATATAGGAAGCCCGCAAGTCCTGCGTACCTGATCTGTGTTGTTTCGATTTCAGAGCTTGTCATTTCCACCCGCTTTTGTTTCGAGATTCGTTCCGCATCGGGTGCATGACGTTTGAGACGGCTCCCTCTCTCCAGGTAGCGGCGTGGAACTCGGCACCATCAGGCCGGCTCGTTGGTTCCGCTGGTTGGCGCTCCGAAGCCGCCGCAACGTGATCGCATACCCTGACGGAACTTCTCGCGCTCCTCGGGCGTCATCCCCCAGTGCTCGGCCTTTCGCCGCCGAAAATTGGAGCGATGCAAGCCACGGCCACCAAAGCCTCCGAACAGAATCCGGCAGAGAGCCAGCAGCCCGAGCGCCTGCCAGAAGGTAATTTGCCGCCATCCGAACAACGCCGGTAGCAGCCAATTCCACAGTTGCTGCACTATTTCGCCGCCGATGGCGATAAATAGCAGCATCGCCAGAATCGCCAGCGGAGCCAGGAAAATCCATTTCTTTCTCATGTTGTGTCCCTCATTTCTTCGTAAACTCGTCGTGAATGCTCTGCAATCGTTCGCGTAGATGAAGCACCGCGTAGCGCTTGCGAGAGAGCAGCGTGTTGACGTTCACGCCGCTTTCTGCCGACAACTCTTTGAAGCTGCGCCCCTCCAGTTCGTGAGCGACGAATACTTCACGCTGCTCGTCGGGCAGCTCGTCGAGCGCGGATTCCAGCTCATCGAGAAGCACGTTGCGGACGTAGAGCGCTTCCGGCCCGGCATCGGGCGATGGCAACAGATCTTCGATCTGCAGCAACTCGCCGTCTTCGCCCTCGACCGCCCGGTCGCTGAAGGTCTCTGGCGTCTTCTTGCGGAAAAGATCCGTGATGCGATTGCGCGCGATGCGAAAAAGCCAGCCGGTCACGTGCTCAATCGGCATCAGCAGGCGATTGGCTTCTACCAGTTCGTAAAAGACCTCCTGCACGATGTCCTCGGCGTCGGCGGGATCGGGCACACGCCGGCGGATGAAGTTGCGCAGCCGGGATCGTTCTTCCGCGATGATTTCGGAGGTTTGACGGTCTTGCTCGGTCATCGAAGTGCTCGACGGCTCATCCATCCATTCCTGTAGACGGACGGCGGCCGCAAATATTGTAGAGGCTCGAATCGGCGAAACGGGGGTGGGCGCCTCGGGGAGCGGGCATGTGAGTTGGGCGGCGCGAATCCCTACCGATAGCTGGAAATCGCCTTCTCGCCTAAAGACTGTAGCGCCCTGTCTCACAAGTTCGGAACATGATTCCAGAGCTTTGTATCAGGGCACGGCTTCAGCCGTGCCGGCGTGGAATCTACTAAACACGGCCTTTAGGCCCTGCAATAGCGCGATAGCCTCGCTGGGTTTTTGTCAACGAACTTCAGAGACGGGAGCTAGCCATTGAAAGGAATGGTGGGCAGGACGGGAATTCGAACCGCGACCTCCGACGTGAGCGATGGGAACTCCTTCGCTGGTTCGGTAAGTGCTTGGAAAAGGAATGGCGGGGACGACGGGGCTCGAACCCGCGACCTCCGACGTGACAGGCCGGCGCTCTAACCAACTGAGCTACGTCCCCGCTTGTGTCACGCGAGACAGTTCAATCGTAACACGCGGGGCGCGCCGGCTCCAAACCGCTCCGCAATTCCAGGCGGTACACTTGTCTGGTGATGAGCAAACCACTTGCGTACCTGCACGACCAGATCGAACAGTGGAAGAGCGAAGGCACCTACCAGCGCCTGCGCGTTCTCGAATCGGCCAGCGCAGCGGAATCCCGCTTCGATGGCAAAGACGTCATCAACCTGGCGTCCAACAATTACCTCGGCCTCACCACTCATCCGAAGTTGCTGGAGGCGGCGATCGCAGCGGTGAAGCGGTACGGCGCCGGTTCGGGCGCGGTGCGGACGATTTCCGGCACCATGTCGCTGCACCTGGCGCTTGAAGAGCGCATCGCGGCCTTCAAGAACGTGGAAGCCTGCGTGGTTTTTCAATCCGGGTTCGCCGCCAACGCGGGCACCGTGTCCGCGATCCTGGGGCCGGACGATCATATCGTCTCCGATGAGCTGAATCACGCCAGCATCGTCGATGGCTGCCGTCTTTCACGGGCCAAGATTCACGTCTTCGCGCACAAGGATGTCGCCGCGGCGGAGAGCATTCTGGCGTCGCTCGCCGGCGCCGGCGGGAAAAAGCTACTGATCTCTGACGGCGTTTTTTCGATGGATGGCGACATCGGCCCACTGCCCGGCCTGGTGGCGGCGGCGGAAAAGCACGGCGCCATCATGATGGTGGACGACGCCCATTCCTCCGGCGTGCTGGGCCGCAACGGCCGCGGCACGATCGATCATTTCGGCCTCCATGGGCGGGTGGATATTCAGGTAGGAACGCTCTCGAAAGCTATCGGCGTGCTCGGCGGCTATGTCTGCGGCAGCCGCGACCTGATCGAATTCCTGTATCATCGCGCGCGGCCGTTTCTGTTTTCCACCTCGCATCCGCCGGCCGTCGCCGCCGCATGCCTGGCCGCGTTCGATGTGCTGGAACGGGAACCGGAGCGCATCGACGCGCTCTGGGCCAACGCCCGCTACTTCAAGCACGGCCTCGCGTCGGCTGGTTTCAACACCGGGATCAGCGAGACGCCCATCACGCCGGTGATTGTCGGCGAAGCGGCGTTGGCGCACCGGCTCTCTCGCGAGCTGTTCGAGGAAGGCGTGCTGGCCACCGGCATCGGTTTCCCCACGGTGGCCAAGGGCAAAGCGCGCGTGCGGACCATCGTGGCTTCCACGCATAGCAGAGCGGATTTGGACCGCGCGCTGGAGGTTTTCGAAAAGGTCGGGAAGCGGCTGGAGATTCTGTAGAGACCATCGCCCTTCGTGGTCATGCGTTCGCCAAAGCACCAGCACTGAGGGGGGTGGAAAACGACGTCTCTCGTACCCCCAGTCACACGCAACCTTTCCAACTAACTCAATCACTTAGCTCTCAAAACTCTTGACACACCCCTTATCCTTAAGTCAGGACTGTGGCACCAGGCACTACTGCTAGTCCTTATTGCTGGCCAGCAAGCGTTGATCTTAAGTGATACTGAACTTCCGGCGCCCCTGAAAGGCATGCGGGGTCCCCTACGGGCAGGACTCCCGACGGAAGACTTTGAAATTCTGGAATTTCATGACCGCCGGCGGAAAACGGATAGCCATTATTGCCGCCCGCCTGGATAACAGAGAGCAAGGAACGAATCGACATCGATATGCTCGCCATCAAAGCGGGCCAATACATCGAAGTTTCTACTCAAATCACGGGGTGGCCGACACGCACGGCGAAAAGTCCGACAGCCCGGCCACCCACAACGCACTCCTATCTCTTTCCATCCATATCTCACGGCCTAAGTGCGCCCAAAACTCAGTAGGTTGGCAGGTCGGGGACCCGCCCCACTTAGCGCGGGCGAACCGTCACCATCACCACGCCGTGGCTCGGTACCTTTGCTGCGAAGCCGCCCTGCTGCGAGCCCAGGTCCTGGTGCGCCCAAAGATCGCGGACCGCGGCGGAGACTGAGTCGGGGTATCCGATGTCGGTCCAAGCCACGCGGATCTCGGTTTCCGAGTCGCCGCGATTGAGCAGCGCGACGGCGCGGCTGCCATCGGCCATCTGCTTCGACCAAATCTCGCGGCCGCCGTCGCGCTTCACCCTTCGCCCCTGGTAGCCCAGCGCGTCCTGATCCACCGCAATCACTTCTTTGTTCGTAAGGATGCCGCGGATCTCGTCGGTCATGCTGCGTATGTCGTTGCCGGCCATCAGCGGCGCTGCCATCAGGCACCACAGGCTGAAGTGCGCGCGATACTCAGTCGTATTCATGCCGCCGTTGCCGACTTCGAGCATGTCGGGATCGTTCCAGTGGCCGGGGCCGGAAGCGAACTCGATGCCGTCCTGCAGGTCGAGGATCTGCACCACCCCGTGGCCGCCCCACTTCATCTCGATGTCCCACTTATCCTGAATGTCGCCGGTCGACCGCCAGAGATTGCCAACGTCCTTGGCCCAGAGCCACGGTTTCGACGATCCCCATTCGCAGATGCTGAAAACGATCGGGCGCCCGGACTTGGCCAGAGCGTCGCGCATGATGGAATAGGATGCGACCGAGTTCTGCGTCGTGGTGTTGCACCAGTCGTACTTCAGATAGTCGACGCCCCAGGCCGCGTACTGGCGCGCATCCTGAAACTCATAGCCGCGGCCGCCAGGACGATTCTGGCAGGTGCCGGTGCCGGCGTCGGAGTAGATGCCGAACTTGAGCCCCTTGGAATGGATATAGTCGGCCAGCGCTTTCATGCCGCCCGGGAACCGCTTGGCATCGGGCACGATGTTGCCTTCGGCGTCGCGCGAAACCTGCCAGCAGTCGTCGATGACCACATACTGATAACCGGCATCCTTCATGCCCGTACTGACGATGGCGTCGGCGGCGTCGCGAATCAGGCTCTCGCTCACATTGCATGCGAACTTGTTCCAACTGTTCCAGCCCATTGGCGGCGTGCGGGCCAAACCATTATCGAGCGCGAACAAACTGCTTCCGCCGCACATCAGGATCGTCAGAAAAAATACTCTTCTCATCTCAACTTGCCTCCTTTGAGGAAATCGGGCGGGGAGCCATCTCGGCGAACCTGTCAGCCCCCGGGGCCAACCCGCCCGGACTCTTATAGTCTCACAGCGCGCGGCGGTTGGACACAACGGGTTTGCGCGACATGGAAATGGAGCGCTCTCCAATTTTCGCAGGAAATGGCGGGTTCTGATTTTAGGCGCACATGGGCAAGCTTCGATCGGCAGCGCGGTCTCGAATGCCGTCACCATCGCCGTGCAGTAACTTCTGGCTCCTCACTCCTGACTCCTGTCTTCTGCCTTATGTGTCGTAACGCTCCATGGTCCGCGGATTGTAGCCCCAATGAAACTCCAGTTCGTAACCCATCGATTTCGCCAGTCCGTCTAAGTCCGGGAACAAGGTCGCGTAGGTGATGTTCATGCGGTACAGCTCGCGCAGGGCCACTTCGCGCACCGAGTGAGAGAGAACGAACCTGGCCAGAATATTTTCCTGGTCGGCATCGCGGAGGATTTCATCCACCGGCATGTCGAGCACGCCCGGCACCGCGAAGGTGCCCGATTGCGCGATCAGCCGGCGGTTCATGGTGTGCGGCTCGCCCATCCAGATGAACCGGTGGTGGCCTTTCAGAAAATATCGCTGGAAGCTGCCTTCGGCGCGAAGGTCGGTGCGTACCGGCTTGCGCGCGCGGCTGCTATCGATGCGCGCCGGGTTCATGGCCCAGACGACACCCTCGGCGAGCGCGTGCTCGAGGGCGAAAAACGCCGCCACATAGGGCGACCAGGTGAAATCGATCAAACGCGTCGGCGCGCCATGGTGCTGCATCAGAGCCAGCCACTCGAAGTCGTCGTCCCAGTCCGGCGGCCGCGCCAAAAACTGGTGCGCCTTGCGCTTGAAGATGCGCAGAATGCGCTCCTCCTGCAACGGCCATGCCTCCTGCGCCACGCCGAAATTCCGCAGGTAGAGCGAGAGCGAGCTATAGAGCGGGCCGCGCTCGTTGCGCTCCCCGCGAAATGCCCAGTGCGAGTAGGGCGGCTTGGTGATGAGCTTTAAGAACGCTTCCCAGGATTGCAACTGGAAAACCGGATAAGGGCGCCTGCCCCGCTTGCGGCCTGGCATAGTGTTTCCATGGTAGCGGGAAAGCGCCTGGGTAGGACGGACGATCGGTTTATGTCGTCTGTCAATGCGTCGCGCCTGGGTAACGCATGACAGGCCACGAAAAGCGACGGTCCGTCCTACTTGCCAGGCGTCAGCTTGTAGAGGCCCGAAGCGTGCGGCGCCACGTGGAAAGTGTAGCCACCGCGAATCACGCCCACGTCGGCGTGCTGCCAGAGGTCGCGGAGGGTGCAATTGGACGGCATGCCGAGCGCTTGCCAGTCGACCCGGATGTCTAGGGCCGAGTGATCGCCCACGTTGAAGACGGCGAAAAACTTCGCGCCGCCGGGAGCGTCGGCCGCCCAGATGACGCTGTCGCCGCCTTCCGCGAAGGCTCCGCCATGCGCGCCGGTCTGGTTCACCGCCAGCACCTCGTCATTGGTAATCAGCGACTCGGTGAACTCGTCGTTGGACGGCAGGTCGCCGCCGAACATCAACGGCGATTGTGCGATCGACCAGAGGCTGATCAGCGTGCGCTGTTCATCCCGCGTGAATTTGGACGTGCGCGCTTCGCCTCGCTCGGCACGAATGCCTATGCGGCCAAGCGGCAGCATATCGGCATCGGGCCATGCGCCGGGATGCCCGGCGGCGCTCCAAATCGACATCAGGATAAAGTTCTGCCGCAGCAGCCGCCAATCGTCCCAGAAGTCGTCGGAGATCCGCCACATGTTGGCGTTCTCGCGCAGGAATTCGATGTCCTTCACCATTGCCGGTCCGGGAGAGAGGCTGAGCACAATCGGCCGCCCGGTCTTCTGGATGGCACGATGCAGCGCCGCGATCTCTTCGCGGTGCGCAGGCCGCGCGATGTCATCCGCCTTGATGTAATCCACGCCCCATTCGGCGTATAGCTTGAGTAGCGAATCGTAGTAAGCTTGCGCGTTAGGCCGGCTCATATCGACACCGTACATGTCACTGTTCCACGGGCAAGTGGAGTTGACATCGGCGATATCGCCGGCGTGCACCGTGGCGCCCAGTACAGGCAGATTCGCTTTCACGGCTTGGCGGGGAATGCCGCGCATGATGTGGATGCCGAAACGCAGGCCCAGGCTGTGAACATAGTCGGCCAATGGGCGGAAGCCGCGGCCCTCGGCGGCGGAGGGAAAGCGGCCGGCGGCGGGGATGAGTCTGCCGTTCGCATCTATTTCCAGCGCCGCGTCCTGGCGGTAGCCGTGCGCCTGGGGATGCGGCTCGGACCACTGGATATCGACCACGATGTACTGCCAGCCGTGCTGCTTCAAGTGCTGGGCCATGTAATCGGCGTTGGCCTTCACTTCGGCTTCGGTGACGGTGGTGCCGTAACAGTCCCAACTGTTCCAGCCCATCGGCGGCGTGGCCGCCACGCCTTCGGCCGCGGCGCACAGAACCGGGGCTGCGAGAAGCGCGATGAGCGCCAAGGCCGAGCGTGGCGCACGCACTCGTGCGTGCAGCGTCGAGACTTTTCTCGACGCCTCTTCGCCTCGGGTCAGCGGGCGTCGGCACGAGTGCCGACGCGGCACGCATGAGTGCGTGCGCCACGGCAGCAGCCGCGTAGTCGCAATTGTGAGTTGACTAAGTGCGAGATAGGATCTCATGAGTCTCTCCTTCTCTGTTGCTATACGGGGACACACGATAAGGAAGACAGGCGACACAAACCGATCGCCTGCCCTACCGCGTCAGAAGGTCGCCAGCGAAACGCGCAGCACCACCGGCTCCGACCGGAAATTGAGGTTCCAATCGGTTTCGTCGCCATTCCAGATGCGGACCATTTTGAAGACGCCGTTTTCGTAAGTGCCTTCCTCGACGCGGAGGAACTGGCGCTGCTTGTCCGCGGCGCTGGGATGGAAGTCGACTCCGCAAGAAAGCCCGGTGACCAGGAATTGATTCTCGCCGAGTTGCGCCACCAGCGCGCGCCCGATGGGAGAGGCGTTGCCGCGCGGCTCATGGAAGCGCACCACGCCGTAGGACACTTCGGCCTTCCACGCGCCGAAATCGAGGGTTTGCGAAGCTTTGCCCTTTTCCTCCGCCACCGCGCGCAGCTTGCCTTCGAAATTGAGGCGGGCGATCTGGCGGGCGATCGGGCCGATCAGTTTGTAATCCTGTGCGATCGGCGCGAACTGCTCTTCGGTGCCGCCCTCGACGTAATCCAGGCCGAACGGCGAAAAGCCGATGGCTCCCATGCCGAGCGCGGAAAACAAGAAGCGGGCGACGCCGGCGCTGTGACCGGTCTCCGGAATGAACAAAGCGTTGTCGTCACGGTGATAAAGTTCCATCACCTTCAGGTACTCCGCGCTGTCTTCCACATAAATATCGGGTGCGAGGATGTCCAGCGCCGGCGCAGCGACCTTCCAAATGGAAAGAACGTTGTCGGTCGGGCCGCCGCTTTCATAGGTGCCGGGAGCGCCCGGCGGGATCGCGCGCCGCAGGGCGGCGTTGGCATAGAGCGGCAGCGGATAAACCGCTTTGCCCGCCGCCGCCACCTTGCCCACATAGGTAGCTACCGACCACGCATGGAAATTCACTTCGGCTTCGGTGCCGAACGCAGCTTGCCAGTTAGGCGCGGGCGTAGCCGCCGGCACGTGCATGGCTGCCAACACTTCGACCGGGACCGACGCTTCATACAACTTCTGCGCAGCCGCCGAGTAGTCGCGCTGGATTTGCCACGTGCCGGCTTCATTCTCCACCTGCACCAGCAGCACGGTGCGCTCCGCGTCGACCTCCTTAAGGTGCCGCATGAACGCGGTGAACGCATGGATATCGGCGTCAAGCGAAGCCTCAGCGAACGGCGATGGAGAATCCACCGCGCGGCCGTCTTTGCCGGTGATGTGCTGGTACTTCTCCGGATCCCGCTTCATCCACTCCGGCGTGTAATGCTGGCTGCCGTTCTTATAGAGTCCGAACCAGAGCAGAACCAGGTGAACATGATGCTGGCGGGCCTGTGCGAGCAGCGTGTCTGTCACGGTGTAGTCGAACTTCCCTGGCTGCGGCTCGAACTGTTCCCAGTAGACCGGCATCTCGACCGTATTGGCGTGTAGATACGCTATCGCCGGCCAGACCTTGGGCAGCACGCCGGGCCAGGCGCTCGAGTTACCCACCTGCGCTCCCAGCATCAGGTACGGCGCATCATCGACGAACAGAGCGTAGCGGCCGTCCTTATGCACCAGGCGAGGAAGCGGACGCGGGTTGGTCTGCGCGCACACCGTAGCCACGGCGGCGGACACCGCCAGAACGGCGGCCAATCGCAAAGCTGGTTTCATGATTCCTTGTCTCCTTGTTTTGGCGCGAATGCGCAAGCGGGCCGAAACCTCGGCGCCAGCGCATCCGTGCCAGTAATAATCGACACCCGAGTCTCGATTATACGCCCTGCGGGTTGCCCACTTTGATTTGGTGTCGGCCGTTAATCTCTCATCCGGCGGGGATGGGCAACGTCTGAGTTCCCGGAACCGGACTTCGTGGGCCTTGACGCCCGAGTCTGCGCAGTTTCCGAGTTGCGCGTTAACCGTCCAGAACTGGCGTTATGCGCTCCCGCTAATGGCTTGCATTGGTATCGATGGTCGATGAGTGATTCGGCGATTTTTCGCCAATTGAGTCATGAGTGACGGCACGGTATCTCTCACCGGGCCGACCAGTCCCCGCAATCTAGATCCGTTTGATTGTCGCGAACCAGGCCGGTGCGCCGTCGTCGTGGAATCTCGTCTGAATCCGGTCCGGTTCGATGGCGGCGATGTTCCATCCATTGCCGGGGTTGAACGCCGCTCTTAGTTCTTCCTGACGGATGGGGTGCGG
>PLOR01000034.1 GCA_003142185.1 Bryobacterales bacterium
CTCATTCCATCTAAAGCCTTTGGATAGCGACGTGTTGCGGCACGGCTGAAGCCGGTGCCCTGATACAAAGCCGATGTGTGGCGGCACGGCTGAAGCCGTCGCCCTGATACAAAGCCAGCCGCGGAGTTCGCCCGAAGAAGGGTGCCGCTGATATCCTTGTCGTCGATTCAGCCGCGCGGCTGCCGACCGACAATTAGCGCCACTCAGTCTCCGCGTCGCCGGCCTTGATATCGGCGCTCGTGGAGTGTCGCCGAATCTCTAATGTGCGTGTTCTGGATTTCCTAATGGTGGCAAGGCGTCCCACTGCCCGGCTTGCGAAAGCTCCAGGCGGCGCAGCCGCAGGGCCAGCCCCAGCTTGCAGATTGCGCTGAAACCGTAGTAAGAGCCGAACCAAAGAAAGTCTATGAGTGGACTTCGTTCCACGTTCAATTGGCGAAACGCCAGCGCAAGAAACACCAAAGCAAAACCAACCGAGACCACCCCGGCCGCCCCAAGAAGCCATTTGGCCGTAACGTGACGCCGCGACGTTCGTACGACTGCCAGTTCATAAATGCCGATGCTGATTGCCATCACGACGATCAGGAGCGCAATCGAACGAAAGGCGATTGGTCTGTTCGCCCAGAAAGTAAAGAGCAGCCCGAGCGCGCTAAGAGCGAGGCCATTCAGCACCAGAAGCCAGGCTCTGCCCTTTCTGGAATTCCAAATGCCGGCTGCGACCGTGCAAACTCCCGCGGCCAGTGCGAGCTCACCCATATGCACAAGCGTTCCATTGACATCCACGGTTGTACGCAGAGCCAGGGATCCATCCGGGCGCTGCATGAAAAGGTTCATGGCCGATAACATCGCGTCAAAGACGCCACCCAATGCCAGTAACCACCAGTTCTTATTCAGCGCTTGGATCAAGTGCACCTCCGGATTGCGATGCAGCCCTACCGCAGGGTGTTGAGTGCTCTGCCGCAATCATAGCACCGCGTCAAGGATCTCGATCTCAAGTGCGCTGCTTGATGTGCGGTAAGTGACGTTCTTATGCTCGGCGGAAGGCAACGCGGGGCGGACCACCGGGTCCGCCCCACCTGCCGTTTTGGGCGAGAATAAGTGTGATGAGCGAACGCACTTCGGCATTGGCGAACGATCCGGTCTTCGCCGCGCGCATTCAGAAATATGTGGCGGACCTCTCGCGCAAACAGCACTATCACAGCCTGGAATTGAACGATGGCACGGTGCTGCCGGGGCTGATCGGCGTGGAGGCGTTGCGCGCGCGGGTCCGCGCGTTTCCCATCCCGGAGGATCTAATCGGCCGGCGCGTGCTCGACGTGGGAGCGGCCTCGGGCTGGAACGCGTTCGAGATGGAGCGCCGCGGCGCCGAGGTGGTCGCGGTCGATTGCGTCGAATACAGCGAGCTCCGCGAAGTCGGGGAACTGCGCGGGTCGCGCATCGATTACCGCCTGCTCGATGTGGACGAACTGGACCCGGCCGGCATCGGCACCTTCGATTACATCCTGTTCTTCGGCGTGCTCTATCATCTGCGCCATCCGCTGCTGGGCCTGGAGAGAATTTGCGCCCTCGCGCGCGATAGCGTGTTTATCGAATCGTTCGTCGCGGATGGGTTGGGAGAGCGGTCCGACGCCTGCACAATGGAGTTCTACGAAACCGACGAGCTGGGCGGCCAGATCGACAACTGGTTCGGCCCCACCACGAAGTGCCTGATGGCGATGTGCCGGTCGGCCGGATTCGCCCAGGTGACGCTTGAGTACGTCGGCGAAGGGCGGGCCGGCATCACGTGCCGGCGCCGCTGGGAAGCTCCGGCGGCGAATCCGGTGGCCGCGCCTCCTTATCTGTGTTCGGCGGTCAACAATCGGACCATCGAGCCGACCTTCCACCGCGCGAAGGACGAATACATGTGCCTCTACTTCCGCTCGCGCGAAACTCTCACCCGGCACGATCTGCGCGCGGAAGTGGATGGCCTCGGCGTGCCTGCTTTGGCCGTGACCCGGACCGGCGAGCAACGCGATGGCACCGGAGAATGGCAGGCCAACTTGCGGCTGCCGCCGGGCCTCTCCGCCGGCTCGCATGAGGTTCGCCTGCGCACCGTCAACTCTGGCTTCAGCAATAGCCTGGCGATATTGATGACCGCGGAGGCGGGCCCGGGTCCAGCGCTGCCCGTTAACTTCCCGCCGCTCGAAGCGGCCAGTGCGTCCGCCCCCGTGATGGTTGCGGTCGAAAACACGTTCGACGGTTCCGCCATTTTCCGCGGGTTCAAGAACGAGTTTCTGTCGCTCGTGTTCACCACCGATGAAACCGCCTTGCGGCGCGACGACGTGCTATTACAAGTGGATGGTCACGACGTGCCGGTTCACCTCTTGACGAACCCCGGCGGCGTGGAGTGGCAGGTGAATGCGAAACTCCCCAGTGACCTCACCGCCGGAACCCATCGCGCCAGAGTTCGCACCAGCCGCAGCCCGTTCTGTGAATCCGGCGAGTTCAGGCTGGAAGGGTAGGGAAGGCGTGCAGGACTCTTTTCGAGCCACTTCCAGGAAACTTCCTTAGGTTTTCGACCGGCAGATTCGGTTCTATCGAAAGGACCGCTCCCTATGGTCGCGGCTCCGTTCGGAGGCGCGACGATTAGCGGGCCGCGCTCCAGTATAGAGCGCTACATCACACGGTCGAGGACCTAGTGTCTGGACGGGTCGTGCCCGGCGGCGGGCTCGGCTCGGCGAGTGAGTTTCAGTCCAACCCCCGGGTCTTTGCCGGCTTGCTGGTCGTCCAGTTTCCACAGACGCAACTCATCCGTCCCGGCAACGTCCACGCGGAATTTGACCTTCGGACCGGGTTCCGCGCCCTCCTGGTATGTGCGTGGCTGCACTTCAAACGTGAGCGTCTTCGCTTCCACGCGCGGTAGCAGCAGCGGCACGGGATCCTCTGCCGTTATTCGCAACGGGCTATCGGGTTCGCCGCGTTCTTGAACATAGAACACAACGGTGCCGCTAATCTTTCCGCCGGCCTCATCGATCTTGAGATCGATTCCAGGATGATCATTCAGCTTTCCTTCCCAGGTACCGGCGAACGAGGAGTTCGCGTGAGCCGCGGCTGGAGACTGAGCGATGGCAAGAGTCGCGGTGCATGCCAGTGCTGCCAGTGTGGCGATGATCGTTGTCAGGTTCGTTTTCATGTTACTGCCTCCTAAACGGAAGGTCCCTTGGCGCCGCCTAGAGAGGCTGTCGCCAGCATGCCGCCGAGGCCCATCGTCTCGACGGCGCGCAGAGAGTGCGGCCGCTCAGACCGCCTAAGTCCTTGTCACGAAATGACCATGCAAAACCCTGGCGACGGACGTGGCGCGCGCACTCTTACGTGCCGTGTCGAGACTCTTTTCGACATCTGTGCGCGCGTGGGAAACCCGGCATCGGCACGCGTGCCGATGCGGCACGCGCGAGTGCGTGCACCACGGGGAATCTCGCTACGCGCAATCGACGTGCGCGTTGATCACGAGGGATTCGACAGGCTTTCCGTTATCCCCACGCTTGTCGGAAACGAGTTTCAGTTCCAGATTGAGCTGCGGCGGCTTGTACAAACGGTTCTCGTACAAGGCGACTTCATAGTGCTCGTTCTTTTCGTTGGTGCCGAGCACACCCAAGACTTGCCTTCCGGCGGGGGCGGCGTTGCCGTTGTAAATAACCGTTCCATTGACGCCTTTATCCGCGCGGCCGAGAGCCTTATTGTATTTCGCGGGGCGGAACACGATTTGGTTCACATGTGCCGACCACGGTGTTTTCTTGATCTCATCGAACAGCGGGCCAGGAACCTTGAAAAAGCAGTTCAGCTTCAGCAATCCGGGAATGCCGGCATCGAACCAGGCGTCATGCCACCCGGCCTCCGTTCGCTTGCCGGCCGGCTCCGGGCCGAACACAAACCGCATGCCGAGGGTGGTGGCCGCCTCGACGAGCTTTGCTTCGAACTCCTGAAAATTGTCGACGTTGACCGGCATGAGGGACCTCCTGCGACTGCACGGGAATGCCGGAATTATATAACATTCACGCTTCGAGTGTGGCGGAAAGCGTGATCTTAGTGTTGTACAGCTTGGAAACCGGGCAGCCGGATTTGGCGTTGGCCACGGCCTGATCGAAGGCGGCCTGATTGGCGCCCGGCACTTTCGCCTTGAGCTCCAGGTGGCTTTCGGTGACTGCGAAGCCTTCGGCGCCCTTTTCCAAGCTGATGGTGCAAATGGTCTCCAGGCTCAGTGGGACCAGGTTCGCCTCGCCCAGTTGGGCAGAGAGTGCCATGGTAAAGCAACCGGCGTGAGCCGCGGCCAGGAGTTCCTCGGGGTTGGTCCCCTTGCCGTTTTCAAAGCGTGTGCTGAAGGAATATTGCGAGTTCTCCAACACTCCGCTGGCCGTAGATACGGTACCCTTCCCGTTTTTCAAATCGCCGTGCCATTGCGCGCTTGCTGTACGTTTCACTTCGGTGTCTTGCCTCCCTGATTGTGGATGGGGCAGGCGGCGAAAAGTTGCAGGAAATAGCGCGTAGAGGTGCGGTATTCAAACGCCGGCCGCTCCCTATGATCGCGGCTCCGATGCGTGTTCATGCCCTATCGGAGCCGCGACCATTGGGAGCGGTCGGTACGGGTTGTTACCTAACGATCTCTAACGTATTGATCGGCGACGGGTGCGACGATTCGTAGGCGCGGATAGCGCCCTCCTGTTTCAGGATGTAGCCCAGCTCATCGACGCCTTCGATCAGGCAGTGTTTGGCGAACGCGTCGATGGGGAAGGGAACGCGCCGGCCGGCCGGCGTGGTGAGCGTCTGCGCCGCGAGGTCGATTTCGACCGTGACACCCGGGTCGGCGGCGACCGCCGCAAACAGCTCCGCGTGCACGTCGGGCGGGACGGCGATGGGCAGCAGCGCGTTCTTCAGCGAGTTTCCCGTGAAGATATCGGCGAACGAAGTGCTGATCACGGCGCGGAAGCCGAACTGGGTGAGCGCCCATGGAGCGTGCTCGCGCGAGCTGCCGCAGCCGAAATTGTCGCCGGCCAGCAGCACCTGCGCGCCCGCCACGCGCGGCTGGTTGAGAATGAAATCCGGTTTGGGATTGCCCTGCGCATCGTAGCGCCAATCACAGAACAACTGCCGGTCGAGGCCCTCCTTGGAAGTCGTCTTCAGGAAGCGCGCCGGAATGATCTGGTCGGTGTCAATGTTGTTGATGGCGAGCGGAACCAGGCGGCTGCGAAAATTGGTGAATGGCTTCATAGCAGTGTCCTCACGTCGGTGACCACGCCGGTGATGGCGCTGGCCGCCGCGGTCAATGGGCTGGCCAGGAAGGTGCGGCCCCCTTTGCCCTGGCGGCCTTCGAAATTGCGGTTGCTGGTGGAAACGCTGTATTCGCCCGGAGCCAACTGGTCGCCGTTCATGGCGATGCACATCGAGCAACCCGCGTCGCGCCATTCGCAACCGGCGGCGAGGAAAATGTCGGACAACCCCTCGGCGATGGCTTGGCGTTTGACCTCCTGCGATCCGGGCACCACCAGCACTCTCAGCTTGGGATTCACCTTGCGCCCCTTGAGGACCGAGGCGGCGGCGCGCAGATCGGAGATGCGCGAATTGGTGCAGCTTCCGATGAAGACCACGTCGATCGCGTGGCCGGCCAACGGTTTGCCGCCTTCGAGACCCATGTAAGCTAGCGCCTTGGCGATGGAATCGCGCGCCATCGGATCGGTAACTTCCGCCGGCTCGGGCAGCGGCGCGTTGATCGGCATGCCCATGCCGGGGTTGGTGCCGTAGGTGATCATCGGTTCGAGTGCATTGGCATCGATGGTGACTTGCCGGTCGTAGATGGCACCCGAGTCGGTCGGCAGTTGCTTCCACCGCGCCATCGCAGCATCCCACGCCGCGCCTTTGGGAGCGTGGGGCCGGCCACAAAGATATTCGAACGTGGTGTCATCCGGCGCGATCAGGCCGGCGCGCGCACCCCCTTCGATCGACA
Organism: Bryobacterales bacterium; assembly: GCA_003142185.1. Taxonomy (GTDB): domain Bacteria; phylum Acidobacteriota; class Terriglobia; order Bryobacterales; family Bryobacteraceae; genus Bog-375. Next base: position 5,975 of record PLOR01000034.1, read on the forward strand.
TGTTGCACACCGTCATGCGCTCATCCATGCTCAGCGCGCGGATGGCGCTGCCGGTGAATTCGAACACGCACCCGGTGCCGCCGCCCACGCCGATCTTCGCAATCAACGCCAGGATGATGTCCTTGGCGGAGACGCCGCGGCGGAGCGTTCCCTCAACCTTTACTTCAAACGTTTTCGACTTGAGCTGCAGCAAACATTGCGAGGCCAGTACGTTCTCGACTTCGCTGGTGCCGATGCCGAAGGCCAGCGCTCCGAAGGCGCCGTGCGTAGCGGTGTGGCTGTCGCCGCAGACCACCGTCATGCCCGGTTGGGTGAGACCCAGCTCGGGGCCGATCACATGGACGATGCCTTGCCGGTCGCTATGCACGCCCAGGCAGCGGATGCCAAACTCGGCGCAATTGGTCTCAAGCTGAGCAAGTTGCTTGGCCGCGATCTGGTCCACGATGGGCAGCGACCGGTCCGTGGTAGGAATGCTGTGATCGGCGGTGGCGATGGTGAGATCGGGACGCCGGACTTTTAAACCGCGCTCGCGCAGGCCCTGAAACGCCTGCGGCGAGGTGACTTCATGCACCAGGTGCAAATCGATGAACAGCAGCGCAGGCGCGCCGGGCTGCTCCTCGACCAGGTGCGAGTTCCAGAGTTTTTCGATGATGGTATGAGGCATAAAAAGGGCTTCAATTATTAGGTTACATCGTTGGAGGAAAAATCAGAAGACAGGAGTCAGGAGACAGGAGTCAGAATATGGTGGCCGCTTCGCGGCGCTTTCATTCTGACTTCTGTCTCCTGACTTCTGTCTTCTGACTCCTCCCAAATTTGGCTGAGGCGGGGCTGGTAAGCCCCGCGCTCAGCCGATCGCGGCGCACACCGCTTGCCCCACCTGTTCGGTGGTGGCGGGCGCGCCGGAAGGTCGCAAATCCGCGGTAACTTTGCCGCTGGCGAGGACGGCTTCAATGGCCCTATCCACCGCGCCGGCTTCTTCCTTCAATCCGAAACTGTATTGCAGCATAGCTCCCACCGAGCCGATCGCCCCCAGCGGGTTGGCTTTGTTCTGTCGGGCGATATCGGGCGCCGAACCGTGTACCGGTTCGTATAATCCCACCCAAACGCCGGAGGGTTTCCGGCCGCCGATGGAGGCCGACGGCAACATGCCGATGGAACCGGCCAGCACCGCGCCTTCATCGCTCAAGATATCGCCAAACATATTTTCGGTGAGCACGATATCGAAGCGCCGCGGATTCAAAATCAGTTGCATGGCGCAGTTATCGACCAGCAGATGATCGAGTGCGACATCGGGATACTCTTTCGCCACCTCGACCACTACTCGCCGCCAGAGCTGCGAGTTTTCCAGCACGTTCGACTTATCGACCGAAGTCACTTTCTTGCGCCGCCCTTGCGCCAGGTGGAAGGCCATCCGGGAAACCCGTTCGATTTCCGTGCGCGTGTAGGTCATGGTATTGACCGCACGCGTTTCCCCGCCGTTTTCGGTAATACCGCGCGGGGTTCCGTAATAGATCCCGCCCGTCAGTTCGCGGACGATGATCATGTCGGTGCCTTCCACCAGGTGATTCTTCAAGGGCGAAGAATCCAGTTGCGACGCGTAGGCGCGTACCGGACGCAGGTTGGCGTACACGCCTAGAGCCTGGCGAATTGCCAGCAGTCCTTTCTCCGGCCGTTTTTCGGGCGGAGCGTTGTCGAACTCGGGCAGTCCAACCGCGCCCATCAGGGTGGCATCGGCCTCGGCCGCCAGGCGCGCCGTCTCTTCCGGGAACGGCGTGCCGGTGCGATGAATCGCTACTCCGCCGAGCAACCCTTCCGTCAGTTTGAGGTTGTGATGCCATTTTTCGGCCACCCGGCCGAGAACCCGGACGGCTTCGCGCGTGACTTCCGCGCCGATGCCGTCGCCAGGCAAAACCAGAACATTCAGATCCATCTCTTAACCCGCCGCCGCCGTTTTGGCGGCCGGGCAATCGCGAATCAACGCTTCGATTTCCTTATCCATGAGGCCTTTCTTCCGCTGATCCGCCACCGCGGTGAAACGGTGGTATAGCGCATCAAGCTGCTCGCGGTCCAGCTCGTAGCCCAAGTTGCGGGCTCGCTGGTGGAGCGCGTGGCGCCCGCTGTGCTTGCCTAATACCAGCTTACCTTCCGGGATGCCCACCGTGCGCGGGTCGATAATCTCGTAAGTGGTTTTTTCTTTCAGGTAGCCGTCCTGGTGAATGCCGGCTTCGTGCGCGAAGGCGTTCGCCCCAACGATGGCCTTGTTCGGCTGGGGGCCGAATGTGATGATCGAGCTCAACAGCTCGCTCGCCGCGTACAGGTGCTCGGTGTGGATGCCGGTGTAATAAGGATAACTGTCGGAGCGGGTCTTCAAAATCATGACCACTTCTTCGAGCGAACAATTACCGGCGCGTTCGCCGATGCCGTTGATGGTGCATTCCACCTGGCGCGCGCCGGCCTCGATGGCGGTGAGAGAATTGGCGACCGCCAAGCCCAGGTCGTCGTGGCAATGCACGCTGACGATGGCGGTCGAGCCCAGCGCGCGGGCCACTTTCCCGATCAGCTCGCCGTATTCCTTGGGCGTGGAATAGCCAACGGTATCGGGGATGTTGACGGTGCCCGCGCCGGCGGCCACCACCGCTTTCGAGATCTCGATCAGGAATTCGACATCGGTGCGGGCGCCGTCTTCGGCCGAAAACTCGACGTCATCCACGTGACGCCGGGCCAGTTCCACCGCCTTCACGGCTTCTTCCAGCACCTGCTGCCGGGTCTTGCGCAATTTGTATTTCAGGTGGATATCGCTGGTGGCGATGAAGGTGTGCAGACGGGGCTGGCGCGCGGGTTCGAGCGCCTCGACGGCGCGTTCCACGTCCATCGCGCAACAGCGCGCCAGGCCCGCCACGCGCGCTTCGGGGAACTCGCGGCTCACCGCCTGGACCGCCTCAAAATCGCCCTCCGAGGCGATCGGGAAGCCGGCCTCCAGAATGTCAGCGCCCAGTTCCACCAGTTTGCGCGCCATGCGCACTTTCTCGGGAACCGTCATACTGCAACCCGGAGACTGTTCGCCGTCACGCAGCGTTGTATCGAAAATAATTACGCGCTCGCTCATGCTGTCTACCGATACTTCGCATTATGCGCACCCGGACCTGGATTTGGCAAATTTATAATCTTACAGGCATCTATTAGCAGATGTTATACTGAAACCTGCCATGGAACTCAACCCGCTGCAGGTGTTTTTGATGGTGGCGACCGAGGGGAGCTTCTCGCGCGCGGCGGAGAAGCTGCTGCGCACGCAGCCCGCGGTGTCGCTGGCATTGCAAAGACTCGAGCTGGAGCTGGGCGAAAAGCTGATCGACCGCTCGGGCAAGGAGCTGTTGTTGACCGACGCGGGCCGTAGCGCGCTCGACTTCGCGCGCCGCTTCGAGAGCCTGGAGCGGGAGCTCGAGAATTCGCTGGCCGAGCTGCGCGACAATTCCGCCGGGCGGCTGACGGTCGGCGCCAACGAATCCACTACCTTGTATCTGCTGCGTCATATCGAGCGGTACCGCGCGCTGCATCCCAAGATCAAAGTGACGGTGCGGCGCAGCATGGGAAGCAAAATCCCCAACGAACTGCTCGACGGCAATCTGGAGCTGGGGGTGATCAGCTACGATCCCGGCGACGACCGGATCCGCTCCAAGGTGATCTACACCGATGCGATCGCTCTTGTCGTTTCACCGCGCCACCGGCTGGCCCGGCGCAAGAGCGTCTCCATCGCCGATCTGGCGGAGGAGAATTTCATCGCCCACAACGTGATGTCGCCGTACCGCGACGTGGTGATCCACGAGTTTCAGGCGCGCAAGATACCGCTTCGCATGGATGTCGACATGCCGACCATCGAGAGCATTCGCAAAATGGTGCAGGATAACCAAGGCGTGGCGTTTCTGCCGCGCATGTGCGTGGAACAGGAAATCGAACAGAAGCTATTGCGCGAAGTGCGGGTGAAGGAAATGAATATCGAACGGAAGATCCGCCTGGTGTATCCGACGCGGCGGGCGCTGAGCCACGCCGCGCGGGCGTTCCTGGAAATCGTGGGGTGAGGCTGGCAGCCCCGATATTGCCACGGATGGACACAGATAAACACCGATAAGCACAAATATGATTCTTGGTTTTATCAGCGTTCATCTGTGTTCATCCGTGGCTCAAAAGGTTTACTTGTGGCTCGCCATCCCATATAGCCCGTGTTGCCTGATGTAATCGAGCACGGGCCCAGGGACCTCGGCGTCTCGTTCGCCGCGCTCGAATTGCTGGCGAATGGCGGAGGATGAAATATCCAGTTGCGGCGAGTCCAGCCACTCCGCCGTCACTTCTTCCGGTATGGCGCAGGAATGCCCGGGGCGGCTGATGACCAGAAAAACCACCTGCCGGGCCACGTCGTGCCAGCGATGCCAGGTTTGGATTTCGGCGAAGGCGTCGGCGCCGATTAAGAAGAACAGCTCGTCGGTGGGCGCGAGCGTGGCGCGCACTTTTTCGATGGTGTCGATCGAATAGCTGCGGCGGGTACCTTCTTCCAGGCGCGAGACCGCGAAACGCGGTTCGTCCGCAACGGCAAGCTCGGCCATGCGCACGCGATCGTCGAAGCCGGCCGCGGTCACGCCGTCCTTATGCGGCGGATGCGCGGCGGGGACGAACAGCACGCGGTCCAGGTGAAAATGGGAGAGCGCGGTGCGGGCGATAGACAGATGGGCGTTGTGAATCGGGTCGAAGGTGCCGCCGAAAATCGCCAGTCGCATGGAGGCCGGCCCGCGGGCGCCGTTACTCCCTCTCGATCTTGACGGAGAGGATCTTCACATCCTTCGATGGACGGTCCTGGGAGCCGCGCGGAGTCTTGGCGATTTTCTCCACCACGGGGTAACCCTCGGTCACTTCCCCGAACACCGTATGCTTATTGTCCAGCCACGGCGTGGCGGCCACGGTGATAAAGAACTGGCTGCCGTTGGTGTTGGGCCCGGCATTGGCCATGGAAAGCACGCCCGGCTTGGTGTGCTTGAGCTCCGCGTGAAACTCGTCGGCGAATTTGTAGCCCGGACCGCCGCGGCCGGTGCCCTCCGGATCGCCGCCCTGGATCATGAAGTCGGGAATCACGCGATGAAAAATGGTGCCGTCGTAAAAGGGTTTGCCGGTCTTGGTTCCCTCGGCCAGGGAAATGAAGTTCTCCACCGTGCGGGGCGCGTGGGCGGCAAACAGACGGATCTTGAACTTGCCTTCGGTAGTATCGAAAACGGCGTAGATTTCGTTGGCCATCAGAGCGATTGTACCAAGCCGCGACGGGCAAGCCGCAACGGGCCGTATGTTACACTGTGAACCGGCCCGATCTCATGCACGCAAGCTCGATTATCCCGGCCCTGGATACGCCCTGATGCGCCCGGAAAGACAGCAGCCTCTAACCCGCGAGGAACATCTTGAGTTGGGCCGAGAGCTAAAGCAAGCCCGCATCAAACTGAACGAACTGGCGGCGCTGGTGGTCGAGGTTTACGGGCCGCAAAACCACGCGGCTTTCACGTTCCAGAAGATCGTTGAGGCGCTCGACACGCTTAGCGATGACATGCAGGTGCAGGCGGCCGAGGATCTTCGCGGACAGCCGGTCGAAGCGTTCTACACGTAATCGCAGGGCACCGGCGGCGAAGACCGCCGGCGCTACGTGAGAGGGTGCTATTCTCAGAGAAACTGCGATGTCCGAAAATGCCAAGCCGCGCGTATGTTTTGTGCGCCTGGCGATAGCGGCGTGTCTGGCCGCGGCAGCTTGCGCCGGACAGACGCCGGACGCTTCCGCAACGCCGCAAAACCAGCCGGAGATCAGCACCCGCGAAGAAAAAGCCACGTTCACGTCGCACGTCAACCTGGTGATGGTGCCGGTGGTGGTGCGGGACAAGCAGGGCCGCGTTGTTGAGGGCCTCACCAAGGAGTCCTTCCGCCTCTTCGACAAAGGGAAGCTGCAGGAGATCGAGCGATTCGCCGTGGAGCGGCCCGGCGCTTTGGCGAGTAATCCACCGACGCCTGAGTCTGCCCCGGCTGGGGGAGAAGCCGCGCCGCCGGCGCCCGACCGCGCCGCGCTGGCAGGCATGCCGCGGCGTTTTGTCGGCTACCTGTTCGACGATGTGCATCTCGAGGCCGGGGATCTGTTACGGGTTCGCCAGGCCGCCGAGCGCCACATGTACGGGGATTTGAAGCCCACCGACCGCGCCGCCATCTTCACGACTTCCGGGCAGGGTACGGTGGATTTCACCGACGACCTGGGCCAGTTGCGCGATGGCCTGGCACGCCTCATGCCGCGCCCCCTGGCGCGTTCCGGCTTTCAGGAGTGTCCCGACATCAGCTTGTACCAGGCCGATCTGATGGTCAACAGGAATGACCCACAGGCTATCGCCGCGGCGACCGCCGAGGTGATGCTCTGCCTGAACGACGGGCTGCACGTGGACGCGCGACCGATTGCGATGACGGAGGCGCAGCGCGTACTGGGCGCTGGGCAACACGAGACCCAGGTCACGCTGGCGACTCTCAAGGACACTGTGCGGCGCATGGCGGCCATGCCTGGGGAGCGCCTTCTGGTGCTGGTGTCTCCCGGATTCTACAACCCGTTCGACCGGCAGTCGGATGCGAACGATTCGATCGAGCACGCCCTGCGCGCCAACGTCATCATCAACGTCCTCAACGCCAGAGGGCTTTATACAACCAACGTTGACGCCTCCCGCAGAGTGCTGAACGCGGAGGCCGAGCGGATAAAGCAAGACATCCTGCGCCAGAGCGAGACACTGCAAGAAGGCTTGCTCGGCGGAATTGCGGCCGGCACCGGCGGCTTCTATTTTCACAACAACAATGACCTGGCGGAAGGCTTCCGCCGCACTGCCTCGGCCCCGGAGCTGTATTATGTGCTGGGCTTCCAACCGCAGAACCTGAAGCTCGACGGCAGCTTTCACGAATTGAAGGTCGCGATCGAATCGAAAGCCGGCTACGCCATCGAAGCGCGCCGCGGCTATTATGCGCCCACGCGCCTGGAGGACGCCGCCACCACCGCCAGGCGGGAGATCGAAGATGCCCTGTTTTCACGCGAAGAGATGAATGACCTGCCGGTGCAACTGCATACCCAGTTCTTCAAAGGCGCAGGCGATACGGCTACGGTGACGGTGCTGGCGCACGTGGACCTGGCCGGTGTGAAGTTCCGCAAGGCGGATGGCCGCAACCTGAACAACATAACGGTGGCCTCGGCGCTGTTTGACCACAATGGGAAACTCGTGACGGGACTGGTAAAGCACCTCGACCTTCGTTTGCGCGACGACTCCCTCCAATACCGGCTGGCGCAGGGCGTCACGGTCCGCATGGCACTGGAAGCCAAGCCGGGTTCGTACCTGGTGCGGCTGGTGGTGCGGGAACTGGAAGGCCAAATGATGTCGGCCATCAATCTCACGGTCGACATACCATAGCCTTCGCGGCGCCTTCGCAGGCGCTAACGCTCCCGCATAGCCGTTGAAAAAAAACAACAGTGTCGCTATGCAGATGTCGGATGGCTCGGAAGAGCCTAGCGCGGAGAGTATCTTTCAGTCAGACTGAAGGTGTGACGACAACGGGCGGAAGACGAACTGGTGCCGGCCGTCAACGGCCCGGTGGACATACTATGAAGAGAAGAAAGGCGACGATATGCGAATCCTCGGATTAGCTGGACTCACGTTTCTAGCGGCGATGGCGGCGCCGGCGCAGCAAAACCAACCGGTCCCCAATTCGGGCGTGGTGATTCGAACCGAAACCAAGCAGGTGCTGGTGGACGCGGTGGTGACCGACAAGAAGGGCAACTACGTCCCCGATCTTTCGCAGAAAGATTTCAAGGTGCTGGAGGACGGCAAGGAACAGTCTATCCGCAGCTTCGCTTATGAAGCCGAGGCGTCTTCCCCCAACAGCACCCAGCCGCATTACCTGGTGTTATTCTTCGACAACTCGACCATGAGTTTTAGCGACCAGGCGGTGGCGCGCCGGGCGGCGGGCAAGTTCGTCGACTCCAATGCCGGGCCTAACCGTTATATTGCGATCGTCAACTTCTCGGGCGGCTTGCAGATCGCGCAGAACTTCACCGCCGACGCGGAGCGGTTGAAGCAGGTGGTGAGCGGCGTGAAGCTCGCCAGCGTCAATCCGAACGCGGGAACCATAGCGGTCGGCGCCGACGCCTCGACGCCGTCCGCCGTCGCTTTGGACAGCGGCTTACCCAGCTTATCGACCGCTGCGGAAGCGCAGTTTGGGCAACGCGATTTGTTGCTGGCGTTGCGCGGCTTGGCCAAAGGATTGGCAGCGGTCCCGGGCCGCAAGATCCTGGTGCTGTTCACCGAAGGCTTCCCGCTGAGCATGGAGATCCGGTCCGAGGTGACCGCCGCTACGGATACGTGCAACAAAGCGAATGTGTCGATCTATCCGATCGACGTGCGCGGCCTGGTGGGAGCGGCTCCGGGGATCGCTCCCGGTCCCGGCCTTGGGCCGGGCGGGCGCGGCATGCCGTATGGCTCTTTGAACCCGGCCGCTCCGCGCGGCGGCATCTTAGCGGCGTTAGGCCTGGGCAGCGGTTTTGGCATGCTACAGCCCGCCGCCTTTTTCCAACGCGGTGGGTCGGCACCCACGGGTGGCACGGGCAGTTCGCCGGGTGGTTCGCCGGGTGGTGCGAGGCCTGGCGGCGGGACTCCGAGCCCGGCTCCGACCCGTGGACCGTCGAGCCCAGGTCCAAGCCGTGGACCGACTAATAGCCCAACCAGCACCGGTACGCGCAGCCCCACCAATCCCGGGGTTAACCCGGCCTACACCACGCCTCCGCGGATCATCGTTCCGCCGCCTCCGCCCAGTGCAAACGACAATCAGCAAGTCATGTACATGCTGGCCGATGGCACCGGCGGATTCGTGATTGCCAACACCAATGACCTGCTAGGCGGCCTGGAGAAGATCGGCAAGGAGCAAAATCAGTACTACCTGCTTGGATACACACCGCCGGACACCCCGGAGGGGAGCTGCCACCTATTGAAGGTGAAAATGGAGCACGGCGGATACACGGTGCGGGCGCGCAGCGGCTATTGCAATGTGAAGCAGGTGGACCTGCTGGCAGGCAAGCCGGCCGAGCGCGACCTGGAGACGCGCGCAGCCGCCGGTATCCCCGGCACCATCCAGTCCGCAGCCATGCAGGCGCCATTCTTTTATCTCTCCCCCAACGCCGCGCGTCTCGACCTGGCCCTGGAGATCCCTTCCCATTCCATCCAGTTCACCAAGGTGAAAGGCCATCAGCACGCCGATGTCAACATACTGGGGATTGCGTATGGCCCCAATGGCGCGGTGGGCGCGCGGTTCAGCGACACGGTCAAGCTCGACTTCGCCGACAAGAAGGAGCTAGAGGCCTTTCTGCAGAAGCCCTACTTGCACTACGACAACCAGTTCGACCTGGCCTCCGGTTCCTACGATCTGAAGGTGCTCTTCAGCTCCGGCGGCGAGGAATTCGGCAAGCTGGAAAAGGATCCGCTGACCATTGACAAGTACGATGGCAAGGGTTTGTTCATTAGTGGCGTTGCGCTCAGTACCGACTTTCACAAGGTAAGTGAGGTGGATACGGACATGGATGCCGACCTGCTGGACGGCCGCGCGCCCTTGGTGGCCCAAGGTATGCAAATCACGCCGGGCGGCAGCAATCACTTCAAGAAGTCCGACACCGCAGTCTGCTACCTGGAAGTCTACGAACCGCTGTTGCACACAGAGGGTTCGGACCAGGCCGCAGCCGGAGGCGGCGCAGCCAAGCCCGCGGGGCCCTTGCCTCAGGTGACCGTCCAAGTCCGCCTGCTGGATGCGAAGACCGGCGATCCGAAAACAGATACCGGTGCCATCGACATCACCAAACTCGCCAAACCGGGCAACCCTGTAATCCCGGTGGCATTCCGCTTGAAAGTCGACGAGCTTGCCGTCGGCTCCTACTTTGCCGAAATTCGAGCGGTCGACGCCACCCACCGCATCGTCGCCCGCAAAGTGCCGTTTGAGGTGGTGGAGTAGGAAGTATATTGAGCCACCGACGTGGCGCACGCACTCGTGCGTGCCGTGTCGAGACTCTTCTCGACACCTGTTATAAGCCAAGCGACTGACAGTAACAGCGAGACCATCGAAACCTTTGCCGGACCAGTGTGGCAGGCCAGGCCGCGGTAATCAGTTGCACTCTTCGCGCGCCTCACAAACGGAGAGAATAACAAAAACCATGCGTATCTCATCTGCAGCCGCTCTTAGAATGTGTGGTGCGGCCTTGAGTGTTGCGTTGGCCTCGCTGCCACTCCTGGCGGCGGAGAAAGACCCAACACCGGTGCCGGCTCCCGTTCCTACGCAGATTCTGACAGCCAGGAAGGCGTTCATTTCCAATGCCGGATTCGATGGCAATGCCTTTGCCATCCTCCAGCGCGCTGGAGACGCCGAAGAGCCTTACAACCAGTTCTACGAGGCCATGAAAAGTTCGGGGAAATTTGAAATCGTTGGCACTCCTTCCGACGCGGACCTCGTCCTTGAGATACGTTTTAGCGCCCAACTTTCCAGCACCGGAAAGGTCGACACCTATCAGCCTCTGGTGACACTAACCATCCTGGACAGCAAGACCCATTTCATACTCTGGACGATCACCGAGCCAGTGGAAAGTGCGATTCTGGCGAAGACTTGGGGGAAGAACTTCGATCATGGAATAGCGAGTCTGGTGCGTGACTTGACGGCTCTGTCCGCCCAACCCGCCGCAGGCGGCAGTGCGAATAAGTAGGCCACTCGCCCTGGTTCTGATCGGAGCCGCGAACAGGGAGCGGTATCCCGCATACAGTGCGATATTACAAGGTCGAAGGCCTAAAGCGCCGCCACGATCGCCGCCCGTAAGTCCGCTTCTTTGGTGTAGCCATCGAAGCGTTTGACGAGTTTGCCGGACCGATCGAAGACTAGCGTCACGGGCAAATTTTCCACGCCGTACTTCTTGCCCACCGCCTCCGAGCCTAGCGTGACCGGATAATCCAGCGTGTGCTTGGCCAGGAATGGCTTGACCACCGCCGCGCCCTCTTCATCCATTGCCACGCCTGTTAGCGCGAGCCCTTTCGGCGACAAGTCGCGGTACAAGCGGTTGAATTCGGGTATCTCCTGAATGCACGGCACGCACCAGGTGGCCCAGAAATCGAGCACCAGCACTTTTCCGCTGCCCTCGATCGCGCTGCCATCGAGCGCGGTGAACCCGGCGGCGCTCGCTCCCGGCGACGCGCTCTGCGTGGCGGGCGCGGTGCCCTGACTCAAGAACGCGAGGAACTCCGGCGCGTCGGTAGTGCGGCCCTCGAAGGTCGCCACCACGCTTCCGTCCGGCCGCACGATGGCGTAATAAGGTTCGGCCACCGTGCCGAACTTGGTTTCTTCCAGCTTCTCGTTGGCTTCGCTCACCGCGTCGGCGCGGTCCGTGAACAACTCCACCAGCACAAACCGCTCGAGCGCGGCGGCGATTTCGGGGCGGGGAAGCATGTTGGCTTCCATCCAGTGGCAGTTGGCGCAGGCCACGCCGGTGAAATTGATGAAGACCAGCTTGCCTTCGCGCCGGGCCTGATCGAGCGCTTCCCGGTACTGATCTTTGAGCCATGACGGACCGCTGCGTCCCTCCAAGGCGAAGGCGCGTCCGGCAGGTGCGGGCACATACGCATCCAGATCGCCCAACTTGCCGCCGGACATGCCGGGCACCAGGCTGACGGCGAAAATCAGAAACGCCGTGCCTACGGCGAGCCGTCCCAACTTTAGCGGCTCGTCAGGCTTGACGCCTTCCAGGCGCAGCAGCCCCAGCAGGTAGCAGCCGGCCATGGCGAACAGCACAATCCATGCCGCCAGAAAGCGTTCGCGCGTCAGCCATTGCAGCCCAAGCGTCTGATCCACCGCGCTCAGGTACTTCAGGCTGGCGGCCAGAATCACGAATCCCAACACGATCTTGACCCGCACCAGCCAGCCCCCGCTGCGCGGCATCTTCTTGAGGACCGCCGGAAACAACGCCAGGAAGAAGAACGGCAGCGCCATGCCGGTGGCAAAGGTCACCATGCCGACCAGCGGGCGGAGGCCTCCACCCGAAACCGAAGCCGCCAGCAGGGTTCCCACAAACGGCCCCACGCAGGCAAAGGAGGCCAGCGAATAGGTGAGGCCCATCAGCAGTGTCCCGGCGAATCCGCCGCTGCCGGAAGCCTGGTTCAGCCGCGTCAACACCGATGACGGAATGGTGATCTCAAACGCGCCCAGCAGGCTCAGTGAAAAGACGACGAACAGCGCCGCGATGAAACCGTTGACCCACGGGCTGGCGCCCAGTTGCACGACTCCCACCGGTCCCAGCACCGCCGTGATCACCAGGCCCAGCCCGGAGAACAGCACGATGATCCCGAGGCAGAAAACCACCGCCTGCAGAATCGCGTCGCGCCGGCCGCCGGACTGCCGGTTGAGGAAGTATGACATGGTGATGGGAATCATCGGGAAACAGCACGGGGTGAAGATGGAAGCCACGCCAAAGCCGAAAGCGGCGAGAAGGAAGAGGGACCAACTCTGCGCGGGAGCGGCGGGGCTCTGCCCTGGAGGTGCGGGTGCGGGCAGCTTCACCCGGGCGAAGCCGACGGGCGGGACGGGGGTCGAGGGCGTCACGGCCGGGTCGATTGTGATCTTGGCCGTCCCCGACCATTTGCCCGGAACGCAGGTGTTGTCGTTGCAGGTTTGGAAACGCGCGGCGATTTCAACCGTGGTGGCTCCGGCCGGTGCGTCCGGCCGCGTCCTGACGAACAGCGCGAAAGCCGCGGAACCCTCAAACGTGTCCGTGTCACTGTTGAAGTTGGGATCGAACGCGCGCTGGGGCGAGATCTGATAGAGGTGGGTGCTCCCTACCACGGCGTTCGGCGCCAGAGTAAACGACGCCGGGATACCAGCGGGGGACGACGCCGCATAGAGGTGCCATCCCGGGTCGATGGCGGCGTCAATGCTCAGCACCGTGGCGCCTCCGGGCCCGACTGTCGCCGGATTGACCGATGCCTTCCAGACCACGTGCTGCTGGGCGCCGGAAGCGACGGCGGCCAGCAGGAAAAGCGCGAGCGGCAGGCGGAAGTGGCGCACGCACTCGTGCGTGCCGCGTCGGCACTCGTGCCGACGCACGGCGTCCCGAGGCGAAGAAGCGTCGGGACGACTCTCGACGCGGCATGCACGAGTGCGTGCGCCACGTCTGCCACTGGCACTTGGGGCCACCGGACCGGTAGGACAGTCCATCGCTTTCTGTGGCCTGTCATGCCTGGCTGCACCGCGACGCCGCGACAGACGACAAAAACCGATCGTCTGTCCTACCTCTTCGGTCACGGCACTTTTACTGCGGCCATCTTTTCGGAAGCGGAAGCCCGCAGCTCCTCTTCGATCCGCTGGTTGACCTTGCCCTCGGAGAACTCGGCGGCCACGCGAATCGCGTTGCGGATGGCGTTGGCATTGGCCCGGCCGTGGCTGATGATGCAGACGCCGCGAACGCCCAGCAGCGGCGCCCCGCCGTATTCGGAATAATCCAGGCGCTTCTTGAAATCGTTGAGCGCGGTGCGCGAAAACACGTAGCCGATCTTGGCGGAAATAGTGGCTTCGAGCGACTCGCGCAAGGTGTGCTTCACCAGGTCGGCCACACCTTCGCTGACCTTCAGCGCCACGTTGCCGGTGAATCCGTCGCACACTACCACGTCGACGTCGCCGCCGTAAATATCGCGGCCTTCCACGTTCCCGATGAAGTTCAGGTTCAGCTTCTCGAGCAGCGGCCACGCCGCGCGCGTGAGGTCGTTGCCCTTGTGCTGCTCTTCGCCGATCGAAAGCAGGCCGACCCGCGGCCGGTCGCGCTTGACGATGATGCGCGAGTAGATTTCGCCCATCACGGCGAATTGCGCCAGCATGTGCGGCGAGCAATCCACGTTGGCGCCGACGTCCAGCACGATCACCGGGTGCGTCGGGCCCTTGGAGGTGGGGAAGAGGCCGGCCAGCGCGGGCCGCTTCACGCCAGGGACCACTCCCTGTATGATTTTCGCGGTAGCCATCGCCGCGCCCGTGTTGCCGGCCGACACCAACCCGGCGGCGCGGCCATCGCGTACCAATCGCGACGCCACCTTCACCGAGCTATCCCGCTTGGTGCGGACCGCCTTGGTGGGGTCCTCCATGGTGACGTTCTCACTGGCGTGCACCACTTCAATCGGCAGTTCGGCCCAGTCTTCGTATGTCGAGAGTTCTCCCCGGACCAGGTCTTCCTGGCCGACCAGGATGACCTTTACGCCTAACTGCCGGGCGGCCAGAACCGCACCCTCAACTTCGGCCTTCGGGGCGTGGTCTCCGCCCATTGCATCCAACGCAACGGTCAGCATTTGTGAACCGGAGTTACTCCTGCGCGACTTCGACTACTTCGCGGCCCTTGTACTGCCCGCAGTGCGGGCACACGCGGTGCGGCAGCTTGGGCTCGTGGCAGTTGGGACATTCCGAAAGGCCCGCCGGCTTCAGCGCGTCATGCGCGCGTCGCGTCGCGGTCCGCCTTTGGGAGTGTCTACGTTTTGGATTAGGCATATCTCGTCAACCTTTACAATCTGTCAGTACGCACACGCGGCGCAGGCTCAGCCTCGGAGGCTAGTTCCATCCCTAGGGAATCTCCAGATTTCTGAGTGCCGCCCAGCGGCCCGCCGCATCTTCCATCTTACAATTGCACGGACCCTGATTCCGGTTCTGGCCGCACGCCGGGCAAATGCCCTTGCAATCTTCCCGGCAGATTCGCTGCATAGGCAAAGCCAGCAGAATCTGCTCGCGGAGAACATCTTCCAACTCGATCCCCCCGCCTTCGTAAAACCCGATTTCCGCCTCGGCCTCGTCGATGCCGACTTCTTCCTCGCGCGCGATCGTTTCGGCCGGGCGGTAGTACAAATCGAAGCTCGCCTCCAGCGGGTAGCGCGTCCGTTCCAGGCAGCGGTCGCATGCCGCCGAAATTTCCACGCTGTATCGCCCTCGAATGCGAACTTCGCCCGAAGAATGCGGCACCAGCGCCGCCTCGCCGGCCGCGCGCAGCAGCGATTCCTGCTCTAATTGGTCCCCAGCAAAATCGATCTGCCCGGCGCGGAAGGTTTCGTCGAAACGAATCTTCCGCACTTCCATCTCTTTGACGCTCAAAAACATAACCAGACGGAGGTCGCGCGGAACCATCCCATTATAGCAGCAGCGGCGGCGGGTTTTGGTTGGGTGTGGCATCGCTTCGGCTTGCCCAAACCACAAGGAACTGCACGCCTTCCACTTTCAAGTGGCACACACCCCAAAGCCTGTAAGCGGGTTACACTCTGGGTCTGAGGAGAAGAACAATGCATGGACCCTATGGCGTGTCGGTGCGAAGCGGATGCTTGCTGCTGTGTGCCTTAGCTGTGGCTGCCGCAGCGGACCAGGTGAAGGTGGAGGGCGGCGTTCTCGAGGGAATCACGAGCGCGGATTCCGCTGTGCGGATCTTCGAGGGCGTGCCTTTCGCCGCGCCGCCGGTGGGCGCTCTCCGCTGGCAAGCGCCGCAGCCGGCGGCCCCGTGGACGGGCGTCCGCAAGGCGGATCAATTTGGAGCCCGGTGTTACCAGGGCAGCATCTTCTCCGACATGATTTTTCGCGACAAGGGCATCAGCGAAGATTGCCTCTATTTGAACGTCTGGACGCCTTCTCCGGCTAAGAAACGCTTGCCCGTGCTGGTGTACTTTCACGGCGGCGGTTTTGCGGCCGGATCGGGCGATGAACCGCGCTACGACGGCACCAACTTCGCCAAGAAGGGCATCATCGTGGTCACCGTCAATTACCGGCTCGGCGTGTTCGGCTTCCTCGCCCATCCCGAACTCACCGCCGAATCGCCGCACAAGGCGTCCGGCAACTACGGCATGCTGGATCAGGTGGCGGCCTTGCGGTGGGTCCAGCGCAACATCGCCGCGTTTGGAGGCGATCCCGCCAAAGTGACCATCGGCGGCGAATCCGCCGGATCCGCCGCGGTTAGTGCGTTGATGGCTTCGCCCCTGGCCGCTGGATTGTTCCGCGGCGTTATCGGCGAGAGCGGCGCCATGTTTAATACCGGCGGCGTTTTGGCCGGGGCACCGCTGGACAAGTCGGAAAAGACGGGAGCCAGCTACGCCACCTCGTTAGGTGCCAAGTCACTGGCCGAGATGCGCGCTGCATCCGCGGCCGACGTGCTGAAGGCAGCGGGGGGCGGGGTGCGTTTTGGCCCGATCGTCGACGGCTATTTCCTGACTGCGGAAGCCGCGTCGATTTACGCCGCCGGCAAGCAGAGCCACGTCGCGCTGCTGGCCGGATGGAACGCCGACGAGGTTCGGGGGTCGGTGCTGGCACGCAAGCCAAAACCCACCCAGGAGTCGTTCCACGGCCAGTTGACCGCCACGTTCGGTGACAAGGCCGCCGCCGCTGCCAAGGTGTATGCCGCCTCCACCGACGAGGAGGCGCTGGCCGCGGCAGGCGACCTGGCCAGCGACACTTTCATCGTTTACTCGACGTGGAAATGGATCGAAGAGCAGGCCGCCACCGGCCACGCGCCGGTGTACCGCTTCCGTTTCGACCGCCCCGTGCCGCTGCCCGAGGGCATGACCATTCCGGGCGTGAAGGGTCTGGCCGGCCATTCCTGGGAACTGGAATATGTCTTCGGCGCGCTCGATTCCAAGAAGGCCGCCTGGGCTCCGGAAGACCGCCAAGCGTCCGAGGAGATTTCCGCTTATTTTGCCAACTTCATCAAGAAGGGCAACCCCAACGGCGGCGGCCTGCCTAAGTGGCCTGCCTTCGGCAAAACTCACCAGGTGATGCACCTCGATGCCGCCAGCCACGCCGCCCCCGAAGAGCATCGCGATCGCTACGAATTCCTGGATAGCTTCTACACCGGCGCCGCGCAGAAGTAAGTGAGTCCGGAGGTATACTGGGCTCGATCATGAATTTCCGATATATCGCTCCGCTTCTCCTTGGCGTGGGCGCTCTGGCGCAACCATCCGCCGACCCGAAGCCGTCCACAATCGAAGGCACGGTTGTGAACTCCGTCAGCAAAGTGCCGCTCCGCAAAGTCGAGGTAACACTGACGAATGGCGAGATCTCGCAGGAGATGGCCGCCATGCTCCAGCAACTAAAGCCCGGCGGCGGGGCGCCGGAATTGCCCAAGGTCGCGACCAAAACCCTAAGCGCCACCACCGACGCAGCCGGCAAATTTCCGCTTCGAAAATGTTCCCCCCGGAACTTATTGGCTCATCGGTAAGCAGGCGGGGTTCGGAGACGGCAAGTATGGCGACGACGGCGGCGACAGCTCGTTGCGTATCTCTGCCGGCCAGGAATCAGTGCAGGCGGACCTCCGGCTGGTCCCGCACGCCACGCTGTCAGGCGTCGTCGTGGATGAGGATGGCGAGCCATATCCCACCGCCTCGGTGACTGCGCTGAGGTACAGTTTTGAGACGGGCCACCGCCGCCTGTCCACCGTGGATCTTGCGCAAACCAACAACAAAGGCGAATTCAGCTTGAGCAAGATCCCACCGGGACACTACCTTCTTTGCGCCGATATCGCGCGCCTGGCCTTTGGAACCAAGGCTCCGGCGCCGCCGGCGGATGGGTCGCCCGAAACCGCTTACGCCGGCACCTATTTCCCGGGTGCGCTCGACGTAGCGCAGGCGCAGAAAATCGACGTCGCGGCGGGCGCGGAGCTACCGAGCCTCAATATCCAACTTCGAAAGTCGAAAGTGGTGCGTGTCAGCGGCAAGCTGACCGACGCCAACGGAGACCCGATTAAGACGGCCTCAGTCATGTTGATGGGGGGCGGCCGGATCGGTTCCATGTCCATGACCGCGGTCAACGATCCCCAGGGTAAGTTCGAACTGACGAACCTGCAACCCGGCGCATACAACGTCGTAGTGATGCAGATGCAGGGCTCCACCCCCAAAATGACTATGCTGCCCCTGATCGTGCCGGACAACGGCGCCCAGGACGTTGTTTTGGGCGCCCGTCCGGAGGCGACCATTCAGGGTCATGTGATGCTGGATGGCGAGGCAAAGGTCGCACTCCAGGACTTCCCCATCACCTTGACGGCTTCCGAGGGCATGGCGGTCATGCCGGCCTCCGCCAAGGCAGATAAGTTCGGTGCGTTCACGCTGGATCATGTCACGCCCGCTTCGTACGATCTCACGCTCCCTCTTTCACCGCAAGGCACCTACGTGAAATCGGTGATGTTCAACGATCGCGAGGCGTTGGGGCAGATATTGGACCTTTCGGGCGTTACTTCCGCCACATTGCAGATTTCGCTCGGTACTAATGGCGGAAAAGTGGAAGCCCACGTTTCCCGCGAGGACAAGCCCGCGCCCAACGCCACGGTGGTCCTGGTACCGGCCGACCCGAGCCGCCGCTTTCCGCAGAACATCCGCCAGGGGTCAAGCGGCGAGACCGGACACGCCACCCTGATGGACGTTCCTCCCGGCGACTATCTCGCGTTCGCCTGGGAAGAAGCAGAGGAAGGGATGTGGTTCGATTTGGATTTCATGAAAGCCGCGGAAGTCCAGGCGGTCAAGGTGCAGGTTGAACCGAAAGCGAGTCAGGCGATAGATCTCAAACTGCTTCCCGCCCCCAAGTGAACCTCGGCGTCGGGGCCAGGCGTGCGCGGCGCCAGCGCCCGTCTTCACAACGATGCCAAAAACTCCGCCAGCGCCGCTTGCCATGGCCGCTGCGGCGGCAGCTTGGTATTGAGCAGGATGGCTTTTGCCGGCCGCGTCGCCTTGCGCGGGAAATGCGTCGAGGGAACCGGCAACACGGTGACCTTCCGCCCCGCGATTCGGAAAATCTCCTGTGCGAAGTCGAACCAGCTCACACCGCCGCTGTTGGCGACATGATAAATTCCGGGCGCCGGCGCGGCATGGACCAGATCGCGCGTGGCAGCCGCCAGGTCCGGCGCGTAGGTGATGCTGTTGATTTCATCCGACACTGCCTGAATCGTGTCTCGCTTGGCGGAGAGATCCAGCATGAGATCCACGAAGCTCTTCTTGGAAAGATCGCTCGCGCCCTTGGGTCCGAACAACACGGCAGTTCGCACGATGTAGGAGCGGCTGCGGGATTCAGCGATCAACTGCTCCCCGCGCTGCTTGGACCGCCCGTAGACGGATAGCGGCGCCGGTCGATCGGTTTCCTCATACTCGCCCTTGACGCCGTCAAATACATAGTTGGTCGAGTAATGAACCAGCGGCACGTTGAGTTCCGCGGCGAATTGCGCCAGCCGGCCTGGGAACTCCGCATTCAACGCCATGGCGGCTTCCGGCCGGTCTTCCGCGCCATCCACATCGTTAAACGCGACGCAGTTGATGACGGCGTCGGGCGCCGGCCGCAATTCCGCCACCTTGGCGCGCAGGGCAGGGAAGTCGAGAACGTCGATTTCTTCCCGATCCCACCCTACGGCCTCGGGGAATAACTTCATGAGCTGGCCGCCGAGCGTGCCCTTGGCGCCCAGAATGAGTACGCGCTGAGTTGACATAAGAGTGTGTTATTGCGAGCCTACCAGCGCTGGTGCACCAGCGGACGGATCTTCGTATGGTAGATGGCGCGGATCGCGGCCATGTCCGTGTCCGCCAGCGGCGGCAGATCCGATGCCGCGCAATTCTCCGCCACTTGGGCCGGACGCTTGCCGCCGGGGATCGCGCAGGATACCGCACCGTCCATCAAAATCCAGCGCAGCGCGAAGGGGGCCATGGCAATGCCGGCCGGCGGCAGGCGCCGGATCTCCTCCACCGCATCCAGCGCCACCTCGTAATCCACGCCGGAGAACGTCTCGCCCACGTCGAACGCCTGGCCGTGACGGTTGAAGTTGCGATGGTCGTCGGCGGCGAATTGGGAATCCCGCGAGAGCTTACCGCTGAGTAGCCCGCTGGCCAGCGGGACGCGCGCCAGAATGCCGACGCCGCGACGCCGGGCCTCGGGAAAGAGCAATTCCGCGGGCCGCTGTCGGAAGCAGTTGTAGATGATCTGGACCGTCTGCACGTTCGGAAACTCGATGGCCTTCAGCGCCTCTTCGACTCGCTCCACGCTAACGCCGTAGTAGCGGATCTTGCCAGCGTGCGCCAGATCGTCCAGCGCGCCGAAAACCTCGGGCCGATAGTAGACTTCGGTGGGCGGGCAGTGGAGCTGCACCAGGTCGAGACAATCGGTGGCCAGGTTGCGCAGGCTGTCTTCCACAAAACCCGCCAGGTTCTGAGCGTTGTACCCGTCAGCCGTGTGCGGCGACAGACGCCGCCCGGCCTTGGTGGCTACCACGATTTCCTCCCGCCGCTCGCGCTTCAGTTGCGCGAGCAAGCGTTCACTGCGGCCATCGCCATAAACATCCGCCGTGTCTATGAAATTAACGCCGCAGTCGATGGCCTTGTGCAGCGCGGCCAGGGATTCGTCATCGCTGACCTGTCCCCAGGCGCCGCCAATCGCCCAGGCGCCAAAGCTCACTTCCGAGACCTGCCAGCCCGTCCGGCCCAACGCGCGATATCGCATATCTCCAATTATGCATGCCGCGAGTCGGCTCGTGGCGGGAGAGGTGTGCGACATGGAGATGGCGACCGCACGGCTGGCTTTGTATCAGGGCACTGGCTTCAGCCGTGCCGCAACGCATCGGTAGCTCTCGGCTTTAGCCGCTGAGACTTTCCTGCGTCCCCAGGGGCTGAAGCCCAAGCCTTTGTCCCGGCGTGCGGCACGACTGAAGCCATGCCCTGATACAAAGCCTCATGAAAGCCCCCCTATGGCAGCGTGAAGCGCAACGAGCTGAAAATCATGTTGGCGTACGCTGAGTGCGGCGTTCCCGGCGCAACATACCACGGCGCCCGTGTCAGATAGGAATACTGCGTAATGATCTGAAGCGCGCCGTATCTCGGGTTCTTCCAAAAGGTGTAGTAGTAGCCGAACATCGGCTCCTGAAACTGCCGGTTGGCCGACGAGGAACCCGGGAAACCGAATCCCAGATAATTGCCTGGCGAAACCACCGTGTAGTTCTTGTCGAAATACGCGCCGCCATAATAGGCGAAGAACTGCGATTTGGGAGTGGGCGCATACTCGAAGCCGGCGATGCCCGACATGGAATGCACCGGCGAGATGGAGCCGTCGGGTCCGATGACCAGGTCGGGACCAAGCCCCACTATGTCACGCCCGCCGCCACTCGAGTAAAACGAGGTGGCGATCAGGCGGAAATTCTTCGCCACTTCGAGGACCGTGTTGAACGATCCGGCCAAGCCCTGGGCGTCAAAATACGTGCCCTCTGCGGGGGAGACCCGAAACTGCCGCGAAAGGCCGGCCAGCTCGAAGTGCAGCGCCTTGCCGGAAACCTGCGTGTCGTAAGCGATTTTGGCGACCAGATCCGGCCGCACGTTGGGCGCGGTAGGAACGCTCCCGTTGTCCACTTGCGCAGCGGCAAACTCGGGCACCGTGGTCGAGGTCGTGATGTACTGGTCGGGGTTCTCGATGGAACCGGCGATCGACCAATGCTGGTTGGGATGGTAGACCACGCGGAGCTGCCCCGGCCGTCCCCACACCAGACCCACCAGATAGTTGGAATCCTCACCGAGACCGACGAAAACATTGCTCGAAACCTGAGAGACACCCACCCGGTTGGGCGTCATCAGCGTCCAGGTCTGGCCGCCCAGCACCTCCCACTTTCCCTGCTGCACATTCGCCCAGAAATGGCGCATGCGGAAGGTGCCGCTGTTGCTGGTCACGTACAGGCTGGTCGGCTGGTTGCCGTAGAAATCCCCCTCGATATAGCCGGTGATCGACATGCGCTTGGTGGGGTTGTCGGCGATGGTCAGGGTAACGCGCGAGTTCGCGGCGCTGGATCGAAACTCGTCCATCCTGCCCGCCACGGTGTTACTGAACGGAACGCCGGCGAAGGAAGTCGCGACGCCGCTCCCGATGTCGGCGGATCGCCAGACCGTGGAAAAATCCATGAAACCGCCTGGAGTGAAATCCGCCCCGCCGATGTGGAAGGCGAGCGGCGAAAAGGGCCGTCCCTTGTTGTCGACCTCGGCTGAGGCTGTGGGCGCCTCCGCCGGCGGTGCCACCGCGGATTGCGCTGGAGCGGCCGCCGGCGCGCTCTGCGCGGCAACCAGATGGTCCAGCAACTTCTGCTGCGAATCGATCGCTTTCTGCGCGGATTCGAGCGCCTTTTGCGCGGTCTCGAGTGCTTGCCGCTGTTCGTCGAGTTGTCTCTGCTGAGCCGCAATCTGGTCGCGCAGCTTGGCGATGTCGTCCGGTTGGGCGGAACCCTGCGCCAGGCACAGCACTGGGAGCAGCAGTGCCAGCGGCAAGAGTGAGCTAACGATCCTGATGAGCTTCATGTGTTCTCCCGGGCTTTTGCGTGGGCCGAACCCGATTCGGCAAACTGCGGCTCTATCGAGCATGGAAAAGTGAACACATAGCTTAACATCTTCAGACCTCTTTATCTTCAATCGAAGACAGGTCACTGTGAGAGGGCGAGGTGACCGCAAGTCGCGAAAAAAGCGACTGCAAAACCCAATTTGCCCGAGAACAAGTGCGCCGTCATTCAACTGTATAGCTTTAGTACCAGCCCAATAGCCCGGAGGTCCTGAACCACTAAGGACCTCCGGGGGATTTTGCTTACATTTACCTCCGTATACACTCGGCTCATGAACGATTTTCTTAGCCTTTCTCGCAGTACATTTAACGCGCAGTCTTACTACGCGGGCGTGATCGGCAACCGGCTCACCGACAGCGACGCCACAAAGGAACGGGCCCTGAGGCTCTATGCGATCGGTGAATTGAACGCGGCGGCTCAGTTGCTTTCCGAATTGGCTGCTCGCCGGCATCCGTACCAGGGGGAAGGCCGAGAGGAGTCGATCCATGGCTGACTGGTTGGATGGCTTGGGCCAGTCGCTCAAAATCCTCTTGGGCTACCTTGGGGTTCGCGGCGTCAGCGGCCTCGAAGCGGCCCTTTACATCTTAGGCGCGACCATTTCCCTCGGATTTTGTGCGGCCGTGCGCTCAGCCATTCGAATCGCTTTCCTGGGCTGTTCCGCCCGGAGATAGCAGTTCGCGAAACGATACCCTTCATTCCGTTCGAAATTGCACGCTGCGGGCGGTTTCGCCACCGGCGGAGTCCTTGACGGTCAGCTCGGCGCGATAGGTTCCGGGCGGAAGGGCCGCGACCGGCAATTTGAGCGCGACCGGAATCACGCGATTGCCAGATTTGGCCAGCGCACTCAAGTCGACATCGCCGGAATCCCATTTCTGCTGGTTGCTCTGTGCGTCGAGTAGGCGCAGCCGCATCGTCAACTGCACTGGCCCGGCGCCGGTTGCCGGCGGCTCGTAGATTTCGAAGTAGGCCTCGGCAGTGCCGGTCTTCGGCAAAACATCGGAGCCGGCGACGGTGATTTGGTTGCCGCGGAAGATCAGCGGCTTTTTCCCTTCCTCGACCGCCTCGTCCGCGGCGTCTTGCGATATCGGTTGCACGTCGCGGCTAAGGGCGATGGCGCTCAGGCTGAGCTGCTCGGCATCCACAGGATCGACCGCCAACGGCGTTTCCACCACGCCGAAGCGATCCTTGGCCGTGCGGAAGATCAGTTTGAACCGATACGTGCCGGGAGCGATTTCAAACTGGTGTTCGTAGCGGAGAGGGTGCTGGACAAACTCGTCGAACTGCTGCCGGCTGGCGAAATCGAAGCTCACCTTGTCGCCGAACCGCGCGGTCACACCGCCGCCAAGGTTGTAAGCCAGGCCGAGCACGTCCATGGTGGCCTTCAGTCTGCCATTCGCCTCGATAGGATTGAGAACCGGCGTAGGAATTTCAACTGCCAGGTCGACTCGCGCCGCTCCGCCGGCCTCATAGAAGAAGGGCGCGGCTGCCGATGCCGCGATGTTGCCCGCGTGCGGCGAGGCTGCCAGATTCTCCATCTCCGCTTCCAGCGGGTTGGTCGACGCCAAGGTGATCTCGTGGACGTTGCAATAGAGATTGCGCCCACGCACTTTCACGTCGGGCCGGT
The DNA here is from genome assembly GCA_003142185.1 of Bryobacterales bacterium. GTDB lineage: Bacteria > Acidobacteriota > Terriglobia > Bryobacterales > Bryobacteraceae > Bog-375. The sequence continues at coordinate 30,013 of PLOR01000034.1, forward strand.
CAACCGTGACTTTGAGCGGGTGGCAGCTTCCCTCCGGAGATTCTTGCGGGACGTAAGCAAGCGTGTAGGATTCGTCCTGCTCGCGGGCGAGCAGATCGAGGACGGCGAGAACGTCGTTGCCGCGCGAGAGCTCGTGGCCGCCGGTTATGTCGGCCAGGCTGAGCCAATAGCCTGCGGTCTGCGCGCCGGACTGCGACTCTGTCGGATAAACCGAGACATCCGCCTTGCGAAACGCAAGCTGCATCTGCTTCAGATAGGGCTCCCGAAACGCGTCCGCGTTCATCCCGGTTTGGGCCGCCATCTGCCCTATCGTTGGAGCGAACGCCGGCGGCGTGTTCTTGTCGGCGCTATAGGTCGGCGGACCGGGCGTGGTGAACAGGGCCACCACCTTGTGGCCGCCCACGTGGCTCAGATCCTGCGCCACGTGGGCGTAAACCAACGGCCACTTCCTGCCGTCACAGAGCAACTCCGCTCCGCTGAGACCCTGTCCACCCATGGTAAACATGTTGGGCGCGGCACCCAGGGCGCGCTGAAGCTCGGCGACATCGGTCGTGAATGGCGTGACAACCTGCGCGTGGCAAACGTCCGAGTAAACCACCGACATCAGCCGGTTCGGCCCGGCGTTGTCCGCGATGAACTTCGACGCCGCCTGCTGGATGGACTTCCAGTCGTCGCCGGAATTCACGTCGAGCCAGATGACGAAGTGTTGTTGCTGCGAAATCCCCGGCGTCGGCGGCCCGAGGTGGCTCTGAAATGCAGTGATGGCCTGTTCCTTGCCATCTTCGAAGACGTGGAAGTCCTTCGCCTCCAGGCCATGTACGGGTTCGTCCTTCTTGCCGGTTACCACCGCATCCACCAGCACCAGGCGCGCTTCGGCTTTGAGCTTCAGGCCGGTCGTGCCCTGCGCGCCGGACCCGCTGGTTTGCGCCAGCAGCGGGTAACACAGGAACAACAGCAGGGCCGCGTACTTCGCGCGGCTGCCATACTGCGATAGCTTGCTCTCTGAGGTTTTCATGGGATCTCCACCACTCCGTTGGCGGCGGCCATCTGCTGGCCTTCGGCATCGCGCACCACGACGCGAATCATGTACGGGCCCACCTTGACGTCGAAGTTGCTGTTCACCGTGATGCCCTGCGTGCGCCGCCGATCGAGATTCTCATCTTTCAATCGAAGCTCCACCACCTTCTGCGTTCCTTTGATGTAGTTGCCGTTGCCATCGAACAGGGCACACACCAGGGTCACGTCGTCGCGGTTCCGGTCATCCTGCTTGCGCAAGGGAAGCCGCCGGATATCGAGATGAGTGGCGACCTTCAGCTTGGCGTCTTCGTCCGTGGTTTTGAAAAACTCGCTATGGACTTCGATCGGCAGGTCGCGCAACTCATCGCGGGAGAACACGGCCTCGCCGACTTCCCGCGTAGCGGCCGTGGCAGCGTCCTCCTCGTGCGACGGCGCCCAGTAGCCCCGGCGCGCCTGCACGGACAATCCCTTCGTGTCCGCCAGCTTCACCTTGATCTCGTGGTACTTCCCGTCCGGTTTAAGATCCTTGGGATAGAAGCCCAAATAATAAATGTACTCCGGCGGGTTGGCCAGGCGATTGAATTCTGCCAGGAAATCGTTTTGGCTGACGGAGGTGCCTCCCGTGCCATGCGCCAGATCGTCCAAGACCATCCCCTGGGCAAGATTCTGGAAATTATCGTACTTGACGACGAGCATTTGGGTCTGCTGGTTCGTCAGATGGCAGCCGGGAACATCGCCGGCCGGGTCGACGGTGAAGACGCCGCGCGCGTCGAGGGTGTTGATGACGACGCCCGCGCGGGTGGCGCGATCGATGGATGCGGTGAGGTCCCTCTGCAACTCGTCTGGAAGATACATGCCGGGCGACACCAGAATTATCACCCGATCACCGGGCATGGCCGAGAGCAATCGCACGATGTTGTTGAGCGTGCGGAAGACGTTGACGGCTTCGCCCCTTCCTTCATTGGCGACTTCGCGGAGAGTGTCCTGGGCGATACCGGGGGCGGCGGCCGCGGCGAAACCAGTCAGGTTGAGGCAATCTATGGTAATGCCGACCTGCATCGACAGAGCCTGCTGGTCGTCGCGATTCATCCATTGGTCCGCCGCGAAGAAGGTGGCGGGAGGGAAGGTCTTGTGCGCCGGCACCACGGGCATGATCTTCATCAGCGCCTCGCGGAACTTTGCCAGGTCGCTGGTGAATTCGAGCGACACTCTGCCGGAGAGCGCGAGCAACGCCACGCGTTCCTGCGGGCGTATGCCCTTTTCGATGTGCTTCAAGGCCGCGATGCGGGCGTTCATCAGGTCTTCCATCTTGAGATGGATGTCGTCGAAAACATAGGCGGTGAAGCGGGTGGGAATCACCAGCTTGGTGCCGGTGGTGGCTGGTTCGCCGGGGATCTCCTCTTGGGCGGCCGGCTGAAAGGCAGGTTTGGGGACAGCGCTGCCCTCGATGGCGAACTGCGAAATGTACTGCGCCTTGCCGTGGTCGGTAAGCTGAAAGTCCTCTTTATGGAAGGTGCCGATGGTGTGCCCCTGCTTGTCGCGAATTACCACCGGAATGCGCACCAGATTCACGCTCGATTGAAAGGTGGGCGTTTCGTCGCGGGTGGTAACTTCGCCGGTCTGGGTCTGCGCGGCCAGGGCGGCGGCGAGCAGGAAAAAGGTCCAAGAGCGCATGATACTCTCCTTCCGCGAGAAACCCGGCGGCGCGGATTCTTGACCGTGGGCTGAGTTGCGGCCGGCCCACTGGTTCGCATTATAACTGTCTAGACTCACCGGCCGGCCCGCAAGTTGCTGGCTAATAGGGGCTATGCGGCAGGCGGCGGCTCGTCTATGGCGTAGAGCCCTATGATTGCTCCGCCGTTTATGGAAATTGAATATGGGAAGGATTTCTGGTGAGCCGGGCGAGACTCGAACTCGCGACACCCGCCTTAAAAGGGCGATGCTCTACCAACTGAGCTACCGGCCCACACGGAGGACAGTTTAGCATGATCGGGGAACGAAGGAGGAAGCCTCCATCAAGGGGAATTCTGTACATGGCTCCCGTGACTCTGACAACCCGGCGGCCTTAGCGATTCACCTTCGCCGCGCCGCCCGCTATACTTGTGGTCGCGGATGCGCATGAACCGGTTAGTCCGGCGGTTTCTGATCACTATCCTTGCCATCGCCGGGACCTTGGCGATCGGCACCGTCGGCTTCACTGTCATCGACCATTACCCGCCCTTCGACGCCTTCTACATGACGCTCACCACCATGACCACGGTGGGCTACGGCGAAATTCACCCGCTTTCGCGGGCGGGCCGCATTTTCAATTCGTTTCTCATCATGTTCGGCGTCACGACGATTCTGATTGCCATTGGCGCCATGACACAGACGATCATCGAAGTCGAATTGGGTGATCGTCTTCACCAGCGGCGGAACAAACGCATGATTGACAAGCTCAAGAACCATTTCATCGTCTGCGGATTCGGACGCGTGGGGCGCGGCGCGGCGGCTGAACTGCTGCACGCCGGAGTGCCCTTCGTGGTGGTGGACCAGAACCCGGAGCGCACCGAGCGCGCCATGCTGGAAGGCATGCTGGCGGTGGCGGCCGACGCCACGAGCGACGATACGCTGCGCCAGGCCGGCATTGAGCACGCACGCGGCCTGGTGGCGGCGCTCGCTACCGACGCCGATAACCTATTCGTGCTGCTCTCGGCAAAGGGTCTGAATCCGGGTCTTTATGTAGCCGTGCGCGCGGCCGAGGAAGGAGCCGAGCAAAAAATGCGGCGCGCCGGCGCCAACTCGGTGTTCGCTCCCTACGCGCTCACCGGACACCGCCTGGCGCAAGCCCTGCTGCGGCCCCACGTCGTGCAGTTTCTCGACTTCACTACGCAGGATATCGGACAGGACATCACCATCGAACAGGTCTCCGTCGCCGCCGACAGCGAAATGGTCTCCAAGACCATCCGCGACATGCAACTGGGCCGCGACCTGGGCGTTATTGTGATGGCCATCCGCAAACGCGACGGCCAGATGCTGTTCAATCCGCAAGCCGATACGGCCATTCGCGGAGGCGACTTCCTGATTGTGATGGGCCGCCAGGAGAGTCTGCGGACGCTCGAAACGCTGCTGGCCGGACGCAGCCTGCCGCACACTGGTTAGTGTTAGTCGCGCTCCGAACGCGTAACGGAGCCCCGACCAAAGGGAGCGGTCAGGACACCCGGAGGCGTACAATTCTAGTCATGGGGAAGCTTCGGCGGCTTTTCGAGTCGCTTGTATACGCGGGCATGAAGCCGCAACGGCCTGGTGGCGAACCGGCGAAGCCGAAGAGCGCCTGGCGACAGCGCCTCGAACAGATGATTAACGGGTCGGCGAATACGGACCCGCTTTATCTGAGCAATCGCACCATCTGGCAGCGATTTCGCGCCGCGGCGGTGGTGGTGGGGCCGATCATATTGCTGGTGGCGGTACTGGCTCTCGCCTGGAGCGACGTGTTCAAGACCAAGGATGCGCCCAAGACAAGAGAACTCACGGCGGCGGAAAAAGCCGCGCGCATTCTGCCCAACTTCAACCCGAAGATTCAGCTACCGGCCAATCACGACCTGGACGTGCAGGATGTTCACGTGGAGCACGGTCCGCCAACGCGGGTGGTGGGGATAGTCAAGAACAACACCGACCACGTCATTGCGTCCGCCGGGATGGTTTTCGATCTCACCGACGGACGCTGGTCCCGTCTGGGCGCGGTGAGAACTGAGGTCGAGAAACTGCCTCCGCACAGTACGACCCCCTTCCGGTTTAAAGTGGCGCAGGACAGCGCGGAGCACGTCTTAGTGCGCGAGTTTCAGCTTCAATAGAAGGCTCCGTGGCGCGGCCTGTTGAGGCTGCCGAGCCGAGAGTCGTCTCGGCTTTTCCGAGTCACTCGAACCGCTTGCGGAACTCGTCGAATTCCAGCCGCAGAGCGGCCATTTCCCGTTCCAGCGCGGCGATGCGGTCCGCAACCGGTGGATGTGCCGCGGGAGCGGATGCAAGCTGGCCCTCTTCGACGTCAGCTTCGGGCTGGCCCGCCAGCAGGTGCGCCCAGCGCGCCTCGCGCGATCCGGCGTAACGGGTCAAGCGGACTACGAATCCCAGTTCCGCCAGATGATGGAGCGTGGTTTCTACCGCTTCCAGGTCGTCGAACTGATAGAGGCGATCGGAACGGCCGCGCAGCTCTCCCACGGTTTGCGGGCCGCGCAGCAGCAGCAGGCACAGCAGCGCGGCTTCGCGGCGGCCGAGGTTGAATTCTTCGGTGAATCGCTGAGCGTGTTTGGGAACGCGGATATCGCGGCCGGTGAGCCGGGTGGCAAGGCTCTTGTGGCGCAAACCTTCGAGCGCGTCTTCCACGGTGGACTCGTCGTAAGCCACCACCGGCTCGCGATTGGTCTTCTGGTTGCAAGCGTTGACCAGCGCATTGAGGGAGAGCGGGTAATACTCGGGTGTCGCGATTTCCTTTTCGAGCAAGGCGCCCAGCACGCGCACCTCGGCCGCATCCAGTTGCCAGTCCATCTGTTTATGCTACCGCGCTCGCAGGTCGGGGACCTGCGCCACCTGCGCCACTGCGCCACTACCTCGCTTGTCGGGCGCCCCGCTTCGCGGTAGCATAGCGGCTTACAGAGAGGGCTTTCATGGCACACAAATTCGGCCGGCGGCATTTCTTTTTCGGTTCGCTTCTGGCGGGCGCGGTCCCGCTGGGCGGGTTCGGCAGCACTGCCTCGCTCCGCCGCTTGGGCTACAAGTCGCCCAATGAGAAGCTGAACATCGCTTCCATTGGCGCGGGCGGCAAGGCCAGCAACGACATCGAGGGCTGCAGCCAGGAGAACATCGTGGCGCTCTGCGACGTGGACGACCGGCAGGCCGCGGCGAAGTTCAAGGAGTACGACAAGGTTCCCAAGTACAAGGACTTCCGCAGGATGCTCGACCGGGAAAAGGGCATTGACGCGGTGATCGTCACCATCCCGGATTTCATGCACTCGACGGCCGCCGTCTGGGCGATGGAGCGCGGCAAGCATGTCTACGTGCAGAAACCGCTGGTTCGCACCGTCTGGGAAGCGCGGCTGATGCTCGAAACGGCCAACAAGTACGGGGTCGCCACGCAGATGGGCAACCAGGGTTATTCGAACGAGGGCACGCGGCAATGTGCCGAGATGATCTGGTCCGGGGAAATCGGCAACGTCACCGAAGTGCATGCCTGGACCAACCGGCCGATCTGGCCGCAGGGCCTGACCGCGATTCCGCCGCCCGACGCAGTTCCCGGCACGCTCGATTGGGACCTCTGGCTGGGTATCGCCAATTCCCGCCCCTTCACAACCGGCGGCAAGGGATATCCCAACAGTTTTGGCGGTTACTTCTATCAACCGTTCAATTGGCGCGGCTTTTACGATTTCGGCTGCGGGGCGCTGGGCGACATGGCGTGCCATATTCTGGGCGCTTCCAACATGGCGCTCAAGCTGGGGATTCCATCCTCGGTCGAGTGCATCAGCAAGGAAGGCGTCAGCGATTTCATGTTTCCCAAGCGGTCGGTCATCCGCTACGATTTTCCGGCGCGCGGCACTATGCCGCCGGTCAAACTCTTCTGGCATGACGGCTGCACCGAGACGCCGGAGATCCCCGGCGTGCCCAAAGGCGAACTGCTGGGCGATCTGCCGGCCCGGCCGCGCCGCCGGCCACCGGCGCAAGGTCAGGCTAGCGCGCCTCCGCAGCCGCGGGTCGAGCCCACCGGTTTCGTCGGCCCGGTCTTCGACTGGGAGCGCTTCCAGGCCCTGCTCAAAGATCCCGAGGCGGTGCCCGAACCGCCCAACGGCAGCGCCTTTATCGGCGATAAAGGCATCATCACCTGCGGCACGTACGCCGAAGATGCGCGGCTGATTCCAGTCGAGAAGATGCGCGATTATAAGTTCCCGCCCGAGCTGCTGACCCGCTCGCCGGGCCACTATCGCGATTGGATCCGCGCCTGCAAGGGAGGGGAACCGGCCTGCTCCAATTTCAATGTGGCCGCGCCCTTCGTGGAGTGGATGCTGCTGGGAGTGATCGCGCTGCGGGTGGAAGGCAAGATCGAATATGACCCGGTGAAAATGCGTATCACGAGCAACCAGCAGGCCAATCAATACCTGCGGCCCACCTTCCGCAAGGGCTGGGGCTTGGGCCACAAAGGCGAAGCAAGTTAGATGATTACAAACGGTTTTTGTGGTACGGTCAAACTAATACTGCCGCCGCTAGTACGTACCGAATTGATGGGGCACGCTTTAGCTTGCCGTTGTTTGTCCAAGACGCCACCCGCTTGCTAGACTGAATAGGAATGACCGGACCCGAGGAGCGCCTGCGTGCGCTCCGGCAGATTCTGGACCAGCGTGTCCTGGTGATCGATGGGGCCATGGGGACCATGATTCACCAGGTCCCACTATCGGTCAATGTCGACTACGAGGGGCATGAGAACTGTCCGGAGATCCTCGTCGTCACGCGGCCGGATGTCATCGAGAACATTCATCGCTATTACTTCGATGCGGGCGCGGACGCGGTCTCAACCAACAGCTTCGGTGGCACCGGCATTGCGCTGGCCGACAACCACCTGAAGCACCGGGTGCATGAGCTGAATTTCCGCGCCGCCCGCATTGCGCGCGAAGTCGCCGACGAATTCTCAGTCGATAAACCGCGGTTTGTCGCCGGCTCGATGGGGCCGACCAACAAAGACATCAATATCACGGGCTCGATCACCTTTCCCTCCTTGCAATCGGCTTACTACAAGCAGGCCAGGGCGCTGATGGAAGGCGGCGCCGACTTTCTGCTGGTGGAAACGGCCTTCGATACGGGTAGCCTCAAAGCCGCGTTGCTGGCTATCGAGCAACTGCGGCACGATCTCGGCATGGATATTCCGGTGGTCGCGTCCGTCACCATCGAGCGAACTGGGACCATGCTGGGCGGCCAGGCAATCGATGCGCTTTACGCGTCCATCGCCAATCACGATCTGTTGGCGGTGGGGATGAACTGCGCCACCGGGCCCGACCTGATGACGGATCACGTGCGTACCCTGGCCGCCATCAGCCGGTTTCCGGTTTCCTGTTATCCGAACGCGGGCCTGCCGGACGCGGAAGGAAACTTCCCCGAGACGCCACAATCGCTGGCGGCGCAGCTGGAGAAGTTCGTCGACCTGGGATGGGTGAACATCCTGGGAGGCTGCTGCGGCACCACGCCGGAGCACATACGCGCCATCGTGCAGATGATCGAGGGCAAGCGGCCGCGGCGCGCACCCGACGCGGCGCACCGCGCGTATTATTCCGGCATCGAGCTGGTGGAAGCCGAGGAAAGCAACCGGCCGCTGATCGTGGGCGAGCGGACCAACGTCATCGGCTCGCGCCTCTTCAAATCCCTGGTGGCGGAAGAGAAGTGGGAAGAGGCCAGCGAAATCGCCCGCCGCCAGGTGAAGAACGGCGCGCAGATCGTGGATGTCTGCCTGCAGAGCGCGGACCGCGACGAGTTTGGGGACATCCCGCCGTTCTTCGAGAAGCTGGTCCAAAAGATCAAAGCGCCGATCATGATCGATACCACCGACGCGGAAGCGGTGGAACTGGCGCTCTCTTTTTGCCAGGGCAAGAGCATCATCAACTCGATCAACCTGGAGGACGGCGAAGAGAAGTTCAAGCGGGTCTGCCCGCTGGCCCGAAAATATGGCGCCGCGCTGGTGGTGGGCGCCATCGACGAAGACAAGGAGCAGGCGCAGGCCTTTACGCGCGAGCGCAAACTGGCCGTAGCGGAGCGATCCTACAAGCTGCTGACCGAGAAGTATGGCGTGGCGCCGGAGGATATCATCTTCGATCCGCTGGTGTTCCCCTGCGCGACCGGCGACGTCAATTACATCGGGGGCGCCGTCGAGACCATCGAAGGCATGCGGCTGGTGAAGGAGCGCCTCGAGTATTCGAAGACCATCCTCGGCATTTCCAACGTTTCGTTCGGCCTTCCCCCGGAGGCGCGCGAAGTGGTGAATTCGGTCTTCCTCTATTACTGCACCAAGGCGGGGCTGGACCTGGCGATCGTCAACGCGGAGAAGCTGGAGCGCTTTGCATCCATCCCGGAAGAGGAGCGGCGGCTGGCGGAGAACCTGCTGTTCAACGCGCCGGCGGTGGATGCGGAAGACGAATTGCTGCGCGCGGCGCCGGAGGATTGGCGGCAGCAGAGCGCGGAGGAAAAGGCGTCGCTCAACCAGTTCCACATCGCGGCCATCGCCGAGCACTTCCGCCAGACCGAAAAACGCGAGAAGCACCGCACGGACCTGCCGCTCGATACTCGTCTGGCCAACTACATCATCGAAGGCAGCAAGGATGGCCTGATTGCCGATCTGGACCGCAAGCGCGCCGAGGGCGACGCGCCGCTCGACATCGTCAACGGGCCGCTGATGGCGGGCATGACCGAAGTCGGCCGGCTGTTCAACAACAATGAGCTGATTGTGGCGGAAGTGTTGCAATCCGCCGAAGCCATGAAGGCCGCGGTGGGCCACCTGGAGCAGTTCATGCAGGGCTCCGAATCCCAATCGCGGGGCAAGGTGCTCCTGGCCACGGTGAAGGGCGACGTCCACGACATCGGCAAGAACCTGGTCGAGATCATCCTCTCCAACAACGGCTACCAAGTGATCAATCTGGGCATCAAAGTGCCCCCCGACCAGTTGATTCAGGCCTGCCACGACCACCGTCCCGATGCCATCGGCCTCTCCGGCCTGCTGGTGAAGAGCACGCAACAGATGGTGATTACGGCGGGCGACCTGCAATCCGCCGGCATTACCGTTCCGCTGTTGGTGGGCGGCGCGGCGCTATCGGACAAGTTCACCCGCACCAAGATTCAGCCGGCGTATGGCAACGGCGTGTGCTATGCCAAGGACGCCATGACCGGGCTCAGCCTGATGAACCGGTTGATGGACCCGGCGGCGCGCGCGGAAGTGCTGGCCGCGCACCTCGGCGCGGTGGCGCCCGTCGTCGCGCCCGTCGAGGACGAGGCGCCTCCGGCCACCGACCTTCGCAGCGCGAAGGTGCGGACCGATATCCCCATCCCGGCCGTACCGTACCTGGAGCGCAGGGTCCGCGACGTGCCGCACCTGACCGAAGTGTGGAGCTACATCAACCCGTACATGCTCTATGGGCGCCACCTGGGCTACAAGGGCAATTTCGAACAGGCGCTGATGGACCGCGAGGATAAGGCGCTGGAGCTATTCCATCAAGTGGAAGGGCTGAAGCAGGAAGTGGCCGGCTTTCTGAAAGTGAAGGCGGTGTGGCAATTCTTCGAGGCCGAGCGCGACGGCAACTCGATTCACCTGTTCACGCCGGGGAACCAAACGCCGCTGCACACGTTCCATTTTGGCCGGCAGCGGCGGACCGATGGACTGTGTCTCAGCGACTATATCCTGGAGGCCGACGAAGGGCGCCGCGATCACATGGCGCTGTTCGTGGTGACGGCGGGCGAGGGCATCCGAGAGCGCACCGAAGAGTGGAAACAGGCAGGCAAGTTCCTGAAATCGCACGCCATCCAGGCGTTGGCGATTGAAACCGCCGAAGGCACCGCGGAGTGGTTGCACCGCCGCATCCGCGAGGACTGGGGCTTCCCCGATCCGCCCACCACGACCATGCACGACCGCTTCACCTCGAAGTATCACGGCAAGCGTTATAGCTTCGGCTATCCGGCGTGCCCCAATCTCGACGATCAACAGGGCCTCTGGGACCTGCTGCGGCCGCAAGACATCGGCGTATACCTCACCGAGGGCATGATGATGGAGCCCGAGGCGAGCGTGAGCGCGCTGGTTTTCCACCACCCCGATTGCGTCTACTTCACCGCCGACGAGGCCGCCGCCGGAGCCGCGCAGTAGAGCGGGCCAGTTAGGACAGACCATCGCCTTTCGTGGTCTGTCATGCGTCTCCAAAGCGCGAAGCCTTAACAGACCACTAAGTTGAGGTAGTTTTTCGACCCTGTCAATGCATCGCACTTCGATGCGGCCCGACAGACCACGAAAAGCGATGTCCTACTTGATCTGGCCGCGCTACGCTACCCTGGTGAATCGCCATGTATTCTTCGCGGTTCCATTGGGATCTCCAACGCAATCGACTCACCGAACTGCTGGCCGCCAAGCGCGGGCAGGGCGCGCGAATTCTGGATCTCACGCAATCGAATCCTACGCGCGCGGAAATCGAATACCCCGAGGAGTTGCGCCGCGTCTTCGACGATCCCGGCCTGTTGCGCTACGATCCGCTGCCGGCGGGATCGCTCGCGGCGCGCGAGGCCGTTGCCGGTTATTACCGTCAGCGCGGCCACGCCGTCGAGCCCGGCCGCATCCTGCTCACGGCGAGCACCAGCGAGGCCTACTCGTACCTGTTCAAGCTGCTGGCGGACCCAGGCGATCAGGTGCTGGTGCCGCGGCCTTCCTATCCGCTCTTCGAGTACCTGGCCAGGATGGAATCGCTCGAGGTGCGCCAGTACCCGCTCGAATACCACGCCGGATGGGCGATCGACATAGATGCGCTTGCCCGCGCCATCACCGCGCGCACCCGCGCCGTAGTGCTGGTGAACCCCAACAACCCGACCGGCAGCTACGTCAAGCGCGGCGAATTGGAAGCGCTGATGCGGATTGCGGCCGAGCGCGGTATCGCGCTGATCTCCGATGAAGTATTTTCCGATTATGCCTTCGCGGCCGACGCCGGCAGGGTGACTTCGCTCGCCGGCGTGGAGGATTGCGCGGCGTTTGCGATGAGCGGCCTATCGAAAATCGCCGGCCTTCCGCAGATGAAGCTGGGCTGGATTGTGGTGGCCGGCCCGGCCCGCCTACGCGCCGAAGCCATCGAAAAACTGGAGTGGATCGCGGACACGTATCTTTCCGTCGGCACGCCGGTGCAGTGCGCGGCCCCGCGGCTGCTCGAATACGGCGCGGCCGTGCAGCGCCAGATCCGCGAGCGAACCGCTGCCAACCTGGCCTTCGCGCAACAAGCGCTTGCCGGAACCGCGCTGGAGATCCTGGCGGTGGAAGGCGGCTGGTCGATCACCATCCGCGTGCCGCGCGTCCGCACGGAGGAAGAGTGGTGCCTGGAGCTGCTAGACCGCGACAACGTACTGGTGCAGCCCGGATATTTTTACGATTTCGAAAGCGAAGCCTTCCTGGTGGCGAGCCTGCTGACCGCGCCGGAGGAGTTTCGTGAAGGGATCGGGCGGATTGTGGGACGGACCGCACGGTATTAGACGCCTTCATAACTCTCAATATCCTCAATGCGTGGCAGTGAAAACGTACCCTCCCCTGCCGGCGAGTAAGCCTCCAACTCCGAAATCAGACCCTCTCGACCATGTACGATAATGCCGATGCGCACGCCCTCCGGCGACGTACCGCCAGCATCCGCGAGAATCGTCGTCGGACTCCCGAGCGAAGCCGCACGGCCACTGACCGCGAAGTCAATCGTGGGACATCCACAGCCGCATCGCGAGACGACGCTAACGCACGGCAACTGCCCCAAATACGTGGACGCCGCAGGCGTGCCGTGACGAAGCAACCACTCAAGCAATCGCATCTCATCTTCGGTCAGCGGTCGAACATCCGGAATGATGGGCATGGTGTGTGAGGCTATTGTCCCCCTCTCCCCGCGTGCGGCGCGGGCAAATCCTTGCGGGGCAGCTTCTCGGCGCGGGTGGCGGCGTTGTAGACGAACGCGGCTTCAATCACGGCCATCTGTTCCATGTCCTGCTGCTGGATGCGGTCGTAAACGTCCATGTTGGAGTGGTGCGTCCGCGTGCCGTAATCCATCGGGTCCTGGATGAACTGGAAGCCCGGCAGTCCGACGGAATCGAAGGATTGATGATCGGTGCCGCCGGTGTTGCGGATGGTGACGGCGCCTGGCGTTAGGTCCTTGAGCGCGGTGAACCAGCTTTCGAAAATAGGGCGCGCCATTTCGTTGCCTTGCAGGTAGATGCCGCGTATGCGGCCGGTGCCGTTATCGATATTGAAGTAGCCGGAAACCTTCCCGTGCTCGGCGGTGGGCTTCATCTCGGTGGGGTCGGCGAAATGCTCTTTCACATACGCCGCCGAACCAAGCAGGCCTTCCTCCTCGCCGCCCCACAATGCCATGCGGACCGTGCGGTCCATTTTGAGGTTGGCCGATTTCAGGATGCGCATCACCTCCATCGCCAGCGCGGCGCCGGCTCCGTTATCGGTGGCGCCGGTACCGTAATGCCACGAATCGAAGTGGCCGCCCACCATTACCAGTTCGTCGGCCTTGGCGCCGCCGGGGATTTCGGCGATTACGTTAAACGAATCCGGGTTGTCGGTGATGAAGCGGTTCTTGATGTCGAACGACAGCTTCACCGGCACTTCGTGCTGCAGCAGGCGGGCGATGCGGTTGTAGTGTTCTGCGGCCAGGATGACCTGCGGCGGATTGTCGGTGTGCTCGCGATTGGCGCCCCCGCCGAAAAGCGTTCCGCTGTCGCCGATGCTGGAGATCTGCACCACGACCGCCGGCTTCTCGTCTCTCCAGAATACCTGCTGGCGCTCGCGGAAAGCGCGCATCTCCGCAAAAGTCATGCTGGGTTGGCCGGGCTGCGCGGGAGGGCCGCCGCGTCCTCCACGGCCTCCGCGTCCGCCGGTGGGGATCACGTCGAGCGTCATCTCGTTGAGCTCGTCGGCGGTGTAGCGGCTCGCCAGCGGAGTAGTGGGGAAGGTCAGTTCGCGTGGCGCGGAGACCAGCACGATCTTTCCTTCCAGCTTGCCATGGAACTTGTCCAGATCGGCCGGCGTCGAAATGGGCGCTAGCATCGCTTCGCCCGTCACCGGGCCTTCAGTGCCCATGGTCCACGCCACCGGCATCGCAATCAGCGTCTGGTAGGTGGGTTCCACCATGCTGGCCGCGAAAGAGTCGCATTCCCAGCCGTTGCCGAACGGGCCCCACTTTTCCAGATGGGCTTTGCTCAGTCCCCAATCCTGAAGCTGGCGCACCGCCCAATCGCCGGCGGCGCGGAATTGCGGCGAATTGGTCAGGCGCGGACCGTAGCGGTCCGTCAGGTTGTAGAGGATGTCCATCACCTTGGAGTGTTCGAACTCCTCCGTCTTGATCTTGTGGATCGCGCTCAGGTCGACCCGTTCCGGCTGCTGCGCAACGATCAGCAGCGGGATCGAAACCAACAGCGCCAAAATGGCCAGAAGAATTTTTCGCGGCATACGGGTGAGCATATCAGACTGCGCAGGCAAGCGAAGCAAGAAAAACGCGCTGCAATGATTGATGTTCCAATTTAGTTTTGCTTCGGGGTAGCAACCTGGACGTCGGTGCGCGTAAGATAGAAGTATGGCTCGAGGTTGGGAAAGCAAGTCGGTCGCGGCGCAGATCGACGCTGCTGAGAACCATCACCAACGCGCCCCGAAGCACAAACCACTTTCTCCGGATCGGCTGGAACTCATTCGCAAGAAGGAAACGATTCTCTTATCGCGCACGCGCATCGTGCGGGAACTTGAATCGGCGGAGAACCCGCGTTACCGGGTTGTCTTGGAAAAGGCTCTGGCGGATCTGGACGCGCAGTTGTCGGACATAGCCACTGTTTGAAGTCCATCGAGCCGGGCAGGGCAGAGTACAGCGCCCCGCCCGCCTCTGGTGGACGTGTGCCTTTCAGCGCTCGGAACGGAGCCACTCGCCGTGAGGGAGCGGTTTGCAGCAAGAGCACACTATCGCACCGCCCCGCGCCGCTTTCCGGCTACGCTACAATCGAATTCACGCACTCATTCTGATTCCGGAGCGCCACTCATGAACATTCAATTTGACGAGACGAACCTGCTGGCCGAAATGGTGGGCAAAGCCCACGGCGTAACCCGCGCCGAGGTGGAGCGCGCGCAATCCAAAGCGCAGAAAGCGCTGGCAAGCTTCCGCAAGCAGAGCGAAGCGGGGTTGTTCGGTTTCCCGCACTTGCCGTTTCAATCCAAAGTCATTCGGGCGATCGGCCGCTACGCCGCCGAAGTGCGCGGCAGCTACGACACGGTGTGCGTGGTCGGCATTGGTGGCAGCGCGCTGGGAGCGTGGGCGCTCGATTGCGGCATTCGCGGGCCGCATCCCATCCAGGGCGCTTTCACCACGGAGCACCCGCGGCTGGTGATCCTCGACAACGTTGACCCGGATTTTACGGCCGCCGCGCTTCGCTCGATGGACCCGCAGAAGACGCTGGTGGTCGTCATCGCCAAATCCGGCGGCACGGCCGAGACGGTGGCGACGTTTCTGATCGTGCGCGAGTGGCTCCAGCAGGCGCTGGGCGCCACGGCCGGACGCATCGTCGCTGTCACCACCGAAGGCAAGGGCGATTTGTACGAACTGGCGCGGACCGAGCGCTATCAGATTTTCGGCATTCCCGAAAACGTGGGTGGCCGCTTCAGCGTGCTGACGCCGGTGGGATTGGTGCCGGCCGCGCTGATCGGCATCGATATCGCGAAGCTCTGCCGCGGCGCCGCGCGCATCACCGCCGACTGCTGGCAACCCGACCTGGCGAAGAATATCGCACTGCGGGCCGCGCTCTATCACTGGCTGATTTGGACGCGCAAGGACAAGCCCATCCAGGTGGCCTTTCCTTACTCGAATCATTTGTGGGGCACCGCCTTCTGGTTCCGGCAGTTGTGGGCGGAATCGCTGGGCAAGGCGCAGAACCGCAAGGGCGAGACCGTGCATACCGGGCAGACGCCGGTGGCCGCCCTGGGCTCGACCGACCAGCATTCGCAGGTGCAGTTGTACATTGAAGGGCCGAACGACAAGGTGTTCACCTTCTGGGCCGTCAAGCGCTTCCACTCGACGGGCCAGATTCCGGACGCGCACATTGGCCTCGCGGCGTTCGATTCGCTCGCCGGCCAGTCGCTGGCCAAGCTGATCGACGCCGAGCGGCGCGCCACCGCCGCGGCGATGGTGGAATGCGGCCGGCCCAATTGCACGGTGACGCTCGACCGCGTGGACGAAGAACACCTGGGCGCGTTCCTCCAGATGATGGAGTTCCAGACGGCTTTCATGGGCGAGCTGTTGAACATCAACGCCTTCAACCAGGAAGGCGTGGAACTGGGCAAGAAACTCACCTTCGGCCTGATGGGCCGCAGCGGCTACGAGCCCTACCGCGCCGAATTCGCCGCCTACGAAAAGAAGCGGGCGGCGGCGCGATAGCATCTCAAATGCGGCAACAACTAGCCGCGAGCCTCCCCCTCAGAACGACCGGCTCGGCCGATACCCGGGCCGCGAGTGGATGCGGTACTTCTTGCCCACGTCGCTGACGATCTCGACGGTGATCTTGCGGAAGCCCTCGTTCGGATTGGCGGCGGGGTAGTAGGCGATGGTGTACGAGTTGCTCATGTCCTCGCGGATGTCGTCGAACGCTTCCACCTGGCGCTGCCAGGTGCGCGCCCAATAGGCTTTTCCTCCGGTACGCTGGGCGATGCGGCGGAAAACGCCGCTCGAAATGGGGTCCTTGTTGACCTCGCTGGTGGAGATGACATAAATCGGGATGCCTTCGTCTTCGGCCACTGCGCGCACGTCGTCGGGGGCGATCATGCTGGCGTTGTCGGGGCCGTTCGAAAATACGATCACCACCTTGCGGCCAGGCACTTTGGCGGCATCGCGCAGGGTCAGCAGCAGCGCGTTGTAGAGTGCCGTGTCATCGCCGGCGACGGCGTTTCGTAAGCCCTCGATGGCGTCGCCGTGCTCGCGGGTGAGCGAAGCCGCGCGCGACAGGTTGCGGCTGAAAGTGTAGACGGCCACCGAATCCGCGTGATCCAGGCCGCGCACGAAATCGGCGATCGCATCTTCGGCATAGACAAAGCCGCGGTACATGAAATTACTGGTATCGAACAGAACGAAAACGTTGGTGCCGACGAAAGCATCGGGACGGTCCATGCCCGGCACGGCCCCCTTGGCGTTCAGCAAGGGCGTCGTGGTGCCGTCGGCGTTGATTGCCACTGGCGTGTTGGCGCCTTCGGCGAAGGTCGAGATCTTCTGCGCGATGCCGTCTTCGAAGATGCGGAAGTCGGCCGGCTTGAGGCCGTTAATGTAGTGGTTCTTGCTGTCGGTGACCTGGAAGCTGTGCACCACCATGTCCACCTTGACGCGGAATACGGGCCCCTGCGGCTCCTGCGCCCGCAGCAATGTGCCACCGGCGGCGGCTGCCAGGAACCCTCGTCTGGACAGTGTCATTGTGGCCTCCCGGTGGGCATATCTTGAAGCGCCGCTTTTTGATCGGCCGACGCGGCACGCGCATGCTCGCGAACGTCATCGCCGACCGCACGCAACGACCGCAGCAACGCGGGCCAGTCCTCCAGGTGAGACGCGAAAATGTGCTCCACCAACTCCCTCGTCCATTGCGGAATGCGGACGTTGAGTTGCGCCGGCCGCAGGCTTAGCTCGTCGGCCAGCGCGACCCAGTACAGGTTGTTGGATTCCCAGCTTTCCGCCAGGATGCGGCTGGAGTAGCCCATCAGCGTGGGGAACGTGCGCACGTTGAGCAACTCGGGCCGATAAGAAGTAGCCAGCGTCGGCTTGGGCGCGCCGAAGGCGCGCGAGATGGCCGCCAGGCTCACTTGGCTGGAAGCTTCGCGCGAGAGCCGCTCGATCTGGGCGCGCACCGAGGAACGATCGCCGGCGCGCGCCGGCTCCAGCGCGCGGCTGAGCCAGAACAACTCGGCCGGCGTCACCTGGTCGACGGCTTCTTTGACTTGCCCCCTCTCGATCAAGGCGCGCAGTTGGGCGGTGCGCGCGGGCGCGGCCAGCCGGCCTAATTCCACCATGGCCGCCTCGCGCGCCGATTCATCCAGCGCGGCCTCGGCCAGCAACTCGCGCCCGTAACGTAAATTCAGTCCCACCCAATGCATTTGAACCGGGGTGACGTTCCACCAGCGCGGAATCTTGGCGCTGAGCATCATTTGCGGTACCAGGTCGCCCCAGATCAGCGCCTGGGTTTGCGCGGGCACCAGAAAATTCTCTTCGGCTTCCGCCAGCGCGTACGGCAAACTGGAAAGGGATCCTACCAGGCGGCCGCCGCCGTTGGATGGCCAGCCCGAGCCGTAGGGTTCGGTGGCCTTCCATAAATTGGTTTGGCCTTCGCCGCCGATGAAATCGTGGCTGCGGACGAACACCGGGTTGGTGAAGAGCACTTGAGCCCCTGGCGGAGCGTAGTACGCATAGCTCAGGCCGAGCAGGGAATCGCGCAACAGCGGCGCCAGCACCTCCGGCAGGTTCGCAAGGCGGGCGGGGTCGCCGGCGGCCTTTTCGATGGCCAGGCGCAGGTTCAGCTTGCGCTCGGCATCCAGATGCTTCCCGCTCCAAAAGCCGAAACCCATGGCATTGCGTTCGACCACGGTGAGCGGCGCGCGAGCGAGCGGCGCCGCCGCGATGCGCCCGGCCAGCTTCGCCATTTGCGCGCTGGCGGCCTTGTCGGGGCGCTGCCCGCTCTCGAGCAAATCGCTCAATTGGAACAACGTGTCGAGCGAGACCAGGTGCTGCGCGTCCAGAATCCGCAGCATCTCCTCTTCCATCTCCTGGCGGGTTTCGACATCGTCCGATTCGGCGGCTCCGGTCAGCAGGCCGGCCATCCGTTCCTGGGGTCCGGCGGTCGAATCGGCGGGCTTCGCCGCCGCATTGAGCAACGATTGGAAGCCGCGATGGCCGGCGTCGAACAACTCGCGGGCGGAATGCACATCGGCGAAACCCGCGGCAACTCCGGCGAAGGCTTCGTCGGCGTTGCGGTCCGCGATGGTCTGCTGGCGCACCAGGATCTGCCACAACGAAACCAGCGCCTGGAAGGTCCCGCCGGCATCGGCGCGCAGGGCCGGCTCGTGCAGCCGGGTCAGCGCCTCGGCGGTATCCAGGAACTGGTTGATGCTCTTGTCGCTCAACTGCGGCGCTTCGCTGAAAACCGCGAACTGGCTGCCGTAAGTGTGCCAGGAGCGCGCCAGGCGCTCCACCGTGGCCGCTCCGAGCGGGGTGGCGCGGCCGCGGTCAATGTCGGTCAGCGCCATGAAGATCTTGAGCGGCTGGTTTTCCACCGTCTTGCGGCACAGCGCGAACAACGCCTCCAGCAGGTCGTCCGGTTCTTTCCACGTGGCGGCCAGCCGTGTCAGCTTGCCGTCGTACCGGGCCTGCGGGTTGTTGGTGAACAGGCCCTTCCACACTTCCAGGTTGCCCGGCACGTGCGGTTTGCCGCTGGCGTCGAGTTCCAGGCGGGTGGTCAGCAGCAGCATATCGCTGTTGGAGCGAAACACCGGGCGGGCCGGCCCGGGGCTGGTGACTTTCCCGCGCACCGCCGCGTAGAAACGCTTCATGCGCACCGGATCCGTCAGGTAGTCGCGCACCGGTGTATTGATGCGCGCCAGCGAGTCGAAGAGGCTGGCCAGCCAGCCGTCGTCCTTGGCCAGCAGCTTGCCGAAAAACTCCACTCCGCGATCCGGCGAGACTCCCACCAGTTCGCCCCACGCCGCCGCCGAACGCGCTCCGCCGGGCACCACCGCTTTGCCGTCGCGCAGCTCGAATTGGCCGCCGAAGAAATCGAGCACGTGCGCATATACACGCAGATGGGTCAGCGTGCCCGCATCGTGCATCGCCGCGGCGGTGGCCGGCTCCAGGTTGGACAGCCCCAGGTAGAGGCGGCACAGCGAGGGATCGGAGATCAGCGCTTCGATGAAATCGGGCTCCTTGCTTCCCGCCGTCCAGTAAGCCGGGCCGAACATCACCGGCACGAGTGTGGGATGAAAATCATAGCTGAACGGGCGGTTCGTTCGCAGCGCCTCTTCCAGGCGGTTCACCGGAAAGCCGGAATCGGCGGTCAGAAACGCGCGCCCGGCATTCACCGTCTCCAGCACCACCTCCGAGCCGCACCCGCCGCGCATGCGGAAACCGAGGATGCGCAACAGATCGCCGGCATTGGGTGAATCGCAATTTGGCACCTGAATCGCATACTGCGCGCCCGCCAGCTTCTCCAGCTCATGCGCCTGCGCGAGATAACGGTGCAGCAGTTTCAGGTACTCGGTCTGTTCCAGCGTCTCGTTGCTGCGCGAGGCCTGGTAGCCGTTAGTGACGACATTCCGCGCCAGCGCCGGCAGCACGTCCTCGGGCGCCGCCTCGGGCGCAATGGCGGCCATTCGCGCGAACGATCGCATCGGTCCGGGTATGGGGACGGTAGGCCACGCTTCGCGCGGCTCGCTCGAAGAGAAGGGAAGCGCCTTGCCGGTGATGGCGCGATAAGATTCTCGATCGCGCGTCAACGCCTCGCCGTCTCCCGCCAGCAGGTCGAGGATTACCAGCCGGTGCGCGATCTCGGCTGCCTCGGCCGCGCCGCCTGCCCGGCGCAACTGCGCCAGGAGCTGGGCATACACCGCGCGCGCTTCCGGTTGGCCGTACTGTTCCAGAAACTCCGCGTAGGATCTGAGGGCGGCTGCGCTGCCGGGATTCTTCTGCACGGCGGAGGCCAGCATGCCGCGGGCCTCATTGGCATCGCCGGCGGATTCCGGTTGACGCATCTGCGCCGGGTTTTGCCAGGCCGGCAAAACAGAAATGGGAAACAGGCACCCAGCCGTTACGACAATCGACCAGAGCTTCATCGATCCCTCCCCGACTGTCCAATCACTCTACCATGTCCTCGCGTGGCGTGGACAGTCGCCAAAGCATAGGGGGAAATGTAAGTGATGGATGTAACGCGCCGAGTGATGACGCCGACGGTCTTGCCGCCGGTGTCTTGTGTCTTGTACGCTGCGCGGGCCGGGCCTGCCGTAGAGTGGGCAGGTCCCCGATCTGCCAGGGGGCCGGGCATGCGCGGCCCCTACGATGCCTGTGTCAAAGCGGATTGACGATTGTCTAACGCTCGGCGGGTGCTTACTCGATCGTGGGACCGAAGTAGCCTTGCGCCAGGGCCGGTTCGGCTTCGAGCGCCTTGCTCCAGCAGGTGCGGGCTTCTTCGCTCTTGCCGGACGATTCCAGAATGCGGCCCAGGTTGAGCAGGGCCTCCGGCATATCCGGCTGTAGCGCCAAGGCATCCCGATAGAGGCGGACGGCCTTCTCCGGCTGATCGGCCTTCTCGTACATCAGCCCGGCGTTGTACAGAATTTCGGGCGAACGCTCGCCGAGGTCGATCAGGCGTACGTGGTGTTCCAGCGCGGTGTTGAAGTCGCCCG
This sequence comes from Bryobacterales bacterium, assembly GCA_003142185.1. Lineage (GTDB taxonomy): Bacteria > Acidobacteriota > Terriglobia > Bryobacterales > Bryobacteraceae > Bog-375. The sequence continues at coordinate 51,173 of PLOR01000034.1, forward strand.
ACTGGATCGATAGCGCCGCCAAGCCGCGCAGTGCATCGACGCTCTTGGGATCGGCTTCGAGCATCTTGTCATACAGCCGCTCGGCGTGTTCCTTGTCTCCCATCCCGGAATAGGCCAAAGCCAGGTTCGCTTGCGCTTCGGGCCAATACGGACGGTACTTCAGGCAACCTTCGAAGGCCTCGACGGCGCCGCGGAAGTCTTCCCGCTTAAGCCGCAGGTAGCCCATCCGGAAGCGCGCCTCCTCTTCCTTCGGGGCGCGTTCCAGCACCTGGCGGTACCAGCGCTCGGCCTCATCGTGCTGGCCGGCGTGTTCGAGCAGCAGCGCCACGTTCCACATCGGCGCCAGCGCATCGGGCTGGGCCGCCATGGCGCGATCGTAGTCCGCCCGCGCGGCAACCATGTCACCCAATTGTTCGTGCACGACGCCCAGGTTGGTGTGCGCCTCGGAGGATTGCGAACGCAGCTTGATGGCCTCTTGGTAAGATTCCGCCGCCTGCTGCCAGCGTCCCGACTTCTGGTGCGCCAGCGCCAGGTTGAACCAGGCTTCGAAGTGGCCCGGCACGGCGTTGACCAACAAGTTGCAGAACTTGGCGGTGAGCGCGTGCTCGTCCGACGCCGCCGCCCAGGCTGCCAGTCCTTCGAGCGCCACCGTGGACTCGGGTTTGAGTTCCAGCAGGCGTTCGGAATACTCGCGCACCATGTCGAAATCTTCCTTCGACATGCCGATCAGCACCAGGTTCGCCAGCGACTCTTCCGAATCCGGGTTGCGTTCGATGATCTTCTGGTAGATGGCCGCGGCTTCGTCGGCATGGTCGAGCGATTGCAACGCCGCCGCCTTGCCGAACAAGGCGTCCTCATGCTGCGGCGCCGTCGCCAGGCAGTGCTCGAAGCTGAACAGGGCGCTCTTGGGATCCTCGAGGCGCAGGTGGCACACGCCCAGCCCGAGGTGCGCGTCCAGGTGGGCCGGATCGAGCGTCGAAGCTTTTCCAAATGCCTCCGCCGCTTCTTCCCACGAGCCCAGGCGCTCCAGACAGACGGCCAGGTTGAACCAGCCCATCGCGTACTGCGGCTTGATCTGCGTCAGGGCGCGATAGCTCTTGGCGGCTTCCTTATAGTCGGCCAACTCGAACTGGATGTGCCCCATCGCCCGGTAGATTTCGGGCGAGGCTTCGTTGGCGGCGATGGCGCGCTGCAACTGTTTGAGGGCTTCATCCCGCTTGCCGGATAAGTGCAGCGCGACCGCGCGCGCCAGGAAACCGGGCCCGCTGGTAGCCCCTTCCTTGTCCTGCAAGTCTGGCGCCGGGCCTCGCAATGGCTGTACCTTAGCGCTGGTTCGAATTGGGTTGCTGCTCATTTTCTTCAGACCTCCTTACCGGTCGGATCCGCCCGTCACCAGACGAACCCAATACAAGCGCGCCCGTTTTTCCGGTGCGCCCAAAAAGCCTACTCCGCCAATCGCGAGGCGGTTGTCGCTCCATCGCTCGATGGTTTCGCCATCTATGGAAACTGTGAAATCGTTGCCCCTGACTTTCGTCAGGATGGTAATCGCCGATTTGGGATTGCCCACCTGGCGGACCGGCGTCGTAACGCTCAATCCCGGCGCGTCTTCGATCACCGAAGACCGGGTGAAGGTGCGGCCCTGCGGCGAAATCGAGATCGTCGCGAGATGGTAATTCTGCTCGTCGGAGGCGCGGAATACCCAACTCAGGCTCTTCTGGTCGATGCGGGCCAGAAACTCGAGATCGTAATCGACCATGGCGAGCGACGGGGCGAACAGCGCCAGAGCGCCCGGCCGCACGCCCGCCACATCCACCTTCCAATCGCTCACGCCGCCAACCCAATTTCCCAGGCCGGCGTCGAAGCGGTCTTCCAGACGGATGGCTTCCGCCTTCGGCTGTTTCGAGGTTTTCGCCGCCACGCGCTGCTGCTGCTGCCCGGTCTTGGGCGTCGCCGCCTGTGACACTGGAAGCGCGGGCATGCCGCTCTGTATCTTAAAAATGGAGTAGCCGAAAGGAGCCTCTTGCGGCTCAAACGATACCGTCGAGAAACGCGGGATCAGGTCGCACACCTTGGGACTCACGAAAACCGCGCGCGTGCCTCCGCGGCTCCACGCGGCGCTCCGCAGTTGCGCGTCTACCGTGTGTCCCGCGGCCAGGACGACTCCTGGCAGGTTCGATCCAGTCCACTCGATGGCGGTGGCGCGCTGCGCCATGCGGCTATCGCGCATCGTCCGGCCCACCCGCCGCGCGTGGCCGCGCGTCATGCCCGGCAACAGCCCGTGCGTAGGCCCATGGGGCAGGGCTACGGCACGAAGCAGCGGCGTGATCAGCGGGATTCGCGACTGCGGCGCGAGGCCCTCTTTGACGAAGACCTCCGGCGGCATGCTGCCGGGCCAAATCAACCCGGGCGCACGCCGCGCGGCGGCGAAGCGGCGCAGCCGCCTCTCAGCCGGCTGGATCCGCTGGCTCCCTACTGTCCGCAGCCGCCGTCCTACGTGCATCGGCAATGCGAGCCACTTGGCCGGCTTCGCGTCGCGCTGGTACGTGGCGCCGCCCACCGGCTGCCGGCGTGTTTTGCCCGATAGCACCGCGCGCGCCGCCCGGCGCCGTGGCAACGGGAAGCCGCGCCGGCGGGCTTTCAGCGAGCGTGCCCCATCCCAAAGCAGCGCGGGCCGCTGGCGTGGCAGTGTCACCGGCATCTTATGTTCCGCGAGCGCGGGCAGCATCGCTTCCGTCGCTTCCGCGGCGCCTTTCAGATACCCGGAGCTGCGCGGACCCGGCTTTTCTTTCTGGCTGAGCGCCCGCGGCGAAAAGAAATTGCCGCCGCCCCGCACCTCCGCGTCCAGCAGCGGCTGAATGGGGCGCATGTGGTCGGCTGGGGGCGCCGGTTCAGACAAGCGCATATTCTGATTAAAGCCACGCCGTTGCAGCGAAGTCAAACTCTCTGCTTGCGCCGGTACCACTGTTTTCAGATTTTCGCGCCGCCGCATCAGCGTCGCGACTTTGTTGGCTTCCTGCAGCCGGTCCATCCCCAGGCGCAGCCCATACTGATTGCGGTGCTCGCGCGAACAAAAATCGCCGCCAGCGCCCACCCAGATTCTGCTGAGGGGCCGTCCGCACAGTTGGCAGGTCCTGGCACTCATTCCCGCTTATTATAGGCGGGGAATTTTGAAATTGCTAGAGTGAATGGCGACAGTACTTCTCTGATAACCAAAGAGAATTACGGGTTATATATCTAGATAGTTATCGGCTAAAGCATTGCAGCTCAGTACCGTTGCTTTTGGTTAATAGAGCGATTTTTAGGGTATATATTGCTTCGATTTCCGTTAAAATTGACCCGTGTAGTCAATAGCCCGGAATTTTCAATCGGGCGGAGGTTAAGAGCGATGGTTGAATCAACAGCACGGCGGGAACGCGGCGAGCCGAAATCCGCACCCCTGGCTACTTATCTATGGGAGGTTCCCCAGAAGCCCGTCGCAGTGCGACTCGCTTTCGATCTCATCGATCGGATGGAGAGCGAAGTTATTGAGAACTTCCGCTCTCTGACGTCGCGAGGATCGGAGATTGGCGGCGTGTTGCTGGGTTCGGTGATCCCCGGCAGTCCTCTGATCGTGGTCGTGCAGGACTACGAGACGATCCCGTGTGATTACACCCGTGGGCCGCTGTATCGGTTGTCGGATGCCGATCTGGTACGCTTCGAACGGGCGATCGAACAGCACAGCGGCACTGGCAACGTTCCGGTGGCGGGTTTCTTCCGCGCGCACAGCCGCAAGGGCCTCAGCCTGGATGCGGACGATCTCGCCTTTCTGGATGCGCGCTTCCGCGGGCCCAATTCCATCGCCCTGCTGGTGCGGCCGTTTGCCACCAAGACCAGCGTGGGCGGCCTCTTCATCCGGGAAGACGGCGTGTTCCACGGCGAAGCCAGCTATTTGGAGTTTCCGTTCCGTTCTTCGCAATTGACGGCCTCGCTGTGGACGCCACCTGAAGCTGCGGCCGCAGCGCCGCCGCCGGCGAGTCCGGCGAATGCCGCGCCCAGCGCCCCGCCGGCCGCCAAGCCCGGTGTCCGCCCGCAGGTGGTGCCGATCGGTCTGCGCCGCGATGCCGCCCCTTCCGCGCCGGCCGCCGATGCGAAGTCTTCCGCGCCCGCTCCCGACAAGACTGACCGGAAGGTGCAGGAAACCAAGCCGGCCGCGGCGCCCGCGAAGCCGCCGGCCGCCGAAGTGAAAGCGCCTCCCGTTCGCCCGGCTGCTCCCGAACCGAAACCGGCTGCCAAGGAAGTCAAGCCGGCCGCCGCAGTTATAAAGGACGTTGCGCCCGCTAAACCGGTCGAGCCCGCCCCCGCCTCTAAGCCGGCTCTCGAAAAGCCGCTGTTGGGGACGCTCCGCGGTCAGGCGCCAGCCGAATCGCAGGGCAGCGGAAAACTCATGTTGGTGCTCGGCGGCATAGCCGCTACCGTGGCCATACTGGTTGCGCTGTTCGTCTATCCCGGCTACCTGACGCGCTCGCATCAGCCCACCGCCGTGGAGTCGCAGGCCGCGCGCTTGACGCTGATGGTCGAACCGAGCGGCACGGATCTGCTGCTCACCTGGAACAAGAATTCCGCGGCGATCGCCAATGCCAGCCATGGCGTGCTATCCATCAACGATGGGGACCAGCACGAAAACTTCGACATGGATGCCAAGCAGCTCACCACCGGCAGCATCGTCTACACGCCTAAGACCGGCGACGTCAGCTTCAACATGGAAGTGACCGGGAAGGACCAAAGCAAAACGGTGACCGAGTCGGTGCGCTCGTTGCGCACGCGGCCCTCGCCGATGCCGGACGGCAAGTCTCCCGCCGCTAACCCGGCCTCCGCGAAGGTGAACCCGGCGCAGGCTCTGCCGCCTGGCACTCCCGCCAACACCCAGCCGGGCACCACTACCCCGGCAACCGCCACGCCGGCCGAAGTTATACCGGCAGCGCCGGTGAAGGCCGCTCCGAAGGCATTCAACACGGACTCGCTGGCGCAGCGCCTGCGCCCGGCCAGCCCGACCGACATTGCCGACGCCAACTTGGGTACCGCTCCCGCGTCGCCCGCCGGGGTCAACGTGAATTCGAATCTCAGCATGCCGTTTGCCAACGCGCCTGCTCCGGTTGCTCCCGCGGCGCCAGCCGTGAGGAAGCCAACCGCCTCGGGCGGCAAGGTCGCACCAGCTCAACTCCTCTACCGCAGAGAGCCGGAGTATCCGACGGCCGCGCGTCAGATGGGCGCCCATGGCCAAGTGGTGGTTGATGCCACCATCGGCACCGACGGCAGGGTCGTCGCCGTGAAGGTCATCTCCGGACACCCGCTGCTGGTCCAATCCGCCAAGGCAGCCGTCATGCAGTGGCGCTACAGACCGACTCTGCTCGATGGGCAGCCGGTGGAAAACACCACCCAGATCACTTTGACCTTCAGCGCCTCCCACTAAGAGACAAGCGCGATCTCTCGGGAGCTTTTGACGCGGTAACACGTGGGGCAGCGTGGCTTGCAGTTGGCCACACTGCCCCACACTTGTTTCCGTGACGCAGGCTGTGGGGCCTGCTGAGCCGAGAATCCATCTCGCCTTTTCTTTTCCTGCCGACCACTTGCGTGAACCCACTTGCGTGAACCTGGGCTCAACCTCTGCAAAATGCTTCCATCTGATCGAAGTTTCAGGTACTATACCGGTACTGGACCGTTAAGATAGCTCTGGAAGTCAAATTGGCAGGGGGCACAGCGGCGCGCGGCGGTTGAATATACTGAGAATCGAATCCGGCGTGGCACACTAAACTACCACTCACCTTGTCAGGAGGGGTATCGGCAAATGCAGGCAGCCCAAGAAGCGAGAAAGCAAATCCTGGTAGTCGAGGATGAAGGCCTGATCGCCGACGACATTCAGCGTCGCTTGGAGCGGCTGGGCTACTCCGTGCCGGCGATCGCGAGCTCGGGTGAAGAAGCGCTGCGATTCGCGCGAAACATTGCTTTCGACCTGGTGCTGATGGACGTCCGCCTTCAGGGCGAGATGGATGGCATCGCCACGGCGCAGGCGCTCAAGGACGAGTTCGAGATCCCCGTGGTCTACTTGACGGCGCACGCCGACGCAGACACGGTAAGCCGCGCGACGATGACCGAGCCGCTGGGTTACATTCTCAAGCCGATTGGCGACTTGAATCTGCGCAGCGCCGTGCAGATAGCCCTCTATAAGCATGAGATGGAGCGGCGCGTGCGATCAAGCGAGGCCTGGCTTTCGACCACGCTGTGTAGCGTGGGCGAAGGAATCATCGCCACCAATCCAGCCGGCGAAATCGTCTTTGTGAATGTCGTGGCGGAGCAACTGACCGGTTGGACTAGCGCCGAAGCCATGGGCCGCCCGCTGATGGATGTTCTGCGGCTCAAAGAGGAGTTCGCCGGCCGCGCAGCCGGGAATCCGGTTTTCGATCTGCTCCCGGACCAGCGCCGCTCCTACCTGCTGATTTCGAAAACGGGAACCGCCATGCCGGTAGAAGTCGGCTATTCCGAGAACCGGTCGAAGCAGGGGCGGCTGGGCTCGATTCTGGTGGTGCAGGACATTCGGGCGCGCAGGGAAATGGAAGGCCGCCTGATCCAATCGCAGAGGTTGGAGGCGATCGCCAATCTGGCGGGTGGGCTGGCGCACGACTTTAACAATCTGCTGATGGTGATCTTGGGGTGCTCCGAAGAGTTGGAGACGGAGCTGAAAGACTCCCATGACCGGGAGCGGGCCACCGAGATCAAGCATGCCGCCACGCTGGCCGGTTCCCTCAGCAAGCAGTTGCTGACGCTGAGCCGCCGCGATGTGTCGAGCGCGGAGGTGCTCGACATCAACGGCGTGATTGGCGAGATCCAGCCACTGATCGCTCGCAGCCTGGGGACGGGCCGCCGGCTCGCACTGGAGTTGGGCTCTTCGCCCGAATTGGTGCGCGGCGACCGCAACCGGTTGAAGCAGGTATTTCTTAACCTGGCGCTGAACGCGCGCGACGCGATGCCGCAGGGCGGGGAAATGCGGATCTCGACTTCGCTGGTCGATATCGCCGCGGAGAGCCCGCAATGGCGCGACTGCCGGCCGGGACGGTACGTGCAAATTCGGGTAACGGATTCGGGGCAGGGAATGGACGCGCCGACGCTGGCCCGCATCTTCGAACCATTTTTCACCACCAAGCGCTCCGGCGCCGGAACCGGCCTCGGCCTCGCGATCGTGCACGCCATCATCGTGAAGAGCCAGGGCCACATCGGCGCGTCGAGCGAAATCGGGAAAGGGACGAGCTTCGAGATCCTGCTCCCGCGCGCGGAAAAGCCGCTGCCGGCCGGCGAGCCGCGGGAAACGGCCGCCGTGAACGAATCGGCGCCGACCGTGGTGCTGGTCGATGACGAGGACGGCGTCCGGCGGCTGATGCATAGTTGTCTGCAGCGGGAAGGGTATCAACTGCTGCAGGCGCGCGACGCGGAGGAAGCCGAACGGGTCGCCAAAGCCTGTCCGGGGCCGATCCACGTTCTGGTGACCGACGTGGTGATGCCGGTGTCCGGCCTGAAACTGGCGGACCGGCTGAAGCCGCTGCGTCCCGAGATGAAGACGCTTTTCGTTTCCGGATGCGCGTCCGATGAGTTCGGGGGCGCCGCGTTGCCGCCGGCGGAAATGCTGTCGAAGCCATTCCGGCCGTTGGAACTGGCCAATCGTGTGCGGCGCCTGTTGCACCGCCCGCCGGCCCTGGTGCAATGATCGGGTCGAAGGTGGGGCATGCTTTAGCTTGCCAACCGGTTGCCGCAACCGAGCGCTCCGACACACGGATCGGGTGGCGGAGGGCAAGCCTATGATGCGCGGCAAGAAGCTGCCGCCTCCGGTTGGCTACGGATTAGCCGTGCTGCTGGCTGCGCTGGCGCAACTGTCGCGGCTCCCGCTGCATCCGCCAACCCTCATCCCTTACATTACATATGCTCCGTTCGTCCTGTTGAGCGCCTATCAGGGCGGCTGGGGACCGGGAGCGCTGACGACGATTCTGTGCACGATCGAGTCGCTGTACTTTGCTACCGAGCCGGTGGGAAGTTTCCTGGTGCGAGACCCGCAAGACTGGCTGGGACTGGGAGCACTGGCGTTGTCCGGTGTAGTGGCCAGCGCGCTGTTCGGACGATTGCAACAGGCCCAGACGGTGGCGGCCGCGGCGGAGTTCGCGCGGTCGGAAATGGCGCACGAACTGGAGGCGCGCCGCCGCATGCTGGAGTCCGTCATTGAACACTCGCCGGTTTCGATCGCCCTCTTGCGCGGCCACGATTTCCGCTTTGAGATGGTCAACCCGGCATATCAGGCGCTGGCGCCGGGCGAGCCGATGACCGGCCGGACCGTGGCCGAAGTTTGGCCCGAAGCGGCGCCGGTGGTTCTACCGCTGCTCGAGGAAGTGCGCGACCAGCGGAACGTATACCGCGCCGCCGCGCTGGCGGTTCCGTTGCAGCGTGGGCCCGGGCTGCCGCCGGAAGAGCGTTATTTCGATTTGTCGTACGTGCCGCTGCCGGGCGCGGCGTCGCCCGGGCCGGAGGCCGAAGCGGGGCAGGTGCTGGTGGTTGCCATAGAGGTCACCGAAGAGCAGCGCGCCCAGCAGGCGCTGCATAGCACGTTAAGTGAGCTGGAATCGGCGTTGGCGGAGAAAACGGTCCTCCTCAAAGAGGTCCATCACCGCGTGAAGAACAACCTGGCGGTGATTGTCAGCCTGCTCGGCATGAAGGCCGGCGCGATCGAGAGCGCCGAGGCCCAAGCCGCGCTCGAGGACAGCCAGCACCGCGTGCGCTCGATCGCCTTGATCCACGAGCAGCTTTCCGGAACCGAGCACCTGGACAGGATCGTCTTCGCCGAGTACGCCGAGCAACTCGTCCAGGAATTGGGCGGCGTATATGGCGTTGCGGCGCGGCAAATCGAAATCCGCGTGGACGCCGAGCCGATCGAGATGGGCATCCACCGCGCGATTCCGTGCGCCCTGATCCTCAACGAACTGGTGACCAACGCATTGAAGCACGCATTCCCGGGCGAGCGAACCGGTGAGGTCCGGGTTTCCTTGCGGCACTCGGCGCCGGGACAATTGGAGTTGAGCGTCGAAGACAATGGCGTCGGCTGCCCGCGCGTCGGGCCGGCGCGCAACGGGAAATCGCTCGGCTTGCGGATCGTCGAGATCCTCGCCAAGCAACTCGAGGGATCGCTGGAACAGGCCGACTGCGCGGGGACGCGCTTCGTCTTGCACTTCCGCGGCGGCACGTCACACCGGGTCGTCAGAGTCCGCCGCGGCGAAGTAGCTTCATAACGCTAGGTGGGGCAGGTCCCCGACCTCCAGGGCGGGCTGAAGCCGGCTTCAGCTTGCCAACGCCCGCTTGCGGGCGGGCCTTTCTTGTCAGTCCTTGCCAAGCTAGTCGCAACTTCCGATAACCGATATTATGTAAACTATTGTGGCATAAATATACTTGACTAAGGGACGGGCTTCGGCTATGATCAAAGTATGGAACAGGAACCGAAAACCCTTCAGGGAGCGATAGTTTACTTCTCAAATCCAGATCATTGCTTGAACTATTTGGTCGCAAGGCGTTGGCCCAATGGGGTTACCTGCCCCACTTGCGGTAATGATAACGTAAACTTCCTCCAAAATCAACGCCGCTGGGAATGCAAGGGAAAGCACGCCAAAAAGCAGTTTTCGGCGAAGGTCGGGACGATTTTCGAGGATTCCCCCATCGGCCTAGACAAGTGGCTTACTGCGGTCTGGATGCTCACCAGTGCCAAGAATGGCGTGTCCTCCTGGGAACTTCACCGGGCGCTTGGCGTTACCCAAAAGACTGCATGGTTCATGCTCCAGAGAATCCGCCTCGGAATGCAGGATGAGAAGGCCGGAAAGCTCGGCGGCGGGTCAGGTCAAGTCGAAGTGGACGAAACCTACATCGGCGGCAAGGCCCGCAATATGCACAAAGACCGCAAGGCCCGCGTGCTCCAAGGTAAGGGCGGCGGCGTAGTCGGCAAGGTTGGAATACAGGGAGCCTTGGAGCGCGGCGGCGACGTTCGGCTCAACGTCATCCGAGATTCCCGGTACGGTACCCTAATCCCAAACATTCGGCAGAATGTCGAGGCGGGCACTCACCTGTTCACCGATGAAGCATCGGCCTATTTCGATATCGGTCCAGAATTCGCTCACGATGTCATCAACCACGCTGAAGCCTATGCCAACGGTCAAATCCACACCAACGGGCTCGAAAACTTCTGGAGCCTCTTGAAGCGCAACCTGTCCGGCACCTACGTGAGTGTGGAACCGTTTCACCTGTTCCGGTACCTCGATGAACAAGCATTCCGCTACAATAACCGAAAAGACATGACTGACGCGGACCGCTTCAGCAAGGCGCTTACTCAGATCGTCGGCAAGCGGCTCACCTACAAAGAACTCACCGGCAAGACCGGACAGGAGAGCGAGGAAACGCGACCCGAGATTTTTTAGAAGACGTGGAAAGCGGAAGGGTGCGGCCAAACAGCCTTCCGCTTCTGAATAGGACAGGAGAGAATTACTTCCCCTGCGCTTTATTTTACTACAAGCGCGGGAAGGGAGTAGTTTGTGACTATACATGGACGATGTGTCCGATACGCCAAAATTGCGTTTGGTGCGATGCGAAGAATTTGGTTACCAAATTCTTCGCGTTGCAGAAATTTGGGTTGTCCTTGTACTGATCGGCCTCGTGTGCATGACGGCACTCTTGACCGGGTTCTGGATACTGTTCCGTCCAATACCTCCTCGGTGATCACCGCAAAACC
>PLOR01000058.1 GCA_003142185.1 Bryobacterales bacterium
CGCCAAAGGAACTCCGGATGGGTCAGTATGTAGCCGCCGCACCAGAGCGTCTCATCGTCCGGATGGGCGACGACAACAGCAGCCCGGGGCCGATGGTCTGACCCTGATTCATGGAGCGCGATGGGCGTCATGGTTTTCTTCGGGCGGCTTCAGAGCACAGGCGCAACGCGTTTCTGTGGGCGCCGCTCGATAGGTACCCACTGAGCACGCGCTTGGCCACATGATGGTTCGGCCCGGCAGAGCCGCGGCGGCAGCAGACGCATTACGCCCAAGTGCAAATACTGCCCCCGAACGTGCAGTTTTCGCTGCTGCATCACGCCGTCACCCGGCGACTTTGCTTGCCCGCCTCTCGATCGTAGCGTGTGTCGCAACCCGATGCGGGGCGGCGTGAGCGAAGCTTCAGGGAAGTGATGTGCTTATTTGATTGGTACACGGTGAACTTCCCCATTTACGGCCTCTGACATCTCGATGTTGTGTCTTTCCAGGAGGGTACCCGTCGCCTGTTCATACTGAATCAATGCCTTGGCATAGGTGGCGTGCGCTCTCACGACATGGCCTTGGGCTATGGCCAGATTCTGTTGTGCCGTGATGACATCTTCCGCCGCGACCGAAGCCAAGGTGAACCGTTTTTGCTGCATCTCGAGCACCTGGCGCGCGAGTGTCACCAGTTTCTTGGCGGCGTCGAGTTGATCACGGGACTGCTGCACTCCGCTCCAAGCTTTGTTGACATCCCAAACGGCCTGATTCTTCGCATCCTGTAGCTTCACTTGCAAGCGCCGTTGTTCCAGCAGCGCCCGTTCGGCGTCGGCCTGGGCGGTACGGTTGCGGAGGGGGACGTCGAGCGTCACCCCGAAGGAGAAGTTCGGGAAGTCGTCGTGGAAGATATTCGTAAAGGTAGAACGCAACGCCCCATCCAGCCCCGCAAGATAATAGGAGGCATAGACATCGAGCGAGGGCAGCAGCGAATTGTGTATCGCCTGGATCACCACTTGCTGATTGCGCAAGCTCAACTCGACCTGCTCGATCTCCGGCCGATGGCTGGCAGCCTCCCGCAATGCCTCGGCCAGAGTGGGCGCATCCTCAGGATGCGGCTCAGGCAGTCGGTCAGAGGGGATTATCTCCACCCTCGCCAACTCCTCATTGAAACTCTTGGAGAGTTTGGCCTTCAGGGATTGGCCGTCTTGAGAGAAAGTGTTTTGCGCTGCCAGCAGTGCTTGCTGCCGCAAAGCGACCTCCTCCTGGCTCCGCAGCACATCATACTGGGCCGCAAGCCCACTCTTCGCTTCCGCTTGGTTGTCCGCCAAAAGCTTTTCCGCATACTCCAGTCCTCCTTGTGCCATGCGAATGCTTTCCTGGTCGGCCAGTAGGTCGTAGTAAGTGGTCATCACGACCGCCAGCGCGGTGATCACGTTCTGCCGGAAGACACTCGCGGAGTATCTGACATCATTACGGGCGATGAGGATGAATCTGGCGTTGGCGCGCGTCCCAAAGCCGCGCAACAAGTGCTGACTTACACCTACGGAAAGGTCCGAGACAAGCTCCGGATTGAAAAGGCTTGTCGGGGTGTTTGATGATAGACGCGAGCTGCTCTCGGACACGAAAAGGCTGGTGCCAGTCAGAAACCCCTGGCTGTACCCGGCGAAAGCTGATTCCTGGTGAGTGATGTCAATCGGCACGCCGCTCACCACCGTGTAGTTCAGGGGTGTAATGGCATTGCTCCAGCCATAGCTGACATACAGGCTCGGATCACAGCAGGGCGATGAACCAACGCGGTCAATGCCGCCCCCCAGGACGCCTCCGGCGCCGCCTGCGCCAACGCCTCCGGCGCTGCCCACACCTCCACCCAGACTGCCGGAAAACAGAGTGGTGGATTGATAGGATCCCGCCACGCCACGTGTTGCGCCGCCCCCCTTCGCGCGCAGCAGGTCCGTTTGGGCAATGGGCAGGTCGTACCGCGTCACGGCGATCTCCAGATTGTTTTCCAGGGCTAGCGCGATGGCGTCATCAAGTGTCAGCCTCAGTTTGCCGTCGACAATCAGGTCTTGGAGCCGTCCCGAGTTGTCCAATCGCGGGCCGGCGAGGATGGGAGCTGTGTAAGGATAAGAAAGGCGGGGAAAGCTATGGCTGTTCGAGTAGTCAAAGCGGGTCGATTCATCACGGGCTGAGGTCCCTCGGGCTTCTTGGCAGGAGGCGGGCCCTTGGAGAAACAAAACCAGGAAAGGAACCGTCGCTAACAATCGCCAGAATGGCGATGTTTTTACCATCCTCACTGCTCCGATCATTTTTGGAAACTTAATTGAGCGCTGGTCGCTCATGAGACGAAAAGGCCGAGCCACCACATGAGTGCGGTCAGGGTCCAAGGGGAATGCCCGTCGAATCGGCCACATGCTAGAGATGATCCGGATTCGGCTCCGGCGATTCATGCAGCCGCATGGCCGACCGGTCTTGCGGCAAGCGATTCGCGGGGCGCCGCCGCCCCTTTGCGCCGTGTCAGCTCAAAGCAGCGCATGTACAGCCCCGCCGTGTTGCTCCACACCATTTCGCGGCCGAGCTTATAGGCGTTAGCGCTCATGACGTGCCGGCGCGTTCGATCCCGCAAAAGCCCAGTTACCTCACGCGCAATTGCCCTCGGGTCTGCGAATGGCACCAGTACGCCACGCTGGTCCCTCAACAATTCGGAGGCGTGCCAATACGGCGTTGAGATCACGGCTTTGCCCGCGCCAAACGCATAAGCTAATGTTCCCGACGTGCTCTGGGCTTCGTCCAGATAGGGAGTGATGTAAAGATCTGCCGCTCCAATGAACTCGGTCAGTTCCTTGAGCTCGACAAAGCAGTTGTGGAAGATAACGTTGTTCTCGAGTTTGTTCTTCCTGGCGATTGCCTCCAGGCCAAGGCGGTAGGCTTCCCCTCGCGTGCGCAGCTCGTTGGGGTGTGTAGCGCCGAGCACGATGTAGACAACGTCGGGAAACTCCGCTACGACATCTGGGAGAGCATTGAGCACATGTTCAATCCCCTTGTTCGGCGAAAGCAGCCCGAACGTCAGCAACACCTTCTTTCCACCCACGCCGAACTGGTCCTTGTAATAATCCGGAGCGACAAATGTTACGTCGGGAATTCCATGCGGGATGACATCGATCTTGGCCCGAGGCGCCTGGTACACTTCCTGCAAGATCGTTCGTCCCCGCTCCGTCATGACCACCAGTCGGGTCGAGTGCGCGATCAATTCCTGCATCACGCGGTGCTGGTCGGCGTTCGGCTTGAGGAGAACGGTATGGAGCGTGGTGACGACCGGCGCTTTCAATTCGCGCAGCAGGGCTAATAAGTGGCTGCCTGCCGGCCCGCCGAAAATCCCGAACTCGTGCTGGACCGAGACAATATCCACGTTGCTGGTGTCTAGGAAGTCGGCGGCCTGCCGGTAAGATTCCAGATCCTGCTCCTCAATCTCGAAGCGAACGACGTCCGGGTATTGATAGCACCCATCGATGTCATTGACCGGCACCGCGAAGCACCGGCTTTTGGGATGCCGCGCTGCCACAGCCCGAAGCAGGTCGGATGTAAACGTCGCAATGCCGCATTTACGCGGCAAGTAGTTGCCGAGAAACGCGATGTCTCGAATGCTGGACTCGGTCTTCACCACTGGCCCCACCTTTTTCCCCGTTCCTCGCCGTCGCAATGGCCGGGCGGTTCATCTAACGTTGATGGTGAGCGACGGGCCGGGCGCAGAACCGCTCAGTCACGCCGCATTGACGAGAGTCTCGCTTACGGATTCCGTTCTTTCCTGCCTATCCCGGTCGGCAGCGTCCTGGCACTGGATACAACGCGACGCCCATGGCACGGCAGCGAGGCGTTTTGGGCTGATCGCCAACTCGCACTCAATACAGACTCCAAAGCTGCCGTCGTGAATCCGACGCAATGCGGCTTTTACTTGACGCAGCAGGCTGGACTCTCGGTCCACGTTTCGCATCGCCAGATCTCGTTCCGACGCATACTGAATCTCATCCATTTGGTCCGCGCTCTTCTCGATTGCGAGGCCGTCTCGCTTGCGCAATACCTGAACCAGTTCGGCCGCTCTTCGTTCCAGGATCTCTTGGAACACGCTCATTTCGGTACGCGCCATCTTCATTGCCATCCCTTCGCCCGTGCGGGCCGACTCTCCCGGCGCAACTACGCTGCACCGTCAAGTTGCCGATCGAGCCTCGCCGACTGGCGGGCTGGGCGCCGGATCGTCTCTATGGGCGATACCGGCGCCCAGCCTCCAAGTCGAGCATCCTCCGATTGCGGTGACGCCAACTCGCCCTCTTGTTCGTCGCCGTCGTACAAGGCCCACTCCGTTGGAAACCTTTCCTTTTCTCGGGCCGCCATTAGCTGCTGCCTTGCTGGAGCCATGTCCTCACTCCTGGTTCATGCAACCCGTCCGGCTCCGGCCGCCAATGGTCGCGTTCTTGTCTCCCGTTGCGCCCGGAGCCAGTCCTCGTCCGACTGAGCCGCCTTGACGGCCGTGGGCCTCCCACTACCAGTCGCCTCTTTGGCGATGCTCGCACCAAAGTCGCATTCCCAGCGGCTCCAGGCGGCGAAGGTGACTCGCAAGACCTCCTCCGGCTCGAAAGGCGTTATCAGCACGTCGAAACCTCCCAGATTCAGCACCTTCGCCCAGAGGGACTCGTCGGCCAGACGAGAGAACACAATGAGGTTCGGCGGATCCGGCAGTCTCGCCGTGGCCTTCAAAAGGTCTTCCCAGTTGCCGTCGCTGTGGTCACGCTCGCAGAGCAGCACCGCAACACGTTGGTTGCGCAACAAGGCCAAAGCTCCACAGCAATCGGAAGCCTCATGCAGTTCCCAGTTTCCCTGGGAGAGAATCTCTCGAAGTCGAGCCCGATCAGCGGGCAAAGGACTGACTGCAAGGGCCACTGCGGTCCGCTCCGGCATTGGGATAGACTCCTCTGATCGGCCGCTCATTGATTTCTCCGCTGGATGCGCTACTTCGAATGGTAGCCTTCGATATCAGCCGGCGGAACTGGGCAAATGTCCAGTTTTGGCTCGGGAAAGGGATGCTCGGGATTGGCGCCACTGCCAAGGCTGGTCAGGATCCGCTGATGCCGTGTTCCAGAGCGTATTTCGTCAATTCGGCAGTGCTGCGAATGCCCAGCCTTCGCATCACGTTCGACTTGTGGAATGCCACCGTTTTCTGGGAAATATTGAGAATCGCCGCAATTTCTTTGACGGGATGTCCTTCTGCCACCAGTTGCACCACTTCCCGCTGGCGGTCCGTTAGTTCGCCCGAGGTCTCCCCAGACCCGAGCGGCCACCCCGGCAATTGGCCCAAGATGTCTTTCCTGATCAAGGGCGTGACGTAGGTCCGACCCTTAAGTACCTCGTGGACGGCGTTCAGCAACTCCATCGAGGCGCACCGCTTCAAGACGTAGCCGGACGCTCCCGCGCGAAAGGCCCCGGTGACGTAAGTAGCATCCGCGTGCATGGTAACAAAGATCACCTTGGCACTCGGCACGGTGTCGTGTAGCCTGCGGGCGGCGTCCACGCCATTCAACAGGGGCATGGAGATATCGAGCAGGATGATGTCCGGCTTCAGTTCTTCCGCAGCCGCCAGCAGTGACCGGCCGTCTTCCACCGCTCCCACGACTTCGCACTCGGGTTCCAGTATTCTTCGAAGCCCGTCCATGACCAGCGTGTGGTCATCCGCAAGCAGCACGCGCGGGCGTTTCATGGGTCCATCCTCTTTGTCATCGGGACTCGAACATCGATCTGCGTTCCGCGATCGCATGTGAACGGCAGAACCGCAATTCGCGGCTGATGCAGATCGACCCGCAGTATGCGGATTGCATCTGCCGACGATTCCAGGAATACACGGGAAAGCAGGTAGTGATCGACGCCGACGGGCCCAGCCTCGACGAAATCGCCCAGAAACGCCAGAAGGAGGCCTCCTGAATCGCCCGCTGTCGCCGGGAGATCGCGGGCATCGAGGCAGAACTCCGTGCCGGGCAGCCGGCGGGCCCGCGGAGTTGGCTTCCGATAATGTCTTAAAGCTCTCATTTCCGATCGGCCGGCCCTGCTAGGTATCCGCAACTGTGGACATCGTTTGCAGGCCTGTGCATTACTACTTCGGGTTCGCTCCTTCGGTGATCTGTACCAGGTCGCCGGGGCGGATCCACTTAGCGAAGGCCGCCCGCACCTGCTGGGCTGTCATCGCGGCGTATCGATTCGCGGCTTGAGTGGGTTCGTCCAAAGGCAGATCGTTGTTTGTTCTTGCGAGGAACCCGCCGGCGATAGCGCTCACGCTCGATTCGGACAGCGGAATCTGCTGCAGCAGCAACACCTTGGCCTGCAGGAGAACGTCGGCCGGCACCAGGTTCTCCTGCAGGTCCTTCAAATCCTTCTCCACCATGGCGCGAGCTTTGGACACATTCTCTGGGTCGCACCCGTAAGCAATCGAGTAGAACCCGCGCGTCCGCCCCAGCCGCTTTCGAGGCACGGCTGTGTCGTGCGGGTTTCATGCCGCAGCCAAACCATCGGCGGGGAGTCCTCGATCCGCTGTGATCTGCAGTTCGTCGCACGGGCAGAAAGCTCGATCCAGCAGATCGCCAATCATGGCCAGGCACGGTTGCGTGCCTGTTTTTCCGTGTTCAGACTCTAGATGACCACAGCGGATGCAACGTTCCACGGGCTCCCGCCGCTTGGAGCCGTGGTGGGA
The DNA here is from genome assembly GCA_003142185.1 of Bryobacterales bacterium. Lineage (GTDB taxonomy): Bacteria > Acidobacteriota > Terriglobia > Bryobacterales > Bryobacteraceae > Bog-375. The sequence continues at coordinate 6,707 of PLOR01000058.1, forward strand.
AGTGTGTTCCATGTCTTTCTATTCGACGGATGCAATTACGGTTTTGTTGTGGCCATACCAAGTCTCCGGTCCGCAAATACCGACTTCCCGCTACAAACACCTGGATCACCCGCACATCTGTACAAATGGGTTCACAATTCGGCGGATGTCCGGGTAACTCGTGCCCACGTGGGCAAAGAGCAAGCATACGAAACACTTTTCGGTGGAATTGTTGCATCGAAAACGAAGGAGGAGGCGGGGTTATGCCAGTAACCGGTGCAATCAACCCCACGCGAAGGATGATTCGGCAAGATCGCTTGGAGGAGTTCGCCCGCGCACTTGGCTGTCGCGTGGATGAGCTACTCCTAGCGGGTGAACCTTCCCATCAGCATTCACTGGCGATGGAATTTGACCCTGAAGAGGTGACTACGGCCATTGCAGCTCGTCGGCCACCCCTCGAAGAAAGCATCTTGCGGGCGCGGCGTGCTGCTATTGTGCCGCTTTCTGCTTTCGGAGCGGCGCGGCAGCTTGTCGGCAAAACAACGGGGCGGGTGTTGGCAAAGCTGGTCATCGAAAATGCGATTCGTCGCATGGCATCGCGATGCTCCTTTGGCTTCAGAGCTTCGATTCCCCGCCGATGCAGCGGCGCGGCTACAAACCTTGATGTCAGCTACCAGGCTCAGGGAAGAATCGATGAAAGTGCCGGAAGAGCAATCCTGCTGGTACCAGCTCAATCAAGTTCTGACTGGAGAGATAGTTTTTCGATCCGGCTGGGGCAGTTGAACTGCTGAACGAAGTGGAACCGCGGCTGAAGTCTCTGAGTTGCGCAGAGCGGGATGGCGGCCCCCGATGTAGGTCCAGATCCGCCCCAAGGTTATCGAGTCCAATGATCCGGGAAAGGCCCTCGCAGAATGGCTTGAGCTTTGTGCCGCGCACAATCCCGTGTGAGGTAAGCGCTGCGAAGGCCTCAACGGAGAGCCGGGTACGCAGGTAATCCTTCATACCCGCGTACACTATAGATTATGGCTGGTTGGGTCCAGGTGGATATCCCTATTTCATATTCGCATCCCGCAGGAGTCTGGTCCGCCGTTCTTCGTATTCCTCGCTGGTGATCTCCCCGGCGGCATATCTCCTTTGCAGGACCTGCAGAGGCGATTGCATTTGCCGGTAGGTAGTCCGCCTAACCGGCATCATGAAGGAAAAGAAACAGATCCAGATGAGGATCCAGAAAACCCACCAATACCCATGCATTCCCCAAAGGTAGTACATAGTCGGAATCTCCTTTCTGCCTTTCAAACACGGCGCACAGTGTGCACCCATTCGACCGGATTTCCATTATCGAGCGCCGACCGCGAAACCACGATGCCATCGGCGCTCAACCTGTCGGGCTCGGGCCTCGCTCAGTACCAGTAGCCGGGAACCCATGTCCAGCCCCACCAGCGGTCGCTCCAGTGGCCGGGCATCCACACGGCATCCGACCACGGCTGATTGAACCAATAGCCGCCAGCCCACTGCCAGTCGCCACCGTCCCAGTAGTAGTCGCCGGGCACCCAACTGTAGCCTTCGCGAAGCGCGGGAACCTTCTCCGCCTTCGGCGCGGGCTTCGGTTTGGTGGTCTGGTGAACTGCCACTGCTGAGGTTTCCTTCTCCGGGTGGCCCGTGGCCTTCACTACCACCTTCGGTTTCACCGAACTCGCGGTCTGGGCTACCAGGTCAGTCGCCGGCAAAGCAAGAAAGACCGTGGCGGCGAGGATAACACCTGCAAGCTTCTTTGGCATCGTCTAACTCCATTCGTTTTTGGACTATTACTTCAGACTATTCGGACAATCCATGGACCGACATGTGACAAAACCACCGCCTCAAGGCGGTTGCTCTGGTAGAGTGCTCCCATTGTGGGCCCATGGATTGCTTCCCACTTCGAATGTTATGCTGCGATATCAGCTGGCGGAACTGGGCAAATGCCCAGTCTTGGTTCCGGAAAGGGATGCTCCGATTGGCACCACTGCCAAGGCTGGTCAGGATCCGCTGATGCCGTGTTCCAGAGCGTATTTCGTCAATTCGGCAGTGCTGCGAATGCCCAGTCTTCGCATCACGTTCGACTTGTGGAATGCTACCGTCTTGCGGGAAATGTTGAGAATCGCCGCAATTTCTTTGACGGAATGTCCTTCCGCCACCAGTTGCACCACTTCCCGCTGGCGGTCCGTTAGTTCGCCCGACGTCTCCCCAGACCCGAGCGGCCACCCCGGCAATTGGTCCAAGATGTCTTTCCTGATCAAGGGCGTGACGTAGGTCCGACCCCTAAGTATCTCGTGGACGGCGTTCAGCAACTCCATGGAGGCGCACCGCTTCAAGACGTAGCCGGACGCTCCCGCGCGAAAGGCCCCGGTGACGTAAGTAGCGTCCGCGTGCATGGTAACAAAGATCACCTTGGCACTCGGCACGATGTCGTGTAGCCTGCGGGCGGCGTCCACGCCATTCAACAGGGGCATGGAGATATCGAGCAGGATGATGTCCGGCTTCAGTTCTTCCGCAGCCACCAGTAGCGACCGGCCGTCTTCCACTGCTCCCACGACTTCACACTCGGGTTCCAGTATCCTTCGAAGCCCATCCGTGACCAGCGTGTGGTCATCCGCAATCAGCACGCGCGGGCGTTTCACGGGTTCATTCTCTTTGTCATGGGGACTCGGACATCGATCTGCGTTCCGCGACCTGGCTGCGAGTTGATCGAAACGACCCCATCTACGAGCCGTACCCGTTCCCGAATGCCGACTATGCCAAGCCCGCTCTGGTCCGCCATCAAGACAGGATCGAACCCCGTTCCGTTATCGGTGACAGATAAGAGGATGCCGTCTTTGTCCCCTTCAATCGCCACCGTTACCTCCCTGGCTCCGGAATGCTTCGCAACGTTGTTCAGACATTCCTGCGTGACCCGGTAGAGGCACAACGAGACATCGAAGGGAATGGATTCCGGCACGTTGCGATGGGCAAGCTTGAGCTGGATCCGGTGCAGTTTCATGAAGTCGGAACAGTGGGACTCAACCGCCGCCACCAGGCCGAAATGCTCAAGCACCGAAGGATGGAGCCGGTGAGCTGTGCGGCGGAGGTCATCCGAGAGTTGATCCACCCGCGCGCGGAGCGATCGGAGCTGTTTGCGAAGGAGACGGGTGGAACCGGGCGGAGTCTGTTCCAAGGTAGCCACCTCGTTTGCCAGCATGGCCATTCTCTGGTTCAGGTCGTCGTGAAGCTCTCGCGCCACGCGTTTGCGCTCATCTTCCTGAGCAATCAAGAGGTTTGCCGTCAATCTTCGGAGTTGGTTCTCACTTCGGCGTAGGGCGTCCTGGGCGAGCTTGCGCGGAGTGATATCGATACCGGTGCTGATGATCTGCCTGACCGCGCCATCCGCGCCACAACGCCCGATGCTTGACGAGGCGATCACCCTGCGGGAACCGTCCTTTCCGATCCAGGTTCTTTCGTAAGTGCTCGCGGGCCCCGCGCCTCTCAGGATGCTCGCAAACACGGATTTCGCCTCGTCCACTTCCTCCGGTGGGAGCAGGAAGTCCCAAAACATCCTGCCCTCTACCTCCCGGAAGGAGTAGCCCGACCTCTCCTGGGAGGCGCGGTTGAAGGCGATAATGCGGCCAGCTGGGTCGAGAATGACAATCAGGGCGCCGCTCATGTCCAGGAGGCTGGCCGACAGGTCCCTCGCGGTGACCGCGTCATCCAGTGACAGCTGGGCCTGATCGAGGCCGCGCTTCATCACGTCGATATCCATGAGCGCCATCAGCACTCCGTCGATCTTGTTCTCGGCGGTCTTGTACGGTCTCATGCGGAGGGAGTACCAACGTCCGTCCCGGCCCTGGACCTCTCGTTCAACCAAGCTGCCGTTACCGCTCACTTCCGAGACCAGGCTGTCCAGGTCGGGCACATCGACGTTGGGCCTGATATCGCTGATTGGCCGGCCCACGTCGGCGGGAATCAGGTTCAGCAATGGTTCCGCCGCGGGAGTGAAGCGCCGGATTCGCCGGTCGCCTCCCACGATGATAACCGGGATGCTGACACCGACAAGCAGATTGCTCAGATCGTTCGCGAGTTGGTCCAGTTCCGCGTTCCGGTTCTGCAACTCCTCGTTTAGCGTGCTCAATTCCTCGTTCGAGGATTGCAATTCCTCCTTGGCAGTCTCCAGTTCTTCGTTGGTGCTCTGGAGTTCCTCGTTGGCCGAGAGGACCTCCTCATGTTCCACCGTCAGCGCCTCGTTTGTGGCTTCCTGGCTCTCGATGATGGACTGCAAGTGTTCCCTGGTGGCAGCCAACTCCTGTCTCAAATGGACAAGTTCGCCGTCCTGCCTGGCTTCGCGCGGTTCCGCCGCTTCGCGCGCCGGAACCTCCTCGATCAATATGAGGAAATCCGCCCCTTTCGGGTGGCGGCCTTTCATCGGTATGACTTCCAGATTGACTGTCTTCGATCCGCCGTCCTGGGGAAAGCGGATACCTTCCCTGCGAACCGGAGTCTCCTCTTTTTTCGCCCGGTAAAGCGCTGTGCGGAGATCCAGCGCCAGTTCTTCCCGCACCAATTTCAACACGTGGAGGGTTGCGGCCCCTCGCGCCGGCGCCAGGTATGGTCCGGCGTTCCCCTCGAAATGTAGGACCTGCAAGCCCGCGTCTACCACCAGCGCTGCCGGGGCGTATCGCTGCCAGATGACGCGCTCGACGGCCTTCTCCAGGTCGAACGCGGTGCCCTTCGATTCCGCCGTGGCGCCGCGCGCCGGCGCTATTGCGTGATCCACAGGCGCCAGGGCCGATCTAGAGACGGCCGCCGCTGGGTTCCGCGAATAAATCTTACGCTTGCTTTCCTCCTGGATAAAAAGATGAGCGGAGGAACCGAGAGCCTCTGATTTTCCCAGCAAGAGAAAGCCGGCCGGCTTCAAAGCGTAATGGAAAAAGGAAAGCACCCGCTCCTGAAGCGGCGCACTCATGTAGATCAAGACATTGCGGCAACTGATGAGATCGAGCTTGGAGAAAGGCGGATCCTTGCCCAGGTCATGCCGGGCAAACACGCACCGCTCACGGACCCGCTTGCCGATTTGGTAGCTATCCCCCACTTTCACGAAGAAGCGCTTAAGACGCTCCGGGGAGACATTTGCCACGGCGGCTTCCGAGTATGTGCCGGCCCGTGCCGTGTCGACGGCCGGCGCACTGATGTCGGTGCCGAAAACCTGGATAGCGGCCCCGGAGGCCCGTTTGTCCAGAAATTCCAAAAGCGTTATCGCAATCGAGTACACCTCTTCGCCCGTCGAGCATCCGGGAACCCATATTCGAAGCGGTTCCCCTTGCAGCCGGTTCGCCATCAGCATTGGGAGAACTCTTCGTTGCAGCGCCGCGAACATCTCCGGTTCCCGGAAGAAGCTGGTTACGTGAATAAAGATGTCCTGGTAGAGGGCCGCCACCTCGAGGGGGTTATGCTCCAGGTAGGTTCCGTAACGTTGCAGGTTTTCGATCTTTTGGAGGATCAAGCGGCGCGCGACGCGCCGCTTGATCGTTCCGGTTTTGTAAAGACTGAAGTCGACCCCCGTGGCCGTCCGCAGAATTTGGAGGATCTTTTGAAGATCGGCCGCGCCCACCAACGGCGGCTCCGCCTCCAGCATGGCGGCGGTCCTTTTCGCGTAAGGTAGGTGCTGGAGCCGGATAAGCTCCCGGGCAATTTCCTCGGGCGGGAGGACAAAATCCACGCACCCCGCCAGAATCGCGCTCTCCGGCATGCCAGGATAGCCGGCCGACTTGGGGTCCTGCGCAAAGGCGACGCCGCCTTCAGCCTTGATGGCCTGCAACCCCACCGTTCCGTCGGATGCCGTTCCCGATAGGATGACCCCAATGGCGGCGCTCTTCTGGTCCTCCGCAAGGGAAACAAGGAAGCGATTAATAGGCAAGTGTCTGCCCGCGGTCCGCCGGCGGGACAGGAGCCTCAACGTCTTCTCGCGAACGGCCATATCGTGGTTCGGCGGGATCACGTAAACATGGTTCGGTTTCAGGACCATGCCATCTTCCACCTGGATGACGGGCATCTCTGTTGTTCTGGAGAGTAGCTTGTGCAGAATGCTCTCGTGGTGAGGATCAAGGTGCTGGACCACCACGAATGCCATCCCAGGGTTCACCGGCAGCGCCTTGAGCAACGCCGTGCAAGCCTCCAGGCCCCCAGCGGAGGCGCCAATCCCCACGACCGGAAATTGAGGTCTGGAGGATGCGCCGGAGGATTTCCCTGCAGCGCTCAGCCGGCCTTTCGCGCGGGAAGCCGGAGTCTTCGTCGGCCGCTTCTCCTTCTTCGTCATGTCGTTCTCCGTTGCCAAGTTATTCCTGGCTGGGTCAGCCGTGTGCCATCAAGCGGCAGAACCTGGGCCGGTTTGGGCCCCAGTGGGGCTGAGTGCCAGTCTCGGCATTTCCTCATAAACAGCGCCATAACCTTGCCACCCTAAAAACTAACTAGCGTGTGTTGGTTCAACCTGAAATGGAGAGAGCGCGTTCTCAGTTAGTGAGTATTCAGCCCTTCGGGCGCGGGCGGCTCCACATCTCAACGTCGTATTCGTACAGGTCGTCTGGGTTTCCGCAAAAAACCGCTTCCCTGCCGAACGGAATCTCGAATTTCGGATTGAGCAACTCTTCCACAACATCAAAAACATCCCACCATACCTCTTCTGCTTCAGTCGGGAACCGGATCGTCTCGATGAAGATCCGTCCGAACTTCTCCTGCCAATAGTAGAAGCAATTCTCTTGGGCATTCCATCTGGCAGTCGTTGCATTCCGGCATCGGCCCTTATAATAGCGCCCTTCCTTCAGGGCTTCCCTCGACAGAATCGGTCGTCCTGTGAACTCGTCGTGGGTTCTCGATTGGATGAGATGAACCGCATACTCCCGAACAGCAGAAAGGTCGTCCCGTTCGAGTTGCGGGTACCTTTGAAGGACTGAATCCGCGGTCATGCCACGAAAAGCCAAATCACGGTACACATCCCAAAACTTGATCTGCAGGTCTCGAATACAGGGCTGACCACCCATGTCGCCCGGTGCGATGGTGATGCGCTCCATCGGCATCTTGCCGTCTCGTGCCACCTTCCGGCGCAACGCCAGTCGAGGTCCTTCGTTTCCGAGTATTGGCGCTTCACGCATTGCATTGTTTCAAGGTTCTCGATCGCCAGGCTCGACCCTCCGGCCTCCGGCTTCCTGAGCAGCCGGAAACACCGGAAGCGGAACCCGCACCGACTCGTGCCTGCCCGACATCAAGGCTAGGCGGGCACACCGCGACTTGAACTCGACGAGCTTGTCAGCGGCTCGCGGAATCCGGTCTAGGCGGCGCAGAATCTCACGCTCCGCCTGGCGCACCAGCTCCATATCCACCTGGCTCATCCGCAGCAGCCGTTCGTGCAACTCCTGGCCCCAGAGTGCTTCCCAACACTCGCGGAACTCGGCCGGCGCCCGCCGTGCGGTCTGGCTGACGTTCTGGGGGATATACTCCATCCGAAGAGTGGGAAACGCGGGGCGTAGAGAATATTCCGCAACGACCAGGCTCTCCTCGAACATCTCAACCCGGTCTGGAACAGCCATTTCGCGTAACACCATGATGCTGGTTCTACTGACCTAGCCTCGCCAGAACCAGTGCCAACGGGCTATCGCTATCTGGTGCCA
>PLOR01000085.1 GCA_003142185.1 Bryobacterales bacterium
ACTTGACTTGTTAACGACAGGGTACTCGCGAAGACCGGGTCGCGATGCACGATGCCGAGCTCCTCGCGCAGCAGCAGGTAGTCGTCCGGCTTGGGCAGAAGAGTATACTGCGAGAGACCGTCGAAGGTGGACACCAAGTGGTCGTCCTGGCGTTCCAGGCGGGCGTGGAAGTCGCCGCATTCGAGTTCGGCAAAGGTTTGTTGCGCCTTGGTGCGAACGTGCACCGTAGAGCTGACGCCGGCGGCCTCGAGCGCGCCGGCCATCCACGTACCCATGTAAAGAGCCTGCGTCGTGACGGCGCCCCCGTCGCACACGGTAATGCGCGCGGCGCCGGTGAGGCGGGCGGCATGGCGCGGGTCTTCGAAGATTTGCGCCAGGGTTTGCCGCCAGCGGGTGAGGCGGGTCCAGGCGAGGTCGCCCAGCAACATGCCGTGGGCGGCTTCGTCCGCCAGACGCCGCAAGGCGGCGGGTGCATCCGTTAACGCGCTCGAATCCACCACCACGCGGCGCGCCATGGCGGCCAGGGCGGGGAAGTCGGCCATCCCCAGCAAGCGCGGGCTGCGGCACCACAGGATCACGGGAAGATCCGGCACTTCGAGCGGCAGCACCACCGACGGCAGATCGCCGAGCGATGCGTCCGAACAGGTGATTTCCACCTGCTCGCAACAGATCTGGCGGCGCTGTCCGAACGGCATCCAGCACTGGGCGAAGACGCGCTGCGCGATGGAGCGTTCGCCCGCGCCGGTAAGGCGGATGACGATGGTGCGGGCGGGATGCTCCGGCATCAGGGCGGCGATGGTTTCGCCCAGGCCGGAGGGATCCTCGCGGTCTTCGGTGATGACGATCAGGGTCATGGTGCAGGCGCGGAGCACGCCCTGCGCCTCAACGCCGGCTTCCTGTTTGCCGGTGGTCACCCAGAGCTCGGCGAGATCCTTGAGGATTTTCTCGGGAGGCGCGACGGCCATTACGGTTTCCTCCAGATGTGGCCGCGGCGGGCCAGCATGGCGTCGGCTGCATCCGGTCCCCAGGTTCCGGCGGCGTAGTTGGGGAAGTCGACGGACTCTTCGCGCCACACGTTTTGGATGGGCTCGACCACGGCCCAACTGGCTTCCACCATGTCCTGCCGCGTATAGAGAGTGGCGTCGTCGAGCAAGGCATCGAGCAGCAGGGTTTCGTAAGCGGAGGGCGAGCGCTCGCCGAAGCTGGAGCCGTAGTTGAAATCCATCGACACCGGACGCAGTTTCATGCCGGCGCCGGGGCGCTTGGAAAGGAACTTGAGCGAAATGCCCTCTTCCGGCTGGATGCGCACGATGAGCAGATTGGGCGTGCCGTCCGCCATCTCGCCATCGAACATGGCCAGCGGGGCCTGATTGAAGTGGATGGCGATTTCGGTGACGCGCTTGGGCAGCCGCTTGCCGGTGCGGACATAAAAAGGCACGCCGGCCCAGCGCCAGTTCTCCACGCAGAGGGTCACCGCGGCGTAGGTATCGGTGGTCGAAGCAGGGTTGACGCCGGGCTCCTGGCGAAAGCCGGGGACGTCTCCGCCGCCAATCCGCGCCGGGCCGTACTGGCCCGCCACCGCATTCTGGCGGATCTCGTCGGGCGTCATGGGTTTCATGGAGCGCAGCAGCTTGGAGCGTTCGTCGCGCACGCTGGTCGCGCGGAAGCTGGCGCAGGGCTCCATGGCAATGGTGGCCATCACCTGCAAGAGGTGGTTCTGGATCATATCGGCGAGCGCGCCAGCTTCCTGGTAATAAGCGCCGCGGCCTTCGACGCCGATCGATTCGGCGGCGGTGATCTCGACGTGATTGATGTAGCGGCGGTTCCAGAGCGGCTCGAAAATCCCGTTGCCGAAGCGAAACGCCAGGATGTTCTGCACGGTTTCCTTACCCAGGTAATGGTCGATGCGGAAGATGGCCGATTCGTCGAAGACTTCGTGCAGGCGATCGCTCAGCTCGCGTGCGCTGGCCAGGTCATGGCCGAAGGGCTTCTCGACTACCAGCCGGCGCCAGCCCGCGCCGTGCTGCAGGCCGGCCGCGCCGATGCCCTGCGCCGCCAGCGCGTATTGGCTGGGCTGGGTGGAAAGATAGAAGAGCACGTTGCCGCCGGTCTGGCGGGATTGGTCGATTTGGGCGAGCTTCTCTCCGATGCGCTGGAACAGCGCGACGTCGCCAAGGTCGCCCGCGACATAATGGAGGCCCTCGGCAAACGTCTTCCAGAGATCTTCATCCAGCTTGGTGTCTTCGGAAAACGCGGCGACCGCGTCCTTCATCTTGTCGCGAAACTGATCGTCGGTGAGAATCGTGCGCGAAGTTCCCACGATGGCGAATCCGGGCGCCAGGCGCCGGTCGTAGGCCAGACGGTAGAGCGCGGGCAACAGCTTGCGCTTGGTGAGGTCGCCATTGGCGCCAAAAATCACTACCGCGCACGGTGGCACGCGCCGTTCGAAGCGCAACGGATCCTGGAACGGGTTCTGCTGAGGCATTGGACCTACATTATCAGATGCGAGGGAGGGCTTTGGCGGTGGCCAGCGACCAAAAGACACCGGCGGTTGTCACAAGTGGCGGCTCACGAGGCTACCTTGTTCGGATCCTCGCCGCCAAGGCGTTGCAGCAGATCCTTGACGCGCCGGCGGCTGACTTCGAGGCGCACACCCGTGTTCAGCACCACCTCGGCCACACCGCCGATCAGCGGCAGGACTTCAGTCACGCAGTCCAGGTTCACGATGGCGGCGCGGCTAACGCGGAAGAACAGAGCGGGGTCCAGACGTTGCTCCAGATCGTTTAGGGTCGGATCGAGAAGGTAGGTACGATCGCGGGTGCATAGCTTGGTCAGCCCAGTGTCGGAGAAAAAGTGCACCACCTCAGACTGCGGGATGACCCGATACCCATCGCCCGAGCGAGCCAGCAGACGCGTGTTCCTGGCGCGCAACGCCGCGAGGATGCGCTCGACCTCGCCACCGGCTTCGAGGCCATCGCCCTGGCAGACGCGGTCGATGGCGCGCGCCAGCCGGACGCGATTGACGGGCTTCAGGAGGTAGTCGACTGCGTGCAGCTCGAACGCATCGACGGCGTATTGATCGAACGCGGTGCAGAAGATAATTTTGGGGCGAGGGGTTGGAAGGCAGGCCGCCACTTCCAAACCAGTGCAGCCGGGCATCTGGATGTCCAGCAGGACCAGGTCCGGCCGCAGATCGACGATCCTCTCGATGGCCTGTTCGCCATCGGCCGCCTCGCCCACGATTTCGAGGCCTGGAATCGGGCCGAGCATCTGCCGCAGCCTCTCCCGCGCCGCCTGCTCGTCGTCTACCAGCATGACCCGGATCATTGCGCCCTCGCCTCCACCGCCTGCGACACTGCGCGCGGCAGGCGAACGCTGACTACGGTCATCCCCAGCCTTGTGTCGCGGTCCACGGTCAGGCTGGCAGTTTCCCCGAAATGCCCCTGCAAGCGCTCGCGGATGTTGCGCAGTCCGTAGCCGCCGTTGCCAGGCGGAAACGCCCGCATCGCGGCGGCGGGAAATCCGGGGCCGTTGTCGCCGACCGCAATGCGCAATCCGGATGCGGAGACTTCGGCGCTGACCTCGACCACCGCCTGAGTTCGAATGCCTCCGACGCCATGTTTGACTGCGTTCTCCACGAGGGTTTGGACGATCATGGCGGGGATCCCCATCTGCCTGGCTTCAACGGACGCCTCGATCCGAATGGCCAGGCGGTCGCCGAAGCGCGCCTGCTCGACGTCCAGGTAGGCGCAGACGGCTTCGAGTTCCTCTTCGAGAGTTACCCACTCCCGGTCCGACCGGCGCAGAGTGTAACGGAACAACTCCGCCAACTGCTCGATGGTTCGCTCGGCGCGATCGGGTTGGCGCGGGATGAGGCTGGCGATGGTGTTCAGCGCATTGAACAGAAAGTGGGGATTGACCTGGGCGCGCAGAGCCTTCAACTCCGAGCGGTTGGCGTTCAAAACCAGTTGCTGCTCCCGTTTCTCCTGTTCCAGACGCTTTTCGCGCAGGCGCAGATTTTCCAGCAGGAATGAAAACGCCTCCGCCAGCGAGGAGAGAAGATCGAAATCCTCGCTGAGAAACTGCTGGCTGTCCGCGCGCGGCTGGACGCGGATCACCCCAGTGGGTTCACCGTGCAGGCGAATGGGCACGGTAATGGCCGCCCCGGTACGCGAACCGCCGGATTGGCTGGCGGCATCGCCCAGCACCTCCACGCCCGCCCGGAAGATGGCGCTCAGGTGTTGTTCGGCAAGCTTATGCAGTTCGCCGGCGCTGATGGCGCCCTGCAGGCCGGCCAGGAAGTAGCGGGTGGCCTCGGCGGGCGAGAAGCGGCGGCCCAGCCAGAGCCGGTCCACCCAGCGCGAAAGCTTGCGTTGCCCCCAAGGAGCCAGGAGCACGATGGGCCACACCGAGAGTGCCCAAACCAGGGTGCCGATCCAGCCGCGCAGGTGCATGGCCCAGATGAACGGAGTGACGAACGCGAAGTAGAGCGTGAGCAGCAGCAGCGACGCGAAGACGAAGGCGGCCTTCTTCACCAGAACGTCGAAGAAGGTGAGCCGCTCCGTGTAGTATGTAACGATGAAAACGAAGGCCAGCGAGCAGATGTCTATGCCGATGGCTACGGCGAAGGCGACGGCCCGGCCCTGCCACCGCGGCTCGAGTGCGGCGAGGCAGATCCACGCCAGAAACAGCAATACTAACCAGCGGCGCGGGCCGCGTGCGAACAGCCCGAGGCGGTTGCGGGAAGCAACCAGTATGCCGATCGCACAAAGTGCGCAGTAGGCATCGAAGGCGACCGACAGTTGCCACAGACTCCGCTCGTGGCCGCCACGGTACGCCGCCACGGCGGCAATCGCCACCGCCGCGGTGATCGGCCAGCAGAGGGCCAGCAGCGTCGCCCAGACGCGCCGGCCACGCAGTTGCAACCGCTCACTGTGGTATAAGACGTGAAATACCAGCGGCGGCGCAAGCAAGGTGGCAAGTCCGTCAACGAAATCCAGCAGTGCAAATCTGCGGTGCAGCGTGGTGACTGCCCACTCCTGAGCCAGACCGCTCAGAAACATGGCGGCGATCGACATTACCAGACAGGCGTAGCCATAGCCGCCCCATTGCGCTTTCCGCGCGCGCAGCCGTCGCAGGGACAGGACCGAGACGAAGGTATAGGCGATGGCGTTGAAGCATTTCAACAATATCAGCAGCAGCGGATAATACATGCCCACGCGCCATCTCCTTTCTGTGGCCGGGAAGAAGTACCGGCCATATTCTAACGCGGCTCAGAACCTGTACTTGAAGGCGATTAGCACCATGCGGGAGCCCACTGAGTAGATCGGGTAGCCCGTGGTGAGAGCGTTGGAGTTCTTGGTGCCCGCCACAGGCGCCGCGAAGTCCAGTTCCGTGTCGGCGCCAGTGAACTGGGGTATCGCGTGATTGAGAAAGTTGAACGCGGAAAAGCGCGCGTCAATCGTGTGCTCGCGAATACGAAACTCCTTATGAACCGACAGGTCGCTATTGAAGTAGTTCGGCCCCTTGATATAGGGCCAGACCGCCGGGCCATTCTGGCCTTGCGGAGCGAGCGCGAAACAAGCCGGATTGAAGTACTGCCCGGGCTTCAAATTATTGCGCGGGTCGCAGGTGAGCACGGGCAGGATTTCCTCCGAATCCGTGCCCAGCCACATCTGCGAGGTCAAGCCGCCGGTGGTGGCGAGATACAGATTGCCACCCGTATTGGGTTGAATCGGCGCGCCACTTTGCCACATGGTGGTGCCGGAAATCACCCAGCCGTTGGCCACCCCCTCCAAGAGGTGGTTGCCATGGACATGGAAGGGCACGTGAATTGAATACGCGGCGTTGAAGATGCCGGTGTGATCGTACGGCAGCACGCCGTAGTTACCGTTGAGGTTCCAGGGATCCACGGCGAAGCCATTGCCGGCTCCGTTGTCCGACTCGCCGTCGCGTATGCCCAGCACCTTGCTGAAGGTGTAATTCAGCATGAAAGTGACTGGCCCGGTTTGCTTGTTCCAGGACGCCATCAGCGCATTGTAGTTCTGATAACTGCCATGACTGACGAGTAACATCGTCTGATAGTTCTTGTAAGGCCGGTAGTCCTGGTAGGGGATCGCCGCCGACGCCGGATCGTTAACCGCTCCGGTGACGGGGTCCGGCAGGAAGTACGCGCCAGACGGCGTCTTATTCAGGTTTCCCAGAGCGGCGATGGTGCTGCCGTTGCCGGAAAGCAGCAGGTCGCGGCTCTGATTTCCGGAATACTGGACTTCGAGAATCGACCTCCACGGCAGAGCCTGGGAGACGATGACGTTGTAGGTCTCCGTATATGGCGTCCGGGAGTCTCCCTGTTGCATAGCTCCGAGATTTCCACCCAGACCCAGGACCGTGCTCGGCAGACCGTACTGGGCGAAGTTCCATCCCTGGTTCGCCGGGTTAGTGAGGTTGTAACTGGGGATGCCGGTCGGCTCGTCATAGATTCCCGCGGTGACCGCGCTGTTATAAGAGAACTGGTAGCGGTATACGCCGAACCCGCCACGGAGCACGGTCTTGCCATTTCCGAAAAGGTTCCAGGCCACGCCGAATCGCGGCAACGGGAAGAAGGGTTTCGACGGGAAGCCGGACATGGGAATCTTGTCGTCGATGCCGTGCCACAAGAGGCCCGTCCACGGCCCGGCGGCGCTGGTGTTGTCGTATGAGGCTGGGTTCCACACGGCCAAGCCGGGCCCGCTGGTGGGGCACCATTGGCCGACGTGTTCGAGCCGCACGCCGTAGGTGAGGGTCAGTCTGCGACTTGCCTTCCACTGGTCCTGCGCATACAGCGAATACTGACTCTGCCTGAGATCGTATACGCTGAGGGCTGGCACCTGCTGGAAGGACTGCACGCGGCCGGTGAGAAAATCGACCAGGTTGTTGCCGCTGGAGTCCGCACCCGTGTTACCGAACTGAAGAATCCCCTGCGGGAAGTTTCCCAATCCGCCCGGCTGATTGTTTTCGGCGAAGTCCCAATAGACGCCGAACTTCAGAGCATGGGTGCCTACCACCTTGGAGAGATTATCGGCGACCGAAGGATCGAGCGACAGTTTTCCGAAATCGCCGCCTTGAAAGCTGGTGCCGAAAGCGGGTGCATAGTAACCGGGGACGCCCGACACGTTGGGGGGCTGCGGCAAATACGGATCGGGCACTAAAGGCTGATAGCCACTGAGACCGAGCGTAGCCGGGTTAACCGTGGAGGGATCGGAAAGCCGAACCGGGTTCAGAAACCTGGCGAATGCGACTACCGTCTCGTTGGTCAGCGTGGGACCGAACACGTGAAGCACGTTGCCGCTGAGTATGTTCGAAACCTCGTGGGCCGGCATAGGCGACGGATAGGGAAGCGCGGTGCCGGGGTAGTACCAGACGCCGGTTATATTATGATCGAACTCATCCTGCCGGTTCCATGTCACGGAAACCCTGGTCCTGTCGTTGACGTTGTAGTCCGTCCTCACTCGAAACTCAAAACGATCCGCCGGCGTCTTTAGCCCGTAATAGAAGTTGTTGCCAGCGGCGGTGGGTTGCTGCCAGGTTATCTGGGGGAAGCTGTTCGTATAGGCGAGCGAAGTCGGATTGAGCAGACTCTCCGGGATGATTCCGCCGGGATACTCGGCAGCGGCTCCGTGCTCGGTTGGGAGCGCCGCATAGTAAGGATAGGCGTTCGCGAATGCCGTGCCGAGAGTGGCAATATATTGCGGCGAGAAATTCCCTTGCAGCATCTGCGCGGTGGGAACGAAAGTCTGAGCGCCCGAGAACATGGGCTGATCCATGCCTTCCGGTGCGATGTAAAAGAACAGCTTGTCGCGCTTACGATTGAACCGGAGGCCCGGAATCAGCACCGGGCCGCCAATCTCGCCGCCGGGAAAGAAGAAAGACGGGGTGGTTTCCGACCGGGAGAATCCAAGGGTCTTGTAATAGGCATCTTCAGAGTCGAGTTTGAAAGCAGACACATATAAGTACAGTGCGCCGTGAAATGCGGATGCACCGCTCTTGCCGATGGCCTGGATGGTGACCGGCCCCTTGGCATACTCGGCGCCGTAGGCCGAGGTAAGTACGGTTACCTCCGCGGTCTGGTCCGGATTGATGTTGGCCACTTGGGTGCCTTGGTTGCCGGGGTCGAGCAGGTTGGCGCCGTCAGAGGTGACAGTCATCGCTCCGTTGGGTTGCGTACCGTTGGCGGAGTATTGTCCGACCGGTCCGACGTTGCTCTGCGTGACCAGGCTGGTCCATGCGTGTTGCGAGAGGCCGCTGTTCATGGCCATGCCCGGCATGATCTTGATGAGTTCGGTGACATTGCGGCCCTCGATGGGAATGTCGCTCACCATGGTGCCGTTCAGCGTTTGACGGCTCTCACCGGTCTCGAGCGGTGCGATCGAGTCAAGTGAGGCTGACACGTGAACGTGCTCGGCGGCGATCCCAACCTGCAGCACGACGTTTGGCAGATTCCGGTTCTCGCCCTGGCTGAAGACGATGTGTGCACGCTCCCAGACGGCGAAGCCAGGCGCCGAAATGGCGACCTTGTAAGAGCCGGGTTGGATGGCGGAGAGGCTGAAGAACCCGCCGTTGTTCGAGACCGTCTCGCGAGTCGTGTTTGTAGCTTCGTCTGTCAGCACGGCCTTGGCGTTTGGAACCACCGCGTTGCTCGCGTCATAGACGGTGCCGCTGAGCGAACAGCTCGCGTTCTGGCCGAAGGCGAGCGATGGCAGCCAGGTCAGGACCGCAACGAGCAGCCCCGCTGGTAAGATGGCGCGTCGATTCATGTGGATCAAGGCTCCCTATTCCTTATTCTTGGCCAGCCCGCCGCCGGAACGGGCAGGAGGGCCGGCAGCAATGCGCAGAAGGCCCAGCCAGCCTGGCACGGGTCATTCGATTTCAGGCCTGATACTCGGTTTCAACCCACCTGGATCGATTCTACTCGACCCGCCGAAAAGTGCAATGGTTTTCAGAGGACTGGCGGCCACAGCCGGATGAGTGGGCGGCCGCGAGGATGGCTGGCGGCCGGCTGTGGGGCGCTCAGCCCCGGCACGCCAAGTCAACCACGTTTGCCCCGAAGTGATAGGATGTGCTTATCCGTAATGTATCGCTCCATTTGGGTGTGTGCATTCGTTTTCTGCCAGGCCACGCAGCTTGATGCGGTCACGCAACGCACCTTCGCGGATGGCTACACTCGCCGTGTGTGGCAGACCCAGGATGGACTGCCGGAAAACACGGTGCAAGCGTTTGCGCAGACGCCCGATCACTACCTCTGGATCGGGACGAGCGGTGGGCTGGTGAGATTCGACGGAGCGCGGTTCGTCGTTTTCGATCGCGGAAACACGCCAGAGATACACGAAAACAGTATTTTCTGCCTGACCGTTTCGCGTGACGGGAGTTTGTGGGCCGGCACGGAGGGTGGCGGTTTGTTCCGGTACCACAACGGCATCTTCCAGGCCTATTCCGCGCCGGGCGGCTTGACGAATGGCTTTGTGAGGGCTGTTTATGAAGACCGCGAAGGAACTTTGTGGGTCGGGACGGACGACGGCTTGTTTCAGCTTTCCGGTGGGCGCTTCATCCGCACGGACGGCAATGGCAAGATCCCCGCGCTCGCCGTACATGCTATCCGCGAGGACCATCGAGGCCGCTTGTGGGTTGGTGGCTCCAGGCTTGTGATGATTCAGGGTGGTGAATGTAAAGAGTTATTGCTCGAAGGCTATCCAAGCGCCACCCGTGTTAAATCCATTCTCGAAACCAGCGACGGAACACTTTGGGTCGGCACAGTGTCAGGGCTCGAGCGGCGAACGGCCCAAGAGGGTGCGCGTTTCGAGAAACTCCCGGAGGTCGCCAGCACCGTTCGAGTGTTGCGAGAAGATGCTGAGGGCACGCTGTGGATTGGCAGCATAGGTGGGGGCTTGCTTCGCTTTCGGGATGGGCGCTTCACACGAGTTACGACTTCCGACGATCCTCCGAGTAGCACCGTGCTGGCCTTGTTCGAGGACAGCGAACAAAACCTCTGGGGCGGCATGCAGACGGGTCTGTTGCGTTTGAGCAGGACGGCAATGAGTACGTTCCCGCTGCCCGACGTCCAGAATGCGGATTTCGGAACGATATACCCCGATCTCGATGGTTCGCTGATTGTGGCGAGCACGGACTTATATCGAATTAATCCGCGACGCGACGATTCGGAACGGATCCCTTCCCCGGGGCCCGGGATTCGTGTGCGCAATGTTTTTCGCGACAGCTCAGGCGCTCTGTGGGTCGGCACAGACGGTCATGGAGCATTTCGATCGAAAGCCGGCAGCCAAGTTCACTACACCACGCGATCCGGCCTGACCAACGATTTTATCCGTGCTTTCCTCGAGAGTCACGACGGTAGCATCTGGATTGGGACCGACGAGGGCGTCAATCGGTGGCACAACGGCGAGATAACCAGTTACAGGATGGCCGACGGCCTCTGTTATTTCAGCGTTCGTACACTGATGGAGGACAGCAGGGGCGATCTGTGGATTGGAACCGATCACGGAGTGAGCCATTGGCGAAATGGGAGCTTTCTTCAGGACGAAGTCACGGAGCGGCTTCGTTCGGAGAAGGTATGGACCATTCACGAGGATCGGGATGGAGGGCTTTGGTTCGGGACGCGCGGAGGCGGGCTAATTCGCTGGCGAGCGGGGAAGCTGACGTCATTCAACAGTGGTCAAGGGCTCGCCAGCAATAGCATTTATCAGATTCTTGAAGATGCGCGCGGAACGTTCTGGATGAGCGGACCGACCGGAATTTCTTCGGTTCCCCGGCACGATTTGGATTGGCTCGCGGAACACCCGGATTTTCATCCCTCAGTCACGCTTTACGGTCTGTCAGACGGTGTTGAAGCGACGCAAATGCATGGCGGTACGCAACCCGCAGGCTGCATCACGGCGAGCGGTGAGCTGTGGTTCCCCAGCAATCGCGGACCGGTTCGAATCCTGCCCGACCAGACGCGTCCACGCGATCTGCCGCAGGTGGTCATCGAGCAGGTGCTCGTGGACGGCCGCGAGAAGCCGGTTACCGGCCGACTCCTCGTCCCGCCTGGCGATGGCAGACTCGAGATCGACTACAGCGCCATACGCCTGCGATCGCAGGAACGCATCCGCTTCCGATATATGCTCGAAGGTTTCGATCGCGACTGGACGGAGCCGCTGAACAGCCGAGTGGCGAACTATACGAACTTACCGCCGGGAGAGTACCGATTTAGGGTTCAGGCATTCGAAATGAATATGCCGGATAAGGCGACTCAGGCCTGGCTAGGAATCGATTGGCGGCCGCATGTTTATCGGACTGGTTGGTTTCTGGCTCTGTGCGCGGCCCTTGCCTTCGCCACGGTTTTGAGCGCCTATCGAATTCGATTGAGTCAGGTGCATGAGCGATTCGAAGCCGTGCTCGAAGAGAGAAACCGCATAGCGCGCGAGATTCACGACACGGTTATCCAGGGTTGCGCTAGCACTTCGGCTCTGCTTGAGGCAGTGGTTTCACTCGATCTGGACGAGGCCGGGCCAGTTCGCGCGCTGCTCGATTCGGCTCGGGAGCAGGTCCGCGAGACAATTAACGAGGCGCGGCGCGCGGTTTGGGATCTTCGTCAGAAGGGGAGCGCTCCTCCCGGACTTAGCCCTTTGCTCGATCAAATGACCAAGCAGATGAGCCAAGTGTCCCATGTGTCAGTGAAGTTCGAAACGTCGGGCAGGCCGGTAGCGCTGGATGATGGGGTCGCTCACGTCGTCCTCATGGTTGCGCGCGAGGCCGTTTCTAACGCGGTGCGCCACGCTCAGCCTCAGGTTGTGCGCGTGAGTGTGCATTTCACGGGCGGGAGCGTGCGACTGCAAGTGGTCGACGATGGCCGTGGTTTCGATTCCGAAAAAGCCTTCACCGCAGACACCGGGCATTTCGGCTTGGTCGGGATGCGTGAGCGGGTTGAAGGCGTGGGCGGCCGTTTCGAGATTACAACTTCGCTGGGAGATGGAACTGCCCTTTTGATCGAAGTTCCAGTGCGTCCCTTGAGCACCGGGAAGCAACGAATGAGTGTCACGGCATGAACCAAGGTCAAAAAATCGGCGTTCTGGTTGTTGACGATCATCCCATCATGCGTTTGGGTGTCGCTGCCATCATCGGCGCTCGATCGGACATGTGGGTTTGCGCACAAGCCGGCTCGGGAGAAGAAGCAGTGCTGATGTTCAAAAAACATCATCCCGACGTCACGTTGATGGATCTGCGACTGCCGGGAATGAGTGGAATGGAAGCGATCCGCGCTATCCGTCAGGAGGATCCTCAGGCAAAGTGCGTTGTGCTGACGACCTATGAAGGGGACGAGGACGTTCATCAAGCATTGGCAGCAGGCGCGCTGGGATATCTGATCAAGGGCATGTCGCACGAGACCCTCGTGGATGCTTTGCGCCGAGTGCATTCGGGATCGAGATTTCTGCCCCCTCCGATCATGCGCAGCCTAGCCGATCGCACTCCCAACTCGGAGTTGACTCCGCGAGAGCGCGAAGTACTTTCTTTGATGGCGCGCGGGAAGAGCAACAAGGAGATCGGCAGCGCACTCGGCATTACAGAAGCTACCGTGAAATGCCATGTCAGCGTGATCCTGCTGCGACTGGAGGTCAATGATCGCACGCAAGCGGTCATCGTCGCTTTACAGCGAGGATTGGAGCACCTGTAGACCACGCACAAAACCACGTCCGGAGGCCGACTGGATGTACGACCTTAGTTGGATTGCAAAGTTTCCCTCTGCCGGTATATTGATAGTTTCAATGCGAAGCATCAGGATACTTGGTGATGAGAGACAACCTTGGAATTCGATTCACATTTGCGCTTCTGGCTGGATTTGGCGTCTTGTTTTGTATCAGTTCCAGAGGAGTGTGCCAGGATAACGATTCATCATTGCTGATCGACGTAAGCCAGCCTGCCGCTCCGCCGGAACCCCTTCCATTTGCGGTTGGAGGTCGAGCACCGGACGGGCACGTGCTTTCGGCGAACAGCCGGTATCTGCTTAAGGACGGGACTCCCTGGTTTCCCGTAATGGGCGAGTTCCATTATGCGCGCTACGCCGAAAGTGGCTGGGAAGAAGAAATCTTGAAGATGAAAGCTGGCGGCGTGCAGGTTGTTTCGACGTATATCTTCTGGATATACCATGAAGAAACCGAAGGTCAGTTTGACTGGATGGCTCAACGGAACCTCCGCCGGTTTGTCCAACTTTGCGCGAAACATGGATTGTACGTTTGGATCCGGGTTGGACCCTGGGCTCACGGTGAAGTACGCAATGGCGGCCTTCCGGATTGGTTGATTCAGAAATACCCCACTCGCCAAAATGACCCAGCCTATCTTCGCTATGTTCGTCGTTTCTACGAACAAATTGGCCGGCAAACGAAGGGATTGTTCTGGAAAGAGGGTGGCCCCATCATCGGTGTTCAAATCGAGAACGAATATCACGAGCGTGGACCAGGTAAAGGGCCCGAGCACATGCTGACGCTCCTCCGGATAGCGCACGAAGCGGGTCTCGACGCGCCCTTTTATACCGCGACCGGCTGGGATGCCGCGGAGGTTCCGCAGCAGCAGTTCCTGCCGGTGTTCGGGGGATATGCAGACGCTTTTTGGGGCCGAAGTTTGCAGAAACTACCACCCAACGCGAATTACTTCTTCACTCCCATTCGTTGCGACGAAAATGTGGGTGACGACCTGCGGGCCATACGCCCGGACCTTGACGCCCGTTTCGTTTCCTATCCTTTCCTGACGGCGGAGATGGGCGGCGGCATGGAGATGTCTTATCACCGGCGACTCGTACTCACCGCGGACGACGTGGCCGCCATGGTTCTGGTCAAGTTGGGATCGGGCGTGACGTTGTATGGCTACTACATGTTTCATGGTGGAACCAATCCGGATGGCAAACGCACAACTCTACAGGAGTCCCAGGCCACGGGTTATCCCAACGATCTCCCGGTGAAATCCTATGACTACCAGGCTCCTTTTGGTGAGTTTGGACAGATGAATCCCTCGCTCCGGGACCTGAAGACATTTCACCTGTTTCTGGATGATTTCGGTTCCAGCCTGGCGACGATGACTGCGTATTTTCCGGACCGCATGCCGGCGAGCAAGAGCGATACCGCGACTCCTCGTGTGGCGGCACGTTTCGAGGGAGATCATGGTTTCGTGTTCATCAACAACTACCAGAGGAATTATCCGCTACCCGCGCGAAAGAATTTCCAGGTTCGTTTGAAAACAGCCGCGGGCGAAATGAAGGTGCCGCGGCATCCGACGGAAATCCCCAGCGGTGCCTATGTCATGTGGCCCGTGAATCTCAATTTGGGAGGAACCTTGCTTCAGTATTCGACCGCGCAACTCCTCTGCCGATTGGGAGAACCGAATACCTATGTGTTCTTTGCCTGGCCGGGCCTGCCAGCGGAGTTTGCGTTCGAATCCGCCGCGGATGAGATTATCGAAGCTCCGCATGCCAGAATCGAACGTGAGAACCATCACATCATTGTTGACGGTGTCGAACCGGGAACGCAGGCCGCCATACACATCCGGAAGGCCGGGGGCCGGGAAATCCAGATCATCGTGCTTTCTCGAGAAATGGCACGCGATGCGTGGAAGGCGAATTTGGCTGGTCGCGCGCGATTGTTACTGTCAGCCGCCGACCTCTATTTCACTTCCGACGCCGTCCATCTCAGCACCACCGACCCCAGTCAGTTAGCGTTCGAGATTCTCCCGAGGCCCGATGCCACGCCGACAGGATTCATCGCCTCCGGTCCTGATGGTCTCTTCGAGCAATACCAGAGTCACGTAAAGTCAGAAACGGTACGAGCGACGGTTAAGAAACTCCGCGATGCAAAGGTTCGCCCGCCGGTTCGTATGGGCAAGGAAGTGGCTGAGGCGCCGGAGGCCGAGGCGTTCAATGGCGCCGCCGAATGGAGGATTCAGGTTCCAGCGATCACTTCTCCGGCGGTGCGAAATGTGTTTTTGAGGATCACCTACATGGGTGACATCGCTCGCGTCTATGCCGATGGCAAACTGGCGACGGATGACTTCTATAAGGGAACGCCCTTCGAAATCGCGTTGCGCCGGTTTTCGGCCCCGGAAGCGGACGAAACCCTGAGACTGCAAATCCTCCCGATGAAAAAGGATGCTCCGATTTACTTGCCCGCCGGAGCCAACATCTCTTTCCCTCCCTGTGGCCAAGTTGCTGAACTGCAAGACGTTCAAGTGGTCCCGGAATACCAGGCTGTTGCGGAGTTGGGCAGATGAGCCCCACGGCGAGAACCTCCGCCACAAGGGCGGACGGAGAAAATCAGTTGCGTACCCCGACGGCTATCCGTCGTGCACAAGGATCGATGCTTTCAAGCGGCAGTCCTACTTTAGACGGATTTCTTCGCCGGGAAACAGGTCGTAGAATCAATCGGTTGCCCTTACGCGGATTGTCAGGTATCCGAGCGTTGGGTGCGGGCGATTGGTGGGATTCTCAGTTCTCAGGAGGCTCAAGTGATTGATTTGACGGTGCTTCATCGGTACAGTCTCAGAGTTTTGCTGGCGGCGGCGATCTTATTCGCCCCTCTCGCCAGAGCCCAAAACGCGAACACGGGGGAACTCAAAGGCTCCGTGGCGGATTCTTTGGGAGCCCTTGTTCCGGGAGCGGCGGTCTCGATCAAGAACGTGCAGACCGGTGTCGTCACTCCAACGGCGACGAACCAGTCCGGCCTGTACGATGTGCCGTTTCTGGCGCCGGGCAGCTATACAGTCACATTCTCGAAGCAACGCTTTCGCGATTTTGTCCGCGAAGGCATTGTTCTCCAGATCGAGACAATCGAAATTAGCGCGACGCTCCAAGTCGGCGCTTCCACCCAGGAAATTGTGGTGAACGCAGCGTCGCCGCTGGTTGAAACGGAGACAACCGAGCAGCACGTGAGCCTGAACTCCCAGGCGATTGACTCGGCGCCTATCGTTGGCACCGACTGGCGCGCGGAGTTGACTCAGCTTATTCCCGGCGTGAATACCGGCGGAGGCGCTGGGGAAGCCGCCGGCCAGGGGGTCGGAATCAACGGCACGCAGGGATACAATATCAACTATTTGTCTGACGGTTCGGCTGCCACCGCTCCGAGAGACTTCAACAGCAGCAACTTCATCCCGCCCATTGACTCCATTTCCGAGGTAAGCATCAATTCAGGCAATGCACCCGCGCAGTATGGCAATGGTCTCACTTCGATTAATGTGATCACGAAAAGCGGGACCAACCATTGGCACGGCAGCGCATATGAATTCGATCAAAACACCGCGCTGAACGCCAGAGGTTTTTACAATCACACGGGGTCGAAGGCCGTGGAGCACTGGAATAACTACGGCGGCAGCGTGGGCGGGCCGATCAAGAAGAACAAGCTGTTTTTCTTCTTCAACTACCAGCGCAACCCTTCGTCCGCTCCAACTTCCGGACTCTATAGTTACCCGACCGCTGCCATGGAAGCGGGCAATTTTTCCGGAATCCGAGGCTCCACAGGAGCCGCCTTCAGTCCCACCGGCACCCTGCTGGGAACCTACGATCCCGTGGCATTGAAGCTTCAGAGCTACTTCCCCGGGGCTACCGCTCCGGGATGGGTTTCGGGATGCCCCACTTCACCAAGCTGCCCCACAATCAACAATTTCGTGTTTAACGGCACCAGTCCGAATACGGCCACCTGGTATACAGGCAAGGTCGACTACAATATCTCGGACAGCCAAAGACTCTCGTTTAGCTTCAACTATTTTCCCACTGTGTCGTCTTATGTCCCCGCGGATCCTCTGTACCCCAACGACGCCACGTCGTATTCCCAAGGGCAAACCGACAATCTGACCGGACAACTCACGTATATCTACACGATCACCCCGACGGTGCTGAACGAGTTTCGTCTGGGTGCAAACCGCGAGCTTGATAAGTACAAGCCGCCCTCCCTCGATAAGAACGATCCAACCTCGCTTGGCCTTGAGCCGGCCTATGGCACCAATTCTCCGGCCAACGTGTTTCCCAAAATCACGATTGATAGCGGAGCGGGCGTTGGATGCGTCGCTTTGGGTTCCGGATGCGGCGAAAATGGTAACATAGATGCCGCTCTGGGCCAAGGTGTGTACAACGTCTCCGATGTCATCACGCTCATTCGCGGCAGGCACACCATCAAGGTTGGCGGCGAGTACGACAAAGATTACCAGGACTATACGAGCTGGGGGGATATCAGCTCGGGTAATTTCGAATTCAACGGAGGCGTCACCGGAATCCCGTACGCCGACTTTCTGGCTGGCGACGTTTACGGATGGTATGTCTACGATTCCGACGCAACCAGCGCTCACATGTGGAATTCGGCGGTGTTCGCCAGTGACGACTTCAAGGTCACATCGCATCTGACGCTGAACTTGGGTCTCCGCTGGCAGATGCAGTCTGGATGGGGCGTGAATCACAACCTGTTCGGCAATTACGACCCCTATCTGCCTAATTCCGCGGATGGCGGGGCCTACAAAGGCGCCATCCTCTTTGGCGGGCAGAGCGATACGCAATATGGAGGGTCGACAAGCAACATGTCGACAATCCAAAACGGCGATTACAAGGAATTCGCACCCCGAGTTGGTGTCGCTTGGGCACCCCGCGAGAAGTGGTCCATCCGGGCCAGCTACGGTATTTTTGACGCGGCGCGCGATGCCGAGAATTACACCGATGGCGCGCTCGGCCTCGGCTTCAATCCCCACAACAACGGAAATGGGGGATATGTCAACGGGAGCTATGCATGGAAACTGGCAGTAGGGCCGCCTGCCGGGACAGTGGTCTATCCGACGCTTCAAACTCTCTCGCCGGAAATCGACAACTATAGCTCCGTGGAGTATTACCCGCGTAACATACCTACCGATTACGTGCAGCAGTTTCTCCTCAGTGTTCAGCACCAGTTTGCGGGTGGCATCCTGGTGGACGCAGGCTACTTCAACACGCGCGGCAAGAACCTGAACTTTGCAACCGATATCAACCAGGCTCCGGTATCCAAATTGGGGTGCACGGGCTATAACTGCGGGAACCCCAACCCCATATTCAACTCTATTGCGGCTCAGAACTACACAGGATGGTCGAATTACAACGCACTGCAAGTACACCTGGAAAAGAGGATGTCGCAGGGCGTGACCTTCCAGGCCAATTACACTTGGTCGAAAGCGCTCGACACCGGCACCGGGAACGGTCACGGATCGGGCGTCGATATCTACCAGAACGCATACGTCCCGGCCGCCAATTACGGTTTGGCGGACTTCAATACGACGAATTTCCTGACCGCTCAGATCGTCTACGAACTGCCGTTCGGCGGCGGGCGCCAGTTTGCGCTTCACGGCGTGGCGGACCAGATCGCGGGTGGCTGGCGCGTCTCCACTATCTTCCAGTGGCACGGGGGTGTTCCGTTTACCCCGGTGATCCAGAATTCGGTTGCTGAGGGTATTGACACAGGGCTCGACTCATCGCTCAGCGCCGGCTCCACGCTATATCCCGAGCTAATCGGCAACCCGAAGCTGTCAAATCCAACAATCAAGGAGTGGTTCAATCCCGCGGCCTACACCAACCCGGCGCCTGGGACCTTTGGCGACAACGGGCGCATGACCCTGATCGGGCCGGGCTTCTTTAACGCAGATTTCAGCATCGGAAAGAGTTTTTCCCTTCACCGCGAGGGGATGAAACTGGAAATCAGGGCTGACATGTATAACGTGTTCAATCATGTCAACTACGCTAACCCGGATGCGAACGTTGGCTACACCAACGGCGTATTGGCCGATAGCACGGCTGGCGTAATCACGGGCCCCGAAGGCGGCCAGCGCATCATACAAGTGGGCGGTCACTTCACGTTCTGAGCTCACCGCCGGAGTTTGACTAACCCCCTGCGGGTTGCGGAAGGAGCGTTCCTTCCGCATCCCGCATTTTTTTGCGGCTCGTCGGAGCAGTGAGTTTTGTGGTATCTTTCGCACAGCGACGAGGCCCCGAGCCGCGAGTCGGGCCGCCCCGGTTGGCATTCTGTGATCTGGAGAGAGCGCAATCATCATGAACAAGCCCCAAACCAATAAGCCTCACGAATCCGTGGTTCGCTTGGGCGTTGCTCCGGGTGTGGCTGAGAACCGGGTCGAACGCTTAGGCGGCAGGGCGTTGGTTTTGGTTGTTACGATTCTCGCGAGCGCGCTCGCAGTCATGCCCGCGCAGACCGGAGCTTCCCGCGCTGCGGGGATTCACGATGACCTTCGGAAAGCGGCCGAGTACCTCAAGGCGAACGACCCGAACTCCGCGGTCAAGGAGTTCGATGCGGTTCTGGCACTCGATCCCAGGAACGCCGAGGCGTACGCAAACTTAGGTGTAATTGCGTTCTTTCTGCATGATTATCAGAAGGCGTCGCAATATCTGCGCAAGGCTCTCGTGATTGACCCGTCTTTAATAAAAACGCAGGCTCTCCTGGGAATTTGCGAAAGAAGATTGGGAAACCGTTCGGCACAGGAGTTACTGGAGAAATCATTTCCCGGATTGAAAGACAAAACCCTGCAAATCCAGACGGGATTGGAACTGGCTAATATCTACTACCAGCAGGGTAACCTCGATCGCACTGCTTCTGTGATGCGGTCGCTTGTGGATCTCGACCCCGACGATATCGAAATCCTATACATGGCGCAGCGGGTTTATTCCGATTTGGCCGACGACACCCTGAACAAGCTGGCGATCCTCGCTCCGGGTTCAGCCCGTATGCAGCAAGTGATCGCGGAGCGCCTGATCAATGGGGGCGACTTGAAGGGCGCCACGGAACACTATAGGAAGGCGCTGGAGATCAACCCACACCTGCCAGGCGTGCACTACGAACTGGCCGAAGCCATTTTGGAGTCGGCGCCGGGCGACGCGCAATCGGAGGCTGCGGCGGAACAAGAGCTGGAAACTGCCGTGAAGCTGGATGGCGACAGTTGTCGGACGGAATGCGAGTTTGGAAAGATTGCTTTTCGGCGTTCCGATCTGGACGCCGCATATGCTCACTACAGCCGCGCCTTTGCCCTGAATCCAGGAGATGCGGAAGCGCAAATCGGGCTTGGCCGCGTCCTGGCAACCACGGGGAAGCTCCTGGAGGCGGCGAAGTATCTGCGCATGGCCATTCAATCGGATCCGCTTAATGACGAGGCCCACTTTCGACTGGCATCGGTTTCGAAGCGTCTTCAGTTGAAAGATGAATCCGAGAAAGAACTACGGCTGTTCCAAGAAATCAAGCAAGCCAAGGAGCGTCTCAGTGCGTTGTACTGGCAGATGAACAAGAAGCCCCCAGGGCAAAAGGATCAGACGCCCGATGCGGAACCATGAAAACCCAGGGACTCTCTCCCCGCGTCTCCTCTTCTGCTGGATCATCATGATTTCCGGCCTCTGCTGCGGCTATGCACGCGGAGGCGGCTCGGGCGGGTCGTCTCCTCTGACTACCATCGTACCTGCGCCGAGTCAGCAACCACAGGAGCCCACCGATGCCACTCCGGTCAACGGTGAGACCTATTACCTCCTGAACCAACTCAGCGGCCTCCATGCCGACCTGATTGACAACTCGACGACCGCTGGCGACCACATCGTTCAACAGCCGCGGAGTTTCACGAATCTCAGCCAAAGATGGGCCTTCACCAGGCTTTCCGACGGGTTTTGGCGGATCAGCAATACTCGCAATAGCCTCTGTTTCGATAGCGCCGCCATCTTCCGCGTGACCCATCCGGTTAGAGATGACGCGGGCGGCGCGGCAGTGCGTTTAGAGGCTTGCCGGCAGCCACCGCGTCGCGGGCGCGAGATGGAGGAGACTGGCCGGCAGGCGTCCGCGTGCTATGTGGTACAGAATCCTTGCGCGGCTATTGACTCGCAGCGGTGGGTCCTCAACGCGACAAGCAACGGCTACTATACGATCTCGAACAAGAGCACGGGTCTCGCGATCGATTTGTCCCAGAGATCCGTGTCGGCAGGAACGTCGCTGGATCAAACCGAGCTATTGGGCACCGCAACTCAGAGCCAACAGTGGCTGCTGCGGCCAGCCTTCTTCCGCGGGGTGGACGATGCATTGCTGGAGAAGCAGGAGGCGGCCCGCGCGGCAATTGGGTTGTCCTGGTGGAAGGATGCCGGTCAGCAACAGGACGTGCTGGAGATTTTCAAGAACCATGGCGTCAACATGGTGCGCCTAAGGCCCAGCTCGGTGCCACCCTATGGAAACGCGTCGCAGCCAGAGTGCAGGGGCAATGCCTGCTACGCGGAAACAGAGGAGCAGGATTTGGATCTCGCGAAGCGTGCGAAGAATCTTGGCCTGAGTGTCGAACTGACCCTGCTGTTCGATGGCGGCGGCTCTGCCAGTGTCCCGGCGGCGTGGGCCAACGACACGCTGGGGGCGCAGTTGCAGAAGGACTTGTACACTTACGTGAAAGGCGAGATCCTGTCGTATCGGCAGGCAGGAACCATGCCGGATCTGGTGTCAATCGGCAATGAAGTCGATACCGGTTTTCTCGGGTCACTCGGCAGCCCGACGGGAGCGGACTTTGGCGGTTTCGCCGCCTTGCAGATCCAGGCTATTCAGGCAGTGAACGATGCGGCGGCGGACACCTCGTTTGGCCCCGCGATTCCGGCCCCGCTGACCTGCATTCACATTACACCGGCCTGGGACCTCACACAGTTTTTCACGCTCGCGAACCATAACAATATTCCCTATGATGCCATCTGCCAGAGCTACTACCCCATCTATCATGGTCCCTTGACCGAGCCGCAGGCTACCGCGTCAAATCCCAACAACAAACCGATCGAACAAGACGTGCTGATTGACGCCGCCAATAACATTGGGAAGCCCATCTTTATCATCGAAACCGGGGAGCATTACGAGAGTGGCTTCGACTCAAACGATCCGTGGTACGCTCAGCCAACCCCGGCGCTGCAGCGTCAATTTCTGGTGGATCTGCAGGGTGCGCAAAAGAGTTTGCCGAATAACCTGGGCATGGGAATGGAGTACTGGGATCCGGCCGGTGTAAACATACCCAATGCGAGCGGCGGATTTCTCAACGGCGATAGTCTGCAGGACGCGATCTACATCTGGAATGGCCTGACGCTCTTCGATAATGCGGATGCTTCCGGATCGACAAACGTAAGTGCTTCGAACTATTCCATGCTGCTTCCAGGCATTGATGCACTCGGCGGCAAGCTCGATCCCACTTTAGACTACAAGTTCGTCAATCTCAGCAGCGGGCAGATTCTGTCCGTTTCTCAAGCTTCTACCGCCGCCGGCGCACAGCTCGACGCCGAGGTGGATAACGGAAATCCGACCTTGAGCCAGCAATGGCGCATTACGAGCAACAACGACGGGTATTTCCAGATCGCTGGTCTCAATCCAGGAGCGGGCAACACGACGAATGTACTGGATGATTTCGGCGGATCAACCTTGAGCGGAAACGCCATTGTTCAATCTCCATCCGGTACCGGCCCCGAACTGGAATGGAATGTCATTTCAGCCGGCAACAGTTACTTCAGTTTTGTCAACCGCGTGAGCGGTTTGGTGTTGGACATGAACGGCGGAGTTGGCGCGCAAGCCGGGTTCGCCGTTCAAGAGCCGCAAAACGAAAACAGCGCGACGCAGCAATGGCAAATCGTTCCGGTCCACTAGCACCCCGCGCGAGGAGGCGGTGAAAGACGCATGAAAACAGTTCCGAGCATCATTCTTCTAACCTCGCTGCTCCTGGCGGTGACGCCGCTTCGCGCGGCCGAGTATGCGGTTGGCGCCGATCTCTCTTTTCTAAAGCAAGCGGAGGACCACGGCAAGGCCTTCAAAGATATGGGTGTCGTCAAGCCGGGCCTGGAGATATTCAAGGATCACGGTTATAACTGGATTCGCCTGCGACTGTTTCACACACCCTCAGATCTGCCCAACAATCTCGAATACACCATCGCGCTCGCCAAAGACGCTAAGCGGCTGGGTTATCATTTTCTGCTCGACTACCACTATTCGGACACCTGGGCCGATCCGGGCAAGCAATTCCTCCCAAAAGCCTGGGAAGGCATGTCTCATGCCCAACTGGTCAAAGCAGTGTTCGAATACACAAAGCAGACCATATCCGCGTTCCACGAGGCGGGCGTGCCTCCGGACATGGTGCAAATCGGCAATGAAGTCGTCAACGGCATGCTCTGGCCGGATGGCCGGCTCCCTGACAATTGGGACAACTTCGCGGATCTGATCAAAGCGGGCGTTGCGGGCGTGGACGCGGGAACTGGAGATGCGCCGCGTTCTCAAATCATGATTCACATCGATCGAGGCGGCGACAAGATTCGGACCAAGTATTTCTTCGACAAGCTCAATTCCTATCATGTCAATTATGACGTCATCGGCCAGTCTTACTATCCCTGGTGGCACGGCAGCCTGAACGATCTAAGGGAAAACATGGCTTTCATGGCGCGTGAGTATAGGAAGGATATCTTCGTCGTGGAGGCCGCGTACAACTGGATGCCGGCGGAGTACACGAAGCGCCCTGGACCGTTTCCCGAAACGCCTGGCGGACAAAAGGAGTTTCTCGAAGAACTAAATCGGGTTGTGCAAGAAACTCCGGAGGGCCGAGGCAAAGGCGTGTTTTGGTGGGAACCAGCCGTGATTGGCCCGCTGGGTTCTAGAGGATTCTTCGACGAGGCTGGCAACTCTCTCCCAGTAATGACGACATTCGACAAGTATACGCGGCATTAAGACCGCGGATGGGCCGGGGTTCCAGGCCGAACCAGGCGAAAAACTCATCAGCCCCAGATTGTAAACGCGCTTTGTGATCGGGGCGGAAACGTTATCCAGGACCAGGGTCTTCAGCCTCTGCCAGTTCGCCGCTCTGTTGGCTATGGTTAACTCGTTCATTTCACTCCTTTTAATGGGCGCTATCGGCAGCCATTTGGACCCTAACTCGGCGCGCTGAGGACATCAAGCAAAACTGGGACCGGGGAGATCAGCCTCCGGATTCGGTATCCTCAAGTATCGGCTTGTCAGCTCGATGGAGGTTGGAACATGTCCGCGAAGAAAGACGATCCTGCCGTTCCCGACGACGCCGCATGCGCGCTGGATGTCGTTACCGAGGTCCGGCGCGAAGAGGCTCTGCTCAAGACGGGGGCCTTGCAGAACGCAATTTTCAACAGCGCCAACTTCTCCAGTATTGCCACCGACGAGAAGGGTGTCATTCAATTATTCAACGTCGGCGCCGAGCGCATGCTAGGCTATGCGGCCGCCGAAGTGTTGAACAAGATTACTCCGGCCGATATTTCCGATCCGCAGGAAGTCATCGCGCGCGCCAAGGCGTTGAGCCTGGAACTGGGAACCGGGATTGCTCCGGGCTTCGAGGCACTGGTGTTCAAGGCCTCGCGCGGGATTGAGGATATCTATGAACTGACCTACATCCGCAAGGACGGCAGCCGCTTTCCGGCGGTGGTGTCGGTCACGGCGCTGCGTGACGATAGCGACGCCATCATTGGCTATCTGTTAATCGGCACCGATAACACCGCGCGCAAGCGGGCGGAAGAGGCTCTGCTGAAGGCGGGAGCCTTGCAGGCCGCAATTTTCAACAGCGCCAACTTCTCCAGTATTGCCACCGACGAGAAGGGTGTCATTCAATTATTCAACGTCGGCGCCGAGCGCATGCTAGGCTACGCGGCCGCCGAAGTGTTGAACAAGATTACTCCGGCCGATATTTCCGACCCGCAGGAAGTTATCGCACGCGCCAAGGCGTTGAGCCTGGAACTGGGTACCGGGATTGCTCCGGGCTTTGAGGCACTGGTGTTCAAGGCCTCACGCGGGATTGAAGATATCTATGAATTGACCTACATCCGCAAGGACGGCAGCCGCTTTCCGGCGGTGGTGTCGGTCACGGCGCTGCGCGACGATCGTGGCGGCATCATCGGCTATCTGTTAATCGGCACCGATAACACCGCGCGCAAGCAGGTGGAAGCGGACCAGAAAAAGCTCGATCAGCGCCTGCGCGACCAGCAGTTCTACACGCGGTCTCTCATCGAATCCAATATCGACGCGCTGATGACCACCGATCCGCTCGGCATTATTACCGACGTCAACAAGCAGATGGAGGCGCTCACGGGTTGCACGCGCGACGAGTTGATTGGCGCGCCGTCCAAGAACTACTTTACCGATCCGGAGCGGGCCGAAGCGGCCATCAAGCTGGTGCTGAGCGAAAAGAAAGTCACCGACTACGAACTCACCGCGCGCGCCCGGGATGGCAAGAAAACAGAGGTATCCTACAACGCCACCACCTTCTACGACCGAGACAGGACGCTGCAGGGCGTATTGGCCGTGGCGCGGGACGTGACGGAGCGCAAGCGCAACGAGCAGGCGCTCCAGGAAACCAACGTCGAACTGGAGAGCGCCAAGTCCGCCGCGGAGCAAGCCAACCTCGCGAAATCGGATTTCCTTTCCAGCATGAGTCATGAGCTTCGCTCGCCGCTCAATGCGATCCTCGGCTTCGCCCAGCTCATCATTTCCGATTCCCCGCCACCAACGCCCTCCCAGACGGCAAGCATCGATCAGATTCTCCAGGCGGGATGGCATCTGCTGAAGTTGATCAACGAAATTCTCGATCTCTCGGTGATCGAGTCCGGAAAGGTGTCGCTATCCACGGAAGCTGTCTCGTTGGCCGAGGTCATGTCCGAATGCCAGGCCATGATGGAGCCGCAAGCGCAACAGCTTGGCATCAACATGACCTTTCCCCGGTTCGACAACCCGTTCTTTGTCAGCGCCGACCGGACCCGGTTGAAGCAGATTGTCATCAACCTGCTTTCCAACGCGATCAAATACAACAAGGAGCAGGGAACGGTTGTCGTGGATTGCGCCACCAGCGCTCCGGGACTCACTCGCATCAGCGTCAAGGACAGCGGTGCGGGATTGTCCCCGGAAAAGCTGGCGCAACTGTTCCAGCCCTTCAATCGTCTCGGACAAGAGGCGGGCGGCGTGGCAGGCACGGGCATCGGCCTGGTGGTGACCAAGCGGCTGGCGGAACTGATGGGGGGCGTACTTGGCGTAGAAAGCATTGCCGGCGCGGGAAGCGTGTTCTGGTGCGAATTGATCTCGTGCGCCGCACCACAACTTGTGGTCGAAAGCGGCGAAGCCGCAGCATTGGACGTACCGACAGTTGCGACCGGCGCGCGGCGGCTCACCCTGCTCTATGTCGAAGACAACCTGGCGAACATGAAGCTGGTGGAGCAACTCATCGCGCGGCGCCCCGACCTGCGACTGTTGACCGCGGTGAACGGTACTCTGGGCATCGAGGTAGCGCGCACCAGTCAGCCGACGATGATCCTGATGGACATCAATTTGCCCGGCATCAGCGGTGTGGAAGCATTGAAAGTCTTGCGCGGAGACCCGGCCACGGCGCACATTCCCGTGGTTGCCCTCAGTGCGAACGCAATGCCACGCGACATCGAGAAGGGCTTGCAGGCAGGATTCTTCCGGTATCTCACCAAACCAATCAAGATCAATGAGTTCATGCACACACTGGACGCAGCATTGGAATTCGCTCGACAGGAGGCGGGTCATGCCAGGTAAATCGGGACGAAGGTCATGGTCAGTTTAGCCGACATTCTGAACGCCAGAATCCTGGTGGTTGACGATCAGGAAGCCAACGTCCGTCTGCTGGAGGGTATGCTGCGTATCGCAGGCTATGCTTCCATCGAGTCTACGATGGACCCGCGCGAGGTCTGCGAGCTTCACCGCAAAAATCGATACAGCCTGATCCTGCTCGATCTCCAAATGCCTGGCATGGACGGATTCCAAGTGATGGAGGGGCTGAAAGAGATCGAAACAGACGGTTATCTTCCGGTCCTCGTCATCACCGCGCAGCCGGCTCACAAGTTGCGCGCTCTCGAAGCGGGCGCTAAGGATTTCGTCAGCAAACCGTTCGATCTAGCCGAGCTGCGCGCGCGCGTTCACAACATTCTGGAAGTGCGCCTGTTGCACCTGGAAACCAAGAACTACAGCAAAGTGCTGGAGGAGACGGTCCGGGAACTCGAGGCAAGCCGCGAGGTGATTCGCCTCAAGACCCTGGAGGAGCGAAAGAAGAGCGAGCAGGAATTAGCCCTCGCGCAGGAAACTCAGGAAAGCCTGCTGCCCCGTTCCCTGCCACAGGTTGAGAATCTTCGCATCCATGCATTTAACACTCCCACACGCTATGTGGGAGGGGATTTCTACGATTTCCTGCAGCTAGATTCAGGGGATTGGATGGGGGTTCTGGCAGACGTCTCAGGCAAGGGGATGTCCGCAGCCTTGCTAAGTTCGATGGTGCTTGGCGCCCTCAGCATGGAATTTCACTCAAGGACCCAACCGCAGGAGGTCTTGGAGCGGGTTAACCGGCTACTTTGCGAGAAATCTCTTCCATACCAGTTCGTGACGCTCTTTCTCTTTGTCCTGAACCCACAGGGCATGGGACAATTCATCAGCGCGGGACATACTCCAGCCTATTTGTTCCATTCTGCAACGGGAAAAATCGAAGAGCTGGGTTCTAACGCCAATGTCCTGGGGCTGTTCGATGACGCCTCTTATGAATCCAGCGTGTTCCGTCTCGACAAAGGAGACATTCTCGTGGTGTATTCCGACGGCCTTACGGACGCAGAAAACCCGCAGGGAGAGATGTTCGGAGAGGAAAGGCTACTAAGACTCATCCGGCAAGAGGCCCCCTCGGGAAGTCAGGCCATCGAGCAGAGGCTCTTGAAAGCCATTGAGGCATTCACTCAGGGCTTGCCGCAGACCGATGACATTACCTTCGTAGTCGTTGAAAAATGTCAGTGAGAAACTCGTGGTGGCAGTGCGTAATTCTTCTCCTGGTTCTTCTCGGGACTTACGCCGGATCCCAGATTTGACGGCACCTCGCGACAAACGCCGCGACCTCCCGGCAGGGTGATTCAACTACGGTCCAGCCGGTGCCCCGGTGTCTCCGCCCAGTCGGGCGGCGGCCTCCAGATCGGCGCGGGCGGACGATTCTCGCCCCAGCAGGGTGAAGACACGGCTGCGGAGTATATAGAGATGCGGTTCGCCGGGCGCCAGCCGAATAGCCTCCGTGAAGTCCTGGAGCGCGGATTCTGCGGCGTCCGGTTCTCCGAGACGCATTTGACCGCGGTATTGCCGCGCCTGCCAGAGGCTGGGGCTCAGCCGAAGCGCTTCATTCAGTAGCGCGATCGCCCGGCCGGTCTCCCCCGACGCCGCCAGCCGGATGGCCTTGTCCAGAATCGCGGCGGAATCGGGAATCGCGGGCCGGCGCTCTCGCCCGGCAAAATAGAGATACGCCGCCGCAACCAGGCACAGGCACGCTATGCCCGGCGCGCCGTCGAACCCCCAACTGCCCAGGAACAACTTGCTCGCCATTGGCAAACTGGCGAAGAGAAAGGCCAGCGTCAGCGCCGCTCGGCACCATTGACGGGCCCGTGAAGCCCAGGCGTCCGCGGGCGGTTCCACATCCTCACGATGCCGCGGAGCAGGCATGCTTCCACCATACCCCTTCCGGCTCCGCGAGGCGCCCGGTATCGCGCAAATATCGGCAGTTGTTCTCGGCCCTGCGCGGGTCCGCGGTGGAGTGGCTTTCGGCGACGGCCAACGACAACGACCGGGTTGGACGAAGGCGAATCATGACGCCTTAGGCCGGATCAGTTCCTGAATCTGCTCGACAGCCTGCGCCAGGCTCGTGAGCAATCGATCTGGTTGGGTTCGCTCGAAACGCGCCTTGGCCTTTTCCGTATCGCCGCTGAACCCCCAGACTCCGATTACAAGCTTGACCTTCGGAAAGCGTTCCCGAATTAGTTTGCACATGGTCCGCGCGGGTGGAAAGGCAAAAGGCGGCAACGCGGAGATGCAGATGACGTCGTCTTGTCTTATCTCCAGGAGCGCCAGCATCTCCACGAGGGAAGCGTGGGCTATCGGAAGAGACAGAGCCGCGTGGCCCGCCTGCTCCAGGATTTGCGCCAGCATAGCGGCGGTGACCTCATCGGCCCGATCGTTTGCGGGAAGGCAGATTATCCTGGCGCTGAGACGCTCCGCCGGGCCTGATTCCGCCGCGGCATCTTCGGATTGGGATGAATCGTGCGCCGGTTGGTGCTCCGAAAGCTCGGTAATCATATCGTTGATGCTGAGAAAGAGAAACTCCTCCCTGGTCGGGTCAATCGCCCCTTTGTGGCGATCCTGCTCGACCAGACTCAAAGCGGGTATGAGCACCGAATCGTATAATTCCACCAAAGGTCTTGCTTCCAGGAACCGGTCCACAATAGCGTGCGCCTCCGGCTGGTCCATCGCCAGTAAGCGCTGGTAGATCTGAGCTTCCGCCCCCAGAACTACTTCATCTCCCAGCAGGACATGAAGAAAAGAGAGCTGAGGAACGTAGCGGCCCAGCACAACGACGCAAACCGTGAGAGGTGTAGACAGAATGAGGCCGGCGGGTCCCCACAGAATCGTCCAAAAGACAACCGCCACCAGCAGCGCCAACGAAGAGATTCCCGTGTTTGCCCCGTAAAGCCACGGCTCGACGAAGTTGCCAATGATCATTTCCAGGCCGGCAAACAGCAGGAAAACCAGCAGCGGCGGCAGCCAGTTGTCAAAAGCCGCCAACGAGAGTGCGATCGGCAGCGCGGCGGCAACCATCGTGCCGATATACGGCACGATGCGCAGGAGGCCGGCGACGACTCCCCATAACGCGGGATAGGGCACGCCAATCCAGTACAGACCGAATCCGAACAGAGCTCCAAAGCCGGCATTGACCAGGATCTGCATCAACAGGTATCGGCTGACACGTTGCGCAGCGTCGTCGAGCACTTGCGTCATGATGTTGATCTGACCGAGTCCGACCAGCCGGAAAAGGCGATGTCTCAAGTCGTGTCTCTTGATCAGCATGAAGACCGTGAAGACGAGGACAAGTCCGGTCACTGCCAGAGGCCGAAGAACGGGCTGAACCAGATCGCGAACGTACTCCAATTCATTTGCCGGCGGTTGCACGACCTGTACAGGCAGGGGAATCCCAGGAGCACTCGGCGCAGTGCGCTGCTTCCGATTCTGCGCCGGAGGAGCAGGCTCCGGAGAGGGTGCCGCCGGGCTGGAGAATTCGCGCGCGATTTCCTTAACGCTGTTGGCCGCAAGGCCAAACGGTCCCGTGGTGGGAATGCGAAGCGCTGCCATCTTGGCTTGGATGTTTTGGCGGTACCGGGGAAGCTCCTGGGCGGCGTTAACGAGCTGAATTGCGATGATCCCGGCAATGCAGCCAGCCGCCGCTATCGTTACCAGGACGGTCACAGCGACGGACGGTACGCGGCCGATCCGCGATCTTTCGAGGAGCGCGACCACAGGGGTCAAAACGAACGTCAGAATGAGAGCAAATGCCAGGGGGATTAGAATTTCGCGGGCGAAGTACAGCACCGCGATCGTACCAAACAGCGTGACCATCGCCCAGTTATTGGAGCTTGGGAGATGCCGGTTTGACGGGCTGATGGCCACCGGTGCTGAAGCGCTGTGCAAGCCAATCGCGCTTGTCGCGGGACCCTTTTCGGGGCGCCTGGAAAAAAACGGTCGATTCCAGAAGAAAGCCATGTTAGTTGGATTAGCCTGACTGCCCTGTTGGAAAGGAGCTCAGCTCCCGATGCGGACCGTCACGCCAGACTGCGCGGAGACGCCGCCCACGCTCACCTCCAGCGGAACCGCATCGCCCGTGGGCGCGCCCGCCGGGACACAGGCGTTCACCTGCGTCACCCCCTCGTAGATCAGTCCCTCCCAATTCCCCGAACACTCGCTCGGCACTCCGCCCATATGCACGCTGACCGGCGCGGCTGGATTCGGGAACAGAGGCGCCACCGGCAGAAAACCGTCGGCCCACGGCGCCGTCAACTGTCCCTCACCGGTAATGAAGAAAGTGAGGTAGCCCCCGCGCGCCGCTGGACGGTCCTGGTTGTAAGCCACGGTTTGATCGGCGTACGTGTTGACCGCCACTGCCTGCCCCGCTCCACCCGAATAGCAGTAAATGCCCGGCGCGGCGGGTCCCACCGGAATCGCCACGGGCTGGCTCCGCAAGCCGGCGTATTCCACCTGCACCTGGGTGGCTCCGGATATCTCGTATGGCGCCACCGCGCTCACCTGCTGGCTGAGCGAATAAATCATCGGCGCCGCGATGTTATCGAAGTACACACGCGTGGCCCCCACCTCCACCGGCAGGTATCCATCGCTCCCATAGCTGGCTATGGCGATGGGGCTGGCTCCGAAGCCAGTGCCGAAGATGGTCACCAACTCGCCGGGAGACACGCCGCCGCCCGCGAAGCTGGCCGCGTTCAGTACTCCCGCGGCCGAAAACGCGACGCTCCCGCTGATCGTCGATTCGTATGCGCCGCGGTTCACGGTTCCCGGCTGTTGTGGGCGCAAGAGTCCTTCCAGATCGTCCGGCGGCGCTACCGCCAGGTTCCCGGTGCGCGCCGCGGGGCTGCTTTCGAGCAGGTGGAAATCGGAGCTGGCCGGATCGGTGCCCAGCGCGTTGAACTGCGGATCGGCGGTGAGATCGTGCGCGCCGGCCGTGGCGTTCTTGACGGGGCCGTTCCAGTACACGTTGTAATCGAGCTGCACGTCGGTGCTCCCGTAAGCGTTCACGGCGGTTCCGGTGGCGGCGGATTCCACCACGTTATTCCACACGTTCACCGAGCCCGACTGGTTGACGAAGATATCCGCGTACTGCACCACCAGCCCGTTCCCGTACACCGTGTTGTTCAGGAAAGTGATGTTATCGCTCTGGTAGGCGAGCAGGCCGGCACCGCCGTTGTTGACGCAGAGATTGTTCTGCACCAGAAACCCGCCCTTGTACGCCCCGATGGGGTCGCCCCCTTGGTTGTTGCGCGACGTATCGATGATGATGCCTTCGCCGTCGGTGGGCTTGCCGGTTTGCCCATAGGGGACCAGCGATTGGTTATGGAATGCGCGGTTGCGCTGGACGATGGTGTGCGGCGCCTGCCCGCTGTCGTAGTTCCACGATTCCCAGAGTGAAATGCCGCTGTTGCCATATTGCGAGTACCAGGCGTTTTCGTGAACGAAGTTGTCTTCGACGGTCACGTAATCGGCCTCCGCGGTGCCGATGCCGCCGCCCGGGAAATCGTAGATCTCATTGCCAGCAATCAGAATATGATGCGGCTTGTTGGCGCCATCCTGGCGCCCGTCGATACTGATGCCGTTCCCGTCGCAGGCCGGATCCGGCTGTGCATTTGGTGCCTGCTCCTCGGCGGTGCACTGGGCCAGGCTCACGTTCTGGCGGTTGCCTTGCAGATGGAGGCCCGATATCTCGATATAGGACGCTCCACCAGAAATCTCGATGGCGTTCCAGGCGCCCGCGGCGTTGATCTGCGGCTGGTGGCCGGGGTACGCGCGATAGGCGATCCACGCTGCCGCCGTGCCGGAACGCGTGATGTCCAGAAGGTTGCTGCATCCCGTGCATGCGGTGTAGACGCCGTTCATCACGTAGACCACGTCGCCGGGCAGCGTCTTGTTCGCGGCGGCTTGAATGGTTCGAAATGCGGCGCCTTCGCTCAGGCCGCTGTTCGAATCGCTTCCCGTCCCGCTGACGTAGTAGGTGGCGCCGTAAGCGGAGACGGTGAGCGCCGCCAGGGCAATAATGCGCATGGCTACGGGCATTCTAGCACCGGGCGCGCGGGCAAGCCGCTCTGGCAGCGGTTGCGAACTGCTTTCCCAACCTCCCTCAGCGCGCGCCGAACAGCCATAGCCTGATCGGCTGATATATCAGGTAGATCGCCCCAGCGGCTAGCCAGATCATCGAGCTGACGGAAAACACTCGCGCGGTGATTCGCACCTCTGGCGTGCGGTCTAACTGCAGCAACGGACCACTTTCATTGGCGGCCGTCCGGTCGTATAGAAATAGCGGTGTCCCCGCAAAGAGCGCAAACACAGGGAACCAGGTTGCGGTGGTGACCTCATTCGCCTGAGCGATCCGCCCACTTTGCCAAAGGAAGCCGATAGATTTGACCACGTCTGCAATCGCGAATGCCGCCAGCGCCAAATGGCGAATCGCGAGGGCACGCCCGGCGGACCGCAAGCCGGTCATCAGATCGCGCGAGCGCTGAATGGCCCGCTTCCCCGATAGCTTCTCAACCACGCAAATCACCGGCCATAGGCTATCGCCGATCACCCAGCCGGGCCCGAAGAACCACAGAGATCGGGCCTGCGTTACCACCAGAACCGGCATCGCCTTAACCAGTTTCCAGAAGACTCGGAACGAAAGGAATCTCCTGAGGCGGGTTTGTTCGTCCAGCGCCATTAGTGCTGCTGCCGCACGAAGTAAGTTGTCGGCAAAAATGAAAAGAACCGCCGCTGCCAACGGGACCAGCACGATTCGCACAGCGGCAACCGGCAGCAGTTTCTTGCTCAATGCAGCCAAGACAGCCGTCACCGACAAGATGGTCCCGTAAATGGGCACCAGCAAAAGAGCATATGCCGCGAGATGTTGCAGCAGAAATGCCTTCGATCTCCTTAGCGCGAGAAACTCGGCGTCCACGGCGTTATGGAACCGCCGGGCAAATGCGATCGCGGAGGCCGGGCGATCCGCGGGATTGCGCGCGAGTCCGGCGAGAATCGCGTCCGATACGTCGCGCGGAATCTTGTGGACGCTCGCGGTCTCGGCAGGATTACCAGTCTGTTGGTTCTTGAATAACTCGCTCGTCTTTCGTGTAAAGGGCAGTTCGCCGCAAACAAGGGAGTAGGCCACGACGGCCAAACTGTAGATGTCAGACCGGAAATCGACTTCCTCTCCCGACGCCTGCTCCGGCGACATATACGCGGGGGTACCCACCAGGCTGCCCGGCATGGTTTGCGCGCCTGCGCTGCTGTCGAACGATCCGGAGGATGGGCCGGACGAGGACAGCGCGATGGCGACGGTCTCTGCCTCCTCGGCTCGCGTTCGGCTTTTTGATGACCGGGGCTCATTCGTCATGTCCATCACGGCCGTTTCCAATTCGTCGCCGGACACGATGGGCCGAGGAATGACCGTCTTCGGTTCGCTCACCTCCGGCATCTCTTGCAAGCGGGGAGCCCAGTCAGCGAGCAGATTTACCTTGGCCACTCCGAAGTCGAGCACTTTCACCGTGTAGCCGCCGCGGCCGTTTGGTTCCAGCCAGACGTTGTCAGGCTTCAGATCGCGATGGATGATTCCATGCCGGTGTGCCTCCGCAAGCGCCAGTCCAATCTGGTCCAGAAGGTCCGCGATCAGCGGCAGCGCGATCCGCGGATTGGCTTTCTGAAAATCCGAAAGCGTCTGTCCGTCGAGAAGCTCCATCACCAGATACGGCATGTCGCCGCTCGCGGCTTTCGCGATTCCGAAATCCGTCACGTTGACGATGTTCGGATGGCGCAGGCGGCCGCATGCCTGCGCTTCGCGCTGGAAACGCGCGAGAAATTGCGGTTCCGCCGCCCACCTCGGAGCGATCACTTTGACTGCGACGACGCGAGTCGTTCCGAGATGCGTCGCCAGGTAGACATTGCCCATTCCGCCCGCGCCGAGCTGCTCATCGATGCGGTATTTGGCGTCAAGGATTTCGCCGATCATTGAGTGATCCACAGGTCCAGCCGCCATCATAACAACCGCCAGACCGCCAAAAGCGGTTACTTCGCTCGATGTCCTCGCCACACCGGCGCAACTCGGCCAGGATGGCCACCACGGTCCATCGGGATTCTTTCCGCATGCCCGTTACTCATTCCCTATGACTCGGCCCGATGACGGTGACAAAGTTCTGCGGCGCGGCGCGGCGATAGATCGTCTGGGAGGCCGCAGTGCTAACCGACGCGCTCCAACGCCCGAATCGTCGCCCATCCGGAAGTTGGCATGCGTACTGGGCCAGCGCCGATTCGTTTGGTGGAAGCTGGTCGGATAAAGAGTTCGAGTCCACGCCGGGCTCACTGCCAAGCGGGGCCAATCCAGAAGAAACGTCTGAAGTGCCCGTAATGAAATCAATTAGATAGCATGAAGTCGAGAAGCTTCAGACTGGCTCCCCGGACACGTCTCGAACCAACGACCTCTTGGTTAGCAGCGGTCACCTTTGGTTGACGGCTAACTCCTACAGTCCACGCAACTGACTCTCTCGCAGAGAGGCCCCAAGAGAGACTGAGAGAGAGGAGAGAAGATGTCGCGACTGCCGAATTTCACTGGCCGGCCAAATAGATCTGGAAGAAGTTGCTATAGCTCGCCCCTGACGGCGTCTGCACTACGAGTTGCACGGCGGAGAGAACCCCGATGACATCGCTCGCGAAAAAGTTGATCTGGCTCGCTCCCGCAATCAGGTCTGGTGCAGGCCCGGCGTAGGCTGGAGCGTACGTGACGTAGCTGATATCGGCAACGCCGCGACCTGTGAACGATCCCAGTTGGAGAGGCAGTGTATTCACCGGCAGCGGTGTTCCTGCCACGAGCACGCCATCGGCCTGCTGAGGGTTGATCGGCCCCAAGCCTGTAGCATAGACCGTCACGATGGAGTGGAGTGGCGCCGGATTCGTCGCTGAGTTGATACTCCCATCCTGATTCAGCGTCGCCGCGTGGTAAATGTCGACCATGAACACACCGGGCGCCGCCGCCGCGACCGGATAGGTCAGGCAATTCGTCGGCACGTTGTTATAAGTAACGCAGATCTTCGTCGTCTCCCCGGCCACAGACCACGGAACCACCGTGTTGATCTGCCCGTCCTGCACCCAGAGCAGCGGCGCCGGCGTGCCATCGAAGGTCACCT
Source organism: Bryobacterales bacterium (assembly GCA_003142185.1). Taxonomy (GTDB): domain Bacteria; phylum Acidobacteriota; class Terriglobia; order Bryobacterales; family Bryobacteraceae; genus Bog-375. The sequence goes on from PLOR01000085.1 coordinate 35,765, forward strand.
CCGCGTTTCCCGCCTGCGTCGGGAACGGGCTCGCGAACGTGGCTTGCGTTGGTATTCCCTGTTGTGGCCCGAGCCCGGTGCCGGACAAGGTTACGATCTCTCCCGGCGCAACCGGCCCGCTGCTGAATGTCGCCGCGTTTCCCACGCATGCAAGCGGGAGGGTCGGGGCGTTCGAATTCGGAGACAGGCGATACAGGGCGAGCGACGGCGGGAACGGCCCGGTCTGCGTGGGCGCGAAGTCCGCGCCTGCCTCCACCATCACGAAAACGGCGGAGTTCCCGTTCGCCGTAATGAGCGGCGCTGGCTGACCGACTGCACCTAAAGGGATCAGGAGCGGCCCGGAAGCCACCACTGGCGGGTAGGAGCCGCCGGGAAGATACGTGGTTTGTAAGATTGAGCCATCGGGCGCAATTGCGCTGAGCCAATCCGACCCGCAGGGCGCGACACTATTCTTGACCGGAAACGCCGATGACGCTGCGTAACCGGCGATGTACACATTCCCATTCGAATCCATCCCAAATCCGTCCTGGGACCCGATAGAACCTCCGTAGGTCCCTTGAACCACGATCGAGAATACCGTCTTTCCGGCCGCATCGATCCGCTCCACATAGAAAGTCGAAGTGCTGTCCAGGCCATTCGCTACTATGTCGCCATTCGCGGCCACGGCCAGACCGGAGGGAAACGGCTCCTGCGGAGTAGCGAGGGTAGTCCAGGTTACGTTGTCCGGCGCCAACCTCGCGAGTGCATAGCCCGGATCGCTGCCCGGAGGGAGGAAGTTCGTGATTCCGCCCATCCAGGAGACCACCGCGATGTTCGCCCCCGTTTGATCCACGGCAACTTCCGCCGGTTTTCCGGGCACACCGGAAAATGTGGTATCAATCGCGCCAGCCGGGGTCAGGCGCACAACTTCGCCTCCGCTCGCCGCAGTCCCGGCCACAAACACACGGCCGGTGGAATCGACAGCGAGGCTCGCCGAAACTGCGGGCGATGAAGACCGCATGGCGCCGATCTCGGTTTGCCACAACACGGCCGACCCATCCGCGGTCAGTTTCTCCACGAAAACGTCGTAGAACTGCGCGTAAAACTCCTGGTTGTCTGTCGGTGCGGGAATTACGTAGACACCGCCAGTGGGGTCCACCGCCATCGCCGCGGCGGTGAATCCAAGATTGTTCTGCCAAAGAACGGTCTGGCCATCCTCCGATAGCTTAGTCACACAAGAAGGCATGGTGGTAGGCGTGTGAGCCGCGCAGGTGGACAAAATGTAAACGGCCCCGGTGTTGTCGGCGGCGATCTGCGATACGGAACCAGGCCCCCACTCTACATAGTCGATTCCTAATAGGAAGCTTGGGGTAGCAGCCAGGCCTCCAGCCGTCAGCAGCAACAGGCACACCGACATGCGAGGCAGCATGTGCACTCTCCATGCACGCCGAATGCCACAAAGGCATCTTTCCAATCAGCGGCTCTACGCGGATCGCTGTGTCCTCTCGACACAGCCGAAGTACATTTCGAACCGGGATTAGCCCACTTTTCAAGTGCGGCTTCGTGTCCTGCGCGCAGCTCGTGGACGGTCACGGCGGAGTTTGTAAAGGCCGTAAAGGTGATCGTTGCACATGCCTAAAACACGCCCGGCATCCGGATGCCGCTTATTCAGCAATTGCGACCGGGGCACCAGGTTCTTCTGGCCTGCGGCGGAGCGGCGGTACATGAACAATAGGACATTTCTACTTTGCCTTGACAGGTTGCGCCGTGGCCCATGCCCGCTCTCCGTGCCATCGGATACACTGATCGTTCCAATGGGAGTCCGCGAGTTACAAATGGAAACGCCGAACCGGTGCCCTGCGCGCCGGTTGTTGCTGAGCGGCGACGAGGCGGTGGCGCTGGCCGCTCTGGATGCGGGGATGCACCTGGGCACCGGCTACCCGGGCACGCCATCCACCGAAATTCTGGAAGCGTTCGCTGCGCTCGGCGGCCACGCCCAATGGGCGCCGAACGAAAAGGTGGCGCTCGAGGTCTCGATCGGCGTGGCGTTCGCCGGCGGCCGCGCGCTCGCCACCATGAAGCACGTCGGCTTGAATGTGGCGGCCGATCCACTCTTCACCGTGGCCTACACCGGCGTCACCGGCGCGCTGGTAATCGTCTCGGCCGACGATCCGGGCATGGCTTCCAGCCAGAATGAGCAGGACAATCGCCGCTACGCAGTGGCCGCCGGCGTGCCCATGTTCGAGCCCGCCGATTCCCAGGAAGCGTATGATTTCACCCTGCGCTCCATCGATGTCTCCGAGCGCTGGGGCCTTCCCGTGCTCCTGCGCATCACCACCCGCGTGTGTCATTCGAAAAGCGTGGTCATCACGCCGGGCTACCCCGCTCCGCCGCCGCGAGCGCCCGCCTTCGAGTGCAACATCGCCGCGCGCGTCATGATTCCCGCCTATGCCCGCCCGGCGCATCGGCGCTTGCGGCGGAAGCTCGCCGAAATCGCCCGTTGGAACGAATCTGAAGGCCCCACCGTGATGATCGAGGGCGATGCCGCGCTCGGCGTCATCGCGACCGGCATCTGCTACCAACATGTGCGCGAGGCGCTGCCTCATTCGAGCGTCTGCAAGCCCGGCATGACGTATCCTTTGCCGATCGAACGGATGCGCGAATTCGCCGCGCGCGTCGGCCGTTGCCTGGTGGTCGAAGAGGGCGACCCGTACCTGGCCGATGCGGCGCGCGCCGCAGGCATCGCAGTCGAAGCCGCGCCGGAAGCTTTCCGCTTTGGCGAGCTCAACGTCGCGCGCGTCCGGCGTATCGCCGCGCGCGATCAATCGCCCGAGCCCCAGCCGTCCGCCGGCAAGCCTCCCGAGCTGTGTCCCAGTTGCCCGCACCGCGCTGTGTTCACCGCGCTGCGCAACCTGGATTGCATCGTGGCCGGCGATATCGGCTGCTACTCGCTGGGGGTGCTTCCGCCGTTTGAGGCCATGGACACGCTGGTTTGCATGGGCGCCGCGCTGGGCGTCGGGCTCGGCATGCGCCACGTGCTGCCGCCCGAGCAGGCGCGCCGCGTGGTCAGCGTGATCGGCGACAGCACCTTCGTGCACAGCGGCATCACCGGCCTGGTCGAGATGGTCTACAACCCTCCGCCTACCGGTCACGTCGTGCTGATCCTCGATAATGGCACCACTGCCATGACCGGCATGCAGGAGCATCCCGGCACCGGCCGCACGCTCGATCACCAGCACACCGGCAAGTACGTTTTCGAAGACGTGGCGCGCGCCATGGGCATCCGCCGCGTGCACGTCACCGATCCCACACTCGAACCGGCGGCCTTCGAGACGCTGATCAAAGCCTGCCTGGATTCCGGCAAGCTGGAATTGATCATCGCGCGCCGCGACTGTTTGCTGGCGGCCGGCGCCATCCGGAAGTACGAGAAAGCCAATGAACAACCGCACTAGGTCTTCGGTGGGGCAGGTCCCCGACCACACCTGT
>PLOR01000104.1 GCA_003142185.1 Bryobacterales bacterium
TTCCACGGGTTTCCCCACGCCTCCGCGACACCTCACGCACACAATCCGTGTAGCGGCCGTTCTTTTGCAATCTGGAAATGTCTTTGTAACGTTATTTTTGTTACCCTGTCCTCAAACGGGCAAAAACGAGGTTCAAGTCTGGTATGGAAAAGAGCGCTCGTAGTGTTCTCTCCCGCGCCCGTGTGCGTCACGGGCGCCTGGGCGTTCGATATGCCAGCGGGCCTACGAACAAGGAGGTAGTTATCGTGCATCAGCGCTTGGCAGTGTCGCTGTTGGTACTTTGTCTATTGCTCTCCGTTTCGAGGCTGGGATTTTCCCAGTCCTCGGGCGGCGTGGCCGGAATATCCGGGGTTGTCCGGGATGCATCGGGGGCCGTCGTGCCGGATGCCAAAGTTGTCATCTCGAGCGCCGGTCAGGGTACGCTTCGTACGCTGACCACCAACGCGGAGGGTATCTTTGCCGCGCCGGCGCTGCCGCCTGGACCGGGCTATAAAGTGACCTTCACGGCACAGGGTTTTGAGGACTACGAAGTAACGAACATGGTCCTGCAGGTGGGCCAGAATGTGGACCTGAAGGTCGCTTTGAAAGTCGCTTCAACGACCGAGCGGGTTGAAGTGGTGTCCGCAACTCCCCTGGTGGAAGACACCAAGTCCGACGTATCGGGCGTGGTGGATCTGAAAGCGATCCAGGATTTGCCGATTAACGGCCGCCGCGTGGATTCCTTCGTCCTGTTGCAGCCGGGCGTCAGCAACGACGGAACGTTTGGCTTGCTGACCTTCCGCGGAGTGGCGGGACAGAATTCATTCCTGGTGGACGGTACCGATACCACCGAACAGTTCTACAACGAAAACGCCGGCCGGACTCGCATCGCGTCGCAGATCTCCCAGGACGCGGTGCAGGAATTCGAAGTTGTGTCTTCGAATTACTCGGCCGAGTATGGGCGCGCGATGGGCGGAGTTGTCAACACCGTCACGCGCAGCGGGTCGAACGATTTTCACGGCGCGGCCTTCTGGTTCTACCGTAGCACCGGGTTTGACGGGCAGGATCCGTTCTCGTCGGTGGTGGCTTCGGAGAAGCGGAACCAGGCGGGTGCAACACTCGGCGGCCCGATCAAGAAGGACAAGCTGTTCTTCTTCCTGAGCACCGAGGTGACGCGGCGCAACTTCCCGATGACCAGCAGCCTCAACACCACGGCGGTTAACGGCACGACGCGCACATGGAACCTGTGCGGAGTCGCCAGCGGCAGCGGGACGAGCAAGGTGCCGGCGGCTACCGCCGCGCAGTGCAATGCGATCAATGCATTGATCCCGCGGTTCTTCGGTGTAATCCCGCGAACGCTCGACCAGGAGCTCTATTTCGCCAGGCTGGATTACCATCCGACCGATCACAATACGCTGAGCGCCAGCTTCAACTTCCTGCACGACCTTTCGCCCAATGGCATCCAGACCGGCGTTTCCTCCACCAGCGGCTCGGCGCTCACCGGCAATGGCGACGATGCGGTGACGGTGCGCAATGGAGGGCTGGCCTGGACCTGGGTTCCCACTTCGACTTTAGTGAACGAGGTCCACTTCGGTTTTGCGGGCGACCGCCAGGCCGACTCATTCGATAACGCGGAACTGGGCCAGGGCCTGGGTTACCTGCAGGTCTCGGTCAACGGCACGTCGCTGGGGCCGGCAAACTATCTGCCGCGCATCGAGCCGAGCGAACGCCGTTTCCAGTTTCAGGACAACGCTTCCTGGACGAAGGGCACTCACACCATCAAATTCGGCACGGACATCGCCACCACCGAGGATTATGTCTATTACATCTCGGGCGCGTTCGGCTCATACACCTACCAGACGGTCAACGCCTTCGCGCTGGATTATTCCAGCCCGTCGGGCGTTAAGTACTGGCAGTCTTATTCCCAGACCTTTGGCAATCCGGTGCTCGATACCACTATCAACGACTATGGCTTCTATCTGCAGGACCAGTGGCGCGCCACTCGCAAGCTGACGCTGAATTACGGATTGCGTTACGAATATGCGCAGCTACCGCAACCCAAAGTTTGTAACCAGGACTATCCCGGAACTTGCCACCTGTATTCGTCGCCGAAGAACCTGGCGCCGCGCCTCGGGCTGGCTTACCGTCTGAATGACAAGACGGTTGTGCAGGGCGGCTACGGGATGTTCCACGCGCGCTTCCAGGGCGGGACCATCGACGACTTGTTCACCACCGGGAACGGGCTTTACCAGCAGAGCGTCAGCCTGACGGGATTTCCGGGCCAGAATGCGTCTCAATATGCGGCCGGTCCGGTTTTCCCCAACGCGCTGAGCGCCGCTCCCTCGGCGGCTACGGCGGCCTCGGGTGTCAATCTGCAGTACTACGCTCCCAATATCAAGACGCCGTACTCGGAACAAGCGAACATCGGCATCCAGCGGCAAATCACCCATGACACCGCAGTGACGGTTTCCTACCTCTGGAGCCGGGGACTGCAAATGATCGGCGTCCGCGATCTGAATTTCCCGACACATACGACCAACTTTACGTACGGCATCGCCAGCGCCAGCGGGGCCCCGGTAAGCGCCTTCACCACTACGGTCTACACCGGCGCCCGCCCGGACACCAGGTACGGCGCCGTCGACTACGACGAGAACGGCGTCAACAGCTACTACAACGGCTTGGCCGTGCAGGTAAATAAGAGGTTCGCGCACGGGTTGCAAGCGTTGGTTTCCTACACCTGGTCGCACGAAATCGATGACGGCCAAAGCTACGGCGAGAGCACCGATAACCTATTCCAGAATGGCAACACGTACTGGCTGAACAACGGGAACTACAAGGCCGACAAGGGCAGCGGCACGGAGGACCAGCGGCACCGCGCCGTGATCTCCTGGGTCTGGCAGCCCGTGTTTACACACCGCCCGGGCGCCTTCTATAAGTATGTGGTGAATAACTGGGAACTCTCGTCCATCACGCCTTTGGCGAGCGGCCAACCTTATGGCAGCGAGACCATACAGATCACCGGTACACCCGTCACCGGCATGTTCAAGACCAGTTCGATCAATGGCACGGGGCTGAGCACGCGCGTACCTTTCCTTCCGTACAACAGCTATTACCTGCCGGCGCAGTACCATACGAACGCTCGCATCAGCAAAATCATTCCCTTGGGAGCGGACGATTCGCCGCGCAGGCTGATCCTCAACTTTGAGATGTTCAACGTCTCGGGTTCGTGGGCGGCAACTTCGTACAAGAGCAGCATCGGCTACACCGAAGCCAACGGCATCCTGACCGCCTCGCCGCAGAATCTATATATCCCGAGCGCCGACGCCGGCTTCCCGGATGGAACCCAGGCTAAGCGCATGCAGGTCAGCGGCCGCATTGTGTTCTGAACGACTCGACAGGCATGACTTTCGCCGGGGCAGAAGAGTAATCTTCTGCCCCTTTTTTCTGTTGCATACCCCCTGGGGACGAGTTAGCAATCTTTGCCAAGTTGCCGCCCCTTAAGTGTAGTAGCATACGGGTTCATTGCACGCCCGGAGGCTGATTCAATGGCAACTGCCGCGCCGGCCAAACAGCTACCTTCCAACGCCTACACGCCGCTCGAACCCGGCGAGGCCTATCAGCCGCCGGTCGCCGCGGCCGAGCGGCTGCCCGAGCTCACGCCGCGGTCAATCGGCTGGGGCGTGTTTCTCTGCGTTGTATTCACCGTGGCGTCCGCCTACTCCGGGCTGAAGGTGGGCCAGGTGATGGAGGCCGCCATCCCTATCTCCATCCTTGCCATCGGCCTCGCGCGCGTCTACCGGCGCCGGTCCACTGTCCTCGAAAACGTCATCATCACCGGCATCGGCGGCGTGGCCGGATCGGTGGTGGCCGGCGCGGTGTTCACTCTCCCGGCACTTTACATCCTCAATCTCGCTCCGCACCCCGTGCAGACCATCTGCATCTGTATCGCGGGCGGCTGCCTGGGCGTCCTGTTCCTGATCCCGCTGCGCCGCTACTTCGTGCGCGACATGCACGGCATGTTCCCGTACCCGGAAGCCACCGCCATCACCGAGGTGCTGGTCACCGGCGAGAAGGGCGGCTCGCAGGCGAAGCTGCTGCTGGTGGCCACCGCCATTTCCGGCGTCTACGATTTTCTGGTGACCACCTTCCAGGTGTGGAAGGAATATCTCGACTTTCAATTCGTGCCCGCCGTTCGTATGTTATCGGAGCGCGCCAAAGTCGCCGTCGGCTTCGACGCCATCGGATTCATTCTCGGATTGGGCTACGTGATGGGCCTGCGCAGCTCGATGATCCTGTGCGCCGGCGGCGTGCTCTCCAACCTGGTGCTGGTGCCACTCGTCTGGATGATCGGCCGCGAGCACACCACCGCCGTTTATCCGGCCTCCATCCCCATCTCCCAGATGACGGCCACACAGATCTTCCGCGGCTATGTGCGCTTCGTGGGTGTGGGCGCCATCGCCACGGCGGGCATTTTCGGCATCGTCAAATCCATCCGCATTGTGGCCGGCTCGTTCGGCGTGGCGGCGCGCACCTTCCGTGCCGGCGAAACCGCCTCCGGCGAGCGCACCGACCGCGACCTGCCGGTGATGACCGTCCTGGTGGGCGTGATCGTCAGCGCCGTCGCCGTCGGCGCGCTGCTCGGCACGCTGTCCTCCGCGCCCGCGGTGATCCTGATCGGCGTGGTGCTGGCGGTGGTGTTTTCCTTCTTCTTCACCAGCGTGGCCGCCAACGCCATCGCCACCACCGCGCGCAACCCGGTCTCCGGCATGACTATGCTCACCATCATCATTTCGTCGATTGTGCTGCTGCGCTTCGGCCTTTCCGGCACCACCGGCATGTTCTTCGTGATGGCGCTGGCCGGCATGGTGTGCACCGCGCTCTCGGTTTCCGGGCAGGCCATCACGGATTTCAAAGTGGGCTATTGGCTCGGTTCCACGCCGGCGGCGCAGGAGAAAGTGAAATTTCTGGGGGTGCTGGCCGCATCGGTGGCTGTCGGTCTGACCATCGTGATGCTGGCCCGCGCGTTCCAGTTCGGCGAAGCGGTGCCCGGCGATCCGCGTGTGGTTCTGCCTTCGCCGCAAGCCTCCATCATGAAAGCGCTGGTCGAAGGATTCATGAGCCGGCAGCCGGTGGCGTACCTGTTATTCGGCGCCGGCGCCGCGATTGCGGTCTCCATGGAAATGCTCGGCGTCCCGGCGCTGATTTTCGCGCTCGGTATGTACCTGCCGCTCGAGCTGAACACCCCGGCGCTGGTCGGCGGCTTCCTGGCACACCTGGTGTCGAAGCGCGACGCCACGGCGCGCGAACGCGGCGTGGTGATCGCCAGCGGCCTGATGGCGGGCGGCGCGCTGGGCGGTGTGTTCGGCGCGGCCTGCCGCCTCATCCCCGGCTACACAGAAGCCTGGATCCACACGCCCTTCTACGGAAACGAGCTGGTTTCGCAGAGCCTGTCCGGCCTGATGTTCCTGGGCCTCTGCGCCTATCTGTGGTTCAGCGCCATCCACCGGCAAAAGGAGAATGCAGTATGAGCCTGGAAACACTCGTCGGCAACGCCATCCTGGGCATTGACACGCTTTGGGGCGGTGACGTCCTTTGCGCCTCCGGCACGGGCCGGTTCATTGCCGATTCCTGGTTCAGCGATGAACCGCTGCCGCTCGCCTACACCGTCGCCGAGGCTGCCCCGGTTCGCGCCTCAGGCGGCGTTTCCGCCAAGACGCCCGACGCCGCCGCCATCGGCCGCTACCTCGCCCAAGTCGACATTCCCGGCGCCATCGAGGGACTGAAGGGCGCTGGCGCCGAGTCGGGCGGCCTGCGCGGCGAATACCTGGCGGGCCTCGCCCTGTGTTTCGAAACCATGTGGGACCTTGCCATGGAGATCCTCGGCCGCGGCGCGCCGGTCCCTTATGAACGTTGTGTGGAAGCCTCGACCGGCAGGCCTCCGGAACCCTCCGACCCGGCGCAAAAGCGAGAACGCGTGGCGCAATTGCTCGGTGGTTCGGGCGACCTCCTGGCGGCGGTGGATGCCTGGCGCGCGCGCCATCGCGTGTCCATGGCATCCATCCGCCTGCTCGGTGCAGCCGTGATCGGCCACTTCGATCAACTTACCGCTGCCCATGTCGTCCCTCACCTGCCGCCCGAATTCGCCACTGTCCCGCGCGCCAACATTCAGTTCCTGCCCATCCAGGATGCCTGGTTTTCCGGCTCGATGAACTACCTCGGCCGCGCCCGCCGCCCCGATGGCAGCCCCGAATATGAGGCCACCTATGAGATCAACGCCTCGCTCGAAACCTCGCTCCCGGAATTCCTGCAACTGGTGAGTCACGAGGTGGTGCCCGGCCATGTCACCACTTTCGCTTACCTACAAGACCTGTACGCCCGCGGCGAGGTCGGCTTCGAGGCCACTGTCCTGACGATGAACACGCGCGCCGCCGCGCTGTTCGAAGGCATCGCCAACAACGCCATTCTGATGGCGTACGGTGTTACCGAGGTAGATCAGTTACCCGACCCGGATCTGCAGATCGGCGTGCTGCTGGCCCTGCTGCAAGACGATGCCAAGAACCAATCGTCGTTCCTGACCTGGGGCGAAGGCGCCGCGCAGGCCTCTGTCGCCGAGACGCTGCGCCGCGATTTCCTGGTTTCGCCCGAACGCGCCGATAAACTCTCCGGCGCCTGGGGCCGCCATCCGCTGCTCGGCCGCATGTATCTCCCCGTCTACCGCTCCGGAACCATGCGCATCGCCGAGTTGCGCCGCCGCTATCCCGCATCGCGCCTTCTGCCCGCGCTCTATGGCGCCTGCGGCTTAGTCGACATCACGACGCTGGAGCGGGCGCTATGAATTTGTAAATTGGGCTACCTTGAAATCAGTCGTCCTGCCAGCCCTTGCCACCACACACTGAACAATTGCCGGGGTTTCCCAGTCGTGTCTCATGGAAGTTTCCTTCAGAATTTCCATTTGTCGCCTGTTTTTTCATTGACCCGTTCACAAATTCGGTTTATCTTAAGACACCCCCATTTGCCATGGGTGTTAGTGCGCGTTACTTTTCGTAACGGGAGGATACATATCAGATGAAGCGTTTTCTGCTAGTTGCCGCGGTTCTTGCTTGGGTCGCCAGCGCCGCGTTCGCCGGTTCGGTCTGCCCCGCCGGTTCAGGAGCGACTGCGTTCCCACATAGCCCCGACAACGCAGCCACCGGGTGCAACGTCGTGATCACGATCGCCGCGAACGGAAGCGTGTCCGCAGCCGTCACCGACTCCTTACGAGGAATCCGAAGACGTGCTGGTCGGCGTCGTGAACAATAGCGCAAGCACCGTCAGCTCCCTGGCCCTGACCGGAAGCGACATTTTCGGTTTCGACGGTGACGGAATCTGCACCTTCACGTTTGTGGGCAGCGGCTATTGCACTGCCAGCCAGACCGCCGGCACGGATCCGGGGGATTACCAGGGTCCGACTTCGACGTTCGCCATCACCAACGCCAACAGTGGAACCGTGAATTTCAGCCCCGCGATTGCGGCAAGCGGTGGTACGAGTTATTTCAGCCTGGAGGGAGCGCCCACCGCCAGTCTGGGGGTTGTAGTCGGTACTGGCGGGGGGACGACTAGCACCCCGGCGCCGAGTTCGATCACCTTGCTAGGTGTTGGGTTTGCGGTGATCCTGCTGATTCAAGCCAGGCGCAAGTTCGCGCGCGCCTGAACAGCAGGCACACACACCGAAATTACGGGCACCACGCTGCCGTGGGGCAGCATGGTGCCCGTTCTATTTTGTAACCGAACACACTACTGCCCGACCGTGCGGCGCTATCGCGGGAAGTTGGCCAGCAGCAGCGGGTAGATTCGTCGCGCGAACGCCTCGGCCGCAGCAGTCGCGGCGGCGTCCCGGCCGGGCGGGATGGCCACCGCCACGCGCACGATGGCGGTGTCGGTTCGCTTGTCGCGCAGAGCATCGACCGCCAGCCAGAACTTGGCATCCCACTCGCTTGCGATCACGCGCCGCGAGGTCTGGTACCAATACAGCACGATGGCGCGTGTCCCGCGGTTATGGATGACATACCGGTTCACCGTGATGGCGCCGGCGACAGTGTTGAGCGTGATCTCGCCGGCCACTTCCGGTATCCAACCGTTTCCCGGCAAGCAGACCTTGGGAGAGTGCGGCTGGCGAGTCCCATCGCGCTGCGACCCGAACCAGGCCACAAACAGATTTGCGAACGGGCCCGCCGGGACGTGAAAATAGCTTCGGCTCAGCAATCGGTCGGCTCCGAGCTGCGACCGGGTAGCGGCGTCGATGGACTCCTGCCTTACCTGCACCCAGCCGCCAAACTGCGGCGCCAGCTTCGCCAGGTCCGGCGGCGCGGGTACGCGCTCTCCGGACGCCGCCCAATAGATGGCGCCGGCCTGCACGGCGAGGAACGCGGTGACCAGGATGGTTTTAAGATCAGGCATGGCACCGGGTGTAAAGCGCGTCGATCAGGCGGCGCATCGCCAGCAGCGCCCCGAGGCACAGGGCAAAGATGAACCAGCCGCATACCATGTGGAGCGTCCCCTCAGCCACCGCGGGCCAGGCGCCGGACGCCGCAACACGCAATGCATTGCCGGCGATCGCCAGCGGGACTGCTAATGCAAAAAGCGCTCCGCGCATCCAGGGCTTGGGATCGTAGAGGTACGCCAGCAGCACACCCATGAAGGCCAGCGGAATCAGGTAGCGAATCCCGCTACAAGCCTCCGCCACCAGGATGCGATGGCCGCCCACTTCCAGCACATTGCCGTCGCGAATCACACCGAACCCGGTGACCGAGAGCATCCAGGCGGCGACGCGGCTGGCCATCAGTTGCAGGGGCAGCGTGACCAGGTTGTAGACGATGGCGAGCTTCGGCAGCATGAACAGCGCCAGCAGGAACGGAAACGTCCAGGCCCGGAGCAGAGCGAAGCCTCCCAGACAAACCACCACGCCGGCCGCCGAAACCAGAAACGCCACCGAGCCCACGAAGAGGCCCACACCGAGCGCCGCCACAAAATGCATGGCCGCCCCCGCCGCGAGGAACGCGAAGCCCCACCAGCTCGGCCGCTGCGGCAACGCCTGCCACCGGCTGCGCTCGCGCCACACGACCCACAGGATCACGAGGGGCACCGCGATCCCATGGCCCATGTCCTCGTCGGTCATCCATTGGCCGAACATGCCGCGCAGGATCAAGGCATAGCAGACGAGGACCATGGCGCCTGCCAGCATCACGGTGATTAGTCGCGTTCGTTCCATAGGTGGATCATCCAGTATAGCGGGCGCACGCGGCGCGTTCCGGAATTTCGGAGACAGCCCGAATTTTCCCAAAGAAGCTGGACGCTAGTGATCGAAATTGATCGTCGATTCGGCGCGGTACTCGTGACACTGGGAGAAATCGATCACATCGCGGTACGTTACACCGGACAAAAACGTCATCGTCAGTTCGCATCGTTTGGGCAGCAAAGCGTTGGATTCTCCGATGTGCGCGTGGGCGTAATCGGTGCGGGTGCCAGCTAGATCGAGGTTCAGGTCAGCCGGCATATCCTCGCCGTACACGTCCAGGCGAATCAGGTCTAGAGAGACCGGGTCGAACCAGAAGGAGCCTTTGACGGCCACTGTCTCCGAGACGTTGGCAATCTCTAATGTGAGGCCGCCCTCTTGTTTCTTGACACGAAAATCGTAGCGGACGGAACCATTATGGTGCCCTTCCAGGTTCTCCACGCGCCTGTAGCGGAGAGTGGCTCTGCCGTTGACAAACAGACGGCGAGCAAAGGAGGCGAACATGCCGCTGCCGACAGCGCCGGGGGGCACCAGGGACGACGCGTCCCGATCTTCGAAGCGGCGGGCGCCGGGCTGGGCGAACAGTTCTTTACCGGCCACGCTGGAGACCTCCAGGCGAACCCTTCCGGCCGGCATGAAGTCGAGAGGCGGCGTACGGCGCGCGCGCTCGATCGTCTCCAGGCAGGTATAGTTCGGAATGCCGGCGATGTCGCGCCGGATCTTCTCCTGAAAACGAGCCAACTGGCCTTCAGCGGGCGACTGACCGGCGGCGCCGGCCGTCATCGCGAGGAAGATCGCGATCAACCACGGCAGCGTTCTGTTCCGCATTTTCACTCCACGACTTCTCAGCATAACAAGTCTGGGAACCCGCACATTTGGATGGAGGCAGGCGAGTGCTTTGGAGCAGTCACGTACTCACTGGCCCGGATTCATCTTTTCAGCGGCCATACCTGCCACTCTCTTATGTCGTACCAGCACGGGTCCGGCATGTGCTACAATACAATTAACTCCACTCATTACAGTGCTAGCCACGGATTCAACCCCGGCGCCCCAATCGGCTCGGGGAAGTAACTTCGTCAAGGGGAACGGGTAATCCTATGTTATATGACAGCACGAAAGTCCTTCTTCGCGGAATGTTGCGGTCGCTGCAGAGCCCGGACAAGGAGGGATGGGACGATCACATAGAGTCGGGCGGCGAATGTCTGTACGAAATGCATCAAATGGCACGCCCGCTGTACAAGGGTTATAGAACGGACGCTTTGAACCGAGCGCCAGCGCTGGTGCCGGTTTACGAAAGGGCGGCCCGTGCGATACCGCACGTGAAGTCCATGGTGAAGGCGATCCGGCGTAAGGACCAGGCTGCGGCCGTACAGAGCGGCACGGCCGCCCTTGCCGAGATGTGATCCCGCGTCGCGATTCGGGCGTACTGGAGAGCACGTCATCGGATCGCCTCGGGTGCAGCCAGGCGGCCAACGCGGCAAGGCTGCGGGCTGCCGCAGCGGAGCACCTCGTCAAACGTTCGTGCTATCGCGGAATTTTACCGCCCCGGCAATTTAATCGTTCCAGGCTGGATCGTTTCGTGTTACCATTGGTATGTAGTTTGACAGTTCCGCTAATTGAGGTCTCTCGCATAGTCCGGCACAACCGTCTATCCTGCCCGCGATTCGCTGCTCTGCAAATTTCAGAAAGAAGATCTTAATTGAAGAATATTTTCGTTGGAAACCTCAGCTTCGGAGCTACCGAAGATGCGGTTCGATCGATGTTTGAGGAATATGGCACGGTGGACCGTGTCAACGTCGTTACCGACCGGGACACCGGACGTGCCAGAGGCTTTGGATTCGTGGAAATGAGTGTGGCGACCGAAGCCGATGCAGCCATTGCCGGTCTGAATGGCAGGGAACTCGATGGCAGGGCGCTGAATGTCAATGAGGCCCGGCCGAAAGAAGACCGCGGCGGCAGCGGCGGTGGATACCGCGGCGGTGGCGGCGGCGGCGGCCGGCAAAACAAACGCTGGTAAGGTAAAATCAAATTAGGGGCGGCGCTCGCAACTGCCGCCCCTGTCCTCTTCTCGCGCGGACTCGGATCCGGTTTGTGCTGCTTCCGGGTGTTGCAGGAGTTTGTGCGCATTGGATGACGGCGGTTCGAGCCGAATAGAAGAGCAGAAAAAGGAGACAGCCTATGGCCACCCGATCGCGAACTACCTTCCAGAAACGACAGAAAGAAATGGCGCGCGCTGAGAAGCAGCGCGATAAGGCTGCGAAGCGGGCACAAAAGAAAGACCAGGAGCCGGAGCGCAGCGGTCCGGAAGAGATCACGCTCGAAGAGGCCGAGCTCCTTCGTTCGTAAAACGCGCACTCCACTCGCGGGCTCGCTTTGCAGCGGAGAGGGACTTCGCCCCTTTCACCAAGCCCGTTTTTCCCTCATCGATATTGCTAGATCAGTCGTATTGCGTCTGTGTCGTCATTTGCAGCCGGCGGCTTCTGCGCGCCGCAACGCTTGGGAAATCGCATGCGGGTAATCCTCTTTGGCGCGACGGGAATGGTAGGGCAAGGCGTTTTGCGAGAGTGCTTGCTCGATCCCGAGGTAGAGACCGTTCTTTCGCTCGTCCGCGCGCCGACCGCACAGCGCCACGCGAAGCTGCGTGAACTCGTCCGTCAGGACCTTTCCGATCTCTCCGCGATCCAGAATGATCTCTCTGGCTACGATGCCTGCTTCTTCTGTCTCGGCGTCTCGTCAGTTGGCATGGCGGAGCCGGACTACCGCCGCGTAACCTACGACCTCACGATGTCGGTGGCGCGCACCCTCGCCAGCCAAAATCCGGACATGATTTTTATCTATGTGTCGGGAACCGGCACCGACAGCTCCGAACGCGGCCGCACCATGTGGGCGCGCGTGAAAGGCGAAACCGAGAACGCCTTGCTCAAGGTGCCGTTCAAAGCGGCCTATATGTTCCGTCCGGGATTCATCCAACCCCTCCACGGCGCGGCCCCGAAAACCAAATGGCTCAGGTCCGTGTATGCGGTCATTGGGCCGCTCTACCCTGTCTTGAAGGCGCTCATCCCCAAGTACGTGACCACAACCGAATGTGTGGGCCGGGCAATGATCAACGTCGCCAGGCGTGGCGCGCCTCACGGTGTACTCGAAAGCCAGGACATCAACGCGGCTTGCCGGGAAGAATAATCCGGCGAAAGTTCCCGGTTGAGTTATTCCGCGCCGGCAGGTCAGCGAGGGTCGCTTTTTTGCCCCGTTTCCCGGGCTGGACGATTTCACGGCTGGTCCCATTGCTGCCGCACTGGGCCATTCTTTCGCCCCTGCCGGGGCTGGCCCAATGTGTACTTTGTCGGATTAAATGTCGCTCAAACGCAGGCGCTGCGACGCCCCGCCTTACGGTGCGAAGCGCGCGGCGACGACGAGGAAGAAGACCGCGCCGACCCCGATCACCGCGCCGTGCGGCAGGCCCATCGCTTTGGGGCTGCGCACGTCCAACTCTTCCTTCTTGATGTAGGCCGGCCGTCCGCTCTTCATTTCCGTGAGAATGAAAACGACGTTCCATAGCGTCTTCTGGATGCGCCCGTGCGAGGCCGCCAGAATCACCGCCATCACCCCGCCCAGAACCGCGGTAATCACGAAGATTCCCAACCAATCCTGCCAGCCCACCATGGCTCCCACCGCGGCCATCAGTTTCACGTCCCCGGCGCCCATCGCGCGGATGACGTACAGAAGGAAGTACACGCCGAACCCCAAGCCCAGCCCGCGCAGCGAGAACCAGACGCCCGCCAGCGAAAACCACGAGCCAGGCGGGCCGAACAGAAACGCGTTCAGCGCCAGGCCCATCGCCGCCCCCGTTACGGTGATCCAGTTCGGAATACGGCGGAAGCGGACATCGTATATCGCGGCCACCAGCAACACGGCCAGCAGCACGATATCGACTCCCCGTGGTGGTAGCGTCAGAGACATGTCAGCTCAATCATAACGCGGCGATCCACGGCTCCCCAGTCCCCGATTGTGTACACCCGAATGCTATCCAGGAAGCGGCCGTCAGGTAAGGTAGGACGGACGACCGCCTTCTGTCGTCTGTCAAGCGGCGCATCCACGCAGGGCGCGACAGACGACAAAAAACGATCGTCTGTCCTACTGAGCCACGCTGCGAGCCGGCCGGGACGCTTTCACCTGCATGCCATCGCCGCGGGCGGCCAGGCCGGGGATGGAGACCGGCAAGTGGCCGCGAATATCGATTTCGCCCCACAGCGCCTTTACCGCCGCCGCTTCCGAAGGCGCCACACTGCTGAAGGTGGCCAGATATGCCGCGACCGAGGGGAAACTGCGCAATAGGTATGGATTGCCCAGCGCCACCAGCACCAGCGGCTTCGCCGAGGCCGTCAGCGTTTCCATCGCGTGCGGCAGATCGCCGCCCAGCCCGAGCGATCCCTGGTACGCCGTTACCGACGCGAATGCCGCCACCACATAAGTCTCGCATGGAGTCAGGCGTGCCAACGCCGCGTCCACATCCGCGCGCGATAGCGATGGATCGAGCGTAGTCACCGTGGCATGCGCCAGCCGCGCTCGCACTTCCTGGGAAAACGTCTGCCCCTCGTTCGAGTCGCGGCTCTCCGCCAGCGTCAGGAAGCACGCGCGCTCCGGAGCGGCCAGGGGAAGCACGCCGCCCTCGTTGCGCACCAGCGTGACCGCGCGTTCGGCCACCTGTTGCGCTTCTTCGTTGGCCTCCGGCGAGTTGATGACGTCGCCCAGGCCCTCCACGTTGACGAAGCGTTTGCGGTCGAGCCCCACCTTTTCCTTCGCCGCGAGAATCTTGACCACGCTTTCCTCGATGCGCCGGCGTTTGATCCGGCCATTCTCCACCGCCGCCACCACCGCGCGGATGGCGGCCTCCGCATCGGCCGGCATCAGCAGCGTGTCGGCGCCGGCTTCGATCGCGCGCACGGCCGCGTCGCCCGCCGGAAATCCCTTGACGATGCCTCCCATGTCCAGCGCGTCGGTGATGATGAGGCCCTTGAACCGCAATTCGCCGCGCAGCAGGCCCGTGAGGATGGCCGGGGAAAGAGTGGCCGGCAAGTCCGGCGGGGCGAGAACCGGCACGGCTACGTGAGCTGTCATTACCGCGTCTGTTCCGGCGGCGATGGCGGCGCGGAAGGGCACCAGTTCCACACTTTCCAGCCGCTCGCGCGAGGCCGGCACGGTGGCCAGATTCAGGTGACTGTCCACCGACGTGTCGCCGTGACCTGGAAAGTGCTTGGCCGTCGTCAACACATAGTTGTGGGGATCGGAATGCGCGCCCTCGATGAAGGCCGCCACCTGGGCTGCCACCGCCTGCGGGTCCTCGCCAAACGAGCGGATATTGAGGACCGGGTTGTCGGGGTTGATGTTCACGTCGGCCACCGGGTAATAGACCCAATGCACGCCCAGCGCTCGCGCCTCGCGCGCCGTCACCTGGCCTTCGAAACGCGAGAACTCCGGATCGCCCGCCGCGCCGAAGGCCATCGCGTGCGGAAACACCGTGGTGCCCGCAACCCGCATCGAGGCGCCGCGCTCGAAATCGCCGCCCACCAGCAGCGGCACCTTGGCGATGCGCTGCACCCGGTTCAGAAAAGCGGCCAGCGCGTACGGCTCGGCATGCTGGATCGTACGGCCGCCGTTGGCGGTGTTGGTGAGGATCAGGCCGCCCACTTTCACGTCGCGGATCAGCCGCAGGAATCGCAGATACTCGCGCGAGCGCGTATGGGGCGCCGCGCCGGGGAAGGCGACGAACACCAGTTGCGCCACTTCATCGCGCAGCGTCATCCCCTTCATCCAGCGGCGGACCGCGGCGGACGGTTTCACCGCGGCCGGATGGCGAACGGCAGCGGCTAGTGCAGCCACCAGCAGCAGGGCTGCCAACGGGCGCGGAAAATGACGCATGGGATTGGTTCGCGGGATTCTTAGAGCGCTGCTACCCGCGCCGCGGCTGTTGCGCGCACCGAAGCCGGCGGCTTGCGCGTGGGCGTCCGGTTCAGTAGGCGTTTCACCGAGCGCGCCAGCATGGCCGGCTCGCTCGACGTCTTGGCGATCACCGCGTCTGCGCCGGTGTTGGTCTCGTTCAGCCCCAGCGGTTCCACGAAGCCCGATAGAAGGATGATGCGCGCCGCCGCATCCTGCGCGCGGATTCTGCGGATCATCTCGATGCCATCCATGCGCGGCATGCGATAATCCGTGACAACTACGTCATAGCGCCCGCACTCGAATCGCTGCAGCCCTTCTTCACCGTTCGGCGCCGTCTCCACCTCCAGCCCGAGTTCTTCGAGCAACAGGCGGCGCACTAGCAGCCCATCGGGATTGTCGTCTACAAGGAGGATCTTGGACGGTGCAGCGGGGCAGATTTTCATCATGGAATGTTGGGAGAGTAACAGAGCTGTAATCGGCATGTCAACCAATTTTTATCGCCTTGTAAAATTGGAAGATCCTTTTCTTGACATCCGGCGTTCGATGAGTTCGTATTCCCAGCCCGCGCGCACTCGCGGCGCGGTACGCTGAAAGTCTACTGCAAGACCGTCCTATGAAACTAAACACTCTGGCCGAAGCCCTGGGTTGCCGTTTGGCGGGCTCGGACGAAATCGAGATCACCGGCGTCGCCACCGTGGAACAAGCCGGCCCCGGCCACATCACGTTCCTGGCCAATCCGAAGTACGCCGCCAAAGCCAGGCGCACCCGCGCCAGCGCGATTCTGGTCGCCGAGCCGCTGGCCGGCGTCGACGTCGCTTGTCTGGTTTCGGCCAATCCCTACCTCGATTTCGCTCGCGCCCTGGCTTTGTTCTATCAGCCGCCGCGGCCCGCCCCGGGGATTCATCCTTTGGCTTCGGTCGCCGCCAGCGCCGTCATCGGCGAGAACCCCTCCATCGGCCCGTTTGCCGTGGTCGGCGAGCGTGTGAAGATCGGCCGCAACGCCGTCCTGCACCCGCACGTTGTGATTTACGAGGGCGTCGAGATCGGCGACGATTTCGTCGCCCATTCTCACGCCGCCGTGCGTGAACTCTGCCGCATCGGCAACCGCGTGATCCTGCAGAACGGCGTCGTAATCGGCGGCGACGGCTTTGGTTTCGCCAAGCGCGCCGACGGCACCCATGCCAAGATCGTCCAATCCGGCGTCACCGTCATCGAAGACGACGTCGAAGTGCAGAGCCTCACGTCGGTCGATCGCGCCACGATTGGCGAGACTCGCGTCCGGCGCGGCGCGAAGATCGACAGCCTGGTGCAGATCGGCCACGCCTGCGTGGTGGGTGAGGACAATATCATCTGCGCCCAGGCTGGCCTGGCTGGCAGCACTACCCTGGAGCGCAATGTGCTCCTCGCCGGACAGGCCGGTTCGGCCGGCCACCTCACCGTGCATGAGGGCGCCATCGTCTATGCGCAGAGCGGCTTGGGCGGCGACGTTCCCCCCGGCGCCCGCGTATCCGGCTCGCCCGCCTTCGATGCTGGCGAATGGCTGCGCGCCATAACCGCTTTCCAAAAGCTGCCCGAAATGCTGAAGACCCTACGGGAATTGAAGAAAAGAGTCGATCAATTAGAACAGCGATGACTAACCAAACGCCTCCCAATGGCGGCCGCCGTCCGGTCGCCTACCTCAACGAGCAGTTTTTGAACAGCCCGGATGCGCGCGCGATCCGCATCCTGTCGGAATTCCTGGAGCCGCTGGCCCATTTCCGCCGCGAGAAGATCCGCGACACGGTCGTGTTCTTCGGCTCCGCGCGCGTGCGCGAAGACAGCGAACTGGGTCAATATTACAAGGACGCCCGCACGCTGGCGCATAAGCTCACGGAGTGGGCCGCCCAGTTCACCAATGGCACTTATCGTTTCGTGGTCTGCTCCGGCGGCGGTCCCGGTATTATGGAGGCCGCCAATCGCGGCGCCGCCGATGCCGGCGGGAAGACCGTCGGGCTCAACATCGGCCTGCCCTTCGAGCAGTTCCCGAATCCGTTTATCACGCCGGAGCTGAGCTTCGAATTCCATTACTTCTTCATGCGTAAGTTCTGGTTCGCCTATTTGTCCAAGGCGCTGGTGGTCTTTCCCGGCGGCTTCGGCACGCTCGATGAGATGATGGAAATCCTCACCCTCACGCAGACGCAGAAGCTCGCAAAGAAAGTGACCGTGGTGCTCTACGGCTCGAAATACTGGAAGGAAATTATCAACTTCGACGCGCTGGTGAAGTATGGTACCATCAGCGCCGAAGATCTGAACCTGTTCCAGTACGCCGACGATCCGGATACCGCTTTCGACTTGCTGCAGGCAGGGCTCACCGCATATGTGCAGCCGGATACGCCGGAATTCCCGGCGATTTCCAAATCGCGCAATCCGCAGAAACCTTCCGGCACCTCATGAGCGGCGTCAAACTGGTGGACCTGAGCCATACGGTGGAGCATGGCATGGTGACTTACAAAGGCCTGCCCGCGCCGCTGATCTGCGACTTCCTGACGCGCGAGGCGTCGCGCGCCTTCTACGCGCCTGGCACCGAGTTTCACATTGGCCGCATCGATATGGTGGCCAACACCGGAACCTATCTGGATTCGCCGTTCCACCGCTTCGCCTCCGGTCCGGATCTGGCGCAGTTGCCTCTCGAGTCGTTGGCGAATCTCGCAGGCATCGTGGTGCGGAACCCGGGCCGCGCGATCGCGGCCACCGCGTTCGACGGGCTGGACGTCCGCGGCAAAGCGGTGCTGGTGAATACCGGCTGGGACCGCCATTGGCGCACCGATGCCTATTTTGAGGGGCACCCGTTCTTGACCGCCGGCGCTGCGGCTTGCCTGGCCGAGCGCGGCGCGGCGCTGGTGGGAATCGATTCTTATAACATCGACGACACCGCGGATGGCTCGCGGCCCGCGCACACCATTCTGCTCGGCGCCCAAATCCCCATTTGCGAGCACCTGTGCAATCTGGGCGCGCTCCCCGGCGCCGGTTTCCGGTTCTTCGCCGTTCCGGCAAAAGTGGCCGGCTTCGGCACCTTTCCGGTGCGCGCACTGGCCGTGGTGGAGGAAGCATGTTCCGGCGAACCATAGCGCCAGGCATCGAAATTAAATTGCTCGAGCCCGGTGACGCCGAGGCCGTGTTCGCCGCCGCCGGCCGCGACCGCGCCTATTTGCGCGAGTGGCTGCCGTGGGTAGACCGCACCCAATCGGCCGAGGATGTGCGCCAATTCATCGAAGAGGTGGTGAGTCCGCAATGGACGGATAACCGCGGCCCGCAATGCGGCATTTGGGTGGATGGCTCGCTCGCCGGTTCTGTCGGCTGCCATGCCATCGATTGGACGAACCGCGCGTGCAGCCTCGGCTACTGGATCGAATCCCGCCGCCAGGGGCAGGGAATCGTCACCCGCTCGGTAGCCGGGATGCTGAATTACCTTTTTGAGGAGATGCTCCTGCACCGCGTGGTGATCCAATGCGCCGTCGGCAACCACCGAAGCTGCGCCATTCCCGAGCGCCTTGGCTTCACCAAGGAAGGTGTGCTCCGCCAGGCCGGGCACGTTGGCGACCGCTGGGTCGATCTGGCCACCTGGAGCATCCTGGAAGACGAATGGCCCCCAGTGGCGCAGCTGCGTACCTGAGTTTCTTCACACGCTATCCGCCGACGCCACAAGTGGGGCAGGCGCTTTCGCCTGCCAACCGCCGCCTTTCAAACCGTTCCATTCCCCTTCCCTTTTCCTTCCCTTTTCCACGCCACGCAACCCCGGACCTGCTAGAATCAATACCAGCAGTAATGGGGGGACCATGTCCGATCTCACGGCAGGCGGCGCTAGCCAGCGCAGGGACCCAATCACTCTCTTGCACGAAAGCGAAAAGTTGGTCATGGCGCTGCTGCAGTCAGCGTCACAAGCGATTCTGAGCATCGATCGTACTGGCCGTATTGTGCTCGCCAACCCCAAGACCGAGGAGATGTTCGGCTATACCGGCGAGGAGTTGCTCGGCGCCCGAATTGAAATTCTGCTCCCCGAGTCTCAGCGCCGCGCTCACGGACGCGACCGCGAAGAGTACTTCACGCGGCCGCGCGTCCGTCCGATGGGCATTGGAATGGACCTCGCCGGCCGGCGAAAGGACGGAACCGAGTTTCCGGTCGAGATCAGCCTCAGCTACGTCGAGACCACCGAGGGCGTGTTCGCGATCGCCTTCGTCAACGACATCAGCGACCGCAAGCAGCTCGAAGACCGGCTGCTGCAGGCGCAGAAAATGGAAGCCGTGGGAAGGCTCGCGGGCGGCGTGGCGCACGATTTCAACAATATGTTGACCGTGATCGCCGGCTACAATCGCATGATCCTCGATGACCTTTCGCCGCTCGATCCATTGCGGGGCTGTGCCGAAGAGGTGCTCAAGGCGGCCGACCGCGCTGCCGCACTGACTCAGCAGCTATTGGCTTTCAGCCGCCGCCAAGTCATGCGGTCCTGCGTGATGAATGTGAACACCACGGTCGAGCACACCGAGAAGATGTTGCGCAGGCTGATCGGCGAAGACATCGAGCTGGTTCTCAGCCTGTCGGCGGACATCGGCAATATCAAGGCGGACCCGAACCATATCGAGCAGGCGATCGTCAATCTGGCGCTCAATGCCCGCGATGCGATGCCGAAGGGCGGCCGCATCACCGTGGAAACAGCCAATACATACCTGGATGAGACCTACGCGCGGACGCACCTCGGCGTGAAGCCCGGCGAGTTTGTCATGGTGGCCGTCAGCGACACCGGCCATGGCATGGATGCCGAGACGCGCCGGCGCCTCTTCGAGCCGTTTTTCACCACCAAGGAAAAGGGCAAAGGCACGGGCCTGGGGCTGGCCACCGTGTATGGCGTGGTTAAGCAACTCGGCGGCGATATCTGGGTTTACAGCGAACCCGGCCAGGGCACTACCTTCAAGCTCTACTTCCCGCGCGTCACCGAAACTGCCAGTCTGCCACCGGCCAGTCCCGTGGAGGCGAATCGAGCGCCGTCCACCGAGACCATTCTGGTGGTCGAAGACGAACAAGCCGTGCGCGATCTCACGGTGAAGATACTGCGGAAACTGGGTCACACTATTCTGGCCGCGGCCAACGGCGCCGAGGCCATCGAAATCGCCACGTCCTATCCCGGCCCTATCGCTCTCTTGCTGACCGACGTGGTGATGCCGAACATGAGCGGCCGCCAGGTGGCGGACCATCTGCTCAAACTCAGACCCGACTTGAAAGTGCTTTACCTGTCCGGTTACACCGACAACACCGTGATTCACCACGGCGTGCTGGATCACGGCGTCGAATTCCTTCCCAAACCCTTCAGCCGGGAAGCCCTGGCGAGAAAGATTCGCGACGTGCTGGGATCTCGCCCGCCGCCCGCCGAACCGCGGTCCTGATCGCCGCTTCGTGGCGCATGCATTGCTGCGTGCTACGTCGAGATTCAGCTCGACCCCTCGAGTTTCTACATTTCCGAGCGCATGGGGATACATAGCCAGCCGCCGGGTTCCCACCTCCATGTCGCACGCCAGATGACCCGATTGGGCGCGGTTTGCTGCGTATGGAGATAAGTACGGTAAGACCGGGCGGAGAGCGGCGCTGCCAGCGAGGATACGGATGCGCCCGGCCAGGCAGTCCCCAGGCGGACACCCGATTGGTCGCCAGCGAGCGAGTTTCTCGGAGGACGGCAAGCCGGCGTGGCTAGCTCATGAAGCCAGCCCACGCCGACTTGCCGAGCACGTAGACCGCCCAGGGGAAGCACCACGGCGAAGACCGCGCCCCCGAACGTCAGCTTCTTGCCCGCCGCCGCTTTCAGGCCGACGGCCATGAGCAAAATCGTCCAAAAGGAAAACAGGTCGAGCGAGGTGGCCAGCGAGTACAGGAACTTCGAGCTTGTTCCCGGGTCCATGAAAGCCCCCGGGTTGAACACCAGCATGTTTTGCACGTTGACTTCGTCCGGGTTCTTCAGGTACAGCACCACAATCGTCAGGATCGACGAGATCAGCCCGGTGAGGCTCGCATAACACACCACCGCAAAAACCTGTTTGAAGCGGACCCCCGCGGAGAAAATCCCCGATGCCACGCCTAGCAGGACGCCGGCCATGATCACATAGACCAGCGGCACAAAAACGATGCCGACGTAGCCCATGATCGACGCGATTTTGACGCCCATCGCGACCCCCTGCTCGCGCTGCTCCGGCGTCATCTGCTGTGCCCGCGAGCTGGATTCCATGCCATGCCGAACGATGCGTTCCCAGCCGATGCGCTGCGCCATGGTCATGCTCACCGCCAGGGCGGCGATCATGATCAGCACCAACGGCACAATCCAGGAGGGCCGTTGGGCGATGTCCTGAAACGTTTTCTTGGGGTCGAAGAAGACCCCGGTGATTCGCGAGAATTCGCCCATTCCCGCTGGGGCCGGCTCGACGGCCGGGGAGTTTTCGGGTGTCATATCTTTGGTGATTGTACGCCATTCCCGGCAGTTTGTTCCATGGAACATTCCGAGCCGCCACTGCGTAAGCCGAAAACGAGGGTTTTCATGCGCGCTTTGCTTGTTCCGCCCGTGCTGGCAGCCATGTTGACGCTGGCCGGCTGCGATATTGACGATTTCAATGGCAACTGGCAACACTTCAGCCGCGATTTTCACTACAGTTACCCGTGTGCCCCGGGCAGCCGGATCTCGGTCGAGACGTTTAACGGTTCGGTCGAGGTTACGAGTTGGGATGAGAACAGCGTCGAGATCGGTGGAACCAAGTACGGCCCCACGCAGGCTGCCGCCGATAGCCTGCGTATCGACATCGACCGCTCTACCGGGTCTGTCTCCATCCGCGCCGTCCGGCCGGTGGAGCGGCGCAACAACCAGGGCGCGCGGTTCGTCATCAAGGTTCCGCGCGCGACTGTGATCGAGCGCATCACCGCCAGCAACGGCGCCATCCACACCACAGATGGCGTGGGGCCGTCGCATTTCCGCACCAGCAACGGTTCGGTGCGTGTGGAGCGCCTTCACGGCAGGCTGGACGCGGAGACCTCGAATGGCCCAATCGAGCTGGTGGATCTGGAGGGCGACGCCCAACTTCGAACCTCGAACGGCCACGTGGATGTTCGGGAACTACGCGGCTCGCTCGACGCCACTACCAGCAATAGCGCGATCACGGCGGAGATCGACCGCTCCTCGAGCGACGTGCGCGCCACCACCAACAATGGCTCGATCGATCTCGAACTGCCTGCGGATTTCGCGGCTGGGATTCGCGCCCACACCTCCAACAGCTCGATTACGGTCCACCTGCCGTCCAGCACCAACGCCCATGTGATCGCCTCTACCAACAACGACTCCATCAGCTCGGAATTCGAAATGAAGGTGCATGGCGAAATCAGTAAGAATCACCTGGAGGGCGACATAGGAAAGGGCGGCCCGCTGGTCGATCTCGACACTTCCAACGGCGGCATCCGGATTCTGAGGGGCGGAAGGTAGCGCCAGGCGTTACTTGCCGTTCGACTCACCAGAGCATGAGGCTACCAATACCGCATGTCCAGCTTGGCCGCCGGGTTCGCAATCTTCTGAGCCACCATCGGCGCCATCAATACCGCTGAAAACCAGAGGGTTTGCGTCGCATACCGTGCCCATGGTGCTTCCGCTACCCACCCGTATGGGATTGTGTGCATCGCGTATTGAGCCACGCCACCGCAAATCAACCAGAAGGACAAGGCCATAAGGAACGAAGCCCTACGGCAGCGCTTGGCTGACCAGCGTTGGGATCTTGCAACCAAACCAATGGTAAGTCCCGGAATCGATGTTGTCAGCGCAACAAGAGATGCCCAGAGTCCGATTCTGATAGACATACTCGCCCGCAGATTAGCACAACCGGAAAAGGGGTGTGACGTCGGCTTGTTCGCACGTGGCACCAGCGGTCGGTTAGCTCACAGGACATGGCGAGTCAAGCGTATCAATGCCAGCGGCTTTCCCGAGAAGGTGCAGGGCGAATGCATCGGGCCAATGACAAGGCCGATCAGGGATGCCGGCTCGCCTGCGCTCCGGGCCGTTGCAGGCTACCGTGCCGCAGTCAGACGATCTTGTAATCGAAGAAAGGTTCGTGCGCCTCAAAGCTGGCTGATGATGATGCGATGGACCTTGATCAGCAGATCGACCTCCTGGCGCGGGACTTCGAGCAGCGAGGCGATCCGTTCGGGGGGATCGCCGCGACGGTGCATGCGCAGAACCTGCGCCCGTTTGTTCAGATTCAACGCGGCCCTGCCGGCATCCGGGGCGGCTTCCGCTGGTTGCCTGCGGAGATCGGCGGCTTGTTGCTCCAGGTTTTCGAAGCGGGCCACCAGAGCCTCCATGTTGACTTGGATATTCGCTCCCAAAGCGGCGGTCCGGCGGGCGGCGCCGATCGCCAGGCGCGCCAGCAGCAGGGCCGTCCCGCCACACACGACGGCCACCAGAAAGGCGGCCGAGAACACGATGAGGCAGGTGTTCATGGGATGCTCCGCAAGCGTTCGTTGCGGCTGGCGATTTCCTGGATCTTCACGCCATAGTTGCCCTCCACGACCACCACTTCACCGCGCGCGATCAGGCGCTGATTGACCAGCACTTCCACAGGGTCATTGACGTCGCGGTCCAGTTCCACGATCGACCCGGTGGTCAGCTTGAGGACTTCCTTCATGGGGAGGCGCGTTTTACCGAACGAGATGCTGACCGGAAGGTCGACATCGAGGAGCAGGCCGATGGTCCGCGAGTTCAAAGCCAACTGGCCGGCGTCGCTCGTATATTCGGCGCGCGCCGGCTCGGCTTGGGCTGGCTCACCAGCGGGCGGGGCGGCGATCAGCGACAGTAGGATTGGGCTGAACGCCACCAGCAACGGCGGTTGTGCGCCATCCGCGAATGTGAGCGAGACGGAGGCCCATTCGGTCGATTCCGGTGCCGCTTCGCGCTCGGCGCCGGTGCCGCAAGTGATCTCGCGGCCCAGCAGGCCACCGATCGATCGGGCCATCGCGGACAGGGATTGCCCCAGAATCTCGAACCAGGTGTTTTGGGCCTCACTCGAAGCCACCGTGTCGAGGCCGGCGGCCTTGAGGGTCAGCGTCCCGACACGCTCCCAGGTGGGTTGCGGAGAACCGATCCACGCAAGGGCGCCGGACGCCGCCGAGAAGGGATGCTCCCACCAGAGGTATGGGTATTCTCCGGACGCCACCTCAGCGGCTGTGCCGCCGACTGCCTGCCAGGCGACCTGGGGCCGCTGGTCGGTCATGGAAGCCAATACCTGCGCCAGGTCTTCGGTCCACTGATTGAGGACGCCGCCGGCTCTACCGGTCGCCTCAAGCGCATTGGTTCGACTCTTGTCGCCCGGGCTCATACGGCGATGACTCCTCTGGTGATTGGCCACTGCGCCGCCAGGTGGCTTCGCAGGCGTAGAATCGCCTGCGACTTGAGCTGGGATATGCGCGATTCGTGAAGGTTGACCACCTGGGCGATCTCGCGCAGCGTGAGTTCCTCATTGAAGTAGAGACTGAGCACCGTCCGCTCGATCTGGGGAATTCCATCAATCCCGGCCGCCAGCAGCCGTTCCAGTTCCGCGCGTTCAAGGAGGCTGGAAGGCGAGTTGTCCTGCCCGTCGGCGATGTAACGCAGCAGGTCTCCGGAGCCTTCGCCGGAGGCATACTCCAGACTGGCGATGTTCAAGCCGCGGGTTTCCACCAGCCACTCATGGTATTCGTCGAGCGTAACGCCGAGCTCGAACGCGATTTCCTCTTCGGTTGGACTGCGCTGGAGACGCTGCTCGGCCTGGCTCACGGCGGTTTCGATCTGTTTGGCTTTGCGGCGTTTCTGCCGGGGAGCCCAATCCAAGCCGCGCAGGCTGTCGAGGATGGCCCCGCGAATCTTGTATTCGGCGTAGGTTTTCAGCTTCACGTTGAAGCGCGGGTCGAAGTTATCAATCGCCGAGATCAGGCCCAGCACACCGGTCGAGACCAGGTCTTCCAGGCTGATGTTTTCCGGCAGCCGCTCCTGAATCCGCCGCGCGATGAGCCGCACTTGGGGCAGGTGCTGCAGAATCAGCCGCTCGCGTTCTTCTTCGCCGATCACCTCAGGCGCCATAGGGGAATACATAGGCGTTCGCTCTTTTGCGTTGGGCTGCTCAGGCCACCGAAGCAGCCTGGCTGGCGGGCGTGCCGAGGAGCCGCTCCACCAGCCGGTCCCACGTGACAGCTTCCAGATCTTCCGGAATGCGCTGGCCATTGGCGAAGAACGACAACGGTTTCCCGGTGCGCGCGGCTTCGTTGAAAATCGGGCCGAGCGACTCGGTTTCGTCCAGTCTGGTAAACAGCATCCGCTGCGGCCGGAAGATCTCAAATCGATCCACCATGCGAGTTACATCGGCGGCTTTCATCGAGGACGATAGGACCAAATGCGTGTCGATGTCGCTGCGGGAAGAAAGAAAATGCGCCAATCCGCAGTCGGCTTCCATATCGGCCGGACCGAACCCCGGAGTGTCGATCAAGATCAGATCCTTGCCGCGGTTCTCCTCAATGGCCTGGGCCAAGGCGCCGACGGTTTCGAGCACCTGAAGCCCGACACCGAGGATGGCCGCGAAGGATCGCAGTTGCGCGGCGGCGGCGATGCGGAACGTGTCGACGGACAAAAGCACCACCGGACGCCGGCTGGCGAGACCGTATTGAACGGCCAGCTTCACCAGCGTCGTGGTCTTGCCCGAGCCGGACGGCCCGACCAGGGCTGCCACTCGGGGCGGGGATTCGCCCCGGCCCAAGCTGGGCTCGACGGTGAAGCGGGAACGGACTTCCTCCACCAGGGCCTGACGCCAATTAGCCTTCTCCTCGCTCTGCGCCGCCCGCGGCACCGTGGTGCGCGCCGCCGAGACTCGCGCTTCAGCCGCCTCGACGATTTCGCGAGCCAGGCTGGGCAGCACTTCCTGGGCGGCCAGCGCGGCGTAGGCCTCCGATGCCGTGGGTGACACTCCGCTCCAGCGGGCGGGCGCAAACGCCGAGCGCACCAGAGCGCGCCGCATGCCCTCCAGTTCGTTCTTGAGGCTGGCGACGTCGATCGCCAGCCGGTCGGCGTTCCCACCTTGTAGCTGGACTTGCGCGGCAGCGCCTTCCGCCTGGCCGGGGGCATTTTCGGCCGCGAAAACGACTTCGTATTCCCCCAGGTGGCGGGCCTCGGGCGGAGCTTTGCGACTGTTCACCAGCATCGCCTCCGGCCCCAGTTCCTGGCGCGCCTGTGCCATGGCGTCTTCCACGGCGGCAGCGAAATAGGACTTGATCCTCATCGAATGCACCTCGCCCGGCGGGCGCGCGAGCTCGCCGGTCATTGAGGTTGATCGGCGGAACGGGAGTTTTCCTGTAGAGCGAGACTACGAAATACTTCCCAGCGATTGCACGCGAACTCCGGGTGGAATCTCGTTGTGGGCCAGGAAGAAGAGGTTGGGGATGGTGGGCTCGGTAATCTGCCGCAGGAAAGCGCGCGCGCCGGTGGAGGTAATCGCCACCACCGAGGTTTCCGGCGTCATCACACGAGCCCCGATGCGGTTCAAAATGTCGCGCACTGCCTGCGGCGCCAGCGTCAGGCGGCTGGTTTGCTCGCCATGCTCCACGCCGGCCTCGACGGCCTGTTCGATGGCCGGATCGAGAAACCAGGCAGGCAGTTCGCCGGCACGGTTCAAGTATGGCTTGACCACCGAGCGGCGAATGGTTTGACGCGCGTATTCGGTCAGCAGGATGGTATTGCGCGTGGCGGCGCCGGCCTCGCCGAGCGCCTCCAGAATGGAAACCGCGTCGCGAATCGACACCCGCTCGCGCAACAGGTTCTGCAACACGCGCTGCACAGCGGCCAGGGGCAGCACCTTGGGCACCAGATCCTCCACCACCTTGGGGTTGTCGATCGCTACGCGGTCGAGCAGCCGCTTGGCGTCCTGGCGCGAAAAAAGCTCGTATGCGTGACGGCGGATCAGTTCGGAGAGATGCGTGCCCAGCACGCTCACGCCGTCCACTACCGTATAGCCGGACTGCCGCGCCCGCTCGGCGCGCTCGAGCGGAATCCAAAAGGCGCCGATGCCGAAGGCGGGCTCGCGCGTCGGCTGGCCGTCGAGCGCATGGTCGATTTGGGCGCCGGGTATGGCAAGTTCCCTGCCTTGCGGCAGTTCATACCGGGCGACTTCGACCCCCTTCATCGAAATGATATATTCCCGGCTACGCAGCGACAGGTTGTCGGTGACGCGGACGGGCGGCAGCAGGTAGCCCAGATCCCCTGCCAACTGCTTGCGGATGGCGGAGATGCGGCGCAGCAAGGGCGATTCCTGGGCGCCTTCGACTAAGTTCACCAGGCCGAGTCCGACTTCGATTGCCAACGGCTCGACACGCAGCAGCGCTTCGGGGTGGTCCTTGGCTGCCGGCGGCTTGGACTCCTTGGCGGAGTCCCGCGTCTGGCGGTTTTCCTTTTCTCTCATCTTCCAGCCGATGGCACCGGCGCCGCCGCCCAGCGCCAGAAACGGAAGCATGGGCATCCCGGGCAGGGCGGCCATGGCGAGCAGTACCCCACCGGCCAGCAGCAGCGGCTGCGAATTGCCGAAAATCTGCCGCTGAAACTCCACTCCGAGGCGCGCGTCCGAGCTGGCCCGGGTCACGATCAGACCGCCGGAGATGGAAATCATGAGCGCGGGAATCACCGTGACCAGACCGTCGCCGATGGTCAAAACGGTGTACGTCTCGATGGCTTTTTGAAAATCCATGCCGTGCTGAAACACGCCGATCAAAAAACCCGCCACGATATTGATTCCGGTGATCAGAATGCTGGCCACCGCGTCGCGCTGGGTAAACCGCGAAGCGCCGTCCATCGCGCCGTAAAACTCGGCCTCGGTGGCGAGCTGTTTGCGCCGGCGTTTGGCCTCGGTTTCGTCGATCAAACCGGAGTTGAGATCTGCATCGATCGACATCTGCTTTCCCGGCAGCGCATCCAGGGTGAAGCGCGCCGTCACCTCGGAAATGCGCACCGCGCCATGGTTGATCACCACGTACTGAATGGCGATCAATACCAGGAAGATCACCGCGCCGATGATGTAGTTGCCGCCCACCACGAAGCTGCCAAAGGCGCCGATCACCTGGCCGGCGGCGGTGGTGCCGGTGTTGCCGTTGAGCAGGATCAGCCGCGCCGAGGAGATGTTGAGCGCCAGACGGTAGAGCGTGAGCAGCAAGAGCGTGGTAGGAAAGCTACTGAACTCGACGGGCCGAACCAGATAGAGCGAAACCATCAATACGGTCACCGACAGCAGAATATCGGCAACCACCAGAAAGTCCAGCACGAACCCGGGCAGCGGCGTGATCAGTGCGACGATGATGGCCAGCACCGCCAGCGGCACGGCCATCTGGCGGAGCGCGTCCAGCGGCAAGCCGCCGATCCACCCTGGCAGCGCGGGAGCCGGTATCGCCTTGGCGGGCGTCATGGCCTTAACCTGGGAGCCTCCCGTTCATGAGTTTGAAGATGTAAGCCAGAATCTCCGCCACGGCGCGGTACAGGTGCGGCGGGATCTCCTGGCCGACGTCGACTGAGTGATAAAGCGCCTGCGCCAGCGGTGGATTTTCGACAATCGGCACCTGGTGCTCGATCGCCTTTTGCCGGATGCGCTGGGCCAGGTAGTTCTTGCCTTTGGCCACCACCAGCGGCGCCGACATGGTCTCGGTCTGGTAGCGGAGGGCGACCGCGAAGTGGGTGGGGTTGACGACGACTGCGGTCGCCGTGAGAACGTCCTTCATCATCCGCCGCCGGGCGCGCTCGCGCTGCAGGCGCCGGATGCGGGCTTTCATTTGCGGATTGCCCTCGATATCCTTCATCTCCTCCTTGATGTCCTGTTTGCTCATTTGCAGGTCGCGGCGGTAGCGGCGCAACTGCCGGAACAGGTCGACCGTACCGAACACCAGGAAGGCGCCGGCCGCCTTCCAGAACAAACCCATCAACGCGACGCCCAGGAAGCGCCAGCCGACCTCCAACCCCGCCAGCGGCAGGGCCAGCAAGGCATCCAGTTTGTCCCGCGCCACGACGTAGACCGCCCAAAGAAATAGTGGCAGCAATAGCGCGGCTTCCACCAGCGCCCCCACATTCTGGCGCGGCAGATCGCGCAGACGGCTCATTGGGCTGAAGCGCGCGGGATCCGGCGCCAGCCTTTTCAAACTGAGTCCGAACCGGGTAGTCATCAGCCGCAGCCCCAGTGTGGCGACGACTACCGCCAGGCCGCCGAGCAACAAAGGCACCAGGTTGTGCCAGAACACCTGGTAGAGTACGTGGACCAAACCTTCGGGGCGCAGTTCGCCCTGAAATGCGAATTCCAGCAGGGCACGCATGGTGACGCGAAACTGGCTCAACCATGCGCCCCCGCCGGCGCCGGCCAGCAGCAGAAACACCATGAACTGCAGGGCCGAGACGAATTCGCGCGCGGAGGGAAACTGCCCTTCCTCGCGCGCCTTCTTGACCCGGCGTTCGGTAGGCTGTTCGGTTTTGCCGCTGCGGTCGGGCATCGGCGTTCATAGCCCCAACGCCTGCTGCGCCACCCGCCAGGCCCCCAGACTGAACCGCGCCAAGACTCTGGGATACAGCGACAGTACCGCCGCCAGGACAAACAGAGCGGTGAGCATCTTGGCCGGGAAGGCCAGCGAGAGCAGTTGCAACTGCGCGTTTAGCCGGCCCATCAGGGCCAGCGCCACGTCCACCATCACGAGCAGAGCGACCACCGGCAGCGCCAGCCGCGCTCCGGCGGCCAGCAGGCTTCCTGACAGCCGGATGAAGGCTTCCGCCGTGCTAGGTTGAAACACATAGGCCCCCGGCGGAATTCTTTCCAGGCTGGCGGAGAACAAGCGCAGCACCTGCCTGTCCATGCCCAGGGCGAAGAACAGCATCCCCGCCGTCAGTTGCGCCACCACCAACAGAATGCCCGCATCGGCCTGGGTGTTCGGATCCACGGTTTGGGCATAGCCGTATCCCGCCGGCATGCCCAGCATCTGGGCGGCGAAGGTGG
Organism: Bryobacterales bacterium; assembly: GCA_003142185.1. Taxonomy (GTDB): domain Bacteria; phylum Acidobacteriota; class Terriglobia; order Bryobacterales; family Bryobacteraceae; genus Bog-375. The sequence goes on from PLOR01000104.1 coordinate 30,223, forward strand.
CCACTTCCAGCACCATCGCGGCCGCCAGACCGATGGCGACTCCGATGGCCGCTTCAGCCATCGCCCAGGCAGCAAGGGTTCCGGCGTCGGCGTCGATTCCGTCCAAATGGGGCCAGCGCGGCGCCAGAGCCAGCGTGAACGCCAGAGAGAATGCAGACCGGGCCATCCCCGGCGTGCCGCTGAAACCCGGCAGCGGCACGAATACCATGGCGCCCGAAACTCGCGCCAGCACCAGCAGAAATGCCAGCACGGTGCCGGAAGAAACGGTGAGGTTAGCGGGCATACCGGCCCAGATCCCCCCACAGTGTCGCGGTGAACGCCACCGACTTCTGGATCAGCCACGGCATCAGCAGCAGTAGCGACACCAGGAACGCGACCAGCCGGGGAATCGTGCTGAAGGCGTTGTCCTGCATCGAGGTCGCAATCTGCACCAGACTGATGCCAATGCCGGTCGCGAACCCTATCGCCAGCAGCGGCGCGGCCAGCCAGAACGCCGTCAGCAGTGTCTGCCGGATGATATCCACCACCAGATTGGGCGTCATTGGTAGAAGCTCCTCATCAGCGATCCGACTACCAGATTCCAACCGTCGACCAGCACGAAGAGCAGGATCTTGAACGGCGCTGAAATCATCACCGGCGGCAGTTGCACCATGCCGACCGAGAGCGTCACGGAGGCCACCACCAAGTCGATCACCAGGAACGGCAAAAAGAGCACGGCGCCGATCTGGAAACCGGTCTTGAGCTCGGAGAGGATGTAGGCGGGAATCAGGATCTTGAGATCGAGATCGGCCCTGCTGCGCGGCGCCGGCGCGTGCGCCAGTTCGAGGAACAGGCGGATGTCTTTTTCGCGCGCGAAACGCGCCAGAAACTGGCGCAGCGGCTGGGCTGCCTCCGTCATCGCCTGCTCAGTTGTCAGTTTGCCATTCTCCATCGGCTCCCAGCCGCGGTGATACATCTCCGCCGCCACGGGCTGCATGATGAGGATGGTGAGAAAAAGCGCAAGCCCCAGCAGGACCTGGTTGGAGGGCGTGGTTTGCGTCCCCAGCGCCTGCCGCAGGAAGTGCAGCACCACGGTGATCCTCAGGAAGGGCGTGATGGACATTACGGCGGCGGGCAGCAAGGTCATCAGGGTGAGCAGTATGACCACTTGCATGGGCACGCTGAGCGTGTTCTTTCCGGCCGATATGCCGAATAGCGAGAGAGGTTCAGAGGTCGCGCCGAAGGCCGGCGTGGCCAGCAGACAAACCGCCAGAGTGCGGGCCTTCATCGTACGGCCTCCTCCCGGCCGGCACCAGCCGCCGCGGGGCGGCGCTCGATCAGCCGACAGCCGCCCGGCGAGGCGGCCACCAATAGCATCGTCTCCCCCAGTCGCACCAGGTGGAGCGAATGTTGCGGCGAGAGCGGCAGCCGCTCGACCAGTTCCAGCTTGCGGCGAGAGCGCTTCCTGCCGATTGCCAGGGTGGCCATGCCGCGGCGCCGCAGCCACCAGAGCGCACTTCCGAGAAGGCCCAGAACAGCGGCCACCGCTCCCATCTGCCCGATCGTATCCATCGAGAGGTATCCTCGCGTTTCAGTCATCGCGGAAGTCGGTGATGCGCACGCCCAGCGTGCTTTCGATCACCACGATCTCACCGGAGCCGCACAGCACGCCGCCGATGTAGATGTCGATGTTCTCGCCCGCCGACCGCACCGTTTCGATCACGCTGCCTTGTTCGAGGCGCAGGATTTCGCGCGCCGTCATGATGCGGCGGTCGAGCTCGATTTCGATCTCCACCGGGATATCTCCCAGCGGAGCAACTTCCTCTTGAGGATTCATCGGCGGACTAGTGAATTAAGTTGATAGTGTCCTGGCTCAATTGATCGGCCGTGGTCACCACATGGGCATTGGCTTCATAGGCCCGCTGGTAGACGATCAGGCTGGTGAACTCGCTGGCGATGTCCACCGTCGAGGCCTCGATCGACCCGCCCACGATGGTGCCGCGTCCGCCCGTGCCGGGCATGCCGATCGCCGGATTGGCGGTCAGAGAACTGAGCGTCAGATTGTTGCTGCCGGCCGCGATCAAAGTGTCCGGGTTGCGGATGGATGCCATCGCGACTTGTCCCACCACCACCTGCGAGCCGTCGGTGTATTCGGCCAGAATCTGCCCCCCGCTCCCCATGCCGACCTGGTTCAGTTGGACGGCCGCCGATCCGTTCTGGGAGGTGGCCGAGTAAGCCGAAGGTTGGCCGAACTGCGTAATCGTGGAGTTGCCGGCACTGTCGTACGAATTCCAACTGAGGTTCATATCCGAGGCTCCATCCGCCAGTCCGGGGACAGTGAAGGTGATCGGGCTTCCAGCGGCCGGAGAAGTCAAGTCGCCGTTACTGTCGAAGCTCAGCGTGCCGCTGGCACCGGAAATGTCGAATGGCGTGCCCGCAGTGCCTCCGCTGACGTCCGAGCCCGGTACGGTTGCCTGATAGCTCCACGTGTTGCCGCCGGTGTTTTGAAAGTCCAGCGTCAGAACGTGGGAGTTGCCTAGACTGTCGTACACGGTGATCGGCATGGTAAAGTCCGAAGTCGCGTCCGCCGCCGACGATGCGTTCAGGTTCAGGCTGGCGGTGATTTGCGTGGTGGCGACGGGTGGTTTGAGCGTTCCCACCGGGACCACAATGTTGCCGATCGGCCCGTTCGTGTCCACCTGGCCGGTGTTGGGATCGACGGTCGTCCAGCCCTGTACGTAATCGCCCGTGGCCGTGGTCAGATTGCCGGATGCGTCGGTCTGAAAATCGCCGGCGCGCGTATATTGCAGGTTCCCCGCGCTGTTGGCAACGACAAAAAAACCATCGCCCTGGATGGCGGCATCGTCCAGGCCGCCCGAGGTCTGGATGGCGCCTTGCTGGGTATATTGGGCCTCGGTGATGGGCTGCGCCACGCCGAAGCCGACCTGAGTGACTCCGAGGCCCGCTCCCAGCGACTGGGTTACCAGGTCGCTGAAGCATAGCTCGGTGGCCTTGTAGCCCGGTGTGTTCAGGTTCGCCAGATCGTTGCCCACCACATCGATTGCGGTGGAATCGGCATTGAGTGCGGAAAGTGCGGTGGAAAAGGAAGTAAACATTGAGTCTCCTCTTACGAATTCGTTGTCGCGCCGGTGGCGCCGCTGGTGTTGCCTGTGTTACCGGCGGTGGTGTTCGTGTTGCCGTTGCCCACCAGGCCGTTGAGATCTTGCAGGATGGAGGACACATCCGATCCCGTGCTAATGGACGTGTCCAACTGCTGGAACTCCGCCAACTGGGTAACAAAAGTGGTTCCGTCTACTGGGTTGAGCGGGTCTTGATTTTCGAGCTGCGAGACCAGAAGCTGCAGGAACATGTCCTGGTCGGAGGCGGCGCTGGCGCTCGAGCTCGCGGTCGAGGACGACGAAGTACTGGTGCCTGTGGGTGCCATGCAATTCTCCTTACGTTGTTTGTGCCGGGGGCGGCGTGTTCGCCACCTCCTGGGCAATCATGGTGTTGATCTGCGATTGCGGGAAGCCAAACGTATAGAACGACGCTACCAGGCCGGGATTGATGAGCGCGCCGTTGGGCATTTGCACCATGTAGTTCGTTTGCTGCTGCACGAACGCGTTGCCGGGCTGGGTGAACATGTTCTTGGCTACCACCGTTCCCCCCACCATTTGCGCCACGGTCTGCGCGGTGCTCTCGGTGGCGAAATAGATCGGGTTGTAACCGAAGGTGGAGCCGTCGGGGCTCAGTCCGATGGGGTCGGTCATCCACACATCCGCTCCGAAGGCCGACTGTGCCGTGGGCGGGGCCGCGGCGGCGCTCGCGGAGCTGGCGGACGGAGCCGCCGCGGCAACCATCGGGTCAGCGGGATTATAAGAGCTGCCGCCAAATAATAATTCGAAATCGGAGAGGCCGCTCGCGGCGGTAGTCGAGGAAGAGGCAGCGGCCGTGCCAGCGGCTGAGGCAGCCGCCGCGGAAGCCGTCGTGGCAGTTGCGGCTGCGGTTGGGCGCTTCGCGGCCGCAGTGACGATTGCCCCGGCCGGCCTCGTCGCCGCCGAGTTGCTCGCCAGCAACGAATCGAAACTGGAAGTGACCTGGGACATCCGGGTTGCCGTTGCCACCTTCGCGGCCGGCTGCCGGGCTGTTGTGTTGCCCGCCGCCGGCCGCCGGATGGAAACCTCCGGCACTATCAATGAAGGGCTCGCTATTGGAGTGACGTGTAAAGCCATGAGAACTCCTTTGGATCGGGTTGGTTTTGATGCTGCCGCTTTTCCTGCGGCTGGCCGTCGCGCGGATTGCCCCCGCCGCCCTCCCGCCGCGACTGGTTTTGGGACGATTGGAAACCGGCGCTCGAGACGGGCTCCGCCATCCTGATGCGCGCGGCCGCGGCCGCCGGAGCGTCGTGCCAGGTTTCCGCGCGCAAGCCGGTTTGCTCCAGCCGGGCCGTTAGCGCAGGCAGGTCGTCGCGTAAAGAGGCCGCCAGGTGGCTGTCGGGTGTGCGCACGTCCACCTGGATCGACCCCGCACGCTCGATCAGCCGCACGTTAACACGTGCATCGGCATCGCGCAACTCGAGCTGGATTTCCCGCGCCGGGCCGCCTGCCGCGAGCTTGGGTGCCGGCCCGGCCGCATCCCATAGGGAGAGGTCCGATGGTGCCGGCGCCGCGGCGTGCTGCGGATGGGTGCCCTGCGGCGGCGCCGCTGCGCCCACGCCTGCGTTGGAGGAAACCGGCGCGACCATGGAGAGACCGTTGGCAGCCAGTTCGGCCTGCGGCGCGCCGTCGGCTGGGCCGGGCCGCACCGCACTGGCGAGGCCGGGGTCCGCATCGCGGGCGGACCGGAAACCAGAGTGTCCGCCGCTCAATCCGCCGCTCGCTTCGAGGGCCGGCTGCCGGCCGCCGGAATCGTCGCCTGCTTCCCGCGATCCCTGGCCGGGACGCTGTGGACCGGCGGCGGGAGCCGGAACCAATAATGCCTGGAAAGCCAGGGTGCCCTGTTCCGCAAGGCTATCGCCGTCAGATGCGCCGGCGCCGTCCGCCGCGTTGGCGTCGCTCGGATCGATCGCTTTGCGATCCGGTTCGAAGGTGCGGTCCGCGCTGGGCGCAGCGAGCCGCGCGAACACGCTGGTGGCGGCGTCCACTCCTTCGGCTGCCGTGGATGCCGCCTGTGTCTTCGCGATGTTCTGGTTTGCTGCGGTCGCCTGCCACCCTGCCGTGGACATTCGGCCATCCGGCGGCGCGATTGCGGCGGCGGTGCTTGGACTGGACGCGATCGCTTGGCTGCTGGAAACGGCGGTCGCCGGCTCGCATCGCGCGACCCGAGCGCCCGCGCCATCGGTTGCGCCGGGCACCGAGCCCGCGACTGCGTGCGGGCCGGACAGCGCCAGCGCCTGTTGCGCTGCTGCGGCGTTGGCACTGGCCCCGAGAGCCAACTCCGAGGGCTGAGTGACTGACTCTCCGGCCGACTCCGTGACGGGCTTCGATGCCTGCTCGCCACCAGCGGGCGGCGAGGTGGCGTCCGCCAAGGCCTGTCCGAGCTTGGCCGTGGCGCGGGTTGCGTGCCCCTGGCCGGACGCCGCTTCGCCGTTCGCTCCAACCAGGGTGGGCGAGGCCTTGCGTGCCGTACCATCGCCGCTAGTGTCTAGGGTTTCGGAGAATGGGCCGCTCGAAGCCGCCGTCAGGAACAACGCTCCGTCCTGAGGCAGCCATGGATAGTGCGTTCGCGCACTGGCCAGATCGGGAGTCACTGGATTCTGACCCGACTCCGCAGCGGTGGCTGAGGTGGTGGCTGCAGATACTGTCTGTTTCCTCTCACCAGCCAGCTTTCCGGAGGCGCGAACAGTGACCATGGCGGTTGCCTTCGAGCCCGGCGGCGCTTCTCGCCGGGAGGAAGGCTGGTTCTCGATTTCGGAATCTACCATTTGACCGAGCAGGTCCGGAAAAAACGCCGCTCCGGTCGCGGATGGCGGGGCGGAGCCGGCCGATTTCGACACTGGCGCGTTCGACGTGGCGGCCAACGCGGCTTCGATTCCGGTGGAGAGGGTCCGCGGCGCGGCGACGTTCATGCCGTCCGAAAATGCACTCGCCGGGCCAAACCGCAGGAACCCGTTTTCAATGGATTGAGTCGAAGGCGGGTGGCAAGAAAATGCCGCGCGGCGCGCTGGCGGCAAAAAAACGGCGCGAGGACAGACGTCCGGCGCCTTCTCAAGGGCCTTTGTCACCGTGCTATGAGAGATGTGCCGCCGCAGACCCGCTTGGCCCGCCACGTGCAATTGTCAATGCCGCCATGGATCCCATGACCGCAATGGCGGCCAGCGGCCTTCGCTCCCGCATGGAATCGCTCGACCTGGTGGCCAACAACGTGGCGAACGCCTCCACCGGGGGATACAAGGCCGACCGCGAATTCTACAGCCTCTATGTATCGCCCGAGGCCGCGGATGCGGGCCAGATCGCCACCATGCCGGTGATCGAGCGGCCGTGGATCGATCTCGCGCAGGGCGTGATCCAACCCACCGGCAACGCCCTCGACCTGGCGCTTTCCGGCAAAGGGTTTTTCACGGTCCAGTCGCCTGGCGGGCCGCTGTATACCCGCAACGGCAGTTTTCACCTGGCGGCCGACGGCACGCTGGCTACGGCGGACGGTTATCCGGTAAGTGGCGCGGGCGGCGCCGTGCTGCGCCTCCAAGCTTCGGGAAAGATCGAGGTTTCCGGCGATGGCACGGTCAGCCAGAACGGCCAGGCGGTTGGCCAACTGCATGTAGTCGATTTTCCGGGAGCCGCGGGGCTGGCCAAGCAGGGCAATAACTACTTCCGCTCGGCCGGCGCGTCTCCCGCGCCCGCGGCGGACGCCGGAACCACCGTCGTGCAGGGCAAGCTCGAAGCATCCAACACCGGGACTGCGGAATCGGCGGTGCGGCTGATCAACATCATGCGGCAGTTTGAGATGTTGCAAAAAGCTGCCTCCACGGCGCTCGACATGAGCAAGCAGGCGGTCGAACAGGTGGCCAAGGTTTGACGAAGACAAGGTTCCACGAAAACGGGTTGACGGAACGGGGTTTGATCAGGCAAGGAGAAGCGGATGATTCGGGCACTATATAGCGCGGCCAGCGGCATGGCGGCACAGGAAATGAACGTCGATAACATCGCCAATAATCTGTCCAACGCCAATACGGTGGGTTACAAAGCGCGGCGCGCGCAGTTTCAGGACTTGATGTACCAGAGCGTGCTGCAGCCGGGCGCGTCATCGGGCCAGCAGACTCTCATCCCCGCCGGATTACAGCTTGGCCTCGGCACGCGCCCCACTTCGAATGAAATCATCTTCACCGAAGGGGCCTTTTCCGAGACCGACAACCCGCTCGATGTGGCGATCCAGGGCGGCGGCTTCTTCCAGATCATGCAGCCGAACGGCGAATTGGCCTACACCCGCAACGGGCAGTTCCAATTGGATAAGAACGGCAACATCGTCAACGGAGAGGGGTATGCGCTGCAACCGCAAATCACCATACCGGCCGCCGCCCAACAGGTGACCATCGCGGCCGACGGCACAATCAGCTACACGCTGCCCAACCAGACGGCGACCCAGCAGGCCGGACAGATCCAACTTGCCAATTTTCAGAATCCGGCCGGGTTGAACAGCCTGGGCAACGGTCTGTATACGCCCACGGACGCTTCCGGAGACGCGACGGTCGGGTTGCCGGGCGGCCCGGAAGGGATGGGCTCGCTGCTACAGGGTTACGTCGAACAGTCCAACACCTCGATCGTGAATGAGTTCATCAACCTGATCCAGGCGCAGCGCGGCTATGAGGCCAACTCGAAAGTGGTCACCGCCGCCGATCAGATGTACCAGCAGGTGAACCAACTCAGCCGATGATCGCCACACTCACATTCGCCGCATGTCTCGCCCTCAGCCCCGGCTCGTCGCAGATCCTGGCGCGCGACCTCGCGCCGGCGTGGCCTGCTTTGGGCACGCTCGCACCGGAAACGCCTCTGGCGCCGGCCCCCATGCCCGGGATGGCGCGCGTATTCCGTTCCTTGGAACTGCGCCAACTGGCGGCGCACTGGCATCTCAGCCAGGTCCCCGGCACTCCGCTTTGCGTGGCGCGGCCGGTAAAGGCGCTCGACCCACAGCGGCTGCTCGATGCCATGCGCCGGTCTTGGCCCACGGCGGCCATTTCGATTCTCGATTTCAGCCGCCAGCCGGCGCCCGCCGGTCCGCTCGAGTTTCCCAGGTCCGCGTTGCGGCGCGAGGCGGGCTCGGCGCTCTGGAACGGCTGGATCGCCTACGCGGAAAACCGCCGCTTCCACGTTTGGGCGCGGGTTCGCATCACCGAAAGCGTGGCGCGCGTAGTGGCGGCCGCCGACCTCCAGCCCGGGCGGCCGGTCACGCCGTCACAGGTGATTGCCGTCACGCGGCAGGAGTTCCCGACCGAGGAGCCTTACGCACAATCGCTCGCCGAGGTCATCGGCCTTTGGCCCCGCCGCCCCATCCCGGTGGGCGCAGCCCTGCGCACCGATCAACTCACCGAACCGAAGGTGGTTACCACGGGCGACACGGTGGAAGTGGAAGTGCGGAACGGCGGAGCATTCCTCAAACTGGAAGGCACCGCGGAAAGCGCGGGAGCGGTGGGCGAGATCGTCTCCGTGCGCAACCCCTCTTCGCACCAGCTCATTCGCGCGCGCGTCCTGGGGCCGGGCAAAGCAACTGTAGATCCCGCGCGGCGAGCGGCCTTCGACGGCCAACCGGACAAGGAGCGTCAACCATGAGATCGACCCTCGCCGTGGCGCTAGTCGTCGCCATGTGCGGCGCGGCGCCGATATGGGCGAAGAAGAAAAAGCTCACCACGGCGGGCAGCAACCCGCTCAACCGGTACGTGGCGGAGTCGGAAGCGCGCTCGGCGGTAGCGGTGCCAGCCTCGCCCGGTTCCATCTGGCAGGCGGGTTCGCGTTTGGCCGACGCGGCGCGCGATGTGCGGGCCAGCCAGGTGGACGATGTGCTGACCATCGTGGTGGCCGAGCAGGCGTCGGCGGTGTCGACCGGCGTCACCAAGACGTCGCGCGCCTCCAGCGCGGTCAACTCCGTCAGCAGCCTGGCGGGAATCGACCCGCCCGGAGGGTCGCTGGTGAACCTGGCCAACATGGCGGGCTCGTCGCAACTCTCGGGTCAGGGCACCACCAGCCGCACCACCACCCTCACGACTACGCTCACGGCACGCGTTACCCACGTGCTGCCTAACGGTGGCCTGGTGGTGGAGGCGTCCAAGGAGATCCAGGTCAATTCCGAGCACCAGCTCATCACCGTGCGCGGGGTGGTCCGCCCGGCCGACATCGATGCCACCAACAGCGTGCTGTCCGCGCGCCTGGCGCAACTCGAAGTCCACATCGACGGCAAAGGCGTGGTGGGCGATGCCATACGCCGGCCCAACTTCCTGTACCGATTGATGCTGTGGTTATTGCCATTCTGATGGGAAAACGAATCTGCATCTCCGTTTGCGTGGCGATCTCGCTCGCCGCCGGCGAGGCCGCCGCGGCGCGGCTCAAGGATCTGGTCACGATTGAAGGCGTGCGCGAGAACCAACTGATCGGATACGGCGTGGTGGTTGGCCTCGCCGGCACCGGAGACACGCAACAGACCACCTTCTCGAACCAGAGCTTGACCAACATCCTGGAGCGCATGGGCGTGGCCGTCTCGCCCACCGCCATTCGGGTCAAGAACACGGCGGCCGTGATGGTGACCGCCACGCTGCCGGCATTTGCCCAACCCGGAATGAAAATCGATATCACCGCCGGGGCCATTGGCGATGCCCTCAACCTGCAAGGCGGGATTCTGGTGTTGACTTCGTTGCGCGGCGCCGATGGGCAGGTCTACGCGGTAGCGCAAGGTCCGGTGGTCACCGGCGGATTCGCCGCCAGCCGCGGCGGGGCGTCGCAGACCGTCAATCATCCCACCGTCGGCCGCGGCCCCAACGGCGCCATCGTCGAGCGGCCGGCGCCGTCCATCGAGCCCAAATCGGTGGTACACCTGCAACTCCGGCAGTACGATTACACTACCTCGGCGCGCATCGTCGAGGCCATCAACAAGAACTTCGCCGGCCCCACCGCACTGGCCCACACCGAGAACGCCGGCCTGGTCTCGGTGGCGATTCCGGCCGAATTCGCGGCGCGCTCGACCGAGTTCCTCGCCGAACTGGAAAACCTCTCCGTCGAGGCCGACCGCCCGGCGCGGGTGGTGATCAACGAACGCACCGGCACCATCGTGCTCGGCAAGGACGTGCGCATCGCTCCGGTGGCGATTCTGCACGGCAAGCTGAGCGTCGAAATCCAGACCAACCTGGCGGTTTCGCAGCCGGAGCCCTTCTCGCAGGGCACCACCCAGGTGGTCCCGCAGAACACCGTCGGCGCCAAGGAAGAAAAGGCGCGCAACGTGGTCCTCAAGCAGGGCGCCACGGTGGAGGAACTGGTGCGCGCGCTGGCAGCGATCGGCTCCACGCCGCGCGACGTGATCGCAATTCTGCAAGCTCTGCGCGCGGCGGGCGCTCTGGAAGCCGAAGTGGAGGTGATCTGACGCATGGGTTCGATGTCGATTGCGCAAACGGCGGTCGCCCCTTCGCCCACTCCCGCGATCCCCAAGGACAGCGATCCGGCCAAAATTCAAGATGCGGCCCAGCAGTTTGAGGCTCTGCTGATCGGGCAGATCCTGGAAACGGTGAGCCAGAGCGGCGGTTGGCTGGGCTCGGGGGAAGATTCCGCATCGAGTTGCGCCAACGACTTTGCGCAGGAGCAACTGGCGGCCATGATGGCCAAACAAGGCGGCTTTGGCCTATCCAAGTTGATCGCGCAAGGCCTCGAACGCGGCAAGTAAGCGCCAAAAAAAGAGGGCCACGAATGAACACGGATGAACACGGATAAGATTCTTGGTTTTCATTCTGTGTTTATCTGTGTTCATCGGTGGCTCCAACGAGTTATTCAGGCCTCGCGAGCAAAATCGTGGCGCGGGCCGTCAGGCCTGCTGAGCCGAGAGTCATCTCGGCTTTTCTTGCCGGATTCCACTTGAGTGAATGGCCCCGGCAGAAGCCAACCGCTCCGGCTCATCACCGCTGCTGCCGATACCACTCGAGAGTCCGCCGCATTCCCTCCTCGAACGAGAATCGCGGGGCGTGGCCCAAATCGCGGACGGCGGCGGTGACGTCGGCCTGGGAGTCGCGCACGTCGCCGGCGCGCGGCGGCCCGTATTCGGGCGCAATGCTGATACCTTCCAGTTCCTGGACCAGCCGCCAGGCCTGGTTGAGCGTGATGCGGCCGCCGTTGCCCGCGTTGTACATCCTGCCCGAAACATTCTTAGCGCTGGCTGCTTTGAGGTTCAACTCGGCCACGTCTTCCACGAAGGTGAAATCGCGCGACTGCTCGCCATCGCCGAAGATCACCGGCGCGCGCCGCTCGATGGCGCAGCGCAGGAAGATGGAAAGCACGCCCGAATAGGGGCTGGATGGGTCCTGCCGCGGGCCATACACGTTGAAATAGCGCAACGCGACCGTTTGCAGCCCCCAGACGCCGGCAAACACGCCGCAATAATATTCGCCCACCAGTTTTTGCAGCGCGTAAGGCGACTTCGGATTGGGCGGCATGCACTCGACCTTGGGCAGCACCTCGGTATCGCCATACGCCGATGACGACGCGGCATAAACCACGCGTCCGGCGCGGCCTTCGCGCGCCGCGCGCAGCACGTTGAACGTGCCATCGATATTGATTTCGTGCGACGGCACCGGGTCGTCGATGGAGCGCGGCACCGACGGGATGGCGGCCTCATGAAACACCACCGCCGCGCCGCGGATGAGCGGCGCGATTTCCTCGTAGCACCGTATATCGGCGCGCTGGAAGTCGATTCGCGCGCGGACCTCTTCGAGATTGGCTTCGTGCCCGGTGAGAAGGTTGTCGATAACGACGATCTTTCGGGCGCCCGCGCAAGCAAGCGCGCGGACGATTTGCGAGCCGATGAACCCGGCTCCTCCTGTGACGACGTAGTGGCTCATGAGATTTTCGCGATGACGGATTTGAGATGGAGCAGCGATTCGGCGGCGATCCGTTCGCCCCCGTAAGAGAAGTCGAAGGCTTCGAGCGAAATCCAGCCCTCATACCCGCACCGCGCCAGCACTTCGAGCACGGGGCCGAAATCGTACCCGCCGGTGCCACAGTGGCGCCCGTCGAGCTCGTTCACGTGGACGTGGCGGATCAGGTCGAAGTAACGCTCCACCAGCGCGGCGTGCGGCTCTCGCTCGTCGACCGCGTTGTGTACGTCGAACATGGTGCGGATGGCGGGGCTAGAGATCCGGAGCACGATGCCGGCGGCTTCCTCGAGCGACTGTACCACGTCCGTTTGCCCGATCGGCAGCGCCTCCACCAGCACCGTGACGGCGCGGCTTTCGGCGTGCGGCGCGATCGACGCCAGTCCATCGACGAAGTGGCGGGTCGCCTCCTCGCGGCTAAGCCCGCCCGTCGAGGAGCGTTGCTGCGGAGAACCGAAGACCAGCACGCCGTCCGGCCCCAGGTCGGCGCAGAGATCGATCAGCCGGCGTATGTGATCCCAGCTCTTTTGCCGCAGGACATGATCCGGTGTGGTGACGTGCAACCCCGGCGGGCTCATCATGAGCCAGTGCAGACCCACGAAGGTGAGGCTCTCGGCAGCCATCACTCCGCGATAGTCGCGGCGCTCGACCGCCGAGATATCCGCCGGCCTCTCCGCCAGCGTGAACGGAGCGATTTCGATCCCCGCATACCCCGCGCGCCGGATCGCCTTCACCGTCTCCGCGAACGGCCGCTTCTCAAACGCCTCGTTGCACATCGAGTGACGAAAACCATACGGCATGAAACTCCAGTATAGGCGCGCGGAGGCGCACCTCGTGCGGCAATCGGCCGGTGCGTGGCCGGCATCGCGGCACATAAGTAGCAGGCCTGGAGCCTCATGTCCCTGAGCAAGCCCAATAATGGGGCGGGACCAAATAAGACACGCCACGGACAAGACTTGGCATGGACAATGACGTGTAAGGGTGTTACACCAGGCCCAAAGTTTCCGCCGTAACCGAGGAAAAGCGTAGCGGGGAATAGTAGGTTCCCCGGGAAGGTGCCGGAGGATGGCGTCCAAGGGGAGCGGCAATTAACCTTCCAACGCACGGGGAGTTGACGATCTTGAGCCTAATTGGCACAGGCAGGAGCAGTAAGGAAATCGCTCGGCATCTGAAGCTCAGCGTGTACACCATCGCGAATCAGCGAAAATATATCTGTGGGAAGCTCGATGTTCATTCGACGGCGGAGATCGCGGCCTACTCTCTTACTAGTGGATTCGGCGGAAATCCCCACAGCACAGGTTAAACCTCAGGGAGATGTATCGAAAAGAAATGTTCTATGTCTGACTTCGCGCGCCCCAGGAATGCGCTTTCCAGCTGGCAAGGACCCTCCCGGCAGCGGAAACAACTATCTCCTCCGGCGTGGTGTGCAAGCGGTAGAGCTTCGCTCCCTCACTAGAAATACCGGTGTAGGCTGGGAACCTGAAATCGTGTTCTGCGACGAATTCTGCCAGTCCATCCGGGGACAACGATATACCAAGCACCCGATACGACTTGGTAATCGCCGTGACCAGGTATGATACGCTAGGGCTATTTCTCTTGGCCGAAGCTCATCAAGCTCGTCCTGGAGTGCAACGCTTCGCGTGCCCTACAAGATATTAACTACCACGGAACCCCGCCGCCAGTAGCGGCAGGCCGACGCACAAGCATAACTTCCCCACCCTAGTCATCACGTTGACCCTTAGGTTGCTGCCTCCTAACTGGGGCTTAGTCGACCGCCTCAAAGAACTCTAGCGTGTTCCGCCTAGTCCCCGACGTCGACCCTACTAGTGTAGTCCCATGAGCGCCATATAGAATCCCCCAGCCGTCGCCGCCGCCGACTGTCGCCCATTCCTGGCGATCACGGCCAAGCCGCTCGATATTCCAGCGCTTTGGGCCCTGAGTCACGGTACTAATAAACACGCCACCGGCATCGGTAATTGCGAACCCAGTTACTTGGGCTACGCCGGTCGGTTTGACGTGGATATCGCTTGACATCTGGCCGTCCAGCGAGATCTCCACATACCTATTCTCGGGCACGCAGTACCAAGCAACCGATTTTGCAGATGCCCCCAGGTAGTTCCCTAGGTCTAGGAGGTCTGACGGGCTGGGGATGTTGCTCTGCAACACAAAGGATCCTATCTCCTGGCCTGTCGGATCAAACCGCCGGATCACGCCGGCTTCTGGACGAAGGGGCGGGTGAGGCTTAGGACCTCCTGCCTGCCGAACTGCCGATTCGTGTCCCATGGTCCAGATCGTACCGTCCGAGGCGACAGTAACCTTGAACGGATGATAAGGAGTGGTCCGGATAACGCGCAGGTTGGCTCCATTCGCGGAGAAGATCGCAAGGTAAGGAGCTCCACGGCCTTCGGAGTCGACCGCATCGCCGCAGGCCGCGATGCTGGCGTCAGTGCCGCGTGCAACGCCGGCAACCGTGACGAGAGTCGCCCCTGTCACACGTAATACGACAGAGGTTGTCAAGCGTCCCTCGTTGTCGAATGCACGTAACTGGGGCTGCGCCGTGTTCTCTCCCTCGACGACTAGAAGGGCCCCGCCGGTCCAGGTTGGCACCAGCTTGTTCGCTAAATCGTAAGAGAGCGCAGTCTCCGATCGCTTCGCGAGCGAGGCCGCACTTAGATCCTGGTGCAGGGTCGAGCATAAAACCACCGCGATTAGCACGCTAGATTCTAAATAGGTGAGCATGAGACTTACTCCTTAGCTGTACGAAACCGGCGTTCTCGTCCGAGCTGAACGCATAATAGTTATATGTTCTCGCCGGGCAGTTTCCAGGGCATGTAAACGAAAAGAGCTGGGTGTAGCAGACGCCAGTGGCGCCGCAACCCTGGGCCTCGCAGTAGGACTGGGCATGAACCGTGAGGGATATACCAAGGACGGCGGCTATACGATCTATGGCACCTTCTTTCTGAGCGCACGTGTGTTGAGGGGTCCTTCGCTTAAGCTGTTTCTTCAATATAGCATTCGGCCTAACTCCGTCGAAGAAGGTCGGCAACTTTAGACCAGAGCTGGTGGCAAACTCGACATGGGCCGGCCGGTGTGCTCGCAAGGAGCCGACCCTCAGAGGCACGAGGACCACGGCGAGCAGGACGGCGATTCCCAGAAACGAGATCGGTAGTAATTGGCGTTTCGTGTTCGTATGTTACACCTTTAATAATGGGCGGTCAATGACCTTTGTAGGGCATTATAATAGAATCGTCTTTCTTCAAAGTAAGGGCAAGGAGCGGTTCGACGGCTTCTAAATCCGCGGCTTGCAGTCATCTGTGTGCCGCTTTCAGAAAGCTGCGCAAGTCCCGCTCGTCAATCTGCGGCAGGCCGGGCGCCACATTGTCCAGTTTCCCTTCACGACGGTTGGCGTAGCGTTCCCAGCGCGGTCGGATGGGCTCAAAAGACGACGCCACGATTCGTGGTTAGCGGCGGAGCACAGATCGCATGGCTGTTGGATGTAAAGCTCACCGCGCGACCGAGCTTCCTCGATGAACGGGGCGTGGCCGGTAGGCAACCCGCGCTTCCCAACCACCTCTGGGAGGTGCTGTGGTACGTTGCGTCACTAGGAATGCGTCTTGGGTCCGGCTACCAGAAGTATTGGCGCACGACCCTCGGCGAACTGGGCGCGCCTGAGATCACCTTCACGTGCAGGACGAGTTGCAGGTTCTTTTTCTGCCAGTCGGGGGGCGCACCGCGCAGCGCCTCGGCCATCAGGTCGGGATTGGTGACCAGGTCGGCCGCGGCGTCGGTGCCGTATTGGGTGATGCCGGCAAGTTCCACCAACATTGCGTGCGTATCGGGATGGAAGACGCGCGAGACGATCGCATAGTCTTCCGTGGTATGGCGGTCGCGCGGGAGCGCGGGTAGCACCCACTCCGTGGCTTTGCCATCGTCGGTGATTCCGGCCGGGCGGCGGAAGCCGTCGACGAAAAAACGCATCTGATTGCTGATCTGTTTCCACCGCGTGTACGAGAACCCTACCAGGATGGCGGGGCCGGAACGGAGGTCGGCGAAGGAGACGTCGTTGCCGAGCTTGACACGATAGGGACGGCCGAGCCGGGTGAGCATCGCGGCGAGGCGGGAGGTTGCAATGAGGTCGCCGCCGCCCACGAACTGGTCGGTCAGGAGCGTGAAGTCTCCGACGTGCGATGGCGGCGTGATGGACGGGTCGATATCGACACCATACACGGGCACGTAGGCGGCGCACAACTGCAGGGGCGACGATCCGTTCAGGACGGGCGCCCAGAACTGATTGAACGGCGTGACGGCGGGGCGCGTCAAGACCCAGACCAGAGCGGCGACGGCGGCCAGGACCATCGCAGCGAGGGCGGCGCGGCGGGGCGTCACAGCGGATTGGCGCCGGGGAGCCGAGGCCGGAAGCGGCGTGGCGGCCGGTGCCTGGTCGGGACTGACCCCGGGTGCAGGGGATGGCGGACTGTTTACCAGGTGGAACTCGGGGATGTAGGTGCCGGACGGCATTTCGATGCGTACCGGGTTACGAGATCCCTGACCGGAATAATAGAGGCCCAGCCGCTTGCGAACCTCGCCGGCTTTGACCCGGACGGTCGCATCGTCGCTGGGATCGTAACTGGTGGGCCGGCCGAAAACTTCGATGCCAATCGTGCGCTCCTTGAGCATATCGCCATGGCCCTGAAGGGTGTTTTCGACCACATAACGAAGGAAGTCCTGGCTGCGCTTGCTGGCACGGAATTCGTGACAGGCGAGGACGCGGCTCAATTCCTCGCGGACCTGCTCTTCCGTGACGGATGCGGCCTGCCCCGCGTCCGGCGCCGACCTTGAAGAAACCTCCGGAGAATGTCCCTGCGACATGCGCCCACTCGACTCTGCGTTGATTGCTGGTCCGATTCTACCAGATCCGCCAGAATACGCCGGACGCGTTGAAAATAGTTGAAAATAGTAGTGTTCGGTTATGGTAACGAACCAGCCTTAACAGCTTCGCAACCGTTCGGTACTGGACATTGAAACTCCGACGGCTCAGATTGAAACTTGAGTACCATGTCAAAGATGCTGGAAGAGACCCGCCAGCAGCCGGAAGCGCTGTCGAACACGTTGGAGGACGGGGCCATCCGGCTGCGGGAACTGCGCCGTCACCTGGAGGCCAAACGGCCGCGGCTGGTGATTCTGGTGGCACGTGGCACCTCGGACAACGCGGCACAGTTCGGCCGGTATCTGATCGAGATCACCACCCACATCCCCGTCTCGCTGGCAGCACCGTCGGTACTGACCCTGTATGCCAGTCCGCTGGATTTGCACGACGTGCTGATGGTGGGGATCTCGCAATCGGGCGAATCGACCGACACGAACGCGGTGCTGGCGGACGCGCGCAGCCGGGGAGCGACCACTCTGGGGATCACCAACGAACCCAACAGCACGATGGCGGAGATCTCGGAGTACACGCTGCTGGCGCGAGCCGGGACGGAAGAGAGCGTGGCCGCGACCAAAACGTATACGTGCCAACTCCTGGCGCTGTACCTGGTGGCGTATGCGCTGGGCGGCGAGGTGTCATTCGACGCGCTGCGCCAGTTGCCGCAGTGTGTGGAAGACGTGCTGGAGATCGAGGACCGTGTGGGCGAGATCGCCGAGCGTTACATGTACATGACGCGGGCGGTGACGGTGGGCCGCGGCTTGAACTACGCCAATGCGCTGGAGTTCGGCTTGAAGCTGATGGAGACGTGCTACGTGGTGACGGAGCGGCTTTCCTCGGCGGACCTGATGCACGGGCCGATCGCGCTGGTGGAACACGCGTTTCCGGTCTTCGTGTTCGCACCTTCGGGAGTCACGTGGCAGTCTATTTCCGCGGTGGTGGACATGCTGGAGGACGTGAAGGCAGAGACGCTGGTGATCACCGACGAGAGCAACAGCGAGGCCTGCGCCAAGCCTGCGCGGCTGATCCGCCTTCCGCACCCAACCGGCAGTTGGGGTGGCCCGCAGGATTTGTACACGCCCATTCCGTACATCGTGCCGGCGCAATTGTTCGCCGCGCAATTGGCGGAGATCAAGGGGTTGAACCCGGATCGGCCGAGGATGCTGCACAAGATCACCCGGACGATGTAGGCCCCGCCGTATCGGAGCCGCGACCAGAGGGAGCGGTAATTCTGGGAAGCGTCGCCGCCGCCACTGCCTGCCCGAGGCGTTTCTCCTTTTCGCTGGGCATATGAAGCCGGAGGCCCTCCTCCACTTCCGGGAATTCCCGCTGCAAAACCCGGCGCGCGGTCGAGAGGATGACGCCACCTCCCTCTCCGGTCATCACCCGGCCCAGCACCAGCACGTGGCGAAGCTCATAGAATGCGGCGTACTGAGCGATCGCATAACCCAGATACACGCCGATGGACTCGTAGATTCTCCGGGCGCGCTGGTCGCCCGCGGCCATCAGTTCCTGAGTCGCGGCCAGCTTCCCGGCCAGCGGCATGCCGGGATCGAGCGCGATGCCCGCGGCGGCCAGAAGCCGGTTGACGGCCTGTTGCGAGAAGTATTGCGAACCGACGCCGCCGTCTCGCGACCACTCGTCGAGCGGTGCATTCTGCCGGTAGTCGACCGGCGCGAACGCCAACTCGTTCAGCCAGTCCGTGATGTTGCCCTGCGGATTGACATACCCGGCGGCCTGGCTGGTGCCCATCGAAATGCCCAGAACGGCCGTGTCTCCCAGCGCCATCGAAGCCGCCAGCGCCGTCACCTCGCCGTCGTTCGCCACCACGAACGGCACTCCATTCCAGGCCCGCTGGAGCTCGAAAAAAATGCGCCGCACCCGCTGGTCGAACAGGTCGGGGGGCACGCCGCGAAACAGCGACGCCACGCGGACTTCGTTATCCACGTAAATACCCGCGGCGCTGCCGCCGACGGCGTCGACACGGGGCAGCCGGGCCGCCGCGCGCTGGAGAGAGTCGTTAATCCCGGCAAAGTGATAGCCGGGATCCGCCTGGAAATAGGGATCCCAGACGACCTCTTCGCTGTGCACCACTTCCCCGTTCATCACGGCTGCGCACTTGCGGTCGCTGCCGCCCAGGTCGAATCCGATGCGGCAGCCGTCCTGGTGACGTCCGAGCGCAAGCCCGATCTCCTTCGGCTCGGGGGCCCGTTCATAGGTCACACCTTCGATCACCATCGGCCGCCCGTATACGCGGCTGCCCATGAAATCGAAATCGAACGCGCGAGCGCCCGTCGCGGAATAGACGCGCTGAATGTGAGCCGCCACGCCGGGATCGCCGGCGATGGTCACCTTCCACCCGCCCCTCTGCCATAGGAGGAACTTCACCAGGCGCTCGACGTAGAACTCGTTGGCCGGACGCGCGCCGGCGAAGATCCCGGTATGGAAGACGGAACGCGAGCCATCCTGCCGCTCGAGAGCAATCGCCAGCTTGCGGGCGTTTCCACCCGCGCGCACGGCAGCTTGAAAATCGCGGTTCCACAGCGATGCGGGAACGAATTCGGGATCGAGAGGCGGCTTCTCTTGCATCAGTCACCATGGTGGACGCCGGCGGGGCCGCAAGTCCAGTTCACAACGGTTATGGCTGCCGTTACAGCATGTTTGTTACGGGGTGAACGTGCGAACTGTCAGGGGCTTGGAGACTCCTCGACTTTCAGGAACTGATCGGCGGCAACGTCCTTGAGGGTCTGCTCCGCGCCTCGCGGCCACCGGATCTCGATGGAGGCGATCTGCTTTTCGCCTCCCAGCCCAAAGTGCACTCGCTTGTCGCTCGAAGACATGAACCCCGTGCTGACGGATACGTGATTGTAGAGCACGCGGCCCGCAGCGGTGGTGAGCTTTACTTTCGCGCCAATGGCGTCGCGGTTGCTATAGCGGCCCACCAGCTCCAGCGTCAGCCAGTGATTGCCGTTGCCGCCCGAGTTGAGGAGGATGCGGGGCCGCTCCATGAGCGAGGTCACCACCAGGTCCTCGAAGCCGTCGTTGTTGAGATCGCCGATCGCCGATCCGCGCTGATAGCCGGTGCGCAGAAAGCCGGCGCCCATCTGACCGGACACGTCCACGAACTGCTTGCCGCCCAGATTGCGAAACATGGTGTCGTGCTGCCGCGCGTTCGGCTTCACGTTGTCGATGTCGCCGTTGGCGGAGTACAAGTCCTTCCAGCCGTCGTTATCGTAGTCGATGAAGGCGGCGCTCCAGCCGGAGAGCGGTTGGCTGAGCTGTTGCAACTGGACCTGCTCGGGGACGTAGCGAAAGAAGTCGCCACGGTTGCGGTAGAGTTGCCAGATCTGCCCCATCAGGTTGTTCGTGAAGATGTCCACGCGGCCGTCGTTGTCGTAGTCTTTGGCGTCGCTGCCCATGGAGGAGACCGCTTTGGCATCGTCGTTGTAGGCGACGCCGAGCGGCAGGCCCCGGTCTTCGAAGGTGCCGTTTCCCTTGTTGATGAAAAGCGAGTTCGGCTCGGTGTCGTTGGCGATGAAGACGTCCTGGTAACCGTCGTCGTTGAAGTCGGCGATAGAAATTCCCATTCCCTTGCCCGGCGCGGTGGCGAAGCCGGACTTCCCGGTCACGTCCTCGAACCGGCCGTGGCCTAGGTTGTGATATAGCCGATGCGATGCACGCGGGTAAAACGTCGGACTGCAGTAGTACTCGACGCCGTTGACGCTGCATCGCCGGTCGGTTTGCGGCGTCCAGGTTGTGTAATTGGACACTACCAGGTCCAGCAGGCCGTCGTTGTCGTAATCGAACCAGGCCGCGCCGACGCTCAGCACCCCTGGCGGTTTCCCACCGATGCCCGATTGTTCGGTGACATCGGTGAAGGTTCCGTCGCCGTTGTTGTGATACAGGGTGTTCCGCCCGGCGCCGCAAATGAAGATGTCCTCGAAGCCGTCATTATCGTAATCGCCCACGGCGACGCCCAGATTGTAGCCGATGTTTTCGCCAAGGAGCCCCGCTTTCCTGGTCACGTCCTCGAACGTGCCGTCTCCTTTGTTGCGAAGCAGGCAGTTGTAGAACGCGGGGCCGATTTTCTTCATCTCCGGCAACTTCGCGCCGTTGGTGAAGAAGATGTCCATTTTGCCGTCGTTGTCGTAGTCGAAGATGGCGACGCCGCCGGCCATCGGTTGCACGAAGTACTTCCGCGGCGACAGATCGTTATTGGTGATGTAGGAGAACTTCGAGCGTGCGGTGATATCGACGAAGTGCGGCTGCGCCGGTTGGATGGCGATTGCGCCAGCGGCCAAGGCGGCCGCCGCGCCGGCCGTGAGGAGCGCGGCTCTCACTTGCCGCCGCTATCCGGAGCCGGTACGCCCGAGACGTTTCGCTTCACCGTCTCGGTGTTGTGCTGGATCTTCTCGGCGGTGCTTTTCTGCAGCGCGAATTCGCGGGCGGCATCCTCCTTGCGTCCCAGATCCTGGTAGGCGTGGGCGAGGGTGAAGTGGATCGTCGGATTGCCGGGTGCCAGTTTTGCGGCCGTTTCGAGCGGCCCCACGGCGTCGGCCGCGCGGTCGGAATCGAGCAGACACCGGCCCAGCCCGAAGTACGGCTCCGGTAAACCGGCATTGAGCCTGGTCGCGTTTGTATAATGTTCGATGGCCTGCGGCAAGTGGCCGCCCTTGCGGGCCAACTCGCCCAGGAAGTATTCCGCTCCGGCGTTTTGCGGGTAGACCTTCAACTCCTGTTCGAACTCTTTGCGGGCCTCGTCGTTGGATGTGGCGGTGGCAGGCAGGGTCAGAATGATCTGGCCGATCCGGTTGTGAATCCCCGGCATCCGCGGTTCGCGCTCCAGCAGGACGCGGTACTCGGCGATCGCCTTCCGCCAATCGCCCTGCTTCTCGAACTTCTCGGCGTTGATTTCCACCACCAGGGGCGAATCGGGAGCAGCCTCCATGAGCTCCTGCGAACTCCGGGCCGACAGATCCGAGTACACGTGCGTGGCCATGAACAGTATCTCGGGATCGTGCGGGAACTGCTCTTCCAGCCAGGCCAGCAACGTGGTGGCGGCGCCCTGATGGTTCAACATCATCGCGCAGCGAACGCCGGCGGCGCCCATGCGGCGCTTCAGATCGCGGTCCTCGATCTGGGAGTCCTGTTCCAGCGCCTGGTGGATCAGGGGCATGGCCTCGGTGCATTTCCCCTGCTCGGCCAGTTCGGTGGCGCGCTCGGCGGCTGACTGATCGGGCGCGGCAAGGCCGAAGCCGATCGAAAACGCCGCGGAGAGAAGTGCCATGATGGCCGGCCTACGCATGCGAGACTCGCTCACTATATTGGAACACACCGGCTTCAGAACCTGCCGAAAAACAATGGCCACGGATGAACACAGATGAACACCGACAGAAAAGCACTGGCTCTTCTTATCCGTGTTTATCTGTGTTTATCCGTGGCCAAGATGTTTTTTCGGAATGCGCGGCTCAGCACTACAGGAATGCTGAGCCGCGCTTGCTACAGGGGGAACTAGAACACGTACTTCAAACCGAACTGCAGATTGCGAGCGCCTTGCGATGTATTGATGACGCCCGCTTGCGAGCCGCCGTAAATGTCGGCGGAATACCCGACCACATCGAGAACCGGGGCGTTGAAGGCGTTGATGGCCTCAGCCCTGAACTCGACATGCTGGTTCTCGTGGCCCGGAATCATAAAGGTTTTCGCCAGACTGAGATCGATCTGCTTCAATCCGGGGCCCCGCTCCGTGCCGACGCCACAATTGCCGAAGTTGCCAGCCGGCGGATTGGACATGTTGGCGGTACCGAACCAAACATAGCCGCCGCCATTGGCTGCGGAGTTTTCCGCGAACGGAGTCGCTATCGACGGCCCGTTGCAATTGGGGCGTGGATCGAACGACCCAGTGCCCGGGTCGCCGCCCCAGTCTTGCATGGTAATCGGGAACCCTCCATGCGCGGTGAAGACGGCGTTCACATCCCAACCGCCGAGGACCGCATTGACAACCGGACTCGAATCCCTGCCATACATGCGGTTCTTGCCGAAGGGCAGCTGGTAGGTGACGTAACCGTTGAATACGCTGGTCAAGTCGTGGTCGCAGTAGCCATAGTCGGCGGCTATGTCATAAGTGTTCTGCGGGAAGCTGATGTCGTTGCTGGCCTGGCTGGCCGCGTCGTCTCCATACCGCCCGTAGTAACCGTTGTTGTTAGTCAGGCACTTGGACCAGGTGTAATTCGCCTGGAACGAGAGTCCCTGTTTGAGCCGTTGTTGGAACGAAAGCTGCAAGGCATTGTAATTCGCTTCGCCCGTGGTTTCGTTGAGTCTCGTCTGACCCGGTCCATCGGCGACGAGGGCCGGATTTCCGGCGAGCAGCGGGCTGGGTAATACTACGCCCGGCGACGCGAGAAATCCCTGATTGGCGTTGACGATGGTCGCCAGGTGATCGTTATGTTGTCCGACATAGGCGGCCTGCAGCGTTGTTGCGCTGCCGAACTGCCGTTGCACGGAAAGATTCCACTGGTTGGACACAGCGGGACGGTAGTTCGGATCCGTCAGGTGTATCCTCACGCCTGTGAAACAGGACGCGGGAGCGGAGGTCACGTTCGCGACCGTGCATCCGGCAGTATTGCCGAGCCCTGCGAAACCCTGGTCGAGAGTGACCTGATTCGACGGGATACCACTGGTGCCATTCCAATTACCCGACAAGTCGGCGTTCCACGGAGCATTCGTAGCCAGCCGGTTATACTCGCCCGTGCCTTCCGAGAAGCTGGAGCGGCTGAGCGCGGCACGAAACACGGTGTTTTTCAAAGGACTCCAGGCCAGACCAATGCGCGGCAGGAAGTTGGCAATGCCGTTGTACTGGTTGTACATGGCGGCGCTGACGCCACCCACCCCCGCGAGTTCTATCTTACCCGTGTCTTCCTGGACGTTGGTCTCCCGATTGCCGATTTCGTAAATCGGCGTGAACAGTTGCCAGCGCAAGCCAAGATTAACGGTCAGCTTCGGAGTTAGCTTCCAGTCATCCTGTATATAAGCTCCCAAGGCGTCGTTGCGCTGTCCGACAGTGGCTCCGAACCCGGTGCCGATACCCATATAAGAAGGTAGACCGACCAAGAAGTCGGTTTCCGCATTTCCAGTGTAAGTTCCATTGAACCCGATCTGGCCCGCGCCGCCATCGGCAACCACCGACGGAATGTAATCGTTGCGGTAACGGATGAACTGGAACCCGAATTTCACGTTGTGCGCGCCGTGGGTCCAGAGCGCCGTATCTTCGAGCAGGATGGAGGTCTGGTGGAAGATCTCCGGGGCATCGGCCGTTCCGAAAGCAAACGGACCGTTGACGGTGCCGCCGAGCGGCGCTCCCGAGAAGGAGAAACCCGGCAGGTAGTTGGTTGGCTCGCCGGGCACCAACGCGCCCAGATTCGAGGAAGTGCTGGGCTGGATATTCGCTTCCGCCGGATAGTAGTTCACACCAACGCGAAACTCATTGACGATGTTCGGCTTCACGGTCTTTGCGTAGTTAATGACGCCGTTCCAGAGCGGCAGGTGCTCGTTGCCGTTGGTGCTGTACAGCACTGCCTGGCTGTTCACGAACTGCTGTACGACGTTCTGTTCCGAGTACCGCACCGACACGTGATCGCTATCGTTTGGGTTCCAGTCGATCTTGACGTCGCCCTGATTGCCATTGGTGAAATCGTGTTCCGAATTGGGCACGTTGTTGAGCAGTCCGGTGCCGCCGGGTTGCGGAAGCGCCTTCATAATGTTCAGAGCAGTCTTGCTAATGGTGATGCAGGGATCGATGCCCATGGTCTGACCGGCGCCGCATGTCGTTGCCTGATTGAGGTTCGAGGGCATGGGAACATTCGTGCCCGGGTAGTGCAGCGCTACTCCCAGATCCGTGAAGTTCAGGCTGTTTTCGGCGGTGGTGAAGGTATTCATGGAGACGACCGTGGTCGGGTGGTCAAAGCGCGACCCCTGGAAGTCGCCGAAGAAGAAGAGTTTGTTCTTCTTGATAGGACCGCCGATGGTTCCGCCAAAATCGTTCCAGCGTAGGTTTTGCGGGTTGGCGCTTTCACTGGAGAATTGGCTGAAGTTCCGCAACCACTCATTGGCATTCAGGTCGTTGTTGCGAAAGAACTCAAACGCATCGCCATGGTAAGTGTTGGTTCCCGACTTGGTGATCACGCTGATGACGCCGCCCATGAACTGCCCGTAATCCGCCGGCGGGTTGTTGGTGATGACGTTGAATTCCTCGATCGCATCCACGTTCGGCGCGTAGGCGACGTTGTTGTCCACGAATTCCACGTTTTCCATGCCGTCCAACAGGTAGTAGTTCGCCTGTTCGCGATTACCATTGATATAGGGGCGGCCGGAGTTGAATGTCGACTGCCCGGTATTGAAGGCGCCCGGGCTGGTGGTGACGGCGCCAGGCATCAGCAGAGTCAGTTGGTTGTAGTTGCGCGTTTCGAGCGGCAGGCTGGTGATGGCCTCCGATTGCATCACCGTGCCGACGGTAGTCGTCTCGGCCTGCAGGATTGGCGCCGCGCCGGTCACTTCCACCGATTCGCTGATGTTGCCGACCTTCAACTGGAAATCGAGTTTGGCGACCTGGTTGATTTCGAGTTCCACCTTCGGCTGAATGGCAGCCTCGAACCCGGTCTTGGTCACCTTTATTTGATAACGGCCCACGGGAAGCCGAGATAGGTTGTAGGCGCCGGCACTATCGGTGACGGCGGAGAATGTCGTACCGCGATCCAGATCTCCAGCCGTGACCTTGGCGGCCGCGACCGTCGCTCCCGTCGAATCGCTGACGACGCCATTTACGGACGCGGTAACGTCCTGCGCCCGGAGCGGAAAGCTCGAGACCAGGGCCGCGAACAGACACAGCCCAAGAACCCGAACTGTGGAGTAGCGCTTCAGTTGCATAAAAGCTCCCTTCATTTCGCTTTCGGTTAGGAACGCTCTGTCCTGCCGGCGCGTTGCCGTGCGGCCAACGCAAAACATGCCCTGCCGGAATCACTTCGAGCCGCCGGGCTACCGACCGCAGTCCCCTGACCGCTTTACGCAATCCTGGGCCGTCCGGGGACCGCTGTCCAGTTCCAAACCGTTGCACAGGCGGTTCGCAACATGTTCGATACACCTGAATGCTCACCGGGCACGACTTATGCGCTGGAGCGCCCCTCGATCCGATCGTCCCCAGCCTCGATTCGTGTGGACGCGCACAGGGTTTTTGAGTGCGGTTGGCAGGCGAAAGCGCCTGCCCCACTTTGCCGGCGAAGCAGTGGGGCAGGCGCTTTCGCCTGCCAACAGTTCGGGCCGACACCGGACCGGCGCTGGTGGAGCAGCACGCCCGGATGAGGCGCCTACTGCAAGCCGTTGGCGAGGGTGGTCAGGAGCGTGGCGGCGGAATCGTCGTTACTCAGTTCCCACGACATCGCGCCGGCCAGGCCCTTGCGCTTGATGTAGTTGGTCTTGTTCAACAATGAGGCGGGATCGTCATAGGACCAGAAGATCCCGGCGGATGGGCTGTAAACCCAGAAGGCCTGCGCCACCGGGTCGCGGAAAGCGGGATAGCCAAGATTCTTGAGCGCGCGAAACGCCTCGGTGCCAGATTCGCTGCCGGGCTCGTCGCTCGCCTTCGCGGGCCCGGCTCCCGGTTGAAACAGCCCGTTGTTGGTGTTGGGCACGCCCTTCCAGCCGTGACCGTAAAACGGCACGCCCAGCACGAGCTTCGCAGGCGGAACGCCGGCTGCCAGGTAGTCCGTTACCGCGCGGTCGATGTTCCGGTTCGCGGTGTCGGCCGGCTCCGCCGGATTGGCGTATAGCGCGGCGTGGTGATTGGTAACTTTCTCCCACGTTCCGTGAAAGTCGTACGCCATCAGGTTGATGTAGTTGAGGTAGGGATGAATTGCGTTGAGATCTAGGATCGAGTAGTCTTCGTGACCCGCCGGCGCCGCTATCGTCAACAGGTAACGTTTGTCGAGAAGATCGAGCTGTCGCCGGAACTCGGCCAGCAGCAACGTGAAGTTGCGCGGATCGGCGGGCGAAAAGGCGCTGGTGTTGCCCAGGGCGCCGGGATACTCCCAATCGACGTCGATGCCGTCGAACAGGCCCGCCATCGACATCCCGTTGCCGAGGTCGCCTTTGAGGAACAGGCCAATGCAGGAGGCCACGAAAGCCTGGCGCGAGGCGGCGCTCGATGCCGCCTCCGAAAAATGGGATGAGAGCGTCCAGCCTCCTAGTGAGATGAGCACCTTCAGCCGCGGATACGCCGCCTTCAACTTGAGCAATTGACCGAAGTTACCGCGCACAGTCTGCGGCTCCGCGCGGTCGGCCTTCCCGTCCACGCTGTCAGCGGCACCATATGGTTTTTCATAGTCGGCCACCGGGTCCGAAATGGCGCACCCGGTGGCCGTCGGTTTGCCGAATGCGTACATCAGGTGCGTGATCCGGGCCGCCGCGCCGCTGGTCGCGATGTTCTTGGGATGGTACGCGGTGCCCCCGTTGTAGAAGTACGCGATGTTGACCCGCTGTGCGTTCGCCGCCAGCGCCAACAGGAACAGCAAGGCCACTGCAGGGGCACGATGCCGCATGATTCATCCCATCACTACGGTGACTTGATTGGCGGAACCCGCCTGCTGAGGCGGTATCGCGCCGTCAACCGGTTCACCATTCAGCGTAATCGACTGGACGCCCTTCTGCACTCCGCGGGGGTTGGTGACCGTGATCTCGAACGCGGCGCCACGCCACCGGCGCGTCACCTGGAAGCCTTTCCACTCGGCCGGTATGCAGGGATCCACGATCAAGCCCTCAAAACTCAGCCGGACTCCGAGGATCCAGCGCGTGGCGGCAGTATAATTCCATCCGCCGCTGCCGGTCAGCCACGGATGCCGGGCGCGGCCGAAAGCCGTATGGTCCCGCCCCATCACGAACTGGCAATAGGAGTACGGTTCCGCCTCGCGAATCTCGATCCGGTCGTTCTGGTTCGACGGCAGCAGCGCGTCGTAGAACTTCATGGCTCGTTCGCCGCGTCCGAGCTTGCACTCGGCGATGACGGCCCAGGGATTGGGATGGCTAAAGATGGCCGCGTTCTCTTTGATGCCCTTGTAGACCCGCGTGACAAACCCTATATCGTCATCCGGCTTGGAAAACGCCGGCCACAGGAGGTGAATGCCGTATGGGGAGTAGAGATGCCGGTCCACGGCGTCCATCGCCAGCCTGCCGCGCTCCGCGGAGGCCGCATCGGAAAGCACGGCCCAGGTGTTGCTTTCGAGAAAGATCTTGCCTTCCTCGCTCTCCCGCGTGCCGATGCGGACTCCCTTGGCCGTGAAGCCGCGCAGGTACCACTCGCCATCCCAAAGCTCCCTCTCGCAGGCCGCTTTGACTTTGTCCCCAAGGGCGGCGCATTCGCGGGCATCCTGTTCGCAGCCCAGGTACTCCGCCGCCTCGACGAAAGCTCGCAGCGCCCAGTGATGCAGGAAGGAGACCATGGCACTTTCCCCGCCGCCCAGGTTCAGGCAATCGTTCCAGTCGGCACGCAGCCCTTGGCAGATGCCGTTCGAGCCGACGTGGCGGGCGGAGAAATCGAGAGCGCGTTTCAGGTGCTGGTAGACGGTGGCCTCGTCCTGGTCCGCGAACGGAACCACCTCCCCGAACAGTGCGTCGTCCCCGGTCTCTTTCACGTACTCGCAGATCGAGACCACCAGCCACAGCGCGTCGTCCGAGCAAACGTCTTCGAGACCGTGAATGATACTCTTGCGGTCCGGCGTCGCGGTCACCGTGGGCGATTTGAACTTGGGGGCCTTCTGCTTGGCCGGATCGAACCAGTCCGGATCGAACAGGTGCAGCCCATAGCCCTGGCTCACCTGCCCTTGCAGCAGTTCGAGAATGCGCTGCCGGCATTTTCCGGGATTGGTGTGAACCACGCTCATCAGGTCCTGCGACGTATCGCGATATCCCAAGCCGGTGCGTCCGCCCACCTCGATGAACGATGCGAACCGCGACCAGACCACGCACGTCTCCGCCTGGTATAGCGTCCAGGTGTTGATCATGGTGTCGAGACCCTGGTGCGGAGTTTTGCACTGGAACGCAGCTAGCTTTTGCTCCCAATATGACCGGAGCGCCGCAAACGCGCGGTCCACTTCGGCCAGGTCCGAGTACTTGGCCTTCGCCTCCCGCCCTTTGGCGCGCGGGCCAACTCCCAGCAGGAAAACCAGCCGCGTTTCTTCTCCCGGCGCGAGCGTCAGCCGCTTATGCAGCGCACCGCAATGATTCCCGCCCAGCTCGGAACTGGCGGCGCACTCCCCCCGCTCCACCGCCGCCGGGTTGGTCTCCGTCCGGTAGTTCCCCAGGAAACGGTCCCGCATGCAGTCATAGCTGTCCGGCTCGAAGTTCGAGGCGAAGTAGTGAAAGGTCCACGGCTCGTAAAAGAAATCGTATTCGATGATGCCGTCCTGGTAGCTCGCCCCGGAGGCGTAAAGGCTCATCTGCAGGTTCTGGTTGTCGATTTCGATATGGTGGAAGGAGAACTCCAGGTACGAAAACACGCTGAGGTGGCGCTGGCGCGAGCCGGTGTTCTTGATCCGCACATCCCACAGCTCGGCATCGTCGTCGACCGGGATGAAAACGGTCTGCTCCGCGTGCAGGTCCTGGTAGTCGCAGGAGAACTTCGAGTACGAGAGACCGTGCCGGCACTGGTAGCTGGCTTTCGCCAGGTCCTTGCCCACGGGCTGCCAGGAGACCGACCAATACTCGCCCGTGTCGTCATCGCGCAGGTAGACGTAGCGCCCCGGCCGGTCCAACGGAACGCCGTTGGCGCGGAAGCGCGTAATCCGCTGGTGCTCGGCATTTTGGTAGAAGGAGTACCCGCCGGCGTTGTGCGAGATCACGGTGCATAGATCCCGCACTCCCAGGTAGTTGGTCCAGGAGACCGGCACATCCGGCCGCTCAATGACGTATTCTCTGTTCTGGTTGTCGAAGTAGCCGTAGCGCAAAACGCACCTCACACCGACACAAATTGCCTCAGCCAGTGCACCAGTTCCTGCGCCTTTAGCGGCGAATCGGCTTCCACGGCGAGCCGCAGCACCGGCTCAGTGCCGGAGAACCGGAGCAGCGCCCAATTATCGTTCTCAAGCCTCAGTTTGGTGCCGTCCATGTGCGAGATCCCGATTACGGGGTAGGGCCCGATCTGCTCGCAGGGCGCTTCTTTCAGGCGCCGCGGAACCACGATCCGCATCTCGGGCGTGGCCGGCAGGCTCTCCTCGAAATCGTAGAGCCGCCCGGTGAGGGCGCGCACCCGTTCGAGCAGCGGAGAAATCTTCTGGCCCGTACGCGCCAGCATCTCCACCACCAGGGCCGAAGCGAAGATACCATCCTTGCCGAGGATGTGCCCCCGGATGGTCAGCCCGCCCGAGGATTCGCCTCCCAGCAGCGCGTTGTGCTCCGCCATCGCGGCGGTGATGTGCTTGAAGCCCACCGGAACCTCGTAGCATTGCTCGCCCAGCCGCAGGGCCAGCCGGTCGAGCAGGTGCGTGGTCGCCAGGTTGCGCACCACTCCGCCGCGCTCGCCGCGTACTTCATGCAGGTACCAGTAGAGCAGTACCAGAACGTCGTTGATCGAGATGTACTCGCCGCGCTCGTCCACGATCGCGATGCGGTCGGCGTCTCCGTCCATCGCCAACCCCAGGTCGTATTTGTGATCCAGCATCTGGGAGGTCAGCAGCCGCAGCGCTTCCAGATTGGGGGCGGGGGAGCGGCCGCCGAACAGCGGATCGTGCCGCTCGTGGATGAATGTCACCCGGCAGCGGGCCTCTGTCAGCACAGTACCCAGCGTGAGCTGCCCCACGCCATACATCGGATCCACGATCACGTTGAGTCCCGCCTCGCGGATCGCGTTCAGGTCAATCAGCTTCTCCACCGCATCCACATACTCGTTCGTGAAGTCGCGCCGCTCGACAATGCCGGCTTCCAGCGCCAGGTCCAGTTCCACTTTGATGACCTGGTCCGGCTCGAGCGCGTTGGTCTCGTTCTCGATCCGGCGCGTCTCGTCGTCGAGCAGCAACGATCCATCGCCGTGAAAGACTTTGAGCCCATTCCACTCGGGAGGATTGTGGCTGGCCGTGAACGCCAGGCCATACGCCGATCCGCGCGTAGCCGTGGCGTAGGTGATCAGCGGCGTGGGCGCGTCTTCGGCTAACAGAATGGTTGGGATGTTGTTGCCGGCAAACACCTCGCAGGAAGCCTCGGCGGCCTGTTTCGAAAGAAAGCGCCGGTCGTAGCCGACGATCACGCCGCGCTTCTCCTCGCCCCGGCGCGTGATCCCGTTGGCCAGGGCCTGGCTGAGCCGGCGAACGTTGTGCATGGTGAAGCCTTCGCCGATGATGGCTCTCCAGCCGCCGGTGCCGAACGTGACCAGGTTCTGTTCCTCCTGGCGCCGCGGCCTGAATAACCGCTTCTCGAGAATGAACTCGGCCCGCGCCAGGTCCGCCGCCGTGTTGATGCCCTGCACTTCGTCCTGGTCGCAGAGCTGGTAGCTTTCCACGCGCCGGCCCGATCGAATCAACTCGTGAACCCAGTCCGTGAGGCGGCGGGCCGGCGAGACGGCACTCGCGGCGCTGGCATCAATGGCGTATGCGCCCACGTTCACTTCCCGGATTTCCCGCACGGCAGGCGATGCCTCGGTGTCCTCGATGATGTCGATGATCTCGCCGGCGGCACTGCGGACGATCCGTCCGTAGGGAAGGGCCCGGTCGATAACCGCCGTCAGCAGCGTCAGGTCCGCCTTCCGCAGGCGGTGCCGGTTGAGCAATCCGCGGATGGAGGTTGGGCGGAACAGCGGCGTGTCGCCGTAGAGAATCAGCAGGCTGCCATGGAAATCCCGCAGCAGCGGCAGCGCCTGCAAGGCCGCGTGGCCGGTGCCGAGCGGCTCGTCCTGCAAGACATAGCGAACCTTGTCGCCCAGGTGCGCCCGCACTTCCTCCTGCCTGTATCCGACCACCACGTAGATGTCGGCGGCGCCGGCCACGCCGAGCGCATTCTCCACCACGCAATCGAGGATCGTGCGATCTCCCAGGGGTTGCAACACCAGCGGCCGGCCATCCTCGGCTAGGGTTTGCTTGCCGGCAGCCAGAATGATGACCTTGGTTTCCGCGGTCCCGGCCGGCGTGGCCGCCTCCACGGTCTCATCGAGCGTCAGCGCCATTGCGGCGTCTCCTCCATGGGCTCCGGCGAGACGGCTGGCGAGCTGGCTCCGCCCCGGATGGGGATCAGCCGGGAGAGAATCAGCGCCGGGATTGAGGACAGCAGCACCCACACAAAGAAATTCCGGTAGCCGACCGCCAATTGGATCTTCCCGCTCACCGTGCCCGGGATCAGGAGGCCAAGATTCATCAGCGAATTGGCGAAAGCATAATGTGCCGTCTGATACTTTCCCGGCGCGATCTCCTGCATCATGAGCAGGATTACGCCCACGAAGCCGAAGCCGTAGCCGAACATTTCCACGCTCAGCGCCGCCGTGACAGCCAAGTGACTCGTAGGCAGGGCCGTGCTCAGGTATACGTAAGCCAGGTTGGGGAAATTCATCGCGCAGACCAGCGGCAACAGCGCGCGCCGCAGGCCCAGCCAGGAAGTGAAATAGCCTCCCAGAATGCTGCCCGCCACGAAAGCCAAAGTTCCGAATGTGCCATATATGGTTCCGAACTGGTCCGTAGTCAGGCCCAGGCCGCCCGCCACCCGCTTATCCACAAGGAACAGCGGGCCAATCTTCACCACTTGGCCCTCGCCGGCACGGTACAACACAATGAAGAGCAGCAGCAGGTAGATGTTCGGCTTCTTGAGAAAGCTGACCACCACCTCTTTGAAAGTGGCCGCCATCTCGCGAATGCTTTCGGACCGGCGCTCGGCCCCGCCACTGGGCAGCACCTGCGCGTGATAAATGCTCAGCGCCATGAGGATCAGTCCCATGGCCACGAAAATCGCCATCCATGCGCGCGGCACGCCCACCCGGAGTTCGAGGTATCCCGCCAGGATGATCAAGCCGCCCTGCGAGAAGAACCGCGCCGCGTTGTAGAAGCCGCCCTGCCATCCTGTGTACGCCGCCTGCTCTTTGGGGGAAAGGCTAGCGATATACAAGCCATCGGCGGCGATGTCGTGGGTCGACGAGCAGAAAGCGACCACCGCCAGCAGAGCCAGCGTGTATCCGAAATAGCCCGGCAGCGGCAGGCACAAGGCCACCAGCGCCAGGCTCAGCCCACCCGCAAGCTCGAGAGCGACCACGAAGAATTTCTTGGTCTTGAACATCTCGATGAGCGGGCTCCACAATGGCTTGAGCGACCACGGCAGCAGCAGCAGACTGGTGTAAAAAGTGATGACATCGTTGCGCAGCCCGAGGCGCTTGTAAAGGATCCCGGCGATCAACGCGACAGCGAAGAACGGCACGCCCTCCGCGAAGTACAGCGTCGGCACCCATCGGGCGGGGTGGGTGCGATCAGGCGTCCGGGTGCTCGTCATTAGCGTTCCCCGGTCAGGCTTCGAACCAGGCCCAGACAGCCTGACCGCTCCCTGCGATGGTGGCCCGTGACTTGCCAGCCTGTCCAGTTCACAACGGTTGCGGAGACGTTATGCGAGGTTTGTTACCTCCACCGAACATCCATAGGATCTGTACTTTCGGCCGCTTGGGTGCGTGCCAAAACCGGACAGTTCCGCTGGTTCTGGTTGGAGTGCTCTTTGCCATGATGCTCCTGAGCCTGCCGGCCACCTGGGTTCCTGCGGGGCGTGTCCTCGCGATTGATCCGTCGCGCCTTCTGCGCAATCCGTGCCGGTCCACGAGTAACCGCACCACGGAACACGATCATTGCCTTCTCCCGCACTCCCCTGAAAGTCCTCGTGCTTGGTTGTTGCTACCAGGAGAGCGCCATTCCAAAGCGCTGCGAAAACGCCATATAGTTGGGCCACGTTTCAGCCGATGGTATGCACATGGACCAACGGCCCGGCGCCTACTGCGTGGCGGGCGGCGAAGCGCGTTCGGCGCGGCCACGGACTGTGGCGAGCGTCGGAGGCGAATGCCGCACAAGGGTTTCTATCGCGAGACCTCTTTTGGCCCGCTGGATTCCGTTGGTTGCATTTGCGCTGTGGTTGATCTGCGGCGCCGCCAGCTCCCAGACTGAGGCGCCCCAGCCCGGCGCATTGCCGATTCTGACCACCGCGCAGAGCGTCCATAGCCTGCCCCCAAAGGAAGCCGGGCGCCATTACCCGGTCCACCTGTTGGCTGTGGTCACCTACTACGATCCCTACATCGATCCCAGGCACGGCGCACTGTTTGTGCAGGATGCGACTGGAGCCGTCTTTGTCGCCGTCTCTGCCCGACCCATCCTTCCCATTCACGCGGGCTCGCTCGTCGATTTGACCGGGGTCAGCGGCCCGGGAGACTTCGGGCCGGTGATCGCTCGGCCACGCGTACTCGTTGTCGGCGAATCTCACGTTCCGGCCGAAGCTCCGCGAGTGAGCATGGCCCATCTGCTGACGGGAGTGGAGGACGCGCAGTGGGTAGAGGTCGAGGAGCTCGTGCATTCGGTCGTCGAGTCCGGCTCGAATGTGACCATTGGAATGATGATCAGTGACGGTCCCCTCACCGCCATCACGGTTAAGGAAAACGGGGTGGACTATTCGAAACTGGTGGACGCCAAGGTGCGGATTCATGGCAACGCAGGCGCTCTAACCACCCCAAGTCATCAGATCGCGGGCTTTCGAGTAATGTTCCCGAGCCGGGACGAAATAAAAATCGACGAACCTGCTCCAGCCGATCCCTTCGCCCTGCCGTTGCGTGCCGTCGACAGCCTGTTGCGATTTACTCCGGATGTCGATTTCGTGCATAGAGTGCACATTCGCGGTCACGTGACACTCGCGTGGCCTGGCAGGGTGGTCTGCCTACAGGATCGGAGCCAGGGGATTTGTGTCCAAACCGCCCAATTGGCGCCCCTCGCCGCGGGGAACCTGGTGGATGTGGCCGGCTTCCCGGTGGTTGGGGATTACACGCCCACCATGACGGATGCCACGGTCAAGTTGTTGGGCAGCGGCCAACCAGTGGCCGCCAAGCAGGTGACGGCAGACCAGGCTTTCGGGGGCAGTTATGACGGTGCGTTGGTGCGAATTGAGGGTCGCTTGATCGGCTGGGACCGCACCACCAAGGACCCGACCCTGGTCTTGACATCGGGTAACTTCCTTTTCCCCGTGGTCCTTCCCAGCGGAACCGACGGTGGCTCGAACGGGAATCCGACGCTGGACTGGAAGGATGGCAGTAAGCTCAGCATCACGGGGATTTGTTCCGTGCAAGTGGACACGCAGAGCACAATGATGCAAGGAGGCTTGGCGCGGCCGAAGTCGTTTCGCATCCTGCTGCGCTCGCCGAAGGATGTCGTCGTGCTCGCGAATCCTTCCTGGTGGACGGCCGGCCATACGCTGATGGTGATCAGCCTGGTGCTGGCCGTTACCCTGGCCGTGCTCTTCTGGGTTGCCGTGCTCAGGCACCGCGTCGAGCAGCAGACCGCTGTCATCCGCCGCCAACTGAAGCAGACCGCCGCGCTGAAGGAGGAAGCCGAGGCCGCTAGCCGCGCCAAGAGCGAATTTCTGGCCAACATGAGCCATGAGATCCGGACGCCCATGAACGGCGTGATGGGAATGATAGAACTCGCCCTCGAAACCCAACCTTCCCCCGAACAGGCCGATTGTCTCCTCACGGCCCGTAACTCGGCCGACGCCTTGCTCGTCGTGATCAACGACATTCTCGACTTTTCCAAAATTGAAGCCGGCAAACTGGACTTGGAAGTCACGGGATTCAATGTACATGACTGGGCAGAGGAGATCGTCGGGACATTTGCTCTGCGCGCATCCGAAAAAGGCATCGAGCTCACTTGCGAGGTGTGCCCCGGAACGCCTGTGATGGTTTGCTCCGATGCGAACCGCCTGCGCCAGGTGATCACGAATCTGCTCGGCAATGCCCTGAAATTCACCGAGCGCGGCGAGGTTGGCCTGCGGGTAAGTGGCGAGGTTCCCGATGGCGATGGCGTGACTCTGCACTTCGTCGTGACCGACACCGGGATCGGCATTCCGGCGGAAAAGCAGCACCTCATTTTCGAAGCTTTCAGCCAGGCTGACGCTTCCATGGCCCGCAAGTACGGCGGCACTGGACTGGGACTCACCATCTCTTCCCGTCTCGTCGCGATGCTGGGTGGCCGTATCTGGGTCGAGAGCGAACGAGGCCGCGGCAGCAGCTTCCATTTCACCGCCCAGGCCAAAGCCGCGGTTGGCGAGCCTAGGCTGCGGCCCGCGGAGATCGACTCTCTTGTGGGGGTTGCCGTGCTCGCCGTCGATGACAACGCCACCAGCCGGCGCGTTCTCAGCGAAATGATGGCCGGCTGGGGCATGGAAGTCACCCTGGCGGACAGCGGCCCCACGGCACTTGAGATTCTCGACCAGGCTGAGCGGGAAGGCCGGCCGTTTCCGTTGTTGCTGGCTGACGCTCAAATGCCGCAGATGGACGGCTTTGCGCTGATCCGGCTCATCAAGCGATGCCCCGCGCTGACGCCACCCACGATCGTCATGCTGACCTCGCCTGGGAGACCCGGCGATGCCGCTGCCTGCCGGGAAGTTGGCGCGGCCGCTCACTTGGCCAAGCCAGTGACGCGGCGAGGGCTGAGCCGCGCCCTGATCGCAGCGCTCCATCAAGGATTGCAACCGGCGGCCTCCAGCCCCGCCTCGGCAACGCAATGCGATGAAACGGCAGAAGGGAGGGGACTCTGCCCGCTGAGAATCTTGCTCGTGGAAGACAACAGCATCAATCAACGCGTCGCTAGTATTCTCTTGGAGAAACGCGGTCACACAGTCACTGTGGCCTGCAACGGCCGCCAGGCGATCGATCTGTTCGACGAGCAAGCGTTCGACGTCATCCTGATGGACGTGCAGATGCCGGAAATGGACGGTTTCGAGGCCACCGCCGCCATCCGCACCAAAGAGAAGGCCACGGGCCAGCGTATTCCCATTCTCGCCATGACGGCGCACGCCATGAAGGGCGACAAAGAACGCTGTCTCGATGCGGGCATGGATGGCTACGTGACCAAGCCCATCAAACCGGCGGCTCTCCTCGCCGAGGTCGTCGCGGCGACCGGGTGCCGAACCACGGCCCGCCGAGCCCTCCTCGGCAACGACGCCGTTCAACCGGAGAAGCCAATGGTCATCCCGAATCGAGGGCGTGCCTCTTCGTAGCAGTAGGCGAGCCGGAGGCTCAACTCGAATACGAAAGAGCGCGAGTAGCCGCAGCGATATCATTTCATAACGCTCCCGCAGAACTGGCGCCGTCCGCACCGGGACGGCGGCAATTCTGTGGTTTGACGACGTCCTTGAAAGATGAACCTGCTGTGATGCGGGTCCTGCGAAATCCGGGGGGCGCTCTTCGCTGGCGACTCCACTCCGATGTCAGAATGCAGTGCTCCTGGAATAGTGATTCAGTCGACCATCGTGGCTCGCCGTCTTCAGCACCGGCTCATTCAGAGGATGGCCCGAAACCTGGGGCGTGTACGACTACCCATACGGTTCCTCGGCCGTCACACTGGTGGCAGCGGCACTCCCGATAGGTCTTTCCGGTGCCCTGACATTGCTCGCAACCGGTGACCAGTTTCATCGATAGTCGTTCAGGTGTCGGCAGATCGCGCGACTGCCCAATCACTTCGGCATGGTGGTGACTCACCAGCCACCGGCGCAGCTCGCACTCGACTCTTTGTCGGTCGTTGACAAGGTGCGCGCCACCGACCCGACGATTTCAGCCGACGTAGCTCTCGGGCTGTCAGTTGTGGCATTGCTCGCGAGCTACTTGCCTGCCCGGCGCGCCGCCGGCGTAGACCCAATGGTCGCGCTCAGATACGAATAGCTGCCCAGCGGTCAGCGATCAGCGAAGGCGGTGGATTTACTGGCCAGTTGCTTCGGCGATGTTGTCGAGGACAATCGCGTTGGAGCCGCCGCGCACATAGATCTTGCCTGTCGCCCTGATGCGTTTGCCGGCAAACGGCATGAGCCGTTTATTCTGACCTTCCGCCGGCATCGTTTCCGCGATCGGCCAGTAAATGGTGCCGTCGTCTTGCAAGATGACGAGCGGCGATCCGCTCTTGGCGCAAGCTATCGCGCACTCGGCACTGATGGGCTTTTTCAGTCCTTTAGTGAAAGCACACGCCGAGTCGAGGACCCACCCGGTAATCGTTCTCTGCTCGGCCGCAAGGCCTGACGTGCTGGCGACGATGGCAAGAACAGCCACGACTGCAAATCGGTTCTTCATGGGTAGTAATTTTACAGGCAACGACGGCGGTGGGGAATAGCATGATTATATTAGACGTGATCCTCTATACAGTCGAGCTTTCTCAGTCCTCCCAATGACTTCCGGAGTTTCCGCATTTGCCTTGGCTGGCACCATATTGCGGGATTTCGTTGGAAGAAGAGGGCAAAGGGCAGTATTTTTATTCTCAGTTCCGCTCGACATGGTTATTGTGCTCACTCGTCGGTGCCGTTTTTGGGGCATCTCGTTCGTCGAGGTGCATCTTCCAGCTCTGTGTCGGAATCTCAATAATATGGCCGCGCCGTTCTGCGTATTGGCCGACGCTCCTCGCCAATACCAGGCTTTGCTGGAAGTGTCGGAAGCGATAGCCTTGCACCGCGATCTGACCGCGCTGTTCCGGGACCTTGTGGAGCGCCTGCCGCGCGTGGTCAGTTTCGAAGCGCTGTGGCTGGTGCTGCACGATGCGGACCGCAACCGCATGCGGCTGCACGTACTGGTAGGGACGGCGCGGGAGGCGGCCGAGCAAAGCGCATGGCCGCTGGAAAGGACGATGGAGGAATCGCCCAGCGCGGTAGCGTGGAGCACGCAGGAGCCGCTGGTGGTTTCCAACGTCGAGGAAGACACGCGCTACCAGAAGGCATTTCAGTTGCTGCTGGACAACGGCATCCGTTCGTGCTGCATTTTGCCGCTGACCACGGCCCACCGGCGCTTGGGCGCGGTAGGCTTCGGCCATGCCCGGCCCCATGCCTATTCGGGCGCCGACGTCGAGTTTCTGGGGCAAGTGGGCCGGCAAATTGCGGTGGCGGTAGACAGTGTTCTGGCGCACGAGGAGGCTTGCGAATTACAAGCAGCCTTGGCCGAGGAACGCGACCGCCTCCGGCTGCTGCTGGACCTGAACAATACGCTGGCGCCGAATCTGGACTTGCGGGAGCTGTTGCGTGCAGTATCCTCCAACGTGCGGCGGGCGATGCGCTGCGATTACGCCAGCGTAATCCTGCCGGAGCCGGACGGCGAGTGGTTGCGGATCTATGCGCGGGGTTTTTCCGAGTTGCCCGAACCTATGGCCGAAGAGCTGCTTGTGCCGCGGGTTGGGACGCCGGCCGGCATGGTCCTCGAAACGGGCAAGGCCCTGGTGCTGGGCGCCGAAGAACTGGCGCGCTTCGATCCGAAGATCAATCCCTCAATCGCCTTGGGATTGAAGTCGGCGTGTTTTTTTCCGCTGGTTGCTCGCGAGCGTTTGCTCGGCACGCTGAATGTCGGCCGGTTTCCGGAGCGGGCGTTTACGCAGGACGATGTGGACTTCCTCCGTCAAGTGGCCAGCCAGGTGGCGCTGGCGGCGGATAACGCGCTGGACTATTATCAGGTGGCCGAATCCAGACAGAGGCTGGCCGAGGAGCGTGTCTACCTGAACGAAGAGATCCGCCGCGAGCGGAACTTCGAGGAGATCGTCGGCTCCAGCGCGGCGCTGAAAAACGTCCTGAAACAAGTGGCTATCGTGGCGCCGACGGATTCCACCGTCTTGATTCTGGGCGAGACCGGTACCGGCAAGGAGCTCGTCGCGCGGGCCATCCATAATATGAGCGGGCGCCGCGACCACACTTTCGTGAAAGTGAATTGCGCGGCGATCCCACTGGGGCTGCTCGAGAGCGAATTGTTCGGCCACGAGAAAGGCGCGTTCACGGGTGCCATCGCGCGCAGGACCGGGCGATTCGAACTGGCGCACCAGGGAACTTTGTTTCTGGATGAAGTGGGAGACATACCGCCGGAGTTGCAGCCCAAGCTGTTGCGGGTTCTTCAGGAGCAGGAGTTTGAGCGCCTGGGCAGCACGCACACGATCAAAGTCAACGTCCGGTTGGTGGCCGCTACCAGCCGCAATCTGCCGGCTATGGTGGAGCTGCGGGAGTTCCGCGGAGACTTGTACTATCGCCTGAACGTTTTTCCGCTGGTGGTGCCACCGCTGCGGGAGCGCAGCGAGGACATCCTGCCACTGGTGGAATACTTCGTGGCGCGGTTCGGAGAACGCCTGGGCCGCAAGGTCAGCCGGGTGGACCGGCAGACGATGGAACTGCTGCAAACGTATCACTGGCCCGGAAATATCCGGGAGCTGCAGAATGTGATCGAGCGAAGCGTCATTCTCGCCGAGGGCGGCACGCTGCGCATCGACCCGACCGTGCTCGGTGTCAGTGAGTTGCCCAAAGCGGCTTCGAACGGGGACGTTCTGAGAGGAAACGAGAAAGAGTCGATCGAGGCGGCGCTTGCCAAAACGAAAGGAAAGGTCGCCGGACCGCGCGGCGCCGCGGCGCGGCTGCGTATCCCGGCGTCCACCCTCGAGTCCAAGATCCGCGCGCTGAAGATCGATAAGTTCAAGTTCCGTTCGGCGGCCTCGTGAGATCTCGCGAATTCGCGAGATCGAAACCGGCCGGCGCCGTGCCAGATTTGTCGAGACCTCGCCGTTTCAAGCAGATGTGAGCCGCTAAGGTCGGCCTCCCGGTTGCATTCCTAACCGGCAGGGATGCTCACATGTGGATTGTAAGAGTCGCACTCAGTCGCCCTTATACGTTCGTGGTGCTGGCGATGCTCATCCTGCTGGTCAGCCCACTGGTGATCCTGCGCACACCTACGGATATCTTTCCGAACATCGGGATACCGGTGGTGAGCGTGATCTGGACGTACGACGGATTCCCCCCCGAAGAGATGTCGGACCGAATCGTCACGATTACCGAGCGCAGCATCACGACAACGGTCAATGATATCGAACATATGGAGTCGCAGTCCTACAACGGAATCGGCGTCATCAAACTGTTCTTCCGCCCGTCGGTGACCATCGCGACGGCGCTGGCACAGGTCACGGCGATCTGCCAGGCGCAGCTTCGCCAGCTTCCGCCGGGGACCACGGCGCCGCTGATCCTGAGCTATAGCGCGTCCACCGTGCCGGTGCTACAGATCGGCCTGAGCAGCACGCGGCTGAGCGAGCAACAGTTGTTCGACCTGGGCGCCAACGTGATCCGGACCCAGTTGGCGACCGTACAGGGCGCTTCGGTTCCGTGGCCGTATGGCGGCAAACAGCGGCTGGTTTCGATCGATATCGACTCGGCGGCCATGCAAGCCAAGGGGCTGTCGCCGACCGATGTGGTGAATGCGATCAGCGCGGAAAACCTGATTCTGCCGTCCGGCACGGCCAAACTCGGGCCGCTGGAATATCAGGTGGAAATGAACGGCAGCACCCAGACCATCGACGAGCTGAACAATCTGCCGGTGAGGACGGCCAACGGCGCGACAATCTATATCCGCGATGTGGCCAACGTGCGCGACGGTTTTTCGCCGCAGACCAATATAGTGCGGCAGGACGGCCACCGCAGCGCGCTGCTGAGTGTCTACAAGACCGGCTCCGCATCCACGCTCGCGATTGTGCACGACGTGCGGGCGGCGCTGACGGCGGCGGCCGCTGGATTGCCGCCGGAGCTCAAGATAACGCCGCTCTTCGATCAATCCATCTTCGTGCGCGCGGCCGTCCAGGGCGTGATTCGCGAAGCGCTCACCGCGGCCTGCCTCACGGCCGCCATGATCCTGCTCTTCCTGGGCAATTGGCGCAGCACCCTGATCATCGCCATTTCGATCCCGCTGGCTATTCTGGTTTCGGTGATTTGTCTGAGCGCGCTGGGCGAAACCATGAACCTGATGACGCTCGGCGGGCTGGCGCTGGCGGTGGGAATCCTGGTGGACGATGCCACCGTGGAGATCGAGAACATCGAGCGCAACCGGCTGCTCGGAAAGGAGCTGCGCGAGGCCATTCTGCACGGCGCGCAAGAGATCGCAGTGCCCGCATTCGTTTCCACGCTCTGCATCTGCATCGTATTCGTTCCTATGTTTTTCCTGAGTGGGGTCACGCGCTTCCTGTTCGTGCCGCTGGCGGAGGCCGTGATCTTTGCCATGCTGGCTTCTTATCTGCTGTCGCGAACGCTGGTGCCCACCATGGTGATGTTTCTGTTGCGGAATCACAATATACACCAGGCGCCCGGCGCGTTTGGGCGCTTCCACCAGCGTTTTGAAAATGCCTTCGACCGGATGCGCGACAGCTACCGAAGCGCGCTCGAGGCTTCGATGCGCCACGGCCGCTGGTTCGCGGCGGCATTCCTGATGCTTTGTGTGGCATCCCTGGGTTTCGTTTTCGCGCTGGGCCAGGACTTGTTTCCGCAAGTGGACGCTGGATTGATGCGTCTGCACGTGCGCGCGCGCACCGGTTTGCGGATCGAAGAGACCGCGCGCCTGACCGACGAGATCGAAAACACCATCCGCACCATGATCCCTCCCGGCGAACTGGATACCATGCTCGATAACATCGGCCTGCCCTACAGCGGCATCAATCTCTCCTATAGCAATGCGGGGACGATCGGCACACCGGATGCCGAGATCCTGGTCTCGCTCAAGGAGGGCCACGGGCCAACCCCGGAATATGTGAAGCTGCTGCGGGTGGAGTTGCCGCGGAGATTCCCGGCCACCCAATTCTCCTTCCAGCCGGCCGACATCGTCACGCAGATTCTCAACTTCGGCGTGCCCGCGCCGATCGACGTACAGATTGCCGGCAACGACCAACTGGGCAATTACAATGTGGCCCGGGAATTGGCCAACCGGATACGCGACATTCCGGGAGCCGTGGACGTGCACGTGCAGCAGGCCTATGACGCTCCCACGCTGCACCTGGACGTGGATCGGACCTTCGCGCAATCGGTGGGACTCAGCCAGCGCGACGTGGCGCAGAACCTGCTGGTCTCCCTGAGTTCCAGCTTTCAAACCGCGCCCACGTTCTGGCTCAATCCGAAAAGTGGAATCAGCTACAACGTGGCCGTGCAGACGCCGCAGTATCGAGTGGATTCGGTGCGTGCGCTGCTCGACATGCCGATCCGCACTCCGTCGTCACCGGAGCCGCAGATCCTGGGAAACCTGGCGTCGTTCCACCATGTCAACCAGCCCGCCGTGATTTCTCACTACAACGTGCAGCCGCTGGTGGACGTGTTCGCATCGGTGCAGGGCCGGGATCTCGGCGGCGTGGCGCGCGATGTGCGGGCCGTGACCGATCGGGTCCAAAAGCAGCTCCCGCGGGGCAGTCACCTGACGATCTCTGGCCAGGTCTCCACGATGTCGCAGTCGTTCATCGGGCTGGGCGCCGGGGTGGCGATGGCCATCGTGCTCGCCTACCTGTTGATTGTGGTGAACTTCCAATCGTGGCTGGATCCGTTCATTATCATCACCGCATTGCCAGGCGCCCTGGCTGGAATCACCTGGGCGTTGCTGCTGACTCACACGACGTTGAACGTGCCATCGCTCACCGGCGCCATTATGTGCGTAGGCGTGGCGACCGCCAACAGCATTCTGATGGTTACTTTCGCCCGCGAGCGGATGGACGAAGGGATGCCGGCGCGGGAGGCCGCGGTCGCGGCCGGGCATACGCGCATGCGGCCGGTCCTGATGACCGCGCTTGCGATGATCATCGGTATGGCGCCGATGGCGATGGGGTTCGGCGAAGGCGGAGAGCAGAACGCGCCGCTGGGGCGGGCCGTGATCGGCGGGCTGCTCTTCGCCACCGTGGCGACTTTGTTCTTTGTCCCCACCGTCTTCGGTTTGATTCACGGAGCTAGAGAAGAGGATTCTTCCTTAACCTGAGAGGTCATTATGTCTGCCCAAGAAATGCCAATACTCGAACCAGAACCCGAAATCGCCAAAAGCCAGTCCCACACTGCAACGCGTTGGATGGTGGTGGCACTGGTGGCCGTGGTGGGTCTATTCGCCGCCGGCGCGCTCAGCATCAAAGCGCGGGCGAAGGAGCAGGTAACGTTGGCCGCGGACACCGCGCGCCTGGCGGTGACCACGGTTTCGGCCGGCTACCCGCAGCCCGAGCCGCGGTCGAACGAGTTGGAATTGCCGGGTAGCGTGCAGGCCTACACGG
Organism: Bryobacterales bacterium; assembly: GCA_003142185.1. Lineage (GTDB taxonomy): Bacteria > Acidobacteriota > Terriglobia > Bryobacterales > Bryobacteraceae > Bog-375. The sequence goes on from PLOR01000104.1 coordinate 74,444, forward strand.
AGTCGCCGATCTACGCACGAACCAATGGCTATCTCCTGCGTTGGTATAAGGACATCGGCGCGACAGTCCGGAAGGGCGAGTTACTGGCCGATCTGGATACGCCGGAAGTGGACCAGGAACTCTCGCAATCGCAAGCTGCCCGCCAGCAAATGGTGGCGGCGCTGGAACTGGCGCGCACCAGCGCTGACCGCTGGCGCGAATTGCGCAAAACGGACTCGGTCTCTCAGCAGGAGTTGGACCAGAGGACCAGCGATTACGCGCAGGCGCAAGCGAACCTGGCCGCCGCGGACGCCAATGTCCGGCGGCTGCAGCAGCTCGAATCCTTTAAGCACGTTTACGCTCCCTTCGCGGGCGTGCTCACGCGGCGCAATGTGGACATCGGGGCGTTAGTGAATGCCGGCAACGGCGGATCGGGCAAAGAGCTTTTCAATCTCGCGCTGATCGATCCGCTGCGCGTATATGTGAGTATCCCGGAAGCCGATGCCCCAGCCATCCGCGCGGGCATGCGGGCGTGGATCGCGCTAGCCGAGTTTCCAGCCGCACGCTTCACCGGCACCGTGGTGCGGACGGCGAATGCCATCGACCAGAACACGCGCACGCTGCTCACCGAGGTGGATGTCCCGAACCAGGATGGGCGCCTATTGCCGGGCGCATACGCGCAAGTGCATTTTGACGTGCCGTTGAATGGCGGCCGGCTATCGGTGCCATCGAGCGCTATGCTCTTCCGGTCCGAAGGGCCGTCCGTCGCGGTAGTTGGGCCGGGCGATCGGGTGCAACTACGGCCGATCGTGATCGGACGCGATTTTGGCACGAGTCTGGAAATCCTGCAAGGTGTTCGGGCGAACGATCGCGTGGTCGAAAATCCTCCCGACTCGCTGGAGACCGGCCAGATCGTGCACGTGGTCGCGGATGGTTCAGAGAGGAAGCGGCCATGAGACGCGCGCTGTACACACTCTTCATGTCACAGGTAGGACAGACGATCGGTTTGTGTCGTCTGTCAGGGTGGGCCGCCAGCGAGACGCATGACAGACCACGAAAGGCGATGGTCTATCCTACCTGTGTGCCAGGCGTCGGCACGAGTGCGTGCGCCACGGCAGCGGCCGGCCTCGCGATCCTGCTGGCCGCGTGCCATCCCGTTGGACCGAATTACCACACGCCTCCGGCGCCGCAACCGGCGGCGTGGCGCGCCGAAGGGCCCTGGCGGCCAGGCGATCCAAAAGATCAGATTCCGAAAGGCGCGTGGTGGGGGATCTTCCGCGACGATGAATTGAATCGGCTGGAGACCACCGTGCTGGCCGCGAATCAGGATCTGGTCTCGGCCAGCGCGCGACTACAGCAGGCGCGGGCGCTGGCTTCCGTTGCCGTCAGCGACTTCTACCCGCAGGCAGGCGTGTCGCCTTCGTTCCAAAGGTTCCGGCTTTCGGCGAACCGTCCATCTCTAGGAGGAGTGGTGGACGGGCCCATTACGCAAAGCGCGTGGAACCTGCCGTTCGTCCTCAGTTACGAACCGGATCTTTTCGGGCGAACCAGGCGTAGCGTGGAAGCCGCCAATGCCTCGTACCAGGCCACCGGCGCTGACTTTGAGAACGTGAAACTGGTACTGACCGCGGAGACCGCCGCCGATTTCTTCACGCTCTCGGAGGTGGATGCGGAAATCCGCATTCTGGACGATACGGTCGCGGCAATGGAGAAGGCTACGGCGCTAGTCCAGAACCGTCACGATGGTGGAGTCGCCTCCGGGCTGGACTTGGCGCAGGAGCAGGCGCTGTTGGAGGCCACCCGCACGCAAGCCACGCTGGAGCGGCAACTGCGGGCGAACTACGAGCACGCGCTGGCCGTGTTGTGCGGCGCGGCGGCGCCGGATTTTCGGGTGGCGACCGGCTCGCTGCAAAAGTATCTGCCTGCGATACCGGCTGGCGTGCCGTCCGACGTTCTGGAACGACGTCCGGACATTGCGCGGCAGGAGCGGCTAATGGCAGCGGCCAACGCGCAGATCGGCGTCGCCAAATCCGCCTACTATCCCAGCTTGCAACTGGCGGCCACTGCCGGGCTCGAGAGCACCGGCATCCCGAGCCTGATCTCGTTGCCGAGCTCGCTGTGGGCAGTCGGCGCCACATTGGCGCAGCCACTGTTTTCCGGGGGCCGCATCCGCGCCGGCGTGGATTTCGCGAAAGCGGGTTACCAGGATTCGGTGGCGCAATATCGCCAAACCGTGTTGGTGGCGTTTCAGGAAGTCGAGGATGCGCTGGCCGGACTGAAAGTTTTCAGCGGTGCCGCGAAGTCACAGGAAGCCGCCGTTGCGGACTCACAACGCGCGCTCGATATCGCGTTGAATCGTTATACCGGTGGGTTGGTCACTTATTTGGACGTAGTCACAGCGCAGCAAAGCCTGTTATCGAACCAACGCCAGGCCGCGCAGATTCAAGGCGGCCAATTAGTCGCGTCGGTGATGTTAGTGAAAGCGCTCGGCGGAGGATGGGATGCCCACAGCCTCGCCGATATCCCTCTCAAACCCAGCCTTAAGACAGCTCTCCTACCTTGATACGTCGTTTCACAAACACTCTAGGTCTTCGACCGTGTGATAAAGCGCTCGCCACGCCTCCGAACGGAGCCGCGACCATAGGGAGCGGTCCTTTCGATAGATCCGAATCTGCCGGTCGAAGAACTCGCCATGTCACCCGTAGGGGCCGGGCATGCCCGGCCCGCTTGCCCGCCGACTTGTTTCCTACCTCCTAACTCGCGGTAACTCACGGTATTTCGCGAATTCGTGAGTTAACTTGTGGCCTACCTCGCGATAAGTCTCAACTCCACGCTTAAGTCGATTCTGCGCAGCACGTATTCGTATGGCCCGCGAATTGCACTTCTAGCGGGCATGATATACAGACCTCTTGGACAATCTGGAATTACAGCTTCCGTCGTGGCGCATGGCACTTGGGCCATCGGCGGATGGATGTGGGGCGGCACCGACGTGCAGAAGTCGGTCCGCTCCATTCACGCATCGCTCGACGCCGGCGTCAACTTCATCGACACGGCGCCAGCCTATGGGCTCGGTCATTCCGAGCGTATTGTTGGCGACGCTCTTCGCGGGCGCCGGGACAAAGTGATTCTGGCCACCAAATGCGGCTTAGTCTGGCACACCACGAAAGGCACCTTCTTTGTCGATCAGGATGGCTCGCACATTCATCGCTACCTGGGCGCGGAATCCATACGGTACGAAGTCGAACAGAGCTTGCAGCGGCTCGAGACCGACTATATCGACCTCTACCAGACACATTGGCAAGACCCCACGACACCGATCGAAGAGACGATGGGCGCGCTTCTCGACCTGAAAAAGCAGGGCAAGATCCGTGCGATCGGAGTCTCCAATTGCACGCTCGACCAGTTGCGGCGATACCGGTCGATCGGGCCGGTGGATGCTGCGCAGGAGCAATACAGCATGCTCCATCGCGGATTGGAACACGAGTATCTGCCCTATTGCGCGCAGAACCACATTGCGGTGCTGGCGTACTCGCCCCTGGCCAATGGGCTGCTGACCGGTAAGGTCGATCCCGCGCGCATCTTCCCGGAAGACGATTTGCGCAGCCATAACCCACTGTTCAGCCGAGAGTCGCGCATCCGCGTAAGCGAGATGCTCGACCGGATGCGGCCGGTCGCCCGGAAGTACAGCTTCACGGACGGCCAGTTGGCGATCGCCTGGACGCTCGCGCAGCCCGGCATCACGCACGCGCTGGTGGGCGCGCGAGACACGGGGCAAGCTGGCGAGAACGCCGCCGCGGGCGGTGTGCTGCTGGATGGTGCCGATGTCAAGCAAGTTAACGAATTGATGCAGACCGGCGCCTTGGTGGAGGCTTGATAACAGGAACGTCATTCACGAACCCCGCCGTCAAGTCGGCCCGCGCCGCGTCTAGCCACGCCGCACTGCGCTGGCGTTTCACGCGCCGGCTGGTGTACGCCCCAACTCGACGAGAGAGCGTCAGACCCGAGGCGTCCCCGAACATTGGACTAGCCCCAAAGTGCTATTGGTTGTTCTCGATAGGTTGGCGTAACCTTAAGACAGATCTCCGATTATGCGAGACTCACGAACGTGCGAAGAAGGCGAGGGGCCCGATGACGACCTCTCGCGCAAATCGTAAACCATCATGCGCGCAGCGCGAAAACTCGACCTGGACCGTCGTCTGGAGGCTCACTTCGCCGCCCTCCGCTCATCGTCTCTGAGAGAGGCGCTGCAACGCAGTGTGGGGAACTGGCAGCTCTATGCAGCGGTTACCGGCTCGGCCATGGCGATGGTGACAAGCGCCTCGGCGTCGATTATCGGCAGCGGCATCCGTGACATCACGGCGGAGCGCGCGGCAAGCGTCCGGGCCGCCAGACAAACTTTCGCGAGTTCTAAGAGCATGCCATTGATGCATGACGTCCGGTTAGCCATGGCCAGGCAGGATGCCGGAGTGAAATTCTTCAACGGCGCGGGCGTGACAGCCGCTCGCACGAGCCAGGCGCAGGCACCGTCCATTTCGCCCGGTGGCGTCGTTCCTCTTTGCGGCACGGTAAGCATCATCCAGCCAGGCGAATGGGTATCGATTTTCGGGAACAACCTCGCCAGCGGAACGGCCATCTGGAACGGCGATTTTCCCACGTCGCTGGGCGGCACCAAGGTGGAGATCGACGGTAAAGCTGCGTATCTCCAATTTGTCAGTCCCGGGCAGATCAACTTACAAGCGCCGGATGACACGGCCACAGGTCCGGTATCCGTAGTCGTGACCACTGCCGCCGGCACGGCAACATCGATCGTGACTCTGAGCGAGTTTTCGCCGTCGTTCGACCTGCTTCAAACGGGACATGTGGCTGGAATCATTCTCAGGGCGGACGGTTCGGGAGCCAACGGTGGAGGATCCTACGATATCCTCGGCCCGACCGGGAATTCCCTTGGCTATCCCACTGTGGCCGCGCAGGCAGGCGACATCGTTGAACTTTTCGCTGTCGGGTTCGGGCCGACCACTCCCGCTGTCCTGGCCGGAGCGCCGTTCACCGGTGCGGCGCCTACCAACAACAAGGTCAGCCTTTACGTCAATAATGTCGCCGTCAAGACGATATTCGTTGGACTGTCCAGCGCCGGTCTTTATCAGATCAACCTGATCGTCCCATACGGGCTTGGCCAGGGAGACGTTCCCATTCAGGCTAGCGTCGCCGGCATTCAAACCCAAGCGGGCGTGTTGTTTTCGCTGCAGGTTCCGGTTGCAGTCGGTGGCACTACCTGGGTCGGGGCCGGATCGGGAGGCGGAGCAGGGTTCGGATCGGGTGGCGGAGCCGGTTTCGGGACAGCCGGTGGAGCAGGCGGGGGGACCGGCGGTGGAGCCGGTGGCGGAACAGGCGGCGGGACTGGCGGTGGCGCCGGTGGCGGAACAGGCGGTGGAGCAGGTGGCGGATCGGGCGGCGGAACAGACGGTGGAGGAGGAGGCGGATCAGCCGGCGGATCGGGCGGCGGAACAGGGGCCGCATTGCTTCGAAGCGGGAAGCCATACGAGCCCAGGCTGCGATTTACGCCAACCACGAGTGATAATGAACCTGTTCGGGAGGGTTAGTTTCATGGTCTCCAAGGGAATGTTGCGGTTGATCGCGGCAGGCGGACTATCGCTTGCGACCTTTGGCCAAACCGCACCGAGGATGGCGCCCATACCGAGCGATCCTCTCGAACTGGTCTCCGGTCCAATCCAGGCCGTCGACATACCCGAAAGCCGCGCAGACATTCTTCTGCTTCTTGCCCGCGCACGAGATAGTTACTCCTTGCGAAATGCGGGCCGCGCTTACGATCTCAAAGTCACCTTTACGACAAATTCCGGCGGTCAAACGGAATATGACGGCGCCTGGAAGATGGAGGATGTGTTCGATCCCCAACAAGGGCTCCGCTGGACGGCGAAAGCCGGGGGCGGATTCACGACCGCTCGCATCTCCTCGAAAACGGTCTTTTACGAAGACGGGACTGCGAGGACCGTTCCACTCCGATTGCACGAGGCGCGGGCTGCCTTGTTCGACCCAATTCCGTCTTCGGAAAACGTTGCTCGCGGCTTGATCCGAACGTCAACGGCGGTCCTCCACGGTGCAAAAGTCACCTGCGTTTTGCTCTCCGCTTCGGGAAGCGCAGCAACTGCGACGCCCGGGCGAGGCTGGGAGGAAAGCGAAGAGTGTATCGATCCACAATCCGGGCTGCTCCAGGTGCAGTCGCAAGTACCCGGGCGCTACTACGCTTACGATTACTCGAACGCACCACAGCTTGGCGACTGTGTGTTGCCTCGAACGGTGATCGTAACGGAAGCCGGCAAAACCGTATCGAAGATTTCCGTTGACAGCCTGACGGAACTTCCCGCTGCCGACGCTGGCCTGTTTGTCCCCACTGAGGTGATGAAGGCGAGAGGGCCGGCAAGCGGAATGGCGGGAGCGCAAAAGATCGTGCGCTTTTATGGGCGGGGACCGTTCCCGTCCGGCGCGACGGTCCGGCCAGTCTGTGTGTTTGGCCTCGTGACGCCATCGGGACAACTCGTCGAGGCGCACTCCTTGCAGCCGTCCGATCCGAACAGTCAAGCGGCCGTCGAAGCCGCCAAACGGATGAGCTTCTTCGCCCCGACACCACCCGGGGCACGACATCGGCAGCACTTTGTGTTTGTCATCGAGATGTTTGTTTCTTCACAATAGACAAAAGGCAAGCTGTTCGCCGCGTGTCCGCTCCATGACACCTCGTAAAGTTTTGCTGGTCGGGTGGGATGCCGCCGACTGGAAGGTCATCCAGCCGCTCATCGACGCCGGCAAAATGCCCAACGTGCAGCGCCTCGTGAAGAACGGCGCCAGGGGGCAGATCGCCACCCTCCATCCGCCGCTCTCGCCGATGCTGTGGACATCCATCGCCACCGGAAAGCGGCCGTTCCAGCATGGCATCCTCGGCTTCTCCGAGCCAACGCCCGACGGACGCGGAGTGCAGCCGGTCACCAACCTCTCGCGAAAATCGAAGGCGCTGTGGAACATTCTCAATCAGAACCATCTGCGCAGCGTCGTGATTGGCTGGTGGCCCAGCCATCCCGCCGAGCCGATTAACGGCGTGATGGTTTCCGACCATTATCACCGCGCCAGCGGGCCGCTCGACAAGGGCTGGCCGCTGCTGGCTAATGCGGTTCATCCGCCGGAACTGGCCGAAACGCTCGCCCGTCTGCGCATGCATCCCGACCTGCTGGTGCCGCAGATGGTAGAACCGTTTATTCCACTTGCCAAAGACATCGATCAGGATAAGGACAAGCGCCTGGCCCTGTTTATGCGGACGCTCGCGGAGTGCATGAGCATCGATTCCGCCGCCGATTGGCTGCTGGACAACCAACCGTGGGATTTTTTTGCGGTTTACTACGACGCGATCGATCACTTCTGCCACGGGTTCATGAAGTACCATCCGCCGCGGCAATCCTGGATTGGGGAGCGCGACTTCGAGCTGTACCACAACGTGGTCTCGATGGCGTACCAATACCACGATCAAATGTTGGGGACGCTGATCGAGAAAGCCGGCGAAGACACCACCGTCATTCTGATGTCGGATCATGGCTTCCACCCGGATCACCTCCGCCCCGCATCCATTCCCGACATCCCCGCCGGGCCTGCGATCGAGCACCGCGATTTTGGCATCCTCGCCATCGGCGGGCCGGGCATCAAGAAAGACGAATTGCTGCACGGGCCATCGGTGCTGGACGTCGCGCCCACCATCCTGACCCTGTACGGACTGCCGGTAGGCGAAGATATGGATGGCAAGGTGCTGTCACAGGCCTTCGTGAAAACGCCGAAGGTCGCGTTGATTCCCAGTTGGGAAGAAGTTCCGGGCGCGGACGGGCGCCATCCGCCGCATACGCGGCTCGATCCGGTGGCGGCGCACGAAGCGCTGGAACAGATGATTGCGCTGGGGTATATCGAACGGCCCGATGAGAATCGCGAAGTAGCGGTGTCGAAGACTATCCGCGAGCTGCGCTATAACCTCGGCGAATCTTATCAGGACGATGACAGGCACATCGAAGCGCACCAGATCTTCACCGAGCTCTATGCAGCCGATCGAAATGAGCAGCGTTTCGCCGTGCGGCTGTTCGTGTCCTGCCAGGCGCTGGGGATGAATGAGGAGATGCGGCGCATCGTCGACGACCTCGATGGCCGCCGCCGGGCGCTGTTTGAAGAGGCGAAGACCAAGATCGATGCATTGCGGAAAGCCGCCGTCGAACGTGCCCGCGAGAAGAGGGAGGCTGAGGCGGATCAAGCTCAGACCGAAAAGGCCGCGGCCGAACCCGAGTCGCTGCTCAGCGAAGACGAGCGGCGCGAACTCGCACGATCGAGTAATCTGGTGCGCTACCAGCCGCCTGTGACCGATTACCTGAGAGCGCAGGTATTGACGGCGGAGAAGCGCTACGCCGAAGCGCTGGCCGCGCTCGAACGGGTGACGGAAGCGCACCTGGTGCGGCCCGGCCTGTTCCTGCAGACCGGCGATCTGTATCTTTGCCTGGGCCGCTGGCGCGACGCGCAGCAGGTCTACGAGAAGGCTCTGGCGATAGATCCCGACAACGCGCATGCGCATATCGGCGTGTGTCGGATGGCATTGCGGCGAAGGAAATTCAGCGTTGCCGCGCATTCGGCTCTCGATGCACTGCAGAGGATTTATGACTATCCGCTGGCCCATTTCCTGCTGGGGCGAGCGTTAGCGGGAATGAAGGAATACGAGCGGGCGGCGGAGGCGTTCCGCGCAGCCATTTCCTGCAACCCGAATTTTCCCGAAGCGCACGTTCGACTCGCCGCGTTGCTGGAGAAGCACCTCGGCGACGCCGAATCCGCGCGCGAGCACCGGCGCCTTGCGCGTCGCATGAGAAGCAACAGGACTGCGCGTCCGGTTCGCCCGTCGGTGGCTGAACGAGTGGAAAGCGCTGCCACCGTTTCCGCCCCATCCGATACGCCATTCACGGCCGAAACGGTGGAGATGCCGCCGCTCGAGGAATCCCTCATCGTGGTGACCGGCTTACCGCGCTCGGGCACTTCCATGCTGATGCAAATGCTGGCCGCGGGTGGTATGGGCGTCCTCTCGGACGGATTGCGCGAAGCGGATGAAGACAATCCACACGGTTATCTCGAATTTGAGCCGGTGAAGAATATGCTGAGAGATTCGAAGTGGCTCTTCGAGGGACGGGGGAGAGCCATCAAGATTGTCGCCCCACTGCTGGCCGCCTTGCCGCCGGGTCTGGCGTGCCGCGTGATCCTCAGCGAGCGCGATCTCGACGAGGTGCTCGATTCGCAGGAGCGCATGCTGGTGCGCCGCAATCAACCCCTCGCCGCGACGCCGGAACGCCGGAGGATGCTGAAAGACGAGTATGTGCGCACGCTGGGCCGCGTGAAAGCGATGCTGACACGGCGCCCGCTTACGCAACTGCTGGTAATAGAACATGGCAACGCCATTTCCGATCCGCTCCTCACTGCCGAGAAACTGAACGCGTTTCTGGGCGGCGGACTTGACGTAGCGAAGATGGCGGCTGCGATCGACCTCACTCTGTGTCGGAACCGCGTGGGCATTTCCTTTTAGAGCTGCTGTATAGTGCCGCACCCGCGAAGATGATCTCTCATCGCAACCGAGGCCTCCTCCGGCAGATCGCCATCGAAGTAACCCAACAATGCTTCGACGATCTGTTCGCATGTGTATCTCATGCTGGCCGCCAAGCCGCGCATCAGGCTGCGGCCGTCGCGACGGGTGCTGGCGCATTCGGCAGGGCGTTGTGGATCAGGCACGGTTTCACGGCCCGCAGGGTTTGTGATTGGGGTTTGCCCCCGTTGTTGGCGTAGATCCAAGGAAGCGATTGAAAAGGTTGGTCGGGGCGAGTGGATTCGAACCACCGACCTCCTGGTCCCGAACCAGGCGCTCTAGCCAGGCTGAGCCACGCCCCGATATATCCAGTGTAATCGGTTGCGTGGCCTTCGCACAAGCGCTTACTATCAGATTCGTGACGGAAACGGGGAAGCTGCGCGAGTTGCCGGCGGTGCATGAGGTGCTGGCCAGTCTGGCGGCTAAAGCGGCGCGCTATCCGCGAGCGCTGGTGGTAGCCGAGATCCGGCGCGCCATCGAGGACGCGCGCAGCGACATTCTGGCCGGGCGCGACGGCGGCCCACCTGTGGCGGCCCGCGTGGAAAGGGCTCTCGACGCGATTGCCCAGCCCTCGTTACGGCGCGTCATCAATGCGACGGGCGTTGTGGTGCACACCAACCTGGGGCGCGCGCCGCTGGCCGCCCTTTCGGTCGAGGCTGGCTATTCCAACCTGGAATACGATCTGGCGAGCGGCAAGCGGGGCCAGCGCGATGTCCACACCGGGCGGTTGCTCGATCGGCTATTGGGCGCGCCCGCCATCGCCGTAAACAACAATGCCGCGGCGCTGTTGCTGGCGCTCAACGAACTGGCGGCGGGCGGCGAGGTGGTGGTCTCGCGCGGCGAGCTGATCGAAATCGGCGATGGCTTCCGCATCCCCGAGATCATGGCGCGCTCCGGCGCGGCGCTGCGCGAGGTTGGCACCACCAACCGGACGCGCATCGAAGATTACCGCGACGCGATCGGCGAACGCACCCGCCTGTTGTTGCGCGTCAATCCCAGCAACTTCCGCATCCAAGGGTTCACCGGGCGGCCAGAGTTAAGGGAGTTGGTGGCGCTGGGACGCGAACGAGGCTTGCCGGTTTTCGAAGACCTGGGCAGTGGGTGCATTGTGGATCTGCGGCCTTTCGGGATTGACGAGCCGCTGGTACCGGCGAGCCTCGAAGCCGGCGTGGACCTGGTGTCGTTCAGCGGCGACAAGCTGTTGGGCGGGCCGCAGGCGGGGATTCTGGCGGGAAAGGCGGAAATCGTCGCCCGGTTGCGCCGCAATCCTCTGTTTCGCGCGTTGCGTCTGGACAAGCTGATTTACCAGGCGCTCGAAACAACGTTGCGCCTGCTGCTGCTGGAGCGATGGGATGAGATTCCCGTGCTGGCCATGATTCGCCAGCCTGCCGCAGCCATCCGCGCGCGCGCCGAGGCGCTGGTGGCGCGGGTCCCCGACCTGCGTTTTGAAATCGTCTCGGGCGATTCCGTCATCGGCGGCGGCGCCACACCGGAGCAATCCATCCCCACCTGGCTGATCGCCATCGAGTGCCCGAACGCCGCCGCGGCTGAGCGCCAACTTCGCGCCGCGGACCCGCCGGTGGTGGCTCGCATCGAAAAGGACCGCCTGCTGCTCGACCTGCGCACCGTGCTCGCGGAGGAGGAAGCCGCCTTGCTCCGCGCACTCAGCGCTATCAGTCAAAAAGAAAAATGACCGCTCCCGTGGTCGCGGCTCCGTATGCGTTTCGAGCGACAGGTGCATTTTTGAGCCGCAACCGGAGGGAGCGTTCGCGCTGCGATCAGATGGGCTTTATCGCCGCTAGCTACTTTCCGGCGCAAAAA
>PLOR01000060.1 GCA_003142185.1 Bryobacterales bacterium
GCCACTATTCCGAAACTGCTGAGCGCAAGGGTGCGGCACAGCGATCTTCGCGCGCAGATAAATTCATTCAGAATTTACTTGACTGGTGGCGAAGAAAACGCGAATATAAACCGGAAAGGAACTTCATCACCTATGTTGATTCGTGACGCGCTACTGCCGGAGTTCGATCGGGAAACAGCCATCACTCGCCGCTTGCTGGAGCGGATCCCCGACGGCAAATTGAGCTTCAAGCCCCACCCGAAGTCCATGGACATGGCCTCACTGGCCACTCATATTTGCGAGCTGATTGACTGGACGCCGGAAACCATCGGCAAGGACTCCATCGATCTGGCCAGCTTTGACCCATCGCAACGCAAAATCGTCGCCTCGCGCGCAGAGCTGTTGGAGAAGTTCGACAAGTCCGTCGCCAAAGCGCGCGCCGCGCTGGCCACGGCGGAGGACGCCCAGCTCATGCAGCCGTGGTCGCTCAAGTCGGGCGAGAAAGTGTTCTTCACGATGCCGAAGGTGGCCGTGCTACGCACCTTTGTGTTCAATCACTCGGTGCACCACCGCGGCCAGCTTTCGGTTTACCTGCGCCTCAACGACATCCCCGTGCCGGCCATGTACGGACCTTCGGCGGACGAGCAAAACTTCTAGCGTTGGCATCGCGGCGCGGGCCGGGCATGCCCTCGGTTGGCAGGTCGGGGACCTGCCTCACTTAGTTAGTGGCGGAAATGGCGCACGCCGGTGAACACCATCGCGGCACCCAGGCGGTCGGCGGCGTCGATCACTTCCTGGTCGCGCACGCTCCCGCCGGGCTGAATGAACGCGGTCGCGCCGTTCTTCACGGCCTCTTCCAAGCCATCGGCGAAAGGAAAGAACGCGTCGGATGCAACCACCGTTCCGGCCAGCGGCAGCACCGCTTTCATGGCGCCAATTTTGACCGAGTCGACGCGGCTCATTTGCCCCGCGCCCACTCCCGCGGTTTGCCCGGCGCGGGTGTACACAATCGCGTTCGACTTGACGTGCTTGGCCACCACCCAGCCGAACGCTAACGCGCGCCATTCCTCTTCGGTCGGCGCGCGCTTGGTCTTCACCACCGCCGCCGCGCGGTCCATCGTGACGCGGTCCGCCCGCTGCACCAGAAAACCGCCTGTGATCGACTTCACGACGAAGCGGTCCAGCCCGGGCGCGATCTTCATCAGCCGCAGGTTTTTCTTGGCCGCCAGCACCGCCAGCGCTTCCGGCTCGTAATCCGGCGCGGCCACGGCCTCTACAAACAGCTTCGCGATCTCGCGCGCGGTCTCGACATCCACTATCCGGTTGATGCCAACCACGCCGCCGTACGCCGAAACCGGATCGCATTCGAGCGCCTTGCGCCACGCCTCCACCAGCGTCGCCTGCTCGGCGCAGCCGCACGGATTGGTGTGTTTGATGATGGCCACGGCGGGGTCCGCGAATTCGAGCGCCAACTGCCACGCCGCATCCAGATCCACCAGGTTGTTGTAAGACAGCTCCTTGCCCTGCAACTGCTGCGCGCCGGCAATTCCCTGCCCCGCTCGACCGTAGAGCGCCGCCGGCTGGTGCGGGTTCTCGCCGTAGCGCAGGTCCATCACCTTGGGCGCGCGCAGCGCCAGGTCTTCCGGCAACTCGCCCGCCGCATCTTCCTGCTCGAGGCGCGCGCTGATGGCGGCGTCGTAATCGGCCGTGGTGCGAAACGCTTTCTTGGCGAGCCGCCAATGCGTGGCCGGCTTGAGCTCGCCGCCATTCGCGCGCAGCTCGGCCGCAATCGCTTCATAATCGTCCGGCGAAACCACCACGGCCACGTCGTGATAATTCTTCGCCGCCGCGCGGATCATGCTGGGACCGCCGATATCGATGTTCTCGATCAGCTCCGCGCGCGCCACGCCGGCTTTGCGCGCCGCGTCTTCAAACCGATACAGATTCACCACCACCATATCGATCGGCAGGATGCCGTGTTCGGCGATCGCGCGCATGTGCGCCGGGTTGCCGCGAATGGCCAGGATGCCGCCCGCCACATGCGGGTCGAGCGTCTTCACACGCCCGTCGAGCATCTCGGGAAATCCGGTCACTTCCGCCACGTCCTTCACCGGCACGCCGCCCTCGCGAATCAGCCGGGCCGTTCCCCCGGTGGAAATGATCTCCGCTCCAATGGCATGGAGCGCCGCGGCGAATTCCAGGACGCCGGACTTGTCGGTCACGCTCATCAAAACGCGCTGAATTCTAGCCATCCCTGCCACGATAACAGACTTGCACCGCGGCCTCGTGGACCGCAGTAGATCCGATGCGTTGCGGAGCCGCGGCGGTCTCGTTGGTCTTTTGGGCCCGGGTCCGCATGTCGGCCAGTTGTGGCAAACTGGGTGAGGGACGAACCATGGCTCTCGATCACGCCGCTGTTTTCAAGACTCCCACGGCCGGCGATGCCGCTTTGTCCGAGGTGGTGCGCCGTCTGGTGGAAGCGTACCGTCCGGAGCGCATCTACCTGTTCGGTTCCGTTGCCAGGGGAGACGCCGGGCCGGACAGCGACTACGACATTATGGTCGTCGTGCCTGACGACGCGCCACCCGAACTCCGCCGCAGCCGCGCTGCCTATGTTGCGCTCTGGGGCACCGGGGTTGCCTCCGACGTGTTGGTTTGGACCGCCAGCCAGTTCGATAGCCGCTTGCATTTGGCCGCGTCCCTGCCGGCCACTGTCATTCGCGAGGGAAGACTCCTCCATGCGGCATGATCCCGCCCTCGTCGCCGAGGTGCGCGCCTGGCTTTCGAAGGGGGGCAAGGATCTGGCGGCCGCCCAATATGAATTGCAGGCAGACCCGCCGTTCACCGATGACATTGTCTTTCACGCTCAGCAGGCTGCGGAGAAATCTCTGAAAGCGTTCCTGTCGTGGCATCGCGTTCCGTTCCGCAAAACGCACAACCTGATCGAATTGGGAGAAGCGTGTTGCCAGATCGATCGCAGCTTGGACCCGTTGCTTCGCCGGGCGGCGCCGCTCACCGAGTATGCCTGGAAGTTCCGCTATCCGGGTGATCCCGATGAGGCAACCGCAGAAGAGGCCACAGAGGCCCTGGCGACGGCGCGCGAGGTCTTTGACATGGTGCTGCGGTGTTTGCCACCCGATGTTCCGCTCGATAACGGAGTCACGCCACAGCCTTGAGCGGCCGCAACAGCTCTTTTTCGGGGACGAAACTCCCGATTGAAAGCGGGCGGAGCGCGTCACAAATCGAGAGCATGGAAGCCGGAAGGACCACTCAAAATACTTCTCCATGATATTATACTAAAATATAACTAGAGAAGAGCGTCATGCACACCACCCATCTGCGGAAGGTCGGCGGCTCGGTCATGCTGGCGGTGCCGCCGGCGCTGCTCGATATCTTGAACTTGCAAGCGGGTGCCACGGTCGGCATCGCGGTTGAACGCGGGCGTATCGTTGTCGAGCCACAGCGGCGGCGCCGCTATAGCTTGAAGGAGTTGCTCGCCCAATGCGATCCCAAGGCGCGGCGCGGCAAGGAACAGCGGGATTGGCTCGATAGCAAGCCCTTGGGCGGCGAGCTTCTCTGATGAAGCGCGGCGAAATCTGGCTCGTCAGTCTCGATCCTACGTCGGGACACGAGCAAAAAGGCCGCCGTCCGGTGCTGATCGTATCGCCGGAGGCCTTCAACCGGATCACGAAAGTTCCCGTAGTTCTTCCGATCACGAGCGGTGGTAATTTCGCGCGGATAGCGGGCTTCGCCGTACCGCTGACGGACGCCGGGACCAAAACGACGGGAGTTGTCCGGTGCGACCAGCCGCGCGCTCTCGATCTCGCCGCGCGCCGGGGCAGGAAGCTGGAGATCATTCCCGGCGCCGTCATGGACGAGGTGCTGGCGAGGGTGTCGCCGATATTTGAGTGAAGGTGCGGGGTTGGCAGGCGAAAGCGCCTGCCCCACTATGACGGCCCGGCACGCGCCGGCACTGAACCGTTAGTCCGTGTCAAGAAACACCCATGACATATTACGTCCGCCGACGTGGCGCGCGCACTCGTGCGTGCCGCGTCGGCACTCGTGCCGACGCTGGGGGCCGTAGAAGCGAAGACGCGTCGAGATAAGTCTCGACGCTGCACGCACGAGTGCGTGCGCCACGTCGTAACAGCGAGTTATCCTGACGAGCCGACGAGCCGACAGGCCAGCCCACCCAAACGCACGAAAGCCGCCGGCGGCTCCGGGATTTCCAGCGCCGCCCGCGGCTTTTCACAAGCAGGAAAACTGGGGACGGGACGTTGACGTCGGCTGGTCCTGGCGCCGTCAAACGCGGGGCGGCGCAGGGTCCACACCGATTTGTCAGGCGGGCGGAGAATCGAACTCGGCATCGAGAACGGCGGCGACCTGGCAGCGCAGCACGGGAACCTGTTTGACGGCTGCCAGCCATACCACGCCCCAATCGATGCCGAAGTACGCGTGGACCAGAATATTGCGGAAAGCGATGATCTCCGGCCAAGGGATTTCAGGATGCCGCGACCGCAGGTCCGCGGAGACGCGTGCGGCTGCCTCGCCAATCACGGCCAACTTCTGTACGACGGCGCTGCCGACGAGGTCGGACTCGCGGAATTCCGCCGGGGTCAGGCCGAGGATGAACCGGGCAATCGAATCGGAGGCTTCACAGATGTCGCGCAGGTACAGTTCTTCACGCCGCATACAGCGGGAGAGCCTCGCTGAGAATGGCATCCCGCAGGAGCGGCCTAAGGGCTGGCTTAGAAACCAGATCCACCTTGCGGCCCAGCAGCTCGGAGAGCGCCAGCATCAAGCCGGCGTATTCGATGAAGCCGATTTCCGCTTCCGGGCGGAATTCCACCAGCAGGTCCACGTCGCTGTCGGGCCGCAACTCGCCCCGCGCGGCCGAACCAAACATCGCCAACCGCTCGACCTGGAAGCGGCGGCAGACGGCGGCCAGTTGCACCGCGTCGATGTCGATGTTTGGTGTGCCTGGCATAGCGCCCTACAGAACCCATTATGGCGCAAGCGGGCCAGTCACGGCTCAGGGCGAAGCATCGCCGCTATTTGAGTGAGCGGTCCAAAGAAAAGCCGAGACGAATCCCGGTTCGGCAGGCAAGACTGCCCGCGCCACAAAAAAAGCCGCGGGTGGCGCCGGAGTGACCGGCGCGAGTCCGCGGCTTCAGAGCAAAGCTTGCGACGAACTATTCCTTCTCGCCCTTCTTGCCTTCTTCCGAATCGAGGCCTTGCTGGCGGGCTTTTAGACGGTCTTCCTTGCGCTTGGCGCGGTCGGCGGCGCGCTTGACGAGTTCGGAGCCTACCAGCTCGATCATCGCGACCTCGGCGCCATCGCCCTTGCGCGGGCCCAGGCGCGTGATGCGGGTGTAGCCGCCGCTGCGCTGGCCGAAGCGCGTGCCCAGCGTATCGAACAACTTCTTCACCGAAGCCGGCGTGCGCAGCGTCATCGCCGCCTGGCGGCGGGAAGCCAGCGTGTCCTTCTTAGCCAGCGTGATCATCTTCTCGACCAGCGGTCTGACTGCCTTGGCCTTGGTTACGGTGGTGACCATGCGCTCGGTTTCGATCATGCTGGTGCAGAGATTGCGCAACAGCGAATTGCGGCTATCCACCGGCCGCTTGAGTTTGAATCCGCCAACCCTGTGTCTCATGTGCTATTCCCCAACCTGGTCCTGAAGATCGTCCTCGGGGCCGTAATCGGCCGCCAGCGGGACCGCCGACTGCGGCGGCGTCACCAGCCGGCCATGGGCGTCAATCCGCATGCCGAGCGATAACCCCATGTTGGCCAGGATTTCCTTGATTTCGTTCAGCGACTTGCGGCCGAAGTTCTTGGTCCGCAACATTTCCGCTTCGGTCTTCTGCACCAGTTCGCCGATGGTCTGAATGTTGGCGTTCTTGAGGCAGTTGTAGGAGCGCACGCTCAGCTCGAGTTCCTCGACCGAACGGTTGAGCACTTCGCCCATCTTGTCGAGGCCGCGCTCGGCGATCTCTTCGGCCTGCTCCGGCGTCTCCTCGAAGTTGATGAAGATCGTCATGTGGTCTTTGAGCAGCTTGGCGGCGTAGCCGACGGAATCCTGTGGCGAAACGGCGCCGTTGGTCCACACTTCGAGCGTCAGCTTGTCGTAATCGGTCATCTGGCCGAGCCGCGCGGCCTCCACCTGGAAGGTCACTTTGCGCACGGGAGAATGCACCGAATCGATGGGGATGTAACCGAGCGCCAGGTCTTCGTCGAAATTCTTATCCGCGCTGACGTAGCCGCGGCCGGTTTTGAGGCGCATTTCGATGTTCAGCTTGCCGCCCTCGCTCACGGTGGCGATGTGAACGTCGCGATCGAGCACTTCCACGTCGGCGTCGGCTTCGATCTGGCCGCTGCGCACGGGGCCTGGAGTTTCCACGTTCAGGCGCACGGTCTTGACGCTATCCCCGCTGAGCTTGAAGGGAATCTGTTTGAGGTTGAGGATGATGTCGGTGGCGTCTTCAACGACGCCCGGTATCGGGCTGAATTCATGCTCGACGCCTTCGATGCGCACGGCGGTAATGGCCGCGCCTTCAATGGAGCTCAGCAGCACGCGCCGCAAGCCGTTGCCGATGGTGGTGCCGAAGCCGCGCTGGAACGGCTGGGCGGTGAACATGCCATACCGCTCGGTGAGAGTATCGGTATTGGCGACCAAACGTTTCGGTTTCTGAAAGCCCTTGAACATAGAATCTCCTGGAAGTCAGAAGTCAGGAGTCAGAATCGAGCACCACGCCCGTCTTCTGGCTCCTGACTCCTTTCTTATTCCTTCTTCCCTTACTTCGAGTAAAGCTCCACGATGAGCTGCTCGTTCATTTGTATCTGCACCAGGTCGCTGCGCTGCGGGAGCGCGGTAATGCGGCCGGTCAAACCTTCGCGATCCACATCGATCCAATTCGGCGCCGGGGCGTGGGCCGTGGCGTCGCGCGCGGCGAGGATGGTCGGGTTCTTCTTGCTCGCTTCGCGAACGGAAACCACATCGTTGGGCTTGACTACGGCCGAGGGGATATCGCACTTGCGGCCATTCACGTTGATGTGCCCATGACGAACGATCTGGCGGGCCTGGGCGCGGCTGGTGCCGAAGCCCATGCGGTAAATCACGCTGTCCAGGCGGCGTTCGAGCGCGCTCAACAGGTTTTCGCCCGTGATGCCCTTGGCCGCGGCGGCCTTCTCGTAAGCATTGCGGAACTGGCGTTCCAGCACGCCGTAAATGCGGCGCACCTTTTGTTTTTCGCGCAACTGGAGGCCGTAGCCGACGATCTTGGGCTTGCGGTCCTTGCCATGCTGCCCGGGGATGAAGTTGCGCTTTTCGATGGCGCACTTTTCGCTGTGGCAGCGCTCACCTTTGAGAAACAGTTTGGTGCCCTCGCGCCGGCATTGCCGGCAAACCGGGCCAATGTATCTTGCCAAGTTCTTCTCCTTACCTTTCTTCTAACCAGGTGCGGTTTACAGCCATGGCAGGCTTTCTTCCCGCTTACATCACCGGCATTCGTTGCCGGCCGAACACAGGCCGGGCGTGCCCGGCCGCTACGGCGTAATATCGATCCGCCGCCACCGAATCACACCCTGCGTTTCTTGGGCGGGCGGCAGCCGTTATGCGGAATCGGCGTCACATCCCGGATGGTGCGGACGTCGATGCCAGCGGTGGACAAAGCGCGCACGGCGGATTCGCGGCCGGAACCGGGACCGCTCACCCGCACTTCCACGGTTCTGAGACCGCTTTCGGAAGCCTTGTTGGCCGCCGTCATGGCCGCCTGCTGCGCGGCGAACGGAGTGCCCTTGCGCGAGCCGCGGAAGCCCAGCGAACCGGCGCTGGACCAGGAGATGGTGTTGCCTTCCAGGTCGGCGATAGTGACGATGGTGTTGTTGAAGGTCGCCTGGATATGCACGATCCCATTGTGGACGACGCGCTTTTCCTTCTTTTTGAAGCTTTTCTTCTTGCCCGCTTTTGCTGGTGCTTTCGCCATAACTATGTTTTCGCCGCCGCTTTCTTCTTATTCGCCACCGTTCCGCGGCGTGGTCCTTTGCGCGTGCGCGCGTTGGTATGGGTGCGCTGGCCCCGCACCGGCAGGCCGCGGCGGTGCCGCAATCCGCGGTAAGAGCCCATCTCGATGTGACGCTTGATGTTCATCGAGACTTCCTTGCGCAGGTCGCCTTCCACGGCGCCCTCTTCTTCCAGAATGGTGCGGACTTTGTTGATCTCGTCCTCGGACAAGTCGCGCACCTTTTTATCGAAACTGATTCCCGCCCGGAACAACAGCGACTTCGCCCGGGTACGGCCGATGCCGTAAATATAAGTGAGCCCGATCTCAGCCCGCTTCGTTGGCGGCAGATCCACACCGGCAAGACGTGCCATATTCTTCTCCCGTTATCCCTGTCTCTGTTTGTGTTTGGGGTTGACGCAAATGACCCGCACCACGCCTTCGCGATGGATCACCTTGCACTTGTCGCAAATTTTCTTTACCGACGCTCGTACTTTCATGATGTCTTTCCCGCGGGTCCATTGCCCGGCCCAATCTTTCTCGTAATCCTGCCCCGCCCCGGATCGTGAGGCGCCAACTCCACCTCGACCCGGTCGCCCGGCACCAGCCGGACGAAATTCCTTTTCACCGTACCCACCAGGTGGGCCAAAACCGGCTGCCCGGAGTCCAGCTTCACGGCGTAAATTGCCGCGGGCCGCTCTTCCACCACGGTCGCCGAAACCACGGACCTTCCGCTCACGGCCGGGTCAGAACCCACGGGCCGTTCTCCGTGACGGCGATACAGTGTTCGAAGTGAGCCGAATTCGACCCATCGCTGGTCACCGCCGTCCACCGGTCCTTCAATACCTTGGCCTCCGGCCGCCCCGCGTTCACCATCGGTTCGACGGCCAGAACCATGCCTTCCTTCAGCCGCGGATTCTCGTTCTTGCGGTCCACGTAATTGGGGACCTGCGGCTCTTCATGGAGTTGGGTGCCGATGCCATGGCCCACATACTCCCGCACCACCGAAAAACCATTCGACTTGACGTGGCGCTCGACCGTGCCGCACACGTCAAACAGCCGGTTGCCGGCCCGCACCTGGTCGATAGCGAGTTCGAGCGATTCCTGCGTCACACGCAGCAGCTTTTTGGTCTGCTCGCTCACCTCGCCGATCGGCACGGTAATGGCGGAATCGCCATAGTAGCCGTCCAGCTTCACCCCGGTGTCGATGGAAACGATGTCGCCCTGTTTGAGCACCCGCTTCGCATTCGGCATCCCGTGAACGATCTCGCTGTTCACCGAGGTGCACAACACAAACTTAAACGCTTCGCCGGCCGCCGGCACGTAATAGCCTTTGAACGCGGGCTTCGCGCCGGCATCGGAGATCATCTTCTCGGCGGCGGTTTCGAGCTCCAGGGTGGTAATCCCGGGCGCCGCCATCTCCTTCATCTTTTGCAATATCCGCCAGACCAACAATCCGGCTTGCCGCATCTTTTCGAGTTCCGAGGCTGTCTTACGCACAATCATCGGTTTTTCAGCGACAGGCAAATCTGTTCCGACACCCGCTCCGGCGGTTCCTGGCTGCCATCCACATCGAGCATCGCGGCCGGCGTGGTCCGGTAATACTCCAGCACCGGGCTGGTCTCGCGCTCGTAAGTATCCAGGCGCTCCTCGATCGCTTGCTCGTTATCGTCGTTGCGCGCCGTCAGCGTTTGCCCATCCAAATCACACAGATTGTCCCGCTGGGGCGGTTTGAGAACGAGGTTGTACAGAGTGCCGCACCGGGGACACTGCCGGCGTCCCGTCAAACGGGCAATAACTATATTGTAATCAACTACGAGATGAATCACCACCTCGCGAACCCCGCGGTCTTCGGACCACGCCCGCAAATGCCTGGCCTGCGGCAGCGTGCGCGGGTAACCATCCAAAATAAATCCCTCGGCCGCGTCGGGCCTAGCCAGCCGCTCTTCCACGATCCCGTTCACCAGCTCGTCGGACACCAACAGGCCCGATTGCATGGCGGTAGCCGTTTGGGCCAATTCCGCGCCCTGGAGAACCCGTTCCCGCAGCATGTCGCCGGTGGATATGTGGGGAACGCCCAGGCAACCGGTCAACAGTTTCGCTTGCGTACCCTTGCCCGAACCGGGCGAACCGAACAACACGATCGCCTTCAAACTACAGCCTCCGCGCCCGCGATCCGGCGAACGCGCCCCACCCAATTACAGGACCTAGAGGCCATGCTGAATACATCCCATGCCGGCACGGCTGAAGCCGTGCCCCGATACGAAGCTCGGGAATCGTGTCGCGAACTTGTGAGACAGGACACTAGAACGAGCTCCGGCGCCCGCGGATTCTTCCCGACCGCGGAGTAAAGCCTTCATAATGGCGCATGATCAACTGCGCCTCAATCTGATTGATGGTATCCATGGCCACGCCGACCACGATCAGCAGCGACGTTCCGCCAAAATAAAATTGCACGTTCAGGCCTTCCAGCAGGAAGCGCAGGTGCAGGTTGGTGAACACCCGGTCGATCCAGTTGCCGACCAGCGCCAGGTGCTGCAGCTTGATGCCGGAGATCATCAAGTCGGGAATCAGGCACAGGATCGAGAGGTACAGGCCGCCCACCACGGTGATCTTGGTGAGGATCTGGTTCATGTAGTCGGCGGTATTGCGGCCCGGCCGGATTCCCGGAACGAAGCCGCCGTACTTGCGCATGTTGTCGGCCGCTTCATTCGGATTGAAAATGATGGAAACGTAAAAGAAGCAGAAGAAAATGATGGCCGCTACGAACATCACGTAGTACAGCGGCTCGCCGAACCTGATAATCGCCAGCGTGCTCGAGAGCCAGACGCTGTTCTTGACGAAAGGAAACGAGCCAAGCTGCTGCGGAAAGGCCAGGATGGAGGAGGCGAAGATCACCGGGATGACGCCGCCGGCGTTGACCTTGAGCGGCATGTGCGTGGACTGGCCGCCCATTACGCGTCGCCCCACCACGCGTTTGGCGTATTGCACCGGAATGCGGCGCTCGCCGCGCTCGACGAGCACGATGAAAGCCACCACTCCCACCATCGCCGCGATGATAACGATCATCTGCAGCGGATTCCATTCGTGGGTAACGAAGGTGTTGTAGTAAATGTTCTGTATGGCGCGCGGCAGGCCCACCACGATGCCGGTGAAAATGATGAGCGACATGCCGTTGCCCACGCCGCGTTCCGAAATCTGCTCGCCCAGCCACATGATGAAGGCCGAGCCGGTGGTGAGCGAAAGCACGGTGAGCAGAACGAAACCCATGCCGGGGTTGATGACGACTCCCTGCCCCATGGACTGCAAGCTGAAGGCAATGGTGGTGGACTGAATGACGGAGAGAATGACCGTCAGATAGCGGGTCCACTGGGTGATCTTGCGCCGGCCCAGCTCGCCTTCCTTTTGCAGTTTTTCGAGCGTAGGGACGACCACGGTCAACAACTGCAGAATGATGGACGCCGTGATGTACGGCATGATGCCGAGGGCGAAAATCGTCAGCTTGCGAATGTTGCCGCCGGCGAACATGTCGAAGAAGCCGAAGATGGAGCCGGACTGCGAACTGAAGAATTCCTGCCAGCGCTGGATGTTGATGCCGGGAGTGGGAATCTGGCCGCCCAGCCGGTACACGGCCAGCAGCCCGAGCATAAACGCAACCCGCTTGCGAAGGTCGGGGACCCGGAAAATGTTGGCGAACGACTCGAATAACCTCATGGTTGTCTTCGCTTCCCGGCGCTCCTCAAGCCGTCGAGCCGATCACCTGCGCCTGGCCGCCGGCCTTGGCGATCTTTTCGGCCGCCGATTTGGAGAAATGATGGGCTTCGACCGTGATGGGGCGCGTCAACTGGCCGGCGCCGAGGATTTTAAGACCGGCGCCGAGCTTGTGGATCACGCCCAACTCGGTCAGCTTGTCGGCGTTGAACACGTCGCCTTCCAGCTTTTCCAGCCGTCCCAGGTTGACGATGGCGAATTGCTTCTTGAAGATGTTGGTGAAACCGCGCTTGGGCAGGCGGCGATGCAGCGGCATCTGACCGCCCTCGAAACCGCGTTTCTGGCCGAAGCCGCTGACTGCCTTCTGGCCCTTGTGCCCGCGCCCGGAGGTCTTGCCCGTCCCCGAGCCCATGCCGCGGCCCACGCGTTTTTTCAAGCGCGTCTGCCCGGCCGGGGGCTTTAGTCCGCTAAGATTCATTTGGTTCTCGTCTCCTCACTCGCCATCCGCTCGGCTTGTGGCAAATCAATCGACCAATTCCAGTAAATGCGGCACCTTCTTCACCATGCCGCGGAAACCCGGGGTATCGGGCCGCTCCACCACCTGGTTGAGCTTCCGCAGGCCCAAGCCTTTCACCACCCGCCGGTGCTTCTCCGGGGTGCAGATGATGCTGCGCACCAATTTGATTTTGATTGTGCCGCTCATCAGAGTTTCTCCACCGCGATGCCGCGCAATTCCGCCACGGCCGCTCTATCGCGCAACGATTCCAGCGCCACGATGGTGGCCTTGACCACGTTGTGCGGGTTGCGCCGGCCGATCGACTTGGTAAGCACGTTGGGAACGCCGCAGGCGGTAATCACCGCGCGCACGGCGCCGCCGGCGATCACTCCGGTGCCCTGGGGCGCCGGCTTCAACAGCACCTGGGAGCTGGAGAATTTGCCCAGCACCTGGTGCGCGATGGTGGTTTCGAGCACATGCACCCGGCGCAGGTTTTTCTTGGCGGCCTCGATGCCCTTACGGATGGCCGAGGGCACTTCCTTGGCTTTCCCGACGCCGTAACCGACCACTTTGGCGGCGGGGTCGCCGATCACGATCAGCGCCGAAAAGCTGAGATTCTTGCCGCCCTTCACCACCTTGGTGACGCGGTTGATGGCAACCACCTGCTCCTTGAGGTTGAGGCTCGCCGGATCGATCCGTTTGACTATGGCTCGCATTAGAACTCCAGTCCCGCTTCCCGCGCCCCGTCGGCCACCGCTTTGATGCGGCCGTGATAGGCGAAGCCGCCGCGATCGAAGACCACCCGCGCGACGCCCTTTTCCTTGGCGCGCTGCCCCACCAGTTTGCCGATGGCCTTGGCCGCGGCCACGTTACCGCCCTTGGTCTTGGCCTCTTTATCCACCGACGAAGCCGCGGCCAGCGTCCTGCCTGCCGCGTCGTCGATGATCTGCGCATAGATGTGCGCCTCACTGCGGAACACCGCCAGGCGGGGCCGTTCCGGAGTGCCCGACAGCTTGCGGCGGATGCGGTTATGAACGCGCCTGCGGATCTCTGCTTTGTTGGTTTTACGAATCATTTCGCACTCGCGCCGGTTTTACCGACCTTCTTGCGCAACACCTCGCCGGTGTAGCGGATGCCCTTGTTCTTATACGGGTCCGGCTTGCGCAGGCCCCGGATGTCGGCCGCCACCTGGCCGAGCAGTTGCCGGTCGTAGCCGCTCAGCGTGAGGCGGAACGGCTGGCCGCTCGACTTCGGCGGGTCGACCTTCAAATCCACGCCGGCGGGGAGCAGCACCTCGATCGGATGCGAGTACCCCAGCGTGAAGGTGGCGATCTTGCCCTTGACTTCGGCGCGGTTGCCGACGCCATGGATCTCGAGCTCCCTGGTGAAGCCGGTCGAAACGCCATTAACGGCGTTGGCGGCGAGCGCACGCGTCAAACCGTGCAGCGCGGCATGTTCGTCGCCGGCCCGATGAACCTCGAGCGTGGCGCCCTTCTGCACGATGCTGATGCCGGCCGGGATGGGCACCGTCAGTTTGCCCTTGGGGCCGGTGACTTCCAGTTGCTGGCCGATCGCAACCTTGACGCCGCTCGCGAGCGGGATCGTCTTTTTACCAATTCTCGACATATCGGAACTCCGTTACCAGACGCGGCACAAAATCTCGCCGCCGACGCGCTCCTTGTGGGCGTCGCGGCCGGTCATCACGCCGCGCGCGGTGGTCAGGATGTTGATGCCCATACCGCCCAGCACGCGCGGAATATCGGTCTGGCCGACATAGACGCGGCAGCCGGGACGCGAAACCCGCTCGATGGTGGAAATCACCGGGGCGTTGTCGGCGCCGTACTTGAGATAGATCTTGATGGTTTTCTTAGCGCCTTCTTCCGCCACCTTGAAGTTGGCGATGAAGCCTTCTTCTTTGAGGATGCGGGCAATTTCCGCCTTCAATTTGGAAGCCGGAACATCCACCTTGGGATGGCGCGCCTGAATCGCGTTGCGCACGCGTGTCAGCATGTCGGCAATGGGATCGCTTGTCATAAATCTCCTGATACTCGCCGGACCCGCCCGGCCTCTTCCCTATTCCTCACCAACTCGCCTTGATCACGCCAGGGATCTCGCCGTTGAGGGCGAGCTGGCGGAAGCACAGGCGGCACACGCCGAACTTGCGCAGGAAAGCGCGCGGCCGGCCGCAACGCCAACAGCGGTTGCGGTGCTTGCAGCGGAGCCTGGGGGTCTTGGCCTTCACGGCCTTTTCCAGCTTTCGATCCTTGGCGATTTTCGCGGTTGTAGCCATCGTTCCTCTTCTTTCCGGTTACTGCCGGAACGGCATCCCCATGTGGCGCAGCAGGGCCAGCCCTTCGGCATCGGTCTCGGCCGTGGTGGTGATCGAAATATTCATGCCCTTGGTCTTGTCCACCTTGGCGTAGTCGATCTCCGGGAAAATCAACTGGTCCTTGATGCCCAGGGTGTAGTTGCCGCGGCCGTCGAAACTCTTGCTCGAGACGCCGCGGAAATCGCGCACGCGCGGCAGCGCCACGTTGACCAGGCGGTCGAAGAACTCGTACATGCGGTCGCCGCGCAGGGTCACCATGCAGCCGATCGCCTGGCCTTCGCGCAGCTTGAACTGCGAGATGGATTTCGTCGCCTTGGTGACGATCGGCTTCTGCCCGGCGATCTGCCCCAACTCGGCCACCGCGCCATCCATCAGCTTGCCGTTCTGGGTGGCTTCGCCGAGGCCGATGTTGATCGAAATCTTCTCGATCCTCGGCACCGCCATGGTGTTCTTGTAACTGAACTCCTTGGTCAGCGTGGGAACCACTTTTGTCTGGTACAGCTCTCTCAAACGTGCCGCCATAAAATTTCTCCGCTACTTCTTGGCCATTACTTTTTATCCAAGGTCTGGCCGCACTTGCGGCAGACCCGCGAGCGCCGCGTCTTGCCGCCGGCGATTGGGTCGATGTGATGGGCGACGCGGGCGGCCTTGTTGCAGCCCGGGCAAACCACCAGGACGTTGGAGGCCGCGATGGTGCTTTCGCGCTCGGCGATGCCGCCCTTGATCTGCTTGGAGGGGTTGGGGCGGGTGTGGCGCTTGATCATCATCACGTGCTCGACCAGAATTCTGCCGGTTTCGCGATCGACGCGCAGCACGCGGCCGGTCTTGCCCTTATCGCGCCCGGTCATCACCTTGACGGTGTCTTCCTTCTTGATATCGATGCGGACCGGCTCGGCCGGCTTCTTATGTGCTTTTGCCATCAAATTACCTCGGGGGCGAGCGAGACGATCTTCATGTATTTCTTTTCGCGCAGTTCGCGGGCCACCGGACCGAATACGCGGGTGCCCACCGGCTCGCCGACATCGTTGATGAGCACGGCGGCATTCGAGTCAAACCGGATATAGGTGCCGTCCTTACGCCGCGTCTCCTTGCGCATCCGCACAATCACGCAGCGCACCACGGTGCCCTTCTTGACCGGCGAATCGGGGGTGGCCTCTTTCACCGCGGCCGTAACCACGTCGCCCAAACCGGCGCGCAGTCCCAAGTCGCCGCCGCGCGGCAAAATACAAGAGAGCCTGCGCGCGCCGGAGTTATCGGCGACTTCGAGAATCGTTCGCATTCCAATCATAAGAAAAAGCTCCAGGAAGTCAGAAGTCGGAAGCAAGAAGTCGGAATGTAAAGCCGCGCGGCCGTCGCCATTCTGGCTCCTGACTCCTGGCTCCCGACTTCTGTCTCCCGACTCTTGTCTTCTCTCTTCAAATCTTCACGTCCAGCTCGGCCGGCTGCACGGCCACCTGCGCGGCGCGGCGGATCACTTCGGCCAGCGCCCAGCGCTTCAGCTTGCTCAAGGGGCGGCATTCGACGATGCGCACCACATCGCCCACGCGGGCGGTCGACTGCTCGTCGTGCGCGTAAAACTTCTTCCGCTTGCCGATGATGCGCCGGTAAAGCGGGTGCGGCACGCGGCGGCTCACTTCCACCACGATGGTCTTGGTCATCTTGGTCGAGACCACCTGGCCGATCTTCTCGTTCTTGATACTTGCCTGCTGCTGTTCGGCCATCCTATTTCTTCGCTCCCGGCGCCGGTTGCGCCTGCCCGGCCCCCGCCAGTTCCCGCTCGCGCAGCACGGTGAAAATGCGCGCGCGAACCTTCCTCATGCTGCGGACCTTCTTCAAGCCGTCCATCTGCCCCATCGACATCTGAAAGTGGAGACGAAACAGTTGCTCTTCCATTTCGGCGAGCTGGCGCCGCAATTCCAGATCGTCGAGATCGCGAACCTTTTGCGACTTCATATCCTTACTCCACGCTATCCCGGGAAACGAACTTGGTCTTGATGGGCAGCTTGTGGGCCGCCAATCGCATGGCGTCCTGCGCCGTGCCGCGGTCCACGCCTTCCATCTCAAACAGAATCTTGCCGGGGCGAATCACCGCTACCCACTGTTCCGGCGCGCCCTTGCCTTTACCCATGCGGGTTTCGGCGGGCTTCTTCGTGATCGGCTTGTCGGGGAACAGGCGAATCCAGACCTTGCCGCCGCGCTTGATGGAGCGCGTCATGGCGATACGCGCGGCCTCAATCTGGCGGTCGGTGATCCAGGCGCATTCCATCGCCTTCAGGCCGTATTCGCCGAAGGATATGCTGGATCCGCGCCAGGCCTTGCCGGTCATGCGCCCGCGCTGCTGCTTCCTGAATTTGACCTTCTTTGGCATCATCATGGCGATTTGCTCTCAGTCCCTATTTGTTCTCGCCCTGGCCGGCCGCGGGCGTAGCATCGGGCGCCGCGGTTTCAGGCGCGGCGGCTTCCGGAACGGCGGTTTCAGCCGGTTGTGGTTCGGCCTCCTGGCGCGCTTCGGCCTTCCAGGAAGGCTGCTGCGGCGACATCAGAGGCGGCAGAATCGGCGCGGCGGCCCGTACGGCCGGACGCGGAAGATCGACCGGAGCAACCTGATGGGCCGCGCCGGCGGGTTCCGGCGCAACGGCGGCGACCGGCGGCACATAGGTGCGCTCGGGCGGACGTCCACCGCGGTCACGATCCCGGTCACGGTCACGATCACGCCGGTCGCGGCCCCGCGGGTCGCGGCGCGGCTCCGGCTCCGGCAGCCCGCCGCCGCGGCGCTTGCTGAGATCCAGGATGTCACCCTTATAAATCCACGTCTTGATGCCGATGACGCCGTAAGTGGTGTGCGCCTCGGTGAAACCGTAGTCGATATCGGCGCGCAGCGTGTGCAGCGGAAGCTGGCCTTGCAGGTACCATTCGCTGCGCGCGATCTCGGCGCCGTTCAAGCGCCCGGAGACGCGCACCTTAATGCCCTTGCAGACGTATGGGCCGGTGGCGAACCGCATCGCCGTATCCACCGCCTTGCGCATGGCGCGGCGGAAAGCGACGCGCTTCTCGAGTTGCAGGGCGACCGATTCGGAGATGAGCTGCGCGTCGAGCTCGGCCTTCTGCACTTCCTGAATGTCGATGAAAACCTCGCGGTGGGTCTTCTTGGCCAGTTCCTGCTTGAGCTTTTCGATTTCCGCGCCTTTACGTCCGATGATGATGCCGGGCCGCGAGGTGCGGATGGTGACGCGCAGTTTGTTGCCGGGGCGGTCGACTTCAATCGAGCTGACGCCGGCAGACTGCAGCCGCTCGGTCAGGTTGCGACGCAGCTCGACGTCTTCCTGGAGCAGCTTGGCAAAGCCGTGCTTGGCGAACCAGCGCGAGCGCCATGGCTTATTGAATCCCAGCCGGAAACCGTACGGATGAACTTTCTGTCCCATCTATGCTTCCTTCTCCGCCACCCTGATGACGATGTGCGCCATGCGGCGCTGAATCCGGTAGGCGCGGCCCATGGGCGCGGGCCGCACCCGCTTCATGCGCGGGCCCTCGTTGACCTTGGCTTCGGACACGTACAGGCGATCCACATCCACGTCTTCGTTCTGGTTCTGCGCATTGGCGATGGCCGATTGCAGCACCTTCTCCACCGTGGGCGCGATGCGTTTGTTGGCGGCGCGCAAGGCGCTCAACGCCGCTCCCGCCTGCATGCCGCGGATGAGGTCCACCACCAGGCGCGCTTTCTGCGGGGAGACTCGGATGTATCTGGCTTCCGCTTTGGATTCCATACTCTTCCTCTTATGCCGGCTTGGCCGTCTTCTCCGTGGTCGCCGCTTTCACCGAGTGACCCCGGAAGCTGCGCGTGGGAGAAAACTCGCCCATTTTGTGCCCCACCATGTTTTCGGTGATGTAGACCGGAATGAATTTCTTGCCGTTGTGTACCGCCACGGTGTGGCCGACGAATTCCGGCAGGATGGTGGAGCGGCGCGACCAGGTGCGGACCACCTTCTTCTCGTTGGCGGCGGTGAGCACGGCCAGCTTGGCTTCCAGGTGCGTGTCGGTGAACGGTCCCTTCTTGACGGATCTGCCCATGTCCTTACCTCTTCTTGGTCTTGCGCGTGACGATCCACTTGTTGGTTCGCTTGTTGTTGCGCGTCTTGAAGCCGCGCGTGGGCTGGCCCCAGGGCGTCACCGGGTGACGGCCGCCGGAGG
Organism: Bryobacterales bacterium; assembly: GCA_003142185.1. Taxonomy (GTDB): domain Bacteria; phylum Acidobacteriota; class Terriglobia; order Bryobacterales; family Bryobacteraceae; genus Bog-375. Next base: position 18,702 of record PLOR01000060.1, read on the forward strand.
TTTTGCCCTCGCCACCGCCGTGCGGATGGTCGACCGGGTTCATCGAGACGCCGCGGTTATGCGGGGTCTTGCCCAGCCAGCGCGTGCGCCCCGCCTTGCCGAGCGAAACGTTCTCGTGGTCCACGTTACCCACCTGCCCGACGGTGGCCATGCAATCCAGTTGGACGCGGCGGATTTCGCCCGAGGGCAGCTTGAGCAGCGCCATGCCGCCTTCCTTCGAAACCAGTTGCGCCTGCGAGCCGGCCGAGCGCGCCATCTGCCCGCCCTTGCCCGGCCGCAACTCGATGTTGTGCACGATGGTGCCGGCCGGAACGTTCTTGAGCGGCAGCGCGTTGCCCAGCAGAATATCGGCATCCGCGCCGGACATCACCTTCTGCCCGACCTTCAGCCCGTCCGGCTGTAGGATGTACCGTTTTTCGCCGTCGGCGTAATTGAGCAGCGCCAGGCGCGCGCTCCGGTTGGGATCGTATTCGATGGACGCCACCACGGCCGGAATGCCGGCCTTGTCGCGTTTGAAATCCACCACGCGGTAGGCCTTCTTGGCGCCGCCGCCGATGAAGCGCGAAGTGACGCGCCCGGTCGAGTTGCGTCCGCCCGAGCGCGTCCTGGATTCGACCAGCGATTTTTCCGGCTTGCTCTTACTGATGCCCTCCCGCGAGACCACCGTATGGAAGCGGCGGGTCGGGGTTGTGGGTCGAAAAGTCTTGATCGGCATGGACTAAATCTCCGCGAACTCGGGAACTTTCTCCCCGGCCTTGAGCTTGACGTACGCCTTCTTCCAATCCGAGCGGTAACCGGAGAATTTGCCCCGGCGGCGCAGCTTGCCTTCCATATTGGCGGTGCGCACTTCGGCAACCTTCACCTTGAACAGCTTCTGGACAGCCGCTTTGACTTGCGTCTTGTTGGCGTCCACGGCCACTTCGAAGCACATCGTGCGTTCGTTATCTTTTTTATCCACGCCCTTTTCGGTGACCAACGGGCGGCGCAATACTTTGTGGATGGTCATTTCGACAATGCCTCCGAAAACTTCTGCGCGGCGGCCGCCGACAGCAGCACGCTCCGATGGCCCAGCAGATGGTACGCGTTGACGTCCTTGGTAGGCATCAAAGTCACGCCCTGAAGGTTGCGCAGGCCAAGCGCCAGGTTCTTGTTTTCGCCGTTGTCCACTACCAGCACGGTTCGCCTGGCTTCGAGCTTGGCCAGCGTGCTCTTGGCCAGCTTGGTCTTGTGATCGGCGAAATCGAAGGTCTCGACCACCTTCAGTTCGCCGTCGCGCACTTTGGCGGAAAGCGCCGAGCGCAGCGCACCCACCACCATCTTGTGCGGCAGTTTGTAACTGTAATCGCGCGGCCGCGGCCCGTGCGAGGTGCCGCCATGCCGCCAGATCGGAGAGCGGATGGAACCTACGCGCGCGCGGCCGGTTCCCTTCTGCTTCCACAGCTTCTTGCCGGAGCCGGCGACTTCGCGCCGCACCTTGGTCTTGTGCGTGCCGGCGCGTTCGCACGCCTGGTAGTGCCGGACCGCTTCGTACAGCAGCGCGTCGTTCACCTCGGCGCCGAATACTGCATCGGCGAGTTCCAGCTCGCCGACCTTTTCATTGTTCAAATCCACTACGTCGACTGTCGGCATCGGGGTTACCTCTTGGACCTCCGCACGACCACGTAGCCGCCATTGGGTCCGGGCACCGCGCCCTTCACCACCAGCACGTTGTCCTCGGTGTCCACTTCCATCACCTCCAGGTTGCGCACCGTGACGCGCGCATCGCCCATGTGGCCCGCCATGCGCATCCCCGGCACCACACGCGAGGGGTAACTGGAAGCGCCGATGGAACCGGGAGCGCGATGGAACATCGACCCGTGCGTGCCTTCGCCGCCGCGGAAGTGGTGGCGCTTCACCAGGCCGGCGAAGCCGCGGCCCTTGCTGACGCCGATCACATCCACTTTGTCCTTCGGTTTGAACTGGTCCACCAGCACCTTGTCGCCGAGCTTGAAATCGCCGTCGCCGGTCTCCAGGTGGAACTCGCGCAGGAATTTGCTGCCTTCCGCGCCAGCCTTTTTGAGATGGCCCGTGGCGGGTTTGTTGATCCGCTGCGGCTTGACGAACTCCACCAGCCCGAGCTGCATGGCGTCATACCCATCCGTGGTGGGCGTCTTGCGCTGCACCACCGTGCATGGACCCGCCTTGAGCAGGGTGACCGGCACCGCCTGTCCGTCGGGCCGGAACATCTGCGTCATTCCGATTTTTTTACCGAGAATTCCTGGACTCATATGTTGAAGGAGTCAGAAGTCAGAAGTCAGGAGTCAGAATCGCTCCCCGCCTCGTCGTTCGCTCCGTACTCCTTTCGGCGCCAGGCCAGCCGGAAACAGACTTCTGTCTCCTGACTCCCGACTCCTGTCTTCTACTTTCCAAACGCCTTGATCTCCACATCCACGCCCGCCGGCAGATCGAGCTTCATCAGCGCGTCCACCGTCTGCTGGGTCGGCTCCAGGATGTCCAAAAGCCGCTTGTGCGTCCGGATCTCAAACTGCTCCCGCGACTTCTTATCCACGTGCGGCGAGCGAAGGACCGTGGTGATGCTGCGCGAAGTTGGCAGCGGAATCGGGCCCGCCACGGAAGCGCCGGTGCGTTTGGCCGTATCCACGATCTCGGACGTCGACTGGTCGAGCACCCGGTGATCGTAAGCCTTCAATCGGATGCGAATGCGTTCTCTCAGCGCCATAAATTTCCCCGACAAGCGAGTGATTCGCCCGCGCGAGGCCGGGGATTAGTCCGGCCGCCACGCGTGCGGCACACGCCTGTCTTACTTAATGACTTCGGTCACCGTGCCAGCGCCCACCGTGCGGCCGCCTTCGCGGATGGCGAAGCGCAGGCCCTTGTCCATGGCCACCGGCGTAATCAGTTCCACCGTCAGGTTCACGTTGTCGCCCGGCATCACCATCTCGGTGCCTTCGGGCAACTGCGCCACACCGGTCACGTCCGTGGTGCGGAAGTAAAACTGCGGCCGGTACCCCTTGAAGAACGGCGTATGCCGGCCGCCCTCTTCCTTGCTCAGCACGTACACGCTACCCTTGAACGTTGTGTGCGGCGTGATGGTCCCCGGCTTGGCGATCACCTGCCCGCGCTCCACTTCGTCCTTTTCCACGCCGCGCAGCAGCAACCCGACGTTGTCCCCGGCGCGGCCTTCATCGAGCAGCTTCTTGAACATTTCGACGCCGGTTACGACCGTCTTGCGCGTATCCCGGAAGCCGACGATTTCCATTTCCTCGCCGACCTTGCAGATGCCGCGCTCGATGCGCCCGGTGACCACGGTGCCGCGGCCCTGGATCGAGAAGATGTCTTCAATCGGCATGATGAACGGCTTGTCGATCACGCGCGTCGGCATCGGCACGTAGGCGTCAACCGCCGCCATCAGTTCGAGAACCGTCTTCTCCCACTTCTCTTCGCCGTTCAGCGCGCCCAGCGCGGAAACCCGCACCACCGGCAGATCGTCGCCGGGAAATTCGTAGAACTTCAGCAGCTCGCGGACTTCCAGTTCCACCAGGTCGAGCAGTTCGGGGTCGTCCACCATGTCCACTTTGTTCATGCAGACCACGATGCACGGCACGCCCACCTGGCGCGCCAGCAGCACGTGCTCACGCGTTTGCGGCATCGGCCCGTCGGTCGCCGCCACCACCAGGATGGCGCCGTCCATCTGCGCCGCGCCGGTGATCATGTTCTTGATGTAGTCGGCATGGCCGGGGCAATCCACGTGCGCGTAGTGGCGGTTGGGGGTTTCGTACTCGATGTGCGCCACCGCGATCGTGATTCCGCGCGCCTTTTCTTCCGGCGCGTTGTCGATCGAATCGAAGCTGCGGAACTTCACCTTGGGGTTGTTCTTGCCCAGCACCCTGGTGATCGCCGCCGTCAGCGTTGTCTTGCCATGATCGATGTGTCCGATCGTGCCGATATTCACGTGAGGTTTGCTGCGGTCGAATTTTTCCTTTGCCATAAGAACAATCTCCTAATTCGAAATCTTGCCTTGAACCTTGCTGACGATTTCCTCGGCGAGCGAGCCGGGGACTTCCTCGTACTTGCCGAAATGCATGGTAAAACTGCCGCGGCCCTGCGTCCGGGACCGAAGCTCCGTGGCATAGCCGAACATCTCCGAAAGCGGCACCGATGACTTGATGATCTGCGTGGTGCTCCGCAGTTCCATTCCTTCAATGCGCCCGCGGCGCGAATTCAAATCGCCGATCACGTCGCCCATGTACTCTTCCGGCACCACCACTTCTACCGCCATGATGGGCTCCAGCAGCACAGCCTTGGCCTTCCGGGCGGCTTCCTTGATGGCCAGCGAGCCAGCGATCTTGAACGCCATTTCCGAAGAATCGACGTCGTGAAAGCTGCCGTCGTAGAGCGTAACCTTGATGTCCGACATGGGGTAGCCGGCCAGGATACCGCCTTCGAGCGCTTCCTTAATCCCGACTTCGGTGGGGTTGATGTATTCCTTCGGGATGCGGCCGCCGGTGATGTCGTTGACGAATTCGAACCCGCCGCCCGGGAATGGCTCCACGCGAATCTTCACCACGCCGTACTGGCCGTGACCGCCGGATTGCTTGATGTGGCGTCCTTCGGCCTCGGCCGATTTGCGGATGGTTTCGCGGTAGGCCACCTGCGGCTTGCCCACGTTGGCGCCCACGCCGAACTCGCGCATCATGCGATCGACAATGATTTCCAGGTGCAGCTCGCCCATGCCGGAGAGAATGGTCTGGCCGGTTTCCGGATCGGTCGAGACCCGGAAGGTGGGATCTTCCTGCGCCAGTTTCTGAATCGCCACTCCCAGCTTCTCCTGGTCGGCCTTGGTCTTGGGCTCGACCGCAAGCTGGATCACCGGAGTCGGGAAGGTGATCGATTCGAGCACGATCGGGTGCTCGTCGTCGCAAATCGTGTCGCCGGTCGAGACGGTCCTCAATCCGACGGCCGCGCAAATATCGCCGGCCAGGATCTCCTGGATCTCTTCGCGCTTGTTGGCGTGCATGCGCAGCAGGCGGCCGATGCGCTCCTTGCGTCCCTTGGCCACGTTGAAGACCGAATCGCCGGACTTGAGCGTTCCCGAATAAACCCGGAAAAACGCCAACTGGCCGACGTAAGGGTCGGTCATGATCTTGAACACCAGCGCGGCAAACGGCTCCGCATCAGAAGCGTGACGCACCAGGACCTTGTCGGGATCCGCCACGTCGACGCCTTTGATCGGCGGCACGTCCAGCGGCGAGGGGAGATAATCCACCACCGCGTCCAGCATGGTCTGCACGCCCTTGTTCTTGAAGGCCGTCCCGCAGATCACCGGGAAGATCTTCAGGGCGATGGTCGCTTTGCGTATACCGGCGCGAATTTCGTCGTTCGAGACACCGTGACCTTCGATGAACTTTTCAAACAGCTTGTCATCGAATTCGGAAATCACCTCGATCATCTTCTCGCGGTATTCCTTGGCCTTCTCCAGCATGTCGTCGGGGATCGGTTCGGTGTCGTACTCGGAGCCCAGCGTTTCGTCGCGCCAGATGACCGCCTTCATTTCCACCAGGTCGATGATGCCCTTGAACTGATCCTCGGCGCCGATCGGCAACTGGATGGGCAGCGGGCGACACTTGAGGCGGTTGACGATGGTATCGACGGAATGGTAGAAATCGGCTCCCACGCGATCCATCTTGTTGATGAAGCACAGGCGCGGAACATCGTATTTATCGGCCTGGCGCCACACGGTTTCCGATTGCGGCTGCACCCCGGCCACCGCGTCGAACACGGCCACCGCGCCATCCAGCACGCGCAGGCTGCGCTCCACTTCGGCCGTAAAATCCACGTGCCCCGGCGTATCGATGATGTTGATCTGAATCTCGCGCCACTCGCAGGTCGTGGCAGCCGAAGTGATCGTGATGCCGCGCTCCTGCTCCTGCTCCATCCAGTCCATGATGGCGGTGCCTTCGTGGACTTCCCCGAGTTTGTGCGTGCGGCCCGTGTAATAAAGGATGCGTTCGGTCGTAGTGGTCTTCCCGGCGTCGATATGCGCGGCGATGCCGATATTACGCATCCTTTCTAGCGGGATTGTTCTAGCCATAAAAACTTACCTTGCTGCCAAAACTTCCGTCCCCTTAAGCCCGGTAACGCACGCAGTTACCGCACCGCCGCGGGAGCGGCACTTTACCACCGGTAATGCGCGAAGGCCTTGTTGGCTTCCGCCATGCGGTGTACATCGTCCCTTTTCTTAATCGCCCCGCCGCGCAGATTGGCGGCGTCGTTCAACTCATTGGCCAGCTTTTCCGGCATGCCTTTTTCCGCGCGCGACCGCGCGTTGATCAAAATCCAGCGAATAGCGAGCGAGGTGCGCCGGTTCTGCGGCACTTCGATCGGCACCTGATAGTTGGCGCCGCCGACGCGGCGCGTCTTCACTTCGAGCAGCGGCTTGGTGTTTTCCACCGCCTTCTTGAAAGCCTTCAACGGGTCGTCCTGGGTGCGCTCGCGGAGCTTGTCCATGGCGCCATAAAAGATGCCCTGAGCGACGGTCTTCTTGCCCTGCCACATCATCGAATTCACGAATTTTTCGACGAGCGTGGAGTTGTAGACCGGATCCGGCAATACTTCACGAACAACGGCTCTTCTTCTACGTGGCATAGGTACCTACTATTTGGGCCTCTTCGCTCCGTACTTCGACCTGCCCTGCTTGCGATTGGCGACGCCGGCGGTATCGAGAGCGCCGCGAATCACGTGATAGCGCACGCCGGGAAGATCCTTCACGCGGCCGCCGCGGATCAGCACGATCGAGTGCTCCTGCAGGTTGTGGCCGACGCCGGGAATGTAGGTGGTGACTTCGATTCCGTTGGTCAGCCGCACGCGGGCCACTTTGCGCAGCGCCGAATTCGGCTTCTTGGGAGTGGAGGTGTAAACGCGCGTGCACACCCCGCGCTTCTGCGGGCAGCTTTCCAGAGCCGGGCTCGAGGTCTTCCACCGAGGCGGTTTCCGCCCCAAGCGCACAAGTTGGTTAAAAGTTGGCACGAATCTTCCTCTTTGCGTTGAAACTCATTCGGCAAGCGCAATCCGGGCAGCCGGAAACCGCACCGATTCTCCACACAACAGGCCCTTTTTCGAGGCCACAACAAGCGAGGATTACTAGCTTTTGGACAGGCCCATGTTCCAGACGGGGTGACCGGTGGAACCTCGGGGCCTCACTCCCAGCCGGGCTTGTCACACAACAAGCGGTAGCACAGGAGCAGAAAGCGACACTCGCGGAACCTTTTTATAATACCCAAGTGGGCGGAAAAGTGCAAGCGGGGGAAAAGAACCGTTCCGCGAAGCTTCCCAAGTCGGCATCGACGGCCCAAGCGCGGCAGTTAGTATGCCGCCGCGATTGGCTAGAATGAATCCATGTGCTTCGTGCTCTACGCTGGAACGACCAAGCCGATCCCGCGAAGCGAGTTTGACGAAGACGCCCCCAACCTCTCGGTCAAGTCGCTGACCGAGCACGACGCCCCTATCAAAGCGCACTTTAGCAAGCCTGAGATCCAATACATTGGTTCGACTTCTTGTTGCGGCTGTGATTTTCCCCACTCAATACTGCAGAACGGAGGGTGGCCTCATTTCGAAGGCCCCGACCCGGACGCGGAACGCGACGCCAGTCGTCGACGCAATATGGAGTCGTTAGCAGCACTTCTGCGAACGACTGGAGAAGATGCGGTCGAACTCTACGGCGTCTGGGACGGACACTTTGCGGCATCGCCCAAAGCCCGGGAGAGCGTGTCGTTCGAGAAACTCCTCGACCCAGGTTTCCATTTCAAAGAACGAGGCTTCTACAGGGTCAGCCTGGAAAACAACGCCGGGCGCGGCTCGGGGCCAACACAGGAATAACCTCACATCTTCTGCGCACGTGGCGCACGCATTTTGCGTGCCGCGTCGGCACTCCTGCCGACGCCCGGTGCTGCGGGGGCGCGCCGGCGTTGCTCCCCCAGGAAACTGTTCCACAAAAGAAAACCGAGCATAAGGGAAGCCTATCGGTGTATACTCGCCAGAGCCCGGGGAGTCCAGGAGAGACATCCGGGATGAGAGGGGGGCATTCCATGGCCAGTTACCTGTTGCAGATATCGTACAGCGCCGAAGCTTGGGCCGCTATGATCAAGCACCCGCAGGACCGCGCACTAGCGGTAAGCCAGGCGGTCGAGAAACTCGGCGGCAAGGTCGGGGCTTTCTGGATGGCTTTCGGCGACTACGACCTGATCGGAGTTATCGAGATGCCGGACAATGTCAGCGCCGCGGCGTTCGCCGTGGCCGTCGCGGGAGGCGGAGCTTGCAAGAATGTGAAGACTACTCCGCTGCTCAGCCTCGCGGAGGGTCTGGAAGCGATGAAGAAGGCGGGAACCTCGGGCTACAAGCCGGTCACTGCCCAGAAGTAACCGGGCGCCTGGGCGCAGAATCGCCGGGCAAAGCGGGGACAGGCACGAAGTTTCGCAAAAGCAGCGAAATTCGTGCCAGTCCCCGTTTTGCAGCGCCCGCTTTGCAGCGCCGTCAGTGGCTGACCACGGCCGTCAGCGGCGTGCTCCGCGACGACCCGCCGACCAAGATCTTGTATTCTCCCGGCAGCAGGCTCCAATCGTCTTTTTGTTCATCGAAGATCGAAAGGAACTTCGGATCGAGCGGCAGGGTGACGGTCTTCGATGCGCCGGGAGCCAGCGCGACTTTATCCCACGCCACCAGCCGCTTTGGCGGTTCATTGGCGGCGGCCGGCAGCCCGGCGTAGACCTCGACAATCTCAACGCCGGCGCGCTTGCCCGTGTTCCGCACCGTGAACGAGACGCTGTCAATGGCCGCCTTGAGGCCTGAGTACGCGAAGCTGGTGTAGCTGAGGCCATGGCCGAAGGCGAATAGCGGCTGCTTGTCTTCGGCATCGAACCACTTGTAGCCGACCTTCAGGCCCTCGGTGTAGTCGATATCGAAATCGGGCAGCCGGCCGCGTCCGCCGCGGCCCCCGCCGGCGGGAATCAGATCGATGCCGGGAATTTGCGGATGCGGAAGATCGGCGTCGGTTTTCGGGAACGTGACGGGCAGTTTGGCGGACGGGTTGACGTCGCCGAAGAGAATGTTGGCCGCGGCCTGCGCGCCGCATATGCCCGGGTACCAGACCTCGAGCGCGGCGCTGACCTGCCCGATCCAGGGCATGGAGACCGCGCCGCCGGTTTCGAGCACGACGATGGTATGCGGATTGGCGGCGGCCACCGCGCTCACCAGGTCGTCCTGTTTATCGGGCAGCGTCAAAGTGGGCACATCGCGGCCTTCGCTGGTGGGCTGGTTGACGAAGACGATGGCGATTTCCGCAGCCTTGGCCAGTGCCGCGGCGGCCGCGGGGTCGGCGCCATCGTTGAATTCCACCTTGGCCTTGGGCGCCTTGGCGCGAATCGCCGCGAGCGGCGACGAAGGAAACCACACGGGCACGTTCCAGCGGGCGCGGTCGGCGCCCGGCGCATCGACCTGCGCGGAACCGCCGCCCGAGAGCACGCCCGAATCGGCATGAGCTCCGATGACGGCGATGGACTTGACCATCGCGGCATTCAGCGGAAGCTGGCCGCGGTCGTTCTTCAGCAGCACCGAAGCCTGCTCGGCGATCCGCTGCGCGAGTTCGGCGCCGGCGAAGGGATCCACCACACGGCCGCGCGGTGGGTCATCCACAATGCCGGCCGCGAATTCGGTGCGCACAATGCGGTGCACCATATCGTCGAGCCGCGCCAGGGGCACATCCCCGTTCGTCACCGCCGTCTTCAGCGGGTCCCCGAAATATCGGTAGCCCGGCTCTTCGTTATCGAGCCCGGCCAGCGCGGCCTTGGCGGTGGAATGCGTCCCACCCCAATCGGACAGCACGAAGCCCTGAAAACCCCAAGCCTTCTTCAGCACGCTATTGAGCAGGTAGCTGTTCTCGCACGCCCAATCGCCATTCACCTTGTTGTAAGAGCACATCACCATGCCGGGCTGCCCTTCGGTTACGGCGATCTCAAATGCCAGCAGGTCGGTTTCGCGCATGGCGCGTTTGCCGAGCTTGACGTTGCCGATGCTCCGTCCCGTCTCCTGGTCGTTGAAGGCGTAATGCTTCACGTCGCCGATGAGGTTCTGGCTCTGCAGCCCGCGAATGAGCTGAGCTACCATCTTGCCGGCCAGGACCGGGTCCTCGCCCTGATATTCGAAATTGCGGCCGTTGCGCGGCTCGCGGGTGATGTCGACGCCGCCGCCCAGGGTGACGTTATACTGCTGGTCGCGCAGCTCGCGGCCGATCAACTTGCCGTATTCAAACGCGAGCTTCGGGTCCCAGGTGGCGGCCTCGCCAATGGTGGACGGCAGCAGCGTGGCGTAGCGCCCGCGGTCGGCGGCGCTCCGCACCCCGACCGCCGAATCGGCCAACTGCAGGTCCGGAAGTCCCAGCCTGGGTATGCCCGCGATCATCCCGGCGCCGCCGTTGGAGCGGGAGCCAGCGGCCCCGAAGCCGCCCGCGCCATGGACGAGCACAATCTTCTCGTCGAGTGTCATTTCCGCCAGAACCAGGTCGGCCCGCTTATCCGGTGACAGGCTCTTATCCATCCACGGACCATGCACTGCCGGCGTTTGCGGCTGCGGCGGCTGCGCCCAGGCCGGCAAGAAAGCCAGTGCCGCCACAGCTCCAGCCGTCGCGGCCACCAGTGCCAGTTTCCTACCTCTTGTATAGTGATTCACGACTGGTACACCCTCCCGTTGAGCGAGCGTGCGCCGCGCAGGCGGCGCTACGAAGATTCTTCCCACGCAAAGCTTGATTTTACTCGATATCATTTTCGTTTATGAAATCGCTGCCGACTCCGCCGTGCGCTATTATTTGGAGGCCAGAGCGAATCACACTGAAGGAGTATTACAATAATGAAACATTTCGCACTCGTCCTGATGGTGACCGCGGCGTTCGCCGCCGAGGGCTACCACGTTCTCAACAAGATCAAAATCGGCGGCACCGGTGGCTGGGACTACGTCACAGCGGATGGCGCCAATCACCGGCTTTACGTCTCCCACGGCACCAGCATCGCGATCGTGGATACTGATACCGGCAGCGTGGTGGGCGGTGTCTCCGAGCTGCATGGCGTGCACGGCATCGCAATCGCGGCCGAACTCAACAAGGGCTTCATCAGCAACGGGCAATCGAGCACCGTGACGGTGTTCGATCTCTCCACCTTCGCCAAGACCGCCGAAATCCCGGCGGGGCAAAATCCCGATGCTATTTGCTATGAGCCGAAGACCGAGCGCGTGTTCACCTTCAACGGCCGCTCCGGCGACTCCACCGCGATTGACGCCAAATCCAACGCCGTGTTGGCGACCTTCCCGCTCGGCGGGAAGCCCGAGTTCTGCGTCGCCCCTGGCGATGGGAAGCTCTACGACAACCTGGAAGACAAGTCGGAACTGGTGGAGATCGATGCCGCCAAACCCGAAGTCACCCGCACCGCCAAGCTCGACCCGTGCGATGGTCCTTCCGGCCTGGCCATCGATACCAAGGATGGCGTGCTGTTTTCCGTCTGCGGCAATAAGATGATGGCGGTGACCGATATCAAGCAGATGAAAGTGATCGCCACCCCCGCGATCGGACAGGGACCGGATGCGGCGGGGTACGATCCTGGCGCGGGCCTGGCCTTCAGCTCTAACGGCCGCGACGGCACGCTCACCCTGGTCAAACAGGTGAACGGCAAATGGCAGCCCGTCGAGACCGTCACCACCGAATCTGGCGCGCGCACCATGGCCGTGGACACCAAGACTCACAAAGTCTACCTGCTCACCGCGGAATTCGGGCCGATGCCAGAAGCTAAAGCCGGCCAGAGAGTCCGCCCGCCGGTTCTGCCGGATACATTCCACGTGCTGGTGGTCGGCAAATAAGGGGTGAGGCAGGTCCCCGACCTGCCAACAGGCAAACATTGGCAGGTCGGGGACCTGCCTCACACATCACCGCATGCGTCTTGGCGGCCGCAGCAACCTCCGCGGCAGCTTCGAAAGATACGTCAGCCGCTCCACCATCGGCAACAACCGGCGCACGGTGCGGCCGTGCAAAATCAGGCTGCCAATCACCAGCGCCGGATGCGGGATGGTGGTGCAGCAGCGCGAACAGACGTCCACTTCGCCGCCGCGGCCGGAGACGTGCAGGCGTCGCATGCGCTCCATCTCGGCCGAGTTCCAGATCTGCACCAGCGATTGGTCCGCCAGGTTCCCCAGCGGCGCGCCATCCAGCATGTAGCTCTGGCAGCAGGGATACACGTCGCCGTTCTGTTTGACGTACATGGGGCCGCGCCACAGGTAGTGGCAGGGGTGCTTCCAATCTTCCGCGGCGTGGCCTGCGTCCGGCCGCATCAGGTTGGTCTCGTCTTCCTTGATGCGCACCTGGTCCACGCCGGGAAGTGCGCTCCAGAACGCGAGGAAATCGCCGACCTCTCCGGCGTTGCCCTCCATGCACACCATCTGCACCACCACTTGCAGCTTGGATCGCCGCTCTTGCTTCATGCGCGCGAATCGCACGAAATTATCGCGCACCTTTTCGAACTTGGCGCCCTTGCGGTAGAACTCGAAGGTCTCCTTCTTAGCGCCGTCGAAGCTGAGCGTGATCTCATCGAGCGGCGAATCGAGCACGCGGCCGGCAAGACGCTCGTCGAGAAACGTGCCGTTGGTCGAAAGCAGCGTCGCAATGCTGTGACGATGGCAGAACTCGATGCGGTCGAAGATGCGCGGGTCCATGAACGGCTCGCCGAGGCCGATCAGCATCATATGCTCGGCCGAATCGGCGGATTCGCGGACCAGCCGCTCGAAGATCGCGTCCGCCATGTCGGCTTTAGGCTGTGCGTGGGTCTCGCGTGGGCACATCGGGCAGTACAGATTGCATTTGGCGGTAGTCTCTACGATGTATTCGACCGGCAGCGCGCGTAGCGTCGTCCGCCGCCGCAGATAGCCCCACAAAAGCTTTGCCCGGTTCCAGCCCCGCATGAGCCTCTATTGTATCCGGTGGGTGGGGCATGCTTAGCTTGCCAACGCCCGCTTGCGAGCGCATTTCTTCACTACACTGGAATCTGGTGCGATGAAGATCGCGATTACGGGCGCTTCGGGTTTCATCGGGCGGCGACTGATGAAGCTGCTTGCCGCGCGCGGCCATCGGCTGCACGTGCTGAGCCGTCATGCAGGCACCAATCTGCCAGCGGGGGTCCAGCTCTCCGTATGGGACCCGCTTCTCGGTCCGGCGCCGGAGGACGCTCTGCTGGATGCGGACGCAGTGTTGCACCTGGCTGGAGAACCCGTGGCGCAACGCTGGACCGCCGCGGCCAAACAGCGCATACGCGACAGCCGGGTGGTCGGTACGAGCCACCTGGTCGCGGCGCTGGCCGACTGCTCGCCGCGGCCGGCGACGCTGGTGTGCGCTTCCGCCATCGGCTACTACGGCTCGCGCGGCGATGAGTTACTCAGCGAGGATTCCGCCCCCGGCACGGGCTTTCTAGCGGACGTTTGCGTGGGCTGGGAGCGGGAAGCGGCGAAGGCCGAGGCGCTCGGCATGCGGGTCACGCGGATTCGCACCGGCGTGGTGCTCGATCCGCGGGGCGGCGCGCTGAAACCGATGCTG
>PLOR01000047.1 GCA_003142185.1 Bryobacterales bacterium
TCGTGGTCCTGGTGCTGGTCGGCATGGGTAATATTCGCGCCGTGACGATAAAGCGCGCTGGCCACGCCCGCCACCAGCCCCTTGCGGTCCGGACAATCGATGAGCAATACCGCCGTATCTCGCATGTTCGACCAGCTTAACGCCAATACGGGCAGTGGAAGAAACGCCTCCCGGACTAACGAGGTTACCGGATCTGAAGAACGTTGACCTGCCCAGGTTTCGTCTGCCTGACCAAATCGCGGATCTCCGCAAACTGTGGCCGGTAAGCCGCGACATGGTTGAACTGAGTGATCAGGACAACGATCCCCATGGGATACTTCCCGGTTTGGTTCTGAAATTGGAGATTTTGGTCCAGAGTCACCAGGACATCAAAGCGAGGCGCCGCTTCCCTCATCAGTGCGCCGTTGGTGAGCGCCCGCCAGCCCATCTCCGCGGCGCTCTTCACTTCGTCGCCAGGAAAGGCTAATCGAAGCCGCGGGTTCACGCACTCGTCAAGGAGGATGCGCATTCCTTCATCTGCTCACCTGCCAACTCCAGAAAGCGCTGAGCCTGGCCACGTTCCAAGGACGGCACGGTATCCAGAAACTCGTCCAACGAGAAGCCCGCCGCCAGGTGATCGATCAGCATCTGCACTGGTATCCGGGTTCCTCGGAAGCAGGGCGCTCCCGAGAGTCGATCCGGGTCGACCCACACGACTTCCTCCAATCGGCGAAGGAGTTCCGGCCTCATATATCCACGTTACTGCAAAGTGGTGCAACATTCCAAACCGCAAGGTCGAGGCGCCCGGGTCTGCCCCACCGTCCCCCAACACCTTCCCCGGCACCACGAACGGCTTGCGGTAGTCGCGCGTGAATAAGTGGGAAAAGAACCGGCGGCAAGACCGCCGGCGCTACGGCGCTCGAGTTTTTCGGTAGCGCCGGCGGTCTTGCCGCCGGTTCTTCGCGCGACACGCCAATGCCGCGGCCTTCCGCAGCGCTGGTATCCTGAAGATCGAGAGGTTATCGGGCGATGAATGAGATTCTGAGCAGGATTGCGGTGGACCCACGGATCTGCTTCGGCAAGCCATGCGTTCGCGGCACGCGGATCTGGGTCTCCTTGCTTCTCGATTTCCTCGCTGCCGGCGCGACGATCGAAGAGATTCTGGAAGACTACCCCCAACTGAAGCGTGAGGACGTTCTTGCGGCTATCGCCTCCCCTATACCTTTTCCGGCACCACGAACGGCTTGCGGTAGTCGCGCGTGAATAACCGGTTGGCTTCGGGGTCGCCGGTCACCGAGTAAGTGGCTGCGTCGAAGTGGAGTGTGCGGCCCACAAGGTACGAAATGTTGGCCAGGTGCACCAGCGTGGTTGAGATGGCGCCCTCCTCCACTTCGCAGTGCAGCGTTTCCCGTTTGCGCGTGCGAATGGCCTCGAACCAATTGGCAAAATGGTCGCCGCCCTCGCGGCGCGCCGGACCGGGCGCCTGCTCCCGCCCCAGCCAGCTCTTGTAGGAAACGTAGCTATCCACCGCCAGGTATCCCTTGGAGCCATAGAACAGATTGCCGATCCCGTTGTGTTGGCGGTCTTCGATGCCGGCTTCGCTGTTGGTCATCCAGTGCCGCACTTCGAATTCCATCATCCGCCGCTTGCCGTTCACCTCGAACTCGTAAGCGCAGTTGAGCGTGTTGGGCGTCTCCTGGTCGTCGTCGAACATGAAGTGGCCGCCCACCGCGCTCACCTTCACCGGATAGCGCACGCCCAAACCCCAGCGCGCGATATCGAGTTCGTGAATGCCCTGGTTGCCCAAGTCGCCGTTGCCCGTGTCCCAGAAATAATGCCAGTTGTAGTGGAAGCGATTGCGGGTGAATTCGCGCTTCGGCGCAGGGCCGGTCCACAGGTCGTAATCCACTCCCTCGGGCACCGGCGACACCGCTGTGCGGCCAATCGTGTCGCGCCATTTGAAGCACAACCCGCGCGCCAGGTAGACGTCGCCGATCAGCCCGTCGTTCATCTTTTGCATGGCTTCCTGCACCGCGACCGAAGAACGGATCTGGCTGCCTTGCTGCACAATGCGGTTGTACTTGCGCGCCGCGGCCACAATCTGCGCGGCCTCGAACATATCGTGCGAGCAAGGCTTTTCCACGTACACGTCCTTGCCCGCCTGGCACGCCCACACCGTCATCAGTGTGTGCCAGTGGTTCGGGCTGGCGATGGTGATGGCGTCGATGGATTTGTCTTCGAGCAGCTTGCGGACGTCGCGGTAGTTCTTAGGCGCTTTCTGGTCGGCCGCGGCAATCTGTTTCTGGCCCTTGTCGAGGTGCGAATCGTCGGGGTCGCACAGGGCGACGATCTCCACGTTCGGCTGCCTGATAAGTTCCGCAATGTGGTCCCTGGCGCGGCCGCCTATGCCAACCACCGCGACTCGCACGGTGTCGCTGGCGGCGCCGAACACGCTCGTTCTGGCGCTGAGGGCTGCGGCCGAACTGATGAGAAAGTTTCTTCGATCCATGGATGCTCCTTGGCTCCCGAATTGGCTGGACGGACAGCTTGGCAACTACCGATCAACCTATCACGTCGCGGCTCTCCCCGCTGGCGCCGGGTGCGCTAACCCGCAACCGCCGTTTCCTTCGGCAGCGCGGCTTCTTCGGCGGGCAGCGTGAAGAAGAACGTCGAGCCTTCCTGCACGCGGCTTTCCACGCGCACCGTGCCATTGTGCGCGCCCACCAGGTGCTTCACGATGGACAGCCCCAGCCCGGTGCCGCCCAACTCCCGCGAGCGCGCCTTGTCCACGCGGTAGAACCGTTCGAACAGCCGCGGCAGATCCTCGGCCGGAATGCCGGCTCCGCTGTCCCGCACGAAAACCTCCACGAAGCGGCCGGCGGGGTAAGCGCCAGCCACAATGGATCCGCCGGCCGGCGTGTACTTGATGGCGTTGTCGAGCAGGTTGCTCAGAATCTGCGAAACCGCTTCGCCGTCGCACCAGACTTCGGGCGTGGCGGCGTCCAGTTCGGTCTCGAGACGAATCGAACTCTTGGCGGCGATGGGCCGCACCAGATCCATCGACTCCTCGATCAATCCGCCGATCGAATGCGGCTCGAACTCCAGCTTCTGCCGCTTCTGTTCCACGCGGGAGAGCGTGAGCAGATCTTCGGTGAGCCGCGCCAGCCGCTCGGCGTTGTGACGAATGATGCCGAGAAAGCGCATGTTGTATTGCGGATCGGCCAGCGCGCCATCGAGCAGCGTCTCCGTGTAGCCCTGGATCGAAGCCAGCGGCGTGCGCAGCTCATGCGAGACGTTGATGACAAAATCCTTGCGGATGCGCTCCAGCCGCTCCAGTTCGCTGTGCTCGAGCTGCAACTGCTCCACCGTCCGCTGCAGGTTGGCGGCGGTGTCGTTGAGTGTGCGCGACAATTGGCCGAACTCGCTGCCGCCGGTGACGGCCAGGCGTGCGCGGAAGTTGCCGCCCGCCAGCTCGCCGGCGTGCGCCATGATGGTGGCGAAATGGCGTGAGATCCAGCGCGCCAGCAGCGCCGCCACCAGGATGGCAGGCACAAATGCCAGCGCGGTGCTGATCAGAATCTTGGCGCGGATCTGCGCCACTTGAGTCTCCACCTGGGCATAGGGAACCGCCAGCCGCACGGCGCCCCCGCGGCATGGCGCCGCTACGTACAGAAAAGGAATTCCGAGCGTCCCGCTGCGCCGGATGGCCCAGCCCGGCTCGCCCGCCAGCGCTTGGCGAATCTCCGGCCGCGCAGCGTGGTTCTCCATTTGGGCGGCGTCTGCCTCGGAATCCACCGTCACGCGGCCGTCGCTCCGCACCAGCGTCAAACGCCCGCCGGCGGCCGCGGCCATGGCGCGCGCCGCGGGTTGGCCGACGGCGCCGATGTCATCCAGCAGCAGCGCCAGCGTGCGCGCTTTGTCCGTGGCTTGCCGCACCAGGCTATCGATGTAGACCTGCTTGGCCACCCGCGTGGTGAAGTAATCCACCGTCAGCAGCGCCAGCAGCAGCAGGCCCAGCACGCCGGCAATCAGCTTCAGAAAAATCCGGCCGGTCAATCGGTGTCCTCGAAACGATAGCCGAAGCCGCGCACGGTGGTGAGATAGCGCGGGCTCTCCGGCTGCCCTTCAATCTGCTCGCGCAGGCGCCGTACGTGCACGTCCACCGTGCGCGGCGTTACGTAATGAGACTGACCCCACACCGCGTCCAGCAGTTGATCGCGGCTGTAGGCGCGGCCCGGATGGCTGAGAAAAAATTCCAGCAGGTTGAATTCGGTCGATGTCAGCGTCAGCTCCCGTTCGCCCACATACACCCGCCGGCCGGTCCGATCCAGCCGGAAAGGACCGATGCCGGTCACTGCCGGTTCAGCGTCCATTTGTTCGCGGCGCAGGTGCGCTTTCACTCGCGCCACCAGCTCGCGCGGGCTGAACGGCTTGGTGATGTAATCGTCGCCGCCGATTTCCAGGCCCAGCACGCGGTCCACCTCGTCGCCGCGCGCGGTGAGGAATATGACCGGCGTGCGCGCCATCGCCTGCGACTGGCGAATCTCGCGGCAAAGCTGGAAGCCGTCGACATCCGGCAGCATCACGTCCAGCACGATCAGGTCCGGCTTGGCTCGCTCCAACTCCTCCAGCGTCCCCTTATCGCCGCGTAGGATCTGGGTCTGGTAGCCGTGCCGGGTCAGGTTGTAATCGATCAGGGAAGCCAGCTCGGCTTCGTCTTCCACGATCGCAATTCGCTTCGGCATCGAGGATGGGGGATCTTCCCGCCTATTGTAACGTCGCGCGCGCCGCGGCGCGCCGCCGCTCGGCCATCCGGAGCAACAGAACCATGACGAGCGCCAGCCCCACTGCCACGCCCGTCAGCGCCCACGCGTTGTGCTTCACGTAGTCCTGAGCGCCCAGGCCCAGCCGGATTCCCAGGTACGCTTCGCCGAAATAGCGGATCACCCGAGCCACCAAAATCACCGCCGCGAACTGCGCCAGCGGCGTGCGCAGCACGCCCGCCGAAATGACAAACGCCTTCAGCGGAAGCGGAGGAACCGGCAGCAGCGCCGGGATGAAAACCGTCACCAGGCCGTAACGATCGAACCACTCGCGGAACCGGCCCGGCTTGCCCGGCATGGGCGGCTTGAAGAAGCGGCGCACGCCATGACGCGAGAGCAGAAACAGCGCGAGATTTCCGCCCAGAGAACCCAGCACGGCCATGGCGGCCGTGAAATAGGCGCGATCGGGAGACTTGTAGGCCACGAACATTACCAGAATGTCCATCGCCGCAGGCATCGGCACACCCGACGAATCGAGCACCGCCAGGAGGAACACCCCCGACGGGCCGAACCGGACCAGTGCTTCGGATAGAGTGTGCAGCAACGGATAATCCTTGACTTCAATTCGAAGCCGCGACCGTAGGGAGCGGTCAGCCCGGCCACTTCGGCCATTGGCAGGTCGGGGACCTGCCCCACGTGTCTACAACATGTCGGCGAACGAGCGGCGCAACTTGTAGAAACACGCGTGGCCCACCACCAACGCCACCAACGCCACCACAGTCAGCTTCCACAACGGGCCGAACTGCGGCGCGCGGTTCTCCAGAAAGATCGCGCGATAGCCTCGCACCAAAACGTAGAGCGGGTTCTTCGTCAGCAGCGCCGCCGCGCCCTTCGGCAGAGACCCCTCAGGGTAACAGATCGGGGTGACGAAAAACCAGATGGTGAGCAGGAAGCCGATGACCTGCCCCAGGTCGCGCACAAACGCGCCCAGCGCCGCCAGCAGCCAGCTCAGGCCGAGCGTCAGCAGGATCTGCGGCACCAGCAGCACCGGCAGCCACAGTATGGTGACGGGCAGACTGTGCCGGATCGCGAGAAGAAACCCGCAGTAAAGCACCACCGCGAAGAATTCGCTCACCAGGCCGGCCGCCACCAGGTTGACGGGCAGCGTCTCCACCGCGAAGACCAGCTTCTTGACGAAATTGCGGTGCTCCAGCAGGATCGAGGGCGCGCGTCCGGCGGCCTCGCTCAACGCCAGCCAGGGCAGCATTCCGCACAGGAAGTAGAGCGCGAATCCGGCGCGGCCGGGAATGCCGGGGAAGCGCGACTGGAGCACCACCCCGAAAACGAAATAGTAGGTGAGCATCAACAGCAGCGGGTTGATCACGGTCCAGAAGGATCCGCCGAACGAACCGCGGTAGCGCCCCAGCACGTCGCGCCGCACCATCACCCGGATCAATCCGCGATTGCGCCACAGCGTCAGGAACGGATAAACGAAGGCGCGGCCCATGGCGCGGACGGCTTGCGCGCGGCTGAGCGCCGCCCGCGTGGACACGCCAACGTGGGTCAGGCGCGTGACGCCATCGCGCACCACGGCCTCCACCAGCAGGAACGGCCAGCCCTTTTCGTAAAACCAGCAGACGTGCTCGCGCAGCGGCGAAATCAGCGCCTGAAAACGGCCATTTTCGGTGGGCAGCGCCAGATCCATACCGATCCGCGCGCTCTCTCCGGGCGCCAGGTCGCGCTCGGCAGCCACTCGCGCGCCATCTACGATCAGCGTTCCGGTATCGGCGTCGAACAGATGGACCCCAACGAAGAAACCGTCCGCGGCACGCCACGTTTCGCCCGACTGGTTACGGATTTCAAACTCCGCCCGCAGCTTGCCGGTCGCCGGGTCCAGGTCTACCCGCGGATTCAGATATGCCGCCGCCTTCATGTGTACAGCCACCCCGGGTAGCGTTCCCGCACCGCGCCCGTCTTGCGGCCCACCGCGTAAATGCCATCGCCGCGCAGCGCCGAGTCCAGCCGGTAGCGTTCCAGCAGATGCACCACCCAGCGGAACTCGGGATGCGGCAAGTCGCGAAACTCGCCAGTCTCCAGCCGGTCCACCTCGAACCCGGAGTTTACCAGCAACTGGTGAATCTCGCGCGGCGTGTATTCGCGATTGTGCCGCGCGTCGCCCTCGCCGGTTTCGCTGGGACGCAGATAGGCATGGAAAAAGCCGGGATGGTACCCCTGCAAAATGGCCGCCAGGCCGCGCAGGCTGGCGATGTTCGGCGTGGTCAGCACGAAGTGGCCGCCCGGTTTGAGGATGCGGTTCACTTCGCCCATCAGGTGCATGGGGTCCGTGAACAGGTGCTCGATCAGCTCGCAGCACAGCACGGTCGAGAAATGCTCGTCCGGGTATGGGAAGGAATCCTTCTCGGCATCGAAATGGTCGATCTCGCAGGTGAACGTTTCGCCCGAGGACGAAGTCACCGAGCGGTGGTCCACCCGGCCCGGTTCGCCATAATAGCAGCCGCGAACTTCGCCGTAGCCCAGCTTGTCGTGTAGCGCGGGCGTCATTTGCATGTAGGCGCCCATCTCGAGAATGCGATCTTCCGGGCCGCCCGGTGGAATCAGGCCCAAGGTTTTCTCGAGGCGTGTCTGGTGAACTTCCAGGTAGGTCGCCGATTCCTCGTCCACCGCCCACCCGCGCAAGTAAGGCGTCATCTCTTGGGCAGGAATCTGCTCCGAGGCCGGCCCAGCCGAATCCACTTGGTGGGGCAGGCCCCCGGCCTGCCCAGTCGAATTCGCTTCCTCGGCAACCGGCACAGTAGAATCCGTCTGCTCCTTAACCGGCCCGCTGGAGCGATCCGGTTCCTCTGCTTTCCACGCCTTGCCTTCCATCACCGCTTCCAGAAATTGCGCGTACTGTTTCGCCACCGCCGGCCAATTGCACTGCTGCGCGACGTAATCCCGCGCGCGCGCGCCCAGCGCCAGTGCCACTTCCGGGCGCGACGTCAGCAGGTTGAGGTATTCGAAGATGGTGTCTTCCTCGCCCGCGCCCACCGGCACTTTGAGGCACACATCGTCGGGGAACTCGGCGAAGCTTCCGACGTCGGAAACCAGCGCCGCCTTGCCCAGCCCCATCGCCCGCAGCAGCGTGCCCGAACTTTCGCCCACCGTCGGGTAGCGCAGGTTGAGGACGATGTCGCAGGCCGAAAGGTAGCCGGTGAAATCGTCGATCGGCACAAAGCCCACCATCCGCACGCTGGCGGAGAGCCCCAGCGAGCGAATCATTCCCTCCAGCGGAAGATCGGCATGCGGCTCGCCCACCAGAATCATTTTCGCTTCCGGCGCCAGACGCAGCAGGCGGCGGAAAGCGCGCAGCGATTCGGCAATTCGCTTGTAGGGTTTGAGAAAACCGAAGACGCCCACCAGCGGTACGGCCTCGTCGAGGCCCAGCCGTTGGCGAAACCCGTTGCGGTCGCCCGGCGGAATCCACGCGCCGTGCGGAATCACCGCCAACGGCCCGCCAAACCCACCGGCGCGGATTTCCGATTCCATGAACCGGCTATGCACGATCACACCGCGCGCGCCTTCGAGCAGCCGCCGCGTAAGCGCCAAGCCTTCGTAATCCGGGCCGACCTCCAGCTTGCGCACGCGTTCGGCGAATTCGCGCGCCACTCGGCCGCCGGCGTATTCGCACTCGCGCACGTACGCGTCCCAATCGCCGCGCCGGATGGTGATTTCCGTCATCAGATGGTGCAGGTTGGATTCATGCATCACCACCACGCCGGCGTGGCGCAACGCGGACTCATACACGAAGCCGTGGCAGCGATTGTTGCCCATCTGGTACAGGGCGATATCGAAGCGCGCAGCATCGAATGGCTGCGAGGCCTGCGAAAAGACTTCGACTTGGGCCAGATGCCGGAGCGGCTCGAGCAGGGCTTCGGAATAGTCGGCAATCCCGCTGCGCTCCGGCGGCAGCGGCGAGAAGAACGCCACCCGCATGGTCAGCGCACCAGGTCCAGCGAAAAGACTCCCAGCGGGAGCGGAATGCGGATGCTCAGCGGCGTGCGCGCGGCATCGCGCGCGAAGAACATGTCGCACTGAAAATCCGCCTTCGGTCCCTTCACCGCCGCGTGCACGCGGTCGGCCGCCACGGACTTCCCGGCCGAGTTCACGTTTTCGGCGCCCACGTACGAGAGACTCACCGAATAGGCCGACCCGAAATACACTTGCTGCGGCGCGGGCACGCGGCCTTGGCCCAATTCCACGCGCGCGTAATAAGCGAACGCCACCGCGTCGCGAGCGCAGGTGGCGATGCTGAAATCGCCCCTGCCGCCGCCGGCTGGAAACACCGTGGTGCGTGTCGCGCTGCCCGCTTTCTGATCGAAGCTGGTCTTGTCGTCGGTCCGGTTGCCAGCGTGCGTCAGGTCGCGCTCGAATTCCTGCGAGCACAGCCCCGCGTCGACCGCCGAATGCAGTTGGTCGGCCAGTGAAAAGCCGGGCACACTCGCGTTCAGCGTCGCATCCAGGTTCCAACCCACGGCGGAGCGGTGCGCGGTGAGGGTGGCCTCGCCCAAGCTGGTGCCGCTTTGCCAGCTCAAGTTGTATCGCAGCGATTCGTCGGTGAAGGGAAAGCCGGGCTGGGCGGAGGCCGCCAGCAGCGGGAACAACGCCGCGAATGTGAAGGGAAGGAATCTCATAAGCATCGGAGCCGGGCCCAGCGCTCACCCCGTAAGGGAGCGGTCGTTGGCACAAAACCAAAAAATGCGCCCGCAAGCGGGCGTTGGCAAGCTAAAGCATGCCCCACCAAAACAAGCCGGTTCATCGGTGCGCCAGGCTGCGGGAGGCCGGCAGCACGGCGGGCTGGCTTTGATGGGCCACCTCGCGGAACACATCCAGGATGGCGTCCGCCGTTTTCTGCCAACTGAAATGGGCGGCGCGTTGCAGCCCCAACCGCTCCATGCGCGCGCGCAATTCCGCGTCCAGCAGCAGGTCCTTGAGCGCGCGCACCATCTCGTCGGTGCGGTAAGGATCGAAGAGAATCGCGGCGCTGTCGACCACCTCCGGCAAGGCGCTAGCGTTCGAACAGGCCACCGCGCGGCCGCACGCCATGGCTTCCAGCGCGGGCAGTCCGAACCCTTCGTAGAACGAAGGGAACACGAAAAGGTCACAGGCGTTATAAAGCTGGAGCAGGTCGGTATCGGATACAAAACCCAACATGCGGATGCGATCGCCGACGCCCGATTCGCGCGCCGCGGCCTGCACCTGATCCGCAAACCAGGTGGGCTTCCCGGCCAGCACCAGGTCGTGGCCAAGCTGCGGGCAGGCGCGGACCAATTCGGCGAACGCCCGGATGAGGCCGATCTGATTCTTGCGCGGCTGCAGATCGCCCACCGAAAGAAGGAATGGCCGATCGAGCGAAAAGCGCTGGCGGACGGCGGCCCGCGCCGCCTGGAGCGACACCGGGCGGAATTCCGCGCCGGCGGCGTTGGGAGCCACCACCACTTTGTCCTCGTCCAGGTGGCCGTAAACCCGCAGGATGGCGCGCCGCGAAAACTCGCTCACCGTGAGCACCCGCGCCGCGCGGTCCACCGTCCGCCGCACCGTCCAGCGCAACTGCCGCGCCCGCCCTCCGGTGAAATACTCGGGATGCTCCAGAAAGCTGACGTCGTGGACGCTCACCACCACCGGCACCGTGCACGCCACCGGAGCCGTGTACTGCACGTGAAGCAGATCCGGCCGGTCCCGCCGCAGCTTCATGCTCAACTCGTATCCCAGGCGCAAGAACGGGTTGGTGGAGATGGAACTGGTACGAATGCCGGCGGGCAAACTACTGCAAGCCTCTTCGGAAGACACATAGGCCAGGACCTCGCATTCGCGGTCCTTGGCGGCGGCGAATCCGTTCAAAAGGCTTCGGACGTAGACCTCATTGCCTGTGAGGTGACGGCCGATGGCGTGTGCATCAACGGCAATCCGCATTAACCGTACCAGTATAACGGAGCATTGTGTCACTCGGCTGTGTCAGAAATCCAGACTTGCCCAAGCTGATACCCACGTAAATTCCTTTTCTAGCAACAATCTGCCGGAATTTCCAACGCTTACACGGAGATTCTTGCACGTCAACAGCCGTGAAACCGCATCGGCGAACGCCGCGGCGGTGTCGGCCAGCAGCAGGTGCTCGCCGTCCCGCGCCGGAAGGCCCTCGGCGCCGATGGAAGTGGAGACCACCGGCAGCGCCGCTGCCCAGGCTTCGAGGATCTTGAACCGCGTGCCGCTGCCGGCGAGCAAGGGGACGACCGCAACTTGCGCCCGCGCCAATTCCGCGACAGCATCTTCCACCGGCCCACTTAATTGAATACGTGGGTCAACCGGTACAAGTTTCTCGACTGATTGCGGAGCCTTGCCCACCAGCCGCCATACCAGGTGCGGCCAGCGCTCCCGCAGCGTGGGCCAGATCTCGCGCGCGAAGAAGCGCACGGCGGACAGATTGGGGTGGTACTCCAGGTTGCCGGAAAATACAATCATCTGCTCTTCTGTTTTGGGCGGCACTGGTGTCCAGGGAATCGCGTTTGGATAGACCCGCACCCGCGCGCCCGGCGCCAGGAGCGCGACGGAACGGGCGTCTTCGGCCGAGGGCGCCAACACTTCACCGAACCGCGGCAGCCACTCCGCCTCGAAGCGGGCCGAGGCCTCTCCGAAGATGCGATGCGCCAGCCCCACCGCGCCGCCCTCCACCTGGGCGCAACGCGCGTGCAGCACGGATTCCACGTTGTGCAGGTCGAGCACGGTGCGGCGGCAGGCGCCGGCGATCCGCTCCAGGTACGGCGCGCACCAGGAGTGCTCGATGACGCCGATTTCGTAGC
The DNA here is from genome assembly GCA_003142185.1 of Bryobacterales bacterium. Classification (GTDB taxonomy): domain Bacteria; phylum Acidobacteriota; class Terriglobia; order Bryobacterales; family Bryobacteraceae; genus Bog-375. Next base: position 11,597 of record PLOR01000047.1, read on the forward strand.
TGCGCCCCTCCACGGCCCGCTCGACTTGGGCGTCGAAGCCGGCGAAACGGTCCACCAGTGGCGGCACGCCGCGGGCCAGCCGCACGGCATTGCGAACGGCGCGCGCCGCCGGGCTGCGCCGGGTGGCGGGGAGATCGATCACGGTCACCCGCCGCACCAGGCCGGCGGGCAGCAGCGAGGCTGGCTCGGCCGCTCCCGGCTGCCGGAAAACGATCAGGTCGAGCGCATAGTGCCGCCCCAGGTACTCGAGGAGAGACGCCGTGCGCAGCGAACCGCCGCCCGAAAGCGGATAGGGCGCTTCCGGCGCCAACAGCAGGGCCGCGGCTCGATCGTCACTTGTCAAAGCGTCTACGGGCCTCCCGATAGACTGCGTAAGTCTGGTGCGCGGTGCGCTGCCAGGAGAATTCGGCGGCGCGGGCGCGGGCGCGCTCTCTCCATTCGGCCCGCCAGGCGGGACGCTCGATCGTATCGAGCATCGCCTGCGTCAGTTCGCGCGCGTTCTCGGCATAGATCGCCGCGTCGCCGGCCGTCTCGCGCAGCGCCGGGGAGGCGATCACGCACGCCCCGCACTGCATCGCCTCCACCACCGGCAAGCCGAACCCCTCGTAGAGCGACGGATAGACGAAAGCCGTGGCGCCGGAGTACAGGCCCGGCAGTTGCTCGTCGGGCACCTCGCCCAACAGACGCAATCCAGGCTCCTCCGGAATCGCGGGCGCATCCGCGCGCCGGCGGCCGGCAATCACCAGGCCGGCTGTGGGGGCGCGCTTGCGCACTTCGCGCCACGCTTCGAGCAGCAACGGCAGATTCTTGCGCGGCTCGATGGTCCCGACGAACAGGAAATACGGCGATTCCGGGCGCGTCTCGACGGGGGTGAACCACTCGGCGGCGGCTTCCGGCACGGCCACCACGCGATCGGGGCTGAGCTGAAACCGCGCGATCACCTCCTGGCGCACGTGCTCGCCGGGAGTGATCACCATGGTGGCCAGGCCCATCTTCAACAGCAGGGGCGTGCGGCGCATCACGCGGCCGGCGCCATCGTGCCAGGCCGGGTCGAGCCAGGGCGAAAGGTCGTGAAGCGTCATCACGCTGGGCCGGCGCGCCAGGTAGGGAACGGCGAAGTCCGGCCCGTGCACCACGTCGGCGCCGATGCGATTCAATTCGCGCGCCATGCCCCACAGCCACCAGCGCCGCTCGACCGCGTTCCGCGGAGCCGCGCCGCGCTTCAAGTTGGCCGGAGCGCCCGCGGGCATCGAAAAAGGCTGATCCGAGATCAGGTAGAATTCGTCGTCCGCGTGCCAACGCGCCAGCGCCAAGCTGAGCTGGCTGGTGTAGCGCGCCAGACCTCCGCTCGAAAGGCTCAAGCTCGCCGCTTCAATTGCCACCCGCATGAGAGTTAAGCCGAGGCAGCCGTGGAAGAATTATAGCCACAGATAAACACAGATGAACACAGATTAAAATCAAAAGTTTTATCCGTGTTCATCTGTGGCTCGAAATGATTTTATCGCGGCCTACACCCGGTTCGCGTAGTTGCGCTCGTAATAGTTCCGATACTCTCCGCTGCGCACGCGGGCGACCCATGGGGCGTTGGCGCGATACCACTCGATGGTGCGGGCGAGGCCGGTTTCAAAATCCACCTTCGGCCGCCAACCGGTTTCGCGCAGGATTTTTTCGCTCGATAGCGCATAGCGGCGGTCGTGTCCGGGCCGGTCCTTCACGTATTGAATCAGGCTCTCCGGCTTGCCGGCCAGCGCCAGCAGCTTGTGGATCACGTCCAGATTGGGCAGCGAGCGGTTGCCGCCGATGTTGTAGATCTCGCCCGCGCGCCCTTTGTCGAGCACCGCCAGAATGCCGCGGCAATGATCGTCCACATACAGCCAGTCGCGAATCTGCATGCCATCGCCGTACACCGGCAGCGGCCGGTCTTCGAGAGCGTTGGCGATCATTAGCGGAATCAGCTTTTCGGGGAACTGGTAGGGGCCGTAGTTGTTGGAGGCGCGCGTCACCACCACCGGCATGCGGAAGGTGACGAAGTAGGAGAGCGCCAGCATATCCGAGCCCGCTTTCGATGCCGAATACGGGCTGCTCGGCTGGAGCGGAAATTTTTCGGTGGCTTCCTCCGGCGCCGGGAGGCTGCCATACACTTCATCGGTCGAGACGTGCACGAAGCGCGGAACGTTGTTCAGGCGCGCGGCTTCGAGGAGGCGGAAAGTGCCCAGGAGATTGGTTTGGATCACCGGCTCGGGCGAAATGATGCTGCGGTCGACGTGCGATTCGGCGGCGAAATGCACAATGGCGTCCGGCTTGGTTTCGGCGACCAGCGCGCCAACCGCCGCCTGGTCCGCGATATCGCCCTGCACGAACCGGTAGCGGCCGCTCGATTCCACCTCGGCCAGGTTCTCGAGGTTGCCGGCGTAGGTCAGCTTATCCAGATTGACGACTTCCCAGCCGGTCTCCGCCATCACCAGGCGCACGAATGCCGAGCCGATGAAACCCGCGCCGCCGGTAACCAGGATCTTCATCGGCGTCTCACTTGTGCTGGGTTTCCCAATCGTAGTGGATACCGGGGTCGTCGAAAACGACGCGGCCTTCGTCACTCGGATCGTAGAAGCGGTCGGTCATGTAAATCAGCATGGCGCTTTCTTCGCCGATCACTTTATATCCGTGGCCCACGCCGGGCGGAACGAGGATCTGCCAGGGGCGCAGCGGGCCGACATACATGGTGTTGCGTTTGCCAAAGGTGGGCGAGCCCAAGCGGAAGTCGACCAGCGCCACTTGGAACAACCCCTTTGCCGGCGTCCAGCAATCGGTTTGCTTCAGATGATAATGGAACGCCTTGATAGTACCCGCATAGCTGAGCGCGGCAGAAACCTGGCTGCTCTGGGGCGGAAAGGCGTGGGCCAGTCCCTGACCGAGGCGCTGCACTTCGAGAAAGTAGCCGCGGTCGTCCGGGTGCACCGCCAGGCGGGCAATCTCAACGCCCGCGATGCGTTCCGCCGAATCGATAGCGCCGATCAGCGCGCCGATTCCCTTGGGACATTGCGGAACCGCCAGTTCCAAGCCGCCGAGCGAAGCCAGAGGCCGCGCCGGCGCCGGTGTTTCTTGCGCCATCAGGTTCGCACGGCTCCTTCCTCTCGTTCCTCGACTGCCTTGCCGCCCGTGACGGATTCCTTCACCAGGTTAGCGGCGCGGAGCAGGGAATCGAAGGTGCCGGCATCGGTCCACCAGCCGGAGAGGAACGAAAAGGTGAGCGAGCCTTCGCGCACGTATGCGTTGTTGACGTCGGTGATCTCGAGTTCGCCGCGGCCTGAGGGAACCAGGGTCTTGATCTTATCGAACACGCTCGAGTCGTACATGTAAATGCCGGTCACGGCGTAATTCGATTTCGGGTGCGCGGGCTTCTCTTCGATGCCCGCGATGCGGTCGCCGGCCAGTTCCGCCACGCCGAAGCGCTCGGCATCGGCGACCTCTTTGAGCAGGATGTGGGCGCCGTGCGGCTGGCTGCGGAAACGATCGGCGGCGGCGCGGACGTTGCCCTGGATGATGTTGTCGCCCAGGATGACACAAATTTTGTGGCCGTCGGCGAAGTGCTCGGCCAGCGCCAGCGCATCGGCGATGCCACCTTCACCTTCCTGGTACGTGTAATGGATATGCTTCAGCCCGAACTCTTTCCCATTGGCCAGCAGCCGCAAAAAATCCCCCGAGTTGCGCCCGCCGGTGACGACCATGATGTCCTCGATCCCGGCATCCACCAAGGTCTGGATGGGGTAGTAAATCATGGGCCGGTCGTAGATTGGCAGCAGGTGCTTGTTGGTGATCTTGGTCAGTGGAAAGAGCCGGCTTCCGGTGCCTCCGGCAAGAACTATGCCTTTCATCAGCATCCATCATAGCAGGGGAGAGGTTCGATGCAAGCTGGAGGGGTGCGGGTGCCAGCCCGAGTGCAGCGGCGCGGGCCAGGCGTGCCTGGCCCCTACGGCGCCCCGGAGGGTCATGTGAGCACAAATTCAAATAATTTGTGCCACAATTGGGGTAGGCCTGTGTCCTCGAGGAACGCGCCATGGGTGAGACACGCGAGCACGTCCACGAACTGATTGAGCGCCTGCCGCCGGCGAAGCTTCCTGCTATCGCTGGTTTGCTGGAAGCCATGCTGGACACTCCCTCCACCGCACCCGTCGACGATGAACCGATCACCGACGAGGACCGTCGCCGTGTTCGCGAGGGAGAGGTTTGGTTCGCCCAACGCGGCGGCAAGGGCATTCCGATGGAAGAGGTTCTTGCCGATTTCGGCCTGACGCTCGAAGATTTCCCGCTCAGCAAGTAGGCTGTCCCCCCCCCAGCGCATCGTGCCGCAGTGGATGTTGGTGTGAACGGAGTCGGGGTACCGTTGCGCTGATCGCTGCCGGTGGCATCCGCCCGGCGGTCTTAGGTGAGTCGCTGCGTACTAACCATTCACAATCTGGGCGGCACGCGACGGAGGTTCTAAGCTTAGGTTAGTTGGCATCATGACCTCCCCAAACGCAGTCAAGATCGAGTGGCTCGACGAAGCCAAGGCCGACGTTCGACGCCTTGACCGTGCCGTGGCGAGGCACATCATCTTCGAAGGCGTGTTGCGATACGCTCTCATTGGCTCGGGCGATGTGAGGCCGCTTCACGGCGGATTGACGGGTTCCTTTCGGCTGAGGCTTGGCGATTACCGCGTCATGTTTAAGCTTCATGATGACACCATGCGCATCTTCGGAGTTCGCCACCGCAGTGAAGCGTACCGGTGAGTGACTAAGCTACGGACGTGAGGACAGGATCTGGGCGCCGGTGACGGCGGCTCCCACCGGATTCAGGCTGCGATAGATGACGACGCCATTGAGTCCGTAGCCGATCAGCCGGTCGTACCAGTGCGGATGGGTGAGGCGGTTCATGTTAGCGACGAAGCCATCGGTCTGGACGCCGATATCCTGCCAGGTTTTGAGATAGGCCGGCCAGTCGCGGCGGAAATCCCGGCTCATGCCGGAGACGTCGGTGGCGGCGGTTTCGATGCCACGGGAGACGCCGACGTAGCGGTTGAACACGCAGTCGGGGTTGTGGTCGCAATCGAGGAACATGGGGAGGGAATCGTCGATCTGCGCAGCGATGGCGGCGGAATGGCGAAGCGTGGGACGGAGCTCGCGTTCGAGCGAAGCCGTGGTGGCGAGGGCGGTATCGATTCGCGACAGAGTACCGCCGAGCTGGCGGCTGGCGGCGTCGCCGAAACCGGCGGTTTGCGCCAGAATGCCAGTGCGGAACGCGGTTGCCTGGCGGTCGGAAAGCGTGAACGCGGCGACGCGGGCCGCGGCAAGCTGGTTCGAGAGATCGTGGCGCGCCGCGTCGGCTTGGTGAACGAGCGCGGCGCGCGTCAGGCGGATCTCGGCCGGAACCGCCGCAACCGTGGCGGTGGCGGCCCGCACGAAAAGCGTTGCCGCAACGGCGAGCGTGGTGAGCGCCGCCAGAAGGGCGCAGAGGAACACTTGCTGAACCGTTTTCATGGAGGATTCCCGCTCCGCGCGGGACGAACACTTTGGGCTTGAGAAATTTCGTTGCGGGTGGCCGGGCTTCGCGGACTTATCGCCGTGCGTATCGGCCACCCAATGGATTGAGTGGAAACTTCGTCGATGTGAGCCCGCTGGATGGCGGACAATGTCGGGTCGATTCGTTCCTTACTCTCTGTTATCCGAGCGGGCGGCGATAACTGCTATCCGTATTCCGCCGGCGGTTATGAATTCCGGAATCCAAAGTCTTCCGTCGGGAGTCCTGCCCGTAGGGGACCCCGCATGCCTTTAAGGGGCGCCGGAAGTTCAGTACCACCTGAGTGCAACGATCCCCGGCCGGGGAGAAAGCTGTTGTGGCTGCGCGGGTGGGCCGCGCGGCCTCGATCCGATTCCACTGTACGCGGCGCGCGGCGCGGTTCGCGCGGCGAACGCGCCGTAAGCGGCTGATAACGCGGGGGAGAAAAAAGTTCGCGCGCCTGTCATCGGATTCCAGGAAGCGGCCGGACTCGCGCCCGGCTGCGCCGATGGGCAATCGGCGCGCCGATTTGACAATCTGCCGCACAACGCTTCTTGATTTGGCTGTTTGGGGAACTTTTGGCCAACCCAGGCGGAACTTTTGGTATGGAGTGGAGTTCCAGAGAGATATCGGTGAGGGATCCGATGTCAATCAGGCTGGTCAGGGCAGTTGCCGGGTACTCCCACGGTTATCGAGTCGATTACAACGAGGGATCGTTGTGAACGTAACCATGCCCGTGGTGCGCACTCGATACGTTATCGTTCATTACCACATATTCAAAAACGGCGGCAGTACGATTGAGTACATTTTAGGGCGCGCGTTTCCGGGGCGGTTTGCCACGGTTCATGGCAGCGATCCGGATGCCACGCTGGATGCCGCAGACCTGGTGGAGTTCGTGGGACAGCACCCCGGGATTGCCGCCGTATCCAGCCATCATTTGCGTTATCCGAAGCCGCTTAGCCGGCGGACGGTGTTCTTCGATTGGTGCTTTTTACGCGATCCACTAGCCCGGTTGTATTCGACTTACCACCACTTCCGGCGCAGCGACGCGGATTCTCTCTGTGCCCGTTGGGCGCGATCCTACAGTCCGCGAGAGTTTGCGATGCGCCTGATCGACGAAGCTCCCCATCAGGTGAGCGAGGTGCAAGTGACGCAGTTAGCCAACGCCGGAGCATTCACGCGTCCAGCGGACGACCGGGATCTGGAACGGGCGACGGCGGTGCTGCGCGACATGGCGGTTCCAGGCCTGGTTGAGATGTTCGAGGAGAGCCTGGTGGTTGCGGAGTATTTTCTACGCCCCGCGTTTCCGGGTCTCCGGCTGGAGTATGTTCCGCAGAACGTGGGTCAGGGGACGCCGCGCGCGCCGGTCGAGTCTGGCGAGTATTGGGAAGGCGTCTGGGGCAAGGAGCTGTACGAACGGCTGGTGCGGATGAACGAGATGGATACGGAACTGGTTCTGCGGGCGAAGCGGGAAATCCTGCACCGCCTGGAGCGGGTTCCGCGGGCCGCCGACAAGCTCGCCGGCTTGCGGTCGCGGTGCGCGCGGCTGGCTTTGACGTGCGAGCCGGCGCGGGTACCGTTCGCGGTGGTTCCGGCTGTGGAGGAACAAGCCAGGGTCCGGCGGAGCGCGGCCGGGGATTGAGGAGCTGAGAAGGGGGCGGCAATGCCGGCGCGGCAAGAAAAGCCGAGACGACTCTCGGCTCAGCAGGCTGGACAGCCCGCGCCACGACTTAGCTCAAAGCGCGGCGCAATGTTTTTCGTTCGGGTAACGGTCCCAAGAGCAAAAGGCCAAAAGCATGACGGGCCACGAATGAACACGGATGAACACAGATTAAGAAAAACTGGCTTATCCGTGTTCCTCTGTTTTCATCCGTGGGCTCAAAATGCCTTTTCGGGTTTTTTCGGCAGCGCCCAAAGGAATAGTTCCAAGAAAAGCCGAGATGACTCTCGGCTCATCAGGCTTGACAGCCTGCGCCACGACTTAGCTCAAAGCGCGGCGTAATGCTTTTCTCGGGGCAGGCTGACTCACCGATCGCGGCAGAGGTTGCCGATGATGGTGTTGGAGCGCGGGTCGACGCCGGGGGCGGCGAGGATGCAGCGGGATTGCATTTTGTAACCGGCGATGCGGTTGTCCTGGATGAGGTTGTGGCGGGCGGGGGAGGGGTGCTCGGCGCCGCGGGCCAAATAGATGCCGGCTTCGAGAATCTCGGGATCGGCGGGGCCGTAATAGCAGCCGAAGCGGGCGGCGTTTTCGTTGCAGTGGGAGGCGTCCAGGCGGAGCAGGCGGTTGCGGGCGATGGTATGGCCGGAACCGATGACGAAGATGCCGCCGTAGAGCGTACCGTCGATAAGGTTGTCGACCAGCCGGATGTTTTGGGAACGCATGTCCGGGTTCGAGTTGTTCATGGTGATGCCGTAGTGGCCGTAGCGGTAGGACGCGGCACCGTGGCGGTTGATGCACTGGTTGGTGCGGACTTCGCCATCGTGAAATCCGTCGAGGTCGATGCACTTGCCGTCGATTTCCTGGAAGCGGTTTCCGTCATAGGAGGACGCGTCCACGTTGCCGGCGGTATCGATGGCGACCGGAGTGGCGAGGTTCTCGATATCCACTTCGTCGAAGGGATAGCCGATGCGGCTGCCCGAGTTCCCGGTCACCGAAAGGGCGGTCGCGTGGCCGGCCTGGATGGCGTCACGGCCGATCTCGCGGAAATGGTTGAAGGCGATCGAGCCGCGGGCATTGCGCGCCGATGTGTACAGGGAATGCGTCCAGATGCCGTTGCCGCGGATGTTCGACAGGTCGCATTCGATGACGCGGAAATCGGCGGTTCCTTCTTCGAGCAGGATACCGCCGGTTGAATTGTTGCGGCCGAGGGGATTGCGCGAACCGCTATCGGCGACGGTGACGCGGCGGATATCGACCGAGCGCGCGCGGCTGACCAGCACGGCGAAGCCGGCGATATTGCGGCAGCGGAGGCGCTCGATGGCGAGGCCGGTGACTCCTTCGGCAAAAACGCCATTGGCGCGGGTGAATTCCGCGAAAGAAGTATTGGAAGGCGGCAGGCCGGCGCGGATCTCCAGTGCGGCGCGGTTGCCATCGATCGAAAAATCGCGCAGGGTGACGTTGTCGCCGCGCACGACGATAGCGGCGCGGCCGTTGAAATCCGGGGCCAGATGGAGAACCGTGCCGGAGGGCGCGCCGCGCAGCTCGCTATCGGCGTCGACGGCGATTTCGGAGTGAAGCTCGATCACGCCGGCGGGCAACTGGCGGAACGGGCGGCGCCGCAACGGACCCAGGAAAAGAGCGGCGACGGCGATGGCGACCGCGGCCGCGGCGAGGGAGCGGCGCAATCAGGCCACCTCGATGGGTATCTGCGGATAGACGCGGCGGCCCAACGCGATGGACACGCGGTGCGGGCCGGGCGCGAGGTTCTCGGGGAGGTTGAAGTTGAACTCCCAGCGCTGCGCGACGGGGTCGGTACAGAAGGCATCGGCGGCGGGCGTGGCGAGCGAGTCCACGCTGGCGTGGAAGTCGGCGCCGTGGGCAACCTCTTCCATGGTCACTTTCACGGTGCCGCTGACGATGCGGTTGCCGGACAGAAGGTTGACGCCGTCACTGATTCCCGTGATGCGGGGAACCGAAGGACCGGGAGGCACGATGCGCACCCAGCCGGCGGAGCAGAGCGGGGCGCCGTCATGGGCGGCTTCGACCATCACCAGGCCGGTGCGCAGGTTCTCCGGAAGCACGGCGTTGATCTGGGAGACGCCGTCGGCGGCTGGCGGGCCGACGTAAGTGAGGCGGCAGGGGCGGCCATCGGCGGTGACGGTGGTGTTGAGCAGGTGGCAGGAGGCGGGCAGGCGTTCGATCCACAAGGCCAGCGCCGCCATGGCGCCGGACGCGGGAGTGACGGCTTCCCCGGTGAGCGCGTTGGAAATGTTGCGCAGGCGCGCGGAATAGTTGACCGGCGCGGCGCCGCCAGGGCCGGGCTTGCGGAGCGTGATCCACATGTACTGGGTCCAGACCTGCTCGAGCGCGAGGAGGTGAAAGCCGGTGGATTCGACGAATGCGGCGACTTCCGCGGCCGTGATGCGTACGCCGTTCCAGGTGTCGTATTGGCGCGCGTGCGGCGGCAGGCCGTTCAACTGGCAGCGCAGGAAGCCGCCGGGCTTGAGGACGCGGAAGGCGTCGCGCAGGTAGCCAAACACGACGTCGCGGCTGGGAATGTGCTGGAAGACGGCGTAGGAGTAAATGAAATCGAATTTGCCATCGGGGTACATCGCCAGGTCCGAGCCGGAGCATTGCTGGGCGAAAGCGTTGGCGGTATGGGCGAGACGCTCGTGCGCCAGGCGGATCATTTCGTCGGAGACATCGACGCCGTGGATTTCCTTGAAATAGCGGCTGAGCGGGCGCATCAGGCGGCCGGGACCGCAGCCGATTTCGAGCGCGGCGTCGCGGCCGATGAATCGCTGGAGCTCCGGCAGCAACTGCTGAACGGTGCCGTCGGCGGTGGAAAAGAACTCCTCGTTGGACTGCTGGCGGCGGCCGAAGGCCACGTAATAATTGGCGTCCTCGGCGGCGCGCCGATTCCAATCGGCGCGCATGGAATCGAGCAAGTTGGGAGTATCCATGTTGCAGTTGCTATTCTAGCGTTTATGGCCTTGGTCTTTCGACGTGTCACGAGCGCACCGCTGGTGGAATTTGACGCGGCGGCGCCGGATGGCGCGGTAATCGGCGTGGTGGGAGAGAACGGAGCCGGGAAAAGTGTGCTGGCCCGCCTGGCGGGCGGGGTGGAACAACCGGCATCCGGCGAGGTGGAGAGCCACGGCGGGGCGCGGCTGCTGGGGCCGGACGACCCGCTCAATCTAGCGCCGGCGCCGGTGCTGGCGATCGACCACACGTTTGCCCGGCACGACCTGCTGGTGCGGGAGCGCGCCGCGGTGGCGATCGACCGTTTGCGGCAGACCGGCTCGACGATTCTGCTGGTGTCGCATGAAGAGGAACTGCTGAGGCGGCTGGCGGACGAAGTGTGGTGGCTGCACGAGGGCAAACTGGCCGCGCGCGGCGACCCGGAAGAGATCCTGGGCGCTTACCGCCAGCACATCGCAGCGCGGGTGCGGGCGTGGGGCGGGACGATGAAGACACCCCTCAGCCCGCGGTTTTACCGAGGCGACGGGCGGGCCGAGATCGTGGGTGTGGAACTGACCGGCGAGGATGGCAAACCCACCATGGCGTGGCGGAGCGGCGAACCGGTGGGAGTGAAGATCACGGTGCGGTACCAGGCGCTGGTGGCCAATCCGGTGGTGGGGATGATGATCCGCACGCGCAGCGGGTTCAACGTTTACGGCACCAATACGGAACTGGAACGGCTGCGGCTGGGGCCGGTGCGCCAGGGCGCCACGCTGGCGGTGAGCTTTCAATTCCGCTGCGAGTTGTGCCCGCAGGAGTACACGATCACGGTGGCCTCCCACGATCCGGACGGGGTTTGGCACGAGTGGCTGGAGGACGCCGTAGCGTTCCTGGTAACCGACAGCCGTTACACGGCCGGCGTGGCGAACCTTCGGGCAAAGGCGAGTTTCGCCGTGGTGGGGTAGCCGGCGGTGTTTTTTCGGTAGCGCCGGCGGTCTCGGCCGCCGGTGTTTTCTCTGCGTTACTGGCGGCGCCGCCTCAAGACACCGGCGGCAAGACCGCAGGCGTTACCGCAAGGGTCCCTACTGGATCGGCAGCAGGACGGTGTTGCTGACCACTTTATTGATGGTCACCGTGAGCTGGAAGTCGCCGCCGGAGGGCGCGCCGCTTGCCAGCGCGAACTCGACGACGTCGATGCCTACGGCCCCAGGCAAGGCATAGGCACTCTGTGCCGTGAAACTGGCCGTGGCTATTTGAACGCTGGCTGGGTCGGTCACCACGAACGCGGGCGATTGCGGTACCGGCAGGCCCTCGGGCCGCGCCGGCGTGGTTGGGCCGAAGCCGGTGCCGTAGAGCGTGAGCACCTCGCCCGCCTTCCCCGGAGAGGCTTCGGTTACCAGCGTGCCGTCCTGGTGAAAGGCGAGCGCGTACGCTTTGTTATTCGAGGTGAAAGCGAATAAGCCGGGCGCGTCCTGCGCGATGGTGAAATTGGCCGTGACCTGGGCCTGTTCCGGCGTGGTTACCACGAGGCTGGATGGGCCCAATGGCATGGCCGCCGGCAATTGGGCGTTGATTTGAGTCGGCGACACGTAGTACAGGGCCAGCAGGTTGCCGCCGGCGGAGACCGTCACCCCGGCTAAGGTCTGCGGCATGGTGCTGGCCGTGTTGATTTGCACGCCGTCGGCCAGGTTCACACCGAAAATCGAAATCGCGGAACCGGGAGCCACGGCACTGGAGGGAGTGGGTCCGGCGGCGTTGGTCACCGAGCCAGTGGGCAGGTAGGGAACGGTCGAAAACAGGGCCGTCACCGTGCGCGGCTGGTTCATCACGACCGTGCCGAACGGCTCGATACCGCTCAGGTCACCGCTCCAATTGCGGAATTGATAACCCGGCAACGGGCTCAGGCTGACGTTGACCACAGTGCCGGCATTGTAATATCCGTCCGGCGAGGCCGGCTGCAGGCTCCAGGTGGCCGCGTTGGCGGGACTGGTGGCGGTTACGAGTTGGTACATCAACTGATAATTGGCGGTTACAGTGGTGGCATTGGCGGGCGCGGCGATGGTCAGGTTGCCGGGTCCGGCTCCGGTCGACCATCCCAGCAGTTGCTGCCTGGCGCCGACTCCGGCCGGCACACTGGCCGGCGCGCTGATCGTCACTTGCGTTCCCAGCGGTGGCTGCACCGTGCAAGGCGTTGTGCAGTTGGTTCCATTCACGCTCACCGAGAGGCTGGGAAGAGTGCTGTTGACGGTCAATTGTCCCAACTGTTGGAAAGTCGCCGTGTAGCTGGTGCCTTGCGTGCTCGCCACGGTCACGGTCTGCGCGGCCGGCCCGCCATTGGACCAGCCGGTGAAACTCCACAAGTGGCCTTGCGCATCGACCTGAGTGGCCGGCGCCGAAAAAGTGTGGGTCGAGCCCACGGCCCAGGCGAAATACCACGTGTTCCAATTGCTCCGCCCGTCCACGGTCAAATTCAACCCAGGGGGTTGGGTGAGGAATGTGTTGAGCGAGGCGGGGGTGTAGGTAGCCGTGAGAGTGACCGGGTTGGAGGATAAAGGCACTGTGTACGGGTGATTGACCGCCCCGCCATCGCTCCACGACAAAAACACCCAATAATTACCCGTCAAATCCTGTTGCGGCGAAACCGCAGCGACATTGTGCACGGTTCCCCAACCCAAAGACTCCGTGAAGGGAGCCGTGGTCGGCTCGGTGTCGATCACCAGTCTGAGCCCCTCCGGCTGCGTGGCGAAAGTGATGGGTGTGGCTTTGGTGAAATTGGCAATCGCGGTGATGGGCTCAGCCAATGAGACGGTGTCGGTAACACCCGCGATCACCTGGTCGGGGCCGGGCGTCCATCCGGCGAATGCATACCCAATACTGGGAACGGCGGTGAGGACCTCCGGGACGCCCGCGGGATACCATTGCGGTCCCAGAGAGCCCATCTGGGCCCCATTCAAAAGGATCTGGCCAGGCACTCCGCCGCAGGAGACGCTTCCGCAATTATTGGTGACGGACACGGTGAGTGCAAAGGAGGTAGTGAAGTTCGCCGTATATTGCGTTATGCCGGCGGTGGCTGTCACCCAAATCTCGGGTGAAATACTCGTTGTGTTCGAGAAGGTCCAGTTCTGGAACGTGAACACCGTTTGCGCCCCGATGAATGGCTGGATTGGGGTACCCACGACCAGCGAGTGCCCGGTTCCGACCGCCCAGGTGAAGGTCTGCGACTGAAAAAAGAGCTGGTTGTCGACCACGAATTGTTCTCCGGCGGGCGACGTCGAAATAGTGACCACCACGCTCTGGGCGCGGACCTGCGGCGTGAACGCGAGGCCGCTGAAAACAGCCGCCGCCAGGACGAGCCTTGCCGCCACGTATCTGATCAAGCCGGATTTTGCGCTGGAGCGCTCGAACATTTCTGACACCAGAAGCCTCGATTCCGACGTGAGTATACGCGTAAACCCGCAGAAATACACGACTAACTTTGGTAATGGCGGAACTGCTAGCCATTTCGATCATTGATTCACATCCGATTTGGTTCTGTAATTCGAATAGTCGCGTGAGGACTATATTGTATGCGTGGGACAAGACTATTCTTTTCGATTGCCATGACGCTTCTGACGGCCGGAGCCGGGCGGTCAGTCGCCGCAACCTTTGGAACCGTGGTACCAATCGGCGGCACGCCCTCCGATATCGCCCTCGATGAGCCAAGGGGCGTTTTGTACATCGCGGATTTTGGCTGCGCTTGCATTGACGTGATGACGCTCGCCGACAACACCATTCACACGTCGATCAACGTAGCCCCGTTCCCGGCGGCGATCGCCCTGTCGCCCAGCGGGCAATATCTGGTGTCAGTGCACTATGCCAATTTCGGCACGTCAACCACCAGTCCGACGCCCACGGGCGGCAACCTGGTTACGGTGATCGATCTGAACAACAACCAGGCGCAGACTACATATGCGCTGGGCGCAGCGCCACTGGGAGTGAGCTTCGTCAACACACTCAGCGGCGACCAGGGTGGCTTGGCGGTTATCGCCACAAACGCGAATGTGATGACGCTCGATCCGGAAACCGGAGAAATCAACATCGTGATTACGATGGCCGACATCGCGGTGACGATTCCGCAGCAGGCGCCGAACTTCCCGGGTCAGTTCACCGAAGCCGCCGTCAGTACGTCGGCCGATGGTTGGACTGCATGGGGTGTTTTCGGCGGTGGAACGGGCTTGCAGCCGATGTTCTGGTATAACGCGTTTAACGGCACTTTCAACTCGATCGCCTGGACGACTACGCCGGCGCTGGAGGCCAGGGTCAGTGTTTCCGGAGACGGCACCCACGCCATGATCGGCTGGGCTCAGTTCAATCAGACTTTCAGTATGGTCGCCGAGTACCCGAATAACGTCCTGCTCAAGAATGTCACCGGCCACGCCTGGGATTCGATCAACAACATTCTCTATGCGCAGATCCCCGATGCAGCCATGGCTGCCGCAACCCCTGTCGCCGGTTCGAATCAGTCGACGCCGGTGACTGGCCCGCTGCCGGCCCTCCTCGTCATGGATGCGGACAACCTGACTTTCCGGGAGCGGCTGACGCTGCAAGAGAACCTGATCGGGCGGGCGGTGCTGAACAAAGCGGTCTCCGTGATGTACGCCGTTTCCGATAGCGGCGTTACCATCCTTCCAGTGGGATCGCTCAACCAGTACAACCGGGTCGAGCCAGGCCAGGAGGATGTGCTGGTCCAGACCGGTTTCTGCAACCAATCGAACGTAAGCCAGACCTTTACTCTCGCCGATCCAGGCGGAAATCACACCGATTTCGAGCTCACTCCAGGCCCCGGCATTTTGGTTTCGCCTTCGTCGGGTGTCACGCCGGCCACCATCACGGTGATCGCGGATTCGGCCGCCTTCGCCGGCGCGCTGGGCACCAGCGTGGTGCCGGTGAAGATCAGTTCGGCATCGGCCGTCAACCAGCCGATTCCGGTGCGCGTGCTGGTCAGCAACCCGGACGAGAACCAGCGGGGCACGATAGTCAACGTTCCGGGCGTGCTGAGCGATATTGTAGCGGACACCAGCCGCAACCGGTTCTATATTACGCGCCAGGACCGCAACAAAGTGCTGGTTTACGACGGCGCCACGAGCAAGTTGCTGGCGAGCCTGCGTACCGCGACCACGCCCATGGGAATGGCTATGACTCTCGACCAGAACTACCTATTAGTCGCCAACGCCGATTCTCAACTGGTGAGCGTGTTCGACCTGAATGCGCTGCAGCCGGTGACGCCGATCACTCTGACGCCGGACGGCAGCGATTTTGGCCGGTCCATCGCGGTGTCCAACAGCGCCATCCTGGCGTTGTCGAGGAACGGTGGAACGGATCAGGGCGACGTGGCCGTGCTCGACCTGGCTAACAAGGTTGGCATTTCGATGCCAAGTCTGGGACCCTGGACGAACAACTCCGGGGGCGTTTCTCCTCAGTCGGTGTTGAGTGCCTCGCCCAACGGGGCCAACATTTTGATGGTCGGGCCCGATGGTCACGTCTACCTGTATAGCGCCGCGGCCAACACTTTTGTAGCCGCGCGCCAGGACTACACGGCTTTGTCCGGCTCCTACGGCGCCTCGAGTTACGACAACTATGTGGTTGGCAGCGCCTTCCTCAACTCATCGCTGGTGCCGATGGGCGCCTTCAACACCGCCGGCGGCAATCCCTCGGGCTTCGCCTTCATCGATCAGAACAATGCCGCCAGCGGCTACCTCACGACGGCGCCAAATGCAACCAGCCCGGGCACGATACAGTTGTTCTCGCCCCTTTCCTCCGCTTCCGAAAGCCCCATCCCGATGGTGGAGGCCCCGCTGTTGCCGAGCCATGGCAGCAGTCCGACCGGCAGCACTTCCGGTGCCAGCACGTCCACTTCGGTCTATCCCAGCCCCGATGGCACTGTTTCGAACAACGGATCGGGATCCAACTCCGTAGACCAGTTGAACAGTTTCATGCGCACGGTGGCTCCGCTGCCCAGCGCTAACGAGATCATCGTGCTGAGCACTTCCGGCTTCACCATCTTGAGCCAGAACTATGCAGCCTCCTTCGTACCGCCAGTGATCACCAGCATAGTGAATGCGGCTAATGGCACGGCGCCGGTAGCGCCGGGCGGCCTGATCACCGTCTGGGGCACAAACATGAGCCCGGTCAGCCTGGTCGCTTCGCAAGTCCCGCTGCCGACGGCACTGGGGCAGTCTTGTCTGAGCGTCAACGGCACGCCAGTGCCGCTGCTGTTCGTTTCGTCTACGCAAGTCAATGCGCAGTTGCCGGACAACGTCCTCGGTCCCTCCACCGTCAGCATCCACACGCCGGGCGGTGTCAGCAATAGCACGCACTTCACGGTTCAGCCGGCCGCGCCGGCAGTGTTCATGTCCGGCAGCGCCGGGCCGACCACGGGCCTGGCCACCGTCGTCCGCGCCGCCAACAACCAGCTCGTGACGCCCACCAATCCGATTCGTCCGGGAGACACGCTGGTGATTTACCTGACCGGTATGGGCCTCACCACGCCCGGGGTCATCGCCGGCGTGCCCGCGCCCGTCAGCCCGCTGGCCTTGGCGTCGGATGTGCCCACGGTGACGTTGGGCGGCTCCCACCTGGAAATCCAGTACGCTGGCCTGGCGCCGGGCGAGATCGGTGTGTACCAGATCAACGCGGTCGTTCCCGGCAGCGTCACGCAGGGCTTGAGTGAACCTCTGGTGATCAATCAGGGCAGCGCCATCGGCGCCAACACCACGCTCAACGAGCGGGTGGTGGGCAACTAGTCGTCTCCCGGAGAAGAGTATGAAAACGATTGGAAAGACGTTTCTGCTTCTCGCGTTCGGTTGCTGCGCCTTCGCCCAGCAATGGGAAGTGGGAGGCATCGGCGGCGTAGGCTTCCTCGACACCGTCCATGTGAGCACTACCACCGCCGGTTCGGCCACTGCCGGGTTCGCGACGGGAGCGGTCGCCGGCGCATTCTTCGGGCAAAACCTCAACGCGCACTGGAGTGGCGAGATCCGCTATGAGTTCTTCGCGACCAGCCCCAAGCTTTCCGGCGACGGCTCTTCGGCCTCATTCAGCGGCGTCGCCCACGCCGTCCACTACGACCTGATTTATCACACCGACCGAAAACATTCGCCCGTGCAGTTCTTTGCGGCGGTCGGCGGCGGTATGAAGATCTTCGATGGCACTGGTGCGCCGGAGGCTTACCAGCCTCTTCAGCAGTTTGGATACTTCACCCAGACCCACCAGGTCAAACCGATGCTCAGTGTTGGCGGCGGCCTCATCTACAAGTTGAGCGATCGTCTCTACTTGCGCACCGAGATCCGCGATTTCATCTCCGCGTTCCCCACCAACGTAATCACGCCGCCATTGGAGCCGCCGGGCCAGCAGGTCACTTACGGCAAGGTTTTGCAGAACCTGGTTCCCATGGTGGACATCGAATACGTGTTTTGACGCAGGCGGAGCTCCCAGGGACCGCGGGTACAAAGGCAGGTCGGGGACCTGCCTCACCTTTTACATGTGGTACAGCATGAAGTAGACCACCACGCCGGTCACGCTCACGTATAGCCAGATGGGCAGGGTCCAGCGCGCGATTCTTCGGTGGGCATCGTAGCGGCCGGCGAGGCTGCGGCGCAGCGTGATAATCGCCAGCACCGGAACCGCGGCGGCCAGCACCGTGTGCGTGCCCAGTATGCTTAGATAGATGGCGCGCAGCGGTCCGGCGTGTTGAAATCGCACACTCCCGACCTGCACGTGATAAACGATGTAGCAAACCAGAAACGTGCAGGAGACGACGAACGCGGCCGTCATCACCCGCCGGTGGGTTTCCCTCCGCTTACGCCGGATCAGCAGGTAACCCCACACCAGCAGAATGGCGGCGCTGGCGTTCAAGAAGGCGTTGATCGAAGGAAGAATTGGAGTCATGGTGTTTTGCGTTCTTGGCAGGCGAAATCCTGAACGGACCCGAAAACCGGGGCGCCTGCCCCACAATCTTCACGCCGTGCTGTGCGTGCTCTTCTGCGCGGCCATGATTCCCGAGGCCGCCAGCAGCACCAACCCGAACGCCAGCGTTACGAGCAGGCTGGCCGCCGCTCCCGGTTGCGCATTCGGCAGCGCCAGCGTGTGATTCAGCAACGCGATCGAATACGTCAGCGGGTTGGCCCACATCAGCCACCGCACCCAGCCGTGCGCGGTGGCCATCGGGAACAGCGACCCCGAGACCATCCACATGGGCACCAGCAGCAAATTCATAATCGCATGAAAGCCGGCGGTGGATTCCATCCTCCAGGCAATCACGAATCCGAGGCCGGTGAGCGTAAATGAAATCAGCAGAATCGCCAGCGCTACCGGAATCAGTTCCAGCACCCCGATGCGGACGCCCGCCAAGGGCGCGAAGCACAGGAAAATCAGCCCCTGAATCCAGGCCAGCGTGGCCGACCCCAAAATCTTGCCCAGCACCAAGCTGGTGCGCGGCGCGGGCGAGACCATCATCGATAACAAAAATCCCTCTCGCCGGTCTTCGATGATGGAAATGGTCGAAAAGATGGCCGAGAACATCACCGTCAACACCAGGGCGCCGGAATAATACCGCGCCAGGTCGTTCGATCCGGAGCCGATCAGCAGCCAGAACACCAGCGGCGACGCGACCACGCCCAGCACGCGGCTTTTCTGGCGCCAGAAGCGGACCAGTTCGCGCTGCCACAGCGTGGCGGCAGGCAGAACGAAGCTACTCAATCTGCGCCCCCGTTTCGCGCACGAAGACATCTTCGAGGGTCGGCTTGTGCAGGCCCACCGATTGGATCGCTCCGGGAAACGCCTCCACCACTTCGGCGATGAAGCGATGCCCGTTTTCGATTTCCACGCGCACTTGGCCGTCCACCTGGCTGGCGCGCAATCCGAAGCGCTGCTCGATCGAGCCAGCCAAGGCCTTCGCGTCTTCCGCCTCCAGCACCACCACGTCGCCGCCGATGCGCGCGCACAGCGCTTGCGGGCTGCCCTCGGTCACAATCTGACCCTGGTGCAGCAGCGCCAGGCGGTTGCAGCGGTCGGCCTCTTCCAGAACGTGGGTGGTGAGCAGAATCGTCACGCCCTCCTGATCGCGCAGCCGCTCGATGTGTCGCGTCAGGTCGCGCCGCGCGGCAGGATCGAGGCCGGTCGACGCCTCGTCCATCAGCAGCACCGGCGGGCGGTGCAGCAGCGCCTTGGCGATCTCGACGCGCCGGCGCAGCCCGCCCGAGAGCTTCTCCACCACGTCCTTGCGGCGATCCTCCAGGCCCAGTGGCGTCATGGCGTGTTCCATGCGCTCCCGCAACAGCGCGCCCGAGAGCCCGTGCAAATGGCCTTGCGCGCGCAGGTTCTCTTCCACCGTCAGCGCCTTGTCGAGACTCTGCGTTTGGAACACCACACCCACCTGGCGCCGCACCGCCGCCCGGTCGCGCACCACGTCGCAGCCGCCAATCACGGCGCGGCCTTCGCTGGGCGCCATCATCGTCGACAGAATGCGGAAGAGCGTGGACTTGCCACCGCCGTTCGGCCCCAACAGGCCGAAGATTTCGCCTTGCGCCACTTCGAAGGTGACATTGCTCAGGGCCGTGCGCTCGCCGTATCGATGTGTCAGATTCGCAACTTCAATCACAGGCCTGGCCTGTCGAGGAGCATCAGCCCGTAAAGAAACGGCAGGTACACCACCGAGGTGAGCAGAACGCCGCGCGCGCGCGCCACGGTCCGCTCGCGGGCCACCCGCACGCCCGCGTACAGGAACCACAAACCGAGCAGCAGCGCTCCCGCCAGGTAGATGCGCCCCGACATTCCCAGCATACCCGGAACCAGGCTGACCGGGATCAGCGCCAGGCCGAATAGTACGATCTGGCGCGCCGTCGACCGGCCGTCCGGTTCCACCACCGGCAGCATGCGTATGCCGGCGCGCGCGTAATCTTCTTTATACATCCAGGCGATCGAATAGAAATGGGGGAACTGCCAGAGGAAGAGGATTGCAAAGAGCACCCAGGAATCCGCCGTCAGCCGTCCCGCCGCGGCCGCGTAGCCGATCACCGGCGGCATGGCGCCCGGAATGGCGCCGATGGTGGTGGACCACCAGGTGCGCTGCTTGAGCGGCGTATAGAAGAACAGGTAGCTGGCCAGGGTGAATGCGCCGATCCAGGCGGCCAGCGGATTCACTCCCGCCCACAGATCGGCAAATCCCGCCACCGAAAGCGCCACGCCGAAAGCCAGCGCCGGCCCGGAGGCGAGCCGTCCGGAAGGCAGCGGCCGGTCCGCCGTGCGCCGCATTCGTGCGTCGGCCTCCCGTTCCAGCCACTGGTTGAGCGCAGCGGTGCCGGAGGCAATCAGCCCAGTTCCGAGCATGGTGTTGAACAATCGCAGCACGCCGACGTGCTGGAGGAATTGGCTCCAGCCGCCCGTCCCGGCAAGTCCAAAAAAGTAGCCGATTCCGGTGCTCATCAGAATCAGCCAGGTGATCCGCGGTTTGGTCAGCTCAATGTAATCGCGCATGTGTGGGATCGATGGCAGCCCGCTCGCTCGCCGGGCATGTTTATGTGATGCACGCGCAGTGGAGCAAGCTTCCCAAAACCCGCTCGTAATTCGCCCTCAGTCGACATCATCCGTTCAGCCAGCCATCCTCGCGCAAGCCAGTGTTGAAGTTCCCAACGCTTCGGCGCGTCCCAAGGATGGCCAGCGACTTTCTATTGTAGTAGGTTTGGGACCGTGGCGCAGGCTGTCTGAGCCTGCTGAGCCGAGAATCGTCTCGGCTTTTCTTGTTTGCTGCGCCTCCGGGTAGACGTTGGGAAGCCGACTCCGTTGACGCTCCATGGCAGGTTGTCGGCTCTTTCGGGAAAGAGATCCCCTCAAAGGAAAAGCCGAGACGACTCTAGGCTCAGGCTACTACCGTTACCGGCGTATCATGGGAGAATCTCGCCGCCGCTCAGGAAGGAGGAGCACTCACGTCGCCGCCTCCGGAGCGGCGCTTAAGGCCATGGGTCCGGCAATGGCGGTGTCGCAGCCGTGCACGCAAAGCCGGTGCCAAGCCGTCATGTGCGGCAAACCGCTTCATCTTCCAGGGTAGTCGCGTTCCTTGGCATAACGTCGGCGGCCGCTTTGTGGCCCGTGCCACACCCCGCGGCCGCGGCAGCCTCCAGCGCGGCAAGGATGGTTTGCTGGTACTGCGCGACAAAGGCATTCCGCATACTCAAGAGTTGCTCACTGAAGCCCTTGCTATCTGCCTGAACTTTTGCGGAAGAAGGAGTTCGACCCAGATCTCGCTCAAAGATCTGGCAGACTTTCCCGGCCAAATCGAGGAGGTACTCGTTGCAGCGCCGCGTAATGGAACGGAGAGACTTCTCGTATTCCTGTAACCCGGCGATTGGCGGGCATAGCCTCCGCAGCACCCAATACTCGTGCCAGGCGAAGGTAAGTTGGCTCGCCAAAGCGTCCGAGCCATTCATCCAGTGGGCTACCAGGACGTTCAGCGCCTCAAAGCATGAATTAAGGCGTGGGTCCAGGAAATCATAGTCGGGGTTATGAACGCTGCCGCGCAACCGGCCTTCCCGGGCTAATTGCTCTTCGATTGGCGTCGCAGCGTAGGGAAGCATGCGGCAAAATACGGCCGGCACACCGCCGTCTGCAGTGATCTGCTTCAGGTAAACCGTGTTCTCCCTCACGGAATCGAAGGAGCTCGAGGGATCGAAGAGCATGAAGCCATAGGTAAAGCACAGGTCCAGGTGCTGGAGAATGCGTACGGCTCGGAGGCTGTCATCGAGACTCAGTTGCTTGTTCAGCGCACGCAATCCGGTCTCATTGCCGGACTCGATGCCCAAGTAAACCATATAAAGGCCGGCATCTCGCAGACGCGCGAACAACTCCGGCTCCACTTCGTCAGAGCGGCAACTGATTTTCCAGATCACCTTTCCGTAGAGCCCTTGTTCCCTGAGCGAATCGATAAACCGCGTTACCCAGCGTCTCCCGAACGCGCCCCAAACCGGAAAGTCGTCATCCTGGAACAGAAAGATAGATACTCCGCTCTCTTCATACAGCGCTTTCATCTCCTGCACAACTCTCGCTGGGTTTCGGGTGCGGACCTTTTTGCCGGGTACCTGTCCGTAAAACTGGCGGATGGAGCAGAACGAACAATCGCGGCAACAACCGCGGCTCGCAAGAATCGGACTGGCCCTCCTCCCTAATATCTGCAAGGACGACTCCAGCGGGCGTGCGGGAAAAGGAAGGTCGTCCAAGTCGGCGATCAGCGGTCGTGGCGCGTTGGTGATGCACCTGTCGCCATCGCGATAGGCAACCCCCGCCACGTCATGCCATTCCCGGCCCTCCGCTAACCGCTGCACTAACTCCGCCAACGTAATCTCGCCTTCGAACCGAACTACGCTGTCGAGTTCCGGTACATCCCGCAATACCTGTTCATACCGAAGACTGGGGTAGTGTCCGCCGGTACAGAAGTGACACGCGATGCCGTTGTTCCGGAGGTAGACTGCCAGAGCGCGAAACTGCGGCACATAGTATTGGAAGATCAGCGAAAACCCAACCAATACCGGATTCGCAGATCGGATCGAGTCGAGGATTGACTCGCGTCTCTCGCGGAAGTCCAAAATGCGAACTGCGAAGCCGCGCTGGAGCAGCATCGCAGCCACGTACCCTACTCCAAGATTCCCCTGCTCCTGAAACCCGATGAGGATTACATTCGGAAGGAACATGACCTACCTCCGGAACAGCCGCCGTCAAACCAAACCAAGGGGCTATTTGCCCTGCGCCCCCTTGACGATCGCCAGCGCCTGCGTATTAGCTGTAAGATGGGCTTGCAGGACGGCTTGATTGAGCTGTAGCCCCACCACAGCCAGGCTGACCAGTTGACTCTTTTCCAGTTGGTCAACCAGCCAAGGCGCGATTGGGTCTCCAGGCGGCCATGGCCTAAAAACAAACGGGTGCGGAAGACCTTCTCCGATTTCTGGCATAGCGATCTCTCCTTCTGGGTCTGTGCGGATTGCCACTCAGGGCATCCTCACGAGAAGAGTACACCCATGTCCGACGAAATCAAATAAGAATCTAAGGTTCTGATCTAAGAAATGTACTTTTTCGAACCAACTCAGCTCTTATTTCCGCCGCACCAGCAGTTCCACGCCGGCCACAATGGTGCGGCCGGGCATCGGCACGCCTAAGATCTCCTGATAACTGGTGTTAGTTAGGTTCGAAACTTGTAAGAACGGATGGACTTTGCCGGCGGCATACGCGGCGTAGATATCCCAGAGAGCGTACGGGGAAAGACCGCGCCGATTCAGCGCGCCTACGCGGGTGCGCAGCATCCAGCGCTCGCCGAACATGGCTTGCCATGCGGCCACGCCGGAGTCGGCCGGGTAATTGAAGCTGTACTTGGTGTAAGTGCCGGGTATGGTGTCTTGCGTTCCGATCAGCCAGTCATAGTGTACGTCGAGCGTTTGCGAACGAGTGAGTGCGAAGTGCAGACCGCTTTCGACGCCGGTGAATCGCAGTTGGTCGATGTTCAACGCCTGCCAGGGAGCGTTCACATCGGTGCGGTAATAATCGATGCCGTCGTGCACCTGCCGGTTGAACACTGTCATATCGCCGCGCACGCGGGAGCTGGGCTGCCAATCGGCGCCGGCTTCGTAGGTCCAGGCGCTTTCCGGTTTCAGGTTGGGATTGCCGAAGTCACTGGGGTCGGAGTAATACAGCTCGGTATAACTGGGTACGCGAAAAGCGCGGCTCGCCGAACCGCGGAATTTGAACCGCGGATTGACCCAGACGCCGCCGGCGATGGTGGGGGTCATCGTCGCCGAAAGGTTGCGCCAGATTTCCTCCCGCGCAGATACGGAGAGCGAGAACCGCCGCAGCGCGCGGAAGTCGGCCGCCGCGTAGGCCGAGGCGCGACTGCGCGCGTGCGTCCCCAGATTGTTGCTCACGATGGATTCGTGAAGGCCTTCCACGCCGTAAGAGATGGTGATGGCGCGCGCCGGCGTTTCCGTGCGGCGCAACGCGCCCTGGTAGCTTTCATCGGCATGGTGGTTGGTGTAGATTTCGGGATCGTCGCGGAACAGAACGAACAGATCGCTGTGACGGCGCCAGGCGAAGCTCACCTCGGTTTTCTTGCCCAACATTTGCCGGCCACCGATCCACCAGGTCTTGGTGTCCTCCCAGGAAGGATACGGTCCGTAATAGTCGTTGGCGCCGAAGGGTTTGTCCATATACGCCATCGTCAAATCGGCCGGGCCCCAGCCGGTGACGATGTGAGTGCTCGATGCGAAGTTCAGGTTGCGGTAATCGCGGTCCGGCATGAAGCCGGTGGAAAAATCGCGCGCGAAACTGAGCTGCTCGCTAACTGGCCCGAACGTGTCCGAAATCGACGCGCGCTGCTGGTTGATGCCGTCGTTGCCCACGGCGGTGCGCAGGCGCAGTTCCAGATCCTCCGGTGGCGCCGTGATGATGTTGATCACGCCGCCGATCGCATCTGAGCCATACAGCGTGGAGCCGGAGCCGCGCAGCACTTCGACCTGCTCGATCATATCGAGCGGCACCGGGATATCCATGTCGTGGTGGCCTGTTTGCGCGTCGTTGAGGCGCTGGCCGTCGAGCAGCACCAGCGTCTCGGCGAACGTGCCGCCGCGTATCGAAAGGTCGGTCTGTACGCCATTGGGAGCGCGTTCCTGAAGGTCGAGCGCGGGATCGGTACGCAGCAGGTCCTCGAGCGCGTTGAGCACCAGGCCGATCGAGCGCGCCGGCAGCAGCGTGATGGCGCGGTCCATCTCATCGAGCGAGAGAGGCTCGAAGGTGCCCGTTACCACCACGGTTTCATGCTGCGCGGCGGGCACAGGCTGGGCCGGCGGTTGCGGCGCAGCAGGCTGCTGGGCAACAACGGGGAAGGCCAGAAGGAATATCGAAAGAAACGAGGAGCGCAATTCTTTATTGTACTGGGCGCGAGGCGTGGGCTTTTCCAGCTTAGCCTGGATTCCGAAGTCAGCTTCGGCGAAGTTGCATTTCCACGGCGGAAGACCAAGGAAAAGCAAGTCTTGTATCAGGGCACGGCTTGAGCCGTGCCGGAACGGGAGGTACGGACCGGGGACATG
>PLOR01000099.1 GCA_003142185.1 Bryobacterales bacterium
TACATGTTCACGCTGAAGGCGGCCACGGCGAAGATGCTGAGCGAGATTCCGGCGGCTGCCCAGGCGGCGGTGGGCGCGGCAGGCACCGCCGCGGTGATGAGCGCCACCACGCTGGCCAGCAGGCACACGCGGAAACGCCCGCGCGGCGGCGGCGTGCCGCGGCGGATGAAGCGCAGCGACAGCCAACCGCCCGCGAATCCGCCCAGCGTGGCAGCCAGCGGCGGAATCCACGCGTACCAAGCCGCTTGCGCGACAGTCAGGTGGTGCACGTCCACAAGATAAAGCGTAGTCCAGTTGGTCCAGAGTGAGTAGCCGATCATGCTGAGCGCGTTGGCGAGCACGAAGGCCCACAGCCGGCGGTCGCGCAGCAGGCTGGCAGCGTCGGCGGTTTCAGCTGGGAGCGGCGCCGCGGGGCCGCTGCGGCGCGCCGCCCAATTCCAGATCGGGATCCATAGCAGGCCGAGCACGCCGGTTGCGACAAACGCAGCGCGCCAACCGGCTTGAAGCGCAATCCACGTCGCCACGGGCGGGGCCAGCACCATTCCCAGGCTGACGCCGGCTTGATTGAGCGCGTTGCCAAGGGCGCGTTCGGCGGGCCGCAAGTACTGGCGGATGGCCTTGCCGGCTGCGGGAATGCCGGCCGCTTCGCCGGCGCCGAGCACCGCCCGGCAGCCCAACAGGCCGGTGAATCCATGCGTCAAGCCGGTGGCGATTCCGGCGCACGACCACAAGCCAACGGCGATGTTGATGACGCGGTTGAGGCCGGTGCGGTCGATCAGCATTCCGGAAAGCGGCGCGCTGGCGGCATATGTGATCGAGAACGCGGCGAGGATCAGCCCGTAGTCCGCGTTCGACAGGTGAAACTCGGCGCGCACCAGCGGCGCCAGCGTGGCCAACGACTGGCGGTCGAGATAGTTGATGGCCGAAGAGAGCACGAAGACAGCCAGCAGCAGCCAGCGGACGGGCGCCGCATCATCGGAATGAGTCACTGGAATTCGATGGTGGCCACTTCGCCGGCAGTGCCCAGCCGTGCGTTGGGTTTGGGAAAGTATGCGATGGACACCGGCCGCGGCGTCTGCCGGCCGCAGCCTAGGGTCTGCCCGCCGGCGCCCAGGATCGCCACCTTGGCGGAATCGGCAACCAGCAGTTTGACGGTCTTATGATCGTCACCTTCGACCACGATGCGCGCTTGCGATCCGAGACATTCCACCTGTTTCAACATTCCGTGAATCTTGCCGCCGGGGCTGGGGCCGTCCCACCACGGCACGGGCTTCTGCCCCGGCTTGGCGGTGCCGTCGTTGTACTTGGATTCAAGCGCGTGCACGTTGGCAAGCGCCTGCTGCTTGAGCTGAGTGAGCGCGCGGGCGTCCTCGTCGGCCTGGCGCTGCTGCTCGGCGGCGTCGTAATCTCCGCGCTGCTGTTCGATCGCGACGCGTGCCTGGTGCATGCGCTCGCGCTCGGCGGGGTCGGTGGCGGCCTGCTCGCCCGCGCTCCACGCCTTGGCGGCATCCGCGTAGTTGTGGTCGGCCAGGTAGCATTCGGCCAGTGCCTTCCAATAAGCGGGATTGCGCGGATTGCGCTCGGCGGCGGCCTTCCAGTGCGCGGTGCGTTTGGCGGGATCGGTATCGCGCGCCGCCAGCAGCGCGAATGGCTCGTCGAGTTTGGGATTGATGCCGGCGGCGCGCAGCAGGGCCTGTGTCGCCTTGGCGTTGTCCGGCTCGAGTTTGGCGAACTCGATGTAGCAGCGCGCGCTGGTGCTGGCCGCATCCATCGCGGCCGAGAAGTGGCGCCGGGCCTCGTCCGGGCGATGATCGCGCAGAGCCAGCAATCCCAGCCCTTCTTCAGCTTCGGCGATTTTCGCGTGGGTGTGCAGCAGCGTCGCATACTCGGCGGCGGATGAATCGCCGGCCAAAAGGTCCGCGCGCGCCAGGCGGGCGTCGGTGTCGGAGACGGACCGCTCGATGAAATCCTTCGGCGCCATCGGCAAACTCGAAATCGTGCCGGGTTGAAAATTGCCAGCCTCGAAATGCCGCCGGACCAGCGCCTCGATTTCCGCCGCGGATTTGCCATAGGCGTTGTGATAAGCCGGATCCTCATCCACGCCCTTGCGCAGGTTGTACAACAGCACTTTGAGGCGGCCGAAGTATTCCGGGGCGGTGACCAGCAGATGGATGCGGGCCCAATCGAGATCCGGCTGGGGCGGCGGTGCGCCCACGCTGATCTGAATACCTTTGACACTGAACGTGGAGAAGAATTCGATCAGGCCGTGCTCGAAAGCCGGCGGCATTTGCGCCGTGTTAGCCGCCAGAAACAGGCGAGTCAGTTCGCTCCACACAGCCGGTGAAACCGGCGCCTTATCCTCCAGCACAATCGCATAGCAACCGCGGCCCTGGATGATGGATTCGTTCGTGCTCCAGCCGCCTGCGTTCTTGAAAAGCAGGATGCGCACGGGCTGCGGCGCCTGGAGGTTGGTTTCCCCCACCACCTCGCCCAGCGCGTGGCGGAACTCTTCGAAACGAACCATCGTCTCGCGGCCGCGTTGGCCGGCGTCGGTCAACACCTCGAACGGGCCCGACGTGAATTTGATCCAGCGGTCCTCGGCGGCGAGGAGGCAGGGGAGCAAGATGAGGAGAGGCAGCCGCCGCATAGCTCTTCCATTATCCCGCGAGACCGATCGGCAGGCGGACGACCGGCGGGACGTTGTGCGAGGGGCCCCTGATCGTTGAGCCTGAGAGGACACGCGAGGCATCCAAAGACGTGTCCGGGTGTATACTGACGCATACCGGAGTCCAGGGCGAAACTCCGGTCAACTCAAATCTACCAGTCTATGATCGGCACAACCGTCACCCATTACCGCATCGTCTCCAAGCTAGGCGAAGGCGGGATGGGCGTGGTCTATGAAGCCGAGGACCTCACTCTGGGACGCCGCGTGGCGCTCAAGTTCTGTTTGAGCGGCCGCGACGATGCCAGACTGCGCGCCAACCTGCTTAAGGAAGCGCGCGCCGCTTCCTCGCTGTCGCATCCGAACATCGCGCACATCTATGAGTTCGTCGAGGACCCCGGCGGCGATGCGTTCATCTCCATGGAACTGGTGTCCGGCGCCAATTTGGCACGCATCCTCAGCCAACGGCGCTTGAGTATCGAGGAGACGCTGAAAGTGGCCACCGGGGTGGCGTCGGCGCTGGCGGAAGCGCACCGCCACGGTGTCATCCACCGCGACATCAAACCCGGCAACATCCAGATCACGTCGGCCGGCGAGGTGAAGGTGCTCGATTTCGGCATCGCGCGGCCGGCCGCACTGCACGCGGCGGGCGAGGCCTCGACGGACATCACCCGGACCATCGAAGGCTTCTCCGGAACGCTGCTCTATATGTCGCCCGAACAGGCTTCCGGCGAAGTCCTGGATGCGCGTTCGGACCTGTTCTCGCTGGGCGTGGTGCTGTATGAATGCTCCACCGGCAAGGCGCCGTTCGCCGCGGACGCCCTCCCGGCGGTTCTGGCGCGATTGTTGACGTGGGCGCCGCCGCAGCCTTCGCGGCTGAATCCGCAGTCGCCCGCCTATCTCGACCGCATCATCCTGAAGCTGCTCGAGAAGGACCGGAAGAAACGTTACGCATCGGCCGGCGAACTGTTGGCCGACCTGCAGGCTCCCGGACGTCTCAACTCCCGCCGCCGCGCCGTGGCCGCGCTGGCTGGAGGCATCGTCTGCGCCGGAGGCGGCGCTGCAGCGTGGTTGTGGAATTCGAAGCGACACCGCGACCCGGCGCCGGCCGCCGTCAGGTGGTATCGCGACGGCCTCGCCGCGCTGCACTATGGCAGCTATCACAAGGCGAGCAAGGATCTGGCCCGTGCGGCGGAGATCGACCCTTCTTATGCCATGGCGCACGCCTACCTGGCCGAAGCCTGGTACGAGCTCGACTACCTGGAACGCGCCAAGGACGAATTGCTGAAAGCGATGGCGTCGCTGAGTTCCCTGCCGGCGGTCGAACAGCTCCATCTCGACGCGATCCATCAGACCGTTATCGGCGAGTTCAAGGTCGCGGTGGGGAAGTACCGGGAAATCTCGCGGATGGTGGCGCCGGACGAACGCGGCGGCGCGCTGCTCGAACTGGGCCGTTCGCAGGAACGCAGCCAGGATACGAAGCAGGCCATGGCGACGTATTCCGAAGCGATTCGTGTGGATGCGCAGAACGCCGCCGCCTGGCTGCGCCTGGGCGCCCTACAGGCCCGGACCGGCGCGTCGGAAGACTCCGGCCGCTCGCTCGACCGCGCGGAGAACCTGTTCCAGGCCGCTTCGAATCTCGAAGGCGCCACCGAGTGCCTCTACGTTCGTGCCCGGTATGCCGCCACTCCCGCCCAGGCCCGCGACCTGATCGGCAAGGCGCTGTCGGCGGCCCGCGTCACGGGCGACGACCAGCAGCAGATCAAGCTCCTGCTTTTATCGAGCAACGTCTTTCTCGACGCCGGCCAGACCGCGGAAGCCCTGGACGACGCCAACCGCGCCATCGCCATCGCGCGTGCCGATGGCATCGAGAACCTGGTCTCGCGGGCGTTGATCGACCTGGGCAACGCGCTGTTCGTGAAAGGCCGCACCGCCGAGGCCTTGCGCACTATCGAGGGGGCCCTCGACATCGCCCGGCGCAACGGCGAGAAGCGGTCGGAAGCGCGCGCGCTGGTCAACCTGGGCAGCATCCGCATCCAGACGGGGGACATGGCGCAGGGCTGGCAGGACGTGCAGGCCGCGCTGAACTACTACCGGCAGGGCAGCTACCGCACGGAGGCCGCGCTGTCCTTGATCCTGCTGGGCCGTGCCGCGCGCGATAAGGGCGACTACGAGGGCGCGCACCGCGCCTTTGCCGAGACCCTGGCCACGCTGAAGCCGGCCGAGCCGTCGCTCCCGCGGGCGCTGGCACAGGAAGGGCTGGCCTCGCTCGAAATGCTCCAGGACCAATGGCCGCAGGCGCGGCGCATGTTCGACGAGACGCGGCAAGTCTTCGAGGCCATCGGCAATTCCTCCGGCGTGGCCATCAACCAACTCAACGTGGCCCTGATCGACGCCATGCTCGGCCACAAACTCGACGGCACGGCGGTACCGCAACTGGCGGCGGAATCCGATCCTGTGAGCGCTCTCAAAATCGTTTTGTTGGAGGAACATTTCGGCGAGGCCCGCGCGAAAGCCGAGGCCCTGCTCCGCAGCGCCGATGCGAGCGACCTGGACGCGCGGTGCGAAGTCAGTCTGGTACTGGGCTTGGCGCTGGCCCGCTCCGGCTCCGGAGCACGCGGCCTGCAGGTGTGCCGCAAGGCGTTCGAACTGGCCCAAGCGACCGGTAGGCCCGCGGAGGAAGCCGACGCGCTGCTGGCCTGGGCGGAGGCGGCGCTGGCCGCCGGCGATCGCGCCCAGGCTGCCGATAACGCAGGCCGCGCGCGGGCCTTGCTCGAATCCGCCAAGCGGCCGGAATCGCTCTGGCGCGCCTGCGTGCTGCTGCTGCGATCCGGCACATCGGACCGCCCTGCCGCCGCCGAGGCTGCCGCCGCGCTCGGCGAATTGAAGGCCTCCTGGCCGGCGGAAGATTTTCGATCTTACTTGAACCGCCCCGCCATCCGGCGCCTGCATGCGGAACTGCTGCGCGTCAACCCGGCGGCGCCTACGATCGACTGATGGAAAGGAACAAACGGCAAATGACACGGATCACACTCGCAACTGCTCTCACCCTCGCGGTTCTGCTGCTGTGTGGCAGCCCATCGCAAATACAGGCTCAAAGCGACACTAAGATCGTCATCAAAGACGGAGGCTCACTCCTGCTGCGGCCGGACGGTCTGGATGCAGGCAAGACCTGGAAGTTCAGCCGGGCAGAAGTGCGGCACCGGAACACGAAAGGCGTGCTGACCGCATTGCAGATCACTGATGGAACCACCGACCGCTGTGCGGGCTCGCCGACATGCGGCGTCGACCCGACCAAGCCCTGGACGATCCAGGTCACTTACGGCGCCGGATCGGTTACCATCGCATCCCTCTCTTCCAACAAGGGCGTGCACGTCACGCAGAACGGACTCCCCTTCGACCAGTGGAAGCCCACCACGAATGCCGACGAACGCGAGTTCGGCCACGGCGACGGCTACCACATCACCGGCATCCAGGTGACTGGTAATAGCGCCAACCTGTGCTCCGGCAACGGCTGCCAAATCATCGCGCACTATTCGCCCCGCTAGGGCCGAGTTTGCTTAACGCGCTCCCGGGCGGCAAAGTGGGACAGACGCTTTCGTCTGTCAACCCGCCCGTCAGCCCGATTACCTCACGACTTCTCAGCCGTCCCTGGCTGCGTCTGACACATTTCTCTCGCCCGCCTCACCGGCGGCGAGACGAAGTAGGACGGGCCATCGGTTTTCGTGGCCTGTCGTTTTTGTGGCGCGTCGCTGCCCGTGCGAGACAGGCGACAAGAACCGATCGCCTCTCCCACGGCGATTTCCAATACAATTAGCGTTGCATGGCATTCCCTCTGAAGGTTTTCACCGCCCTTATGGCACTCGAAGCTTTGGGCGCGCAGCCCTACACGCGCGGCGTCGGCGTGTATCCCGGAGATCCGCGGCAGGATTGGTCGCCGGCGGTCGAAATCGATTCGGCCACCTATCGCAACCTGGCGCTCCACCGGCCGGCCTATCAGTCCAGCAGTTACGACTACAACCTCACCGCGCAACTGATCACCGACGGCATCCGGGAAACCGCGCCGCCGCGTTTTCTCCGCGTCACCACCAGCGACAAGGGAGTGCTGCCGAAGAATCAGCGCGAGCTGCTGTTTGACGGCAATTGGACCACCGGCATCAACATGACCGGCCGCCATGTCTGGGTCCAGGTGGAATGGGGTGGCGCGCCGCCGCCGGAAATCGACCGGCTGGAGGGGTTGGCCACGGTGGTTGCGGGCGGCGACAACCAGGAGTGGACGTGCATTCTCTCGGGGTCGGCGGATGGGCAGGCGTGGACCGAACTGGGCCGCGCGTGGGGCATGGCGCATCCCGGCGTCGAGATCAAGCCCTCCATCGCTCTTCAGAAGCCCAGCCGCAGCCGTTTCTATCGCATCGATTTCGAAACCGGGCGCCCGCTCAACTGGCGGATTGCCGAACTCTCGTTCAGCCATGCCAAGACGCCCGTGCATGCCGGCGGCCCGTACGAATTCTCGAGTGCCTGGATGAGCGCCGCCGCGGGCGATCAGTGGGTGTCGGTGGATCTGGGCGCGCCTTGCAGCTTCGATCGCATCGCGCTCTACTGGATCCGCCGCGCCGCCGAAGGAGCCATCCAAATCTCCGATGACGGCCGCGAATGGCACACTTTGCAAGCCTTGCCCGCCGCCACCGGCGCCATCGACGACATTCGCCTCGCCAGCCCCGCGCATGCCCGCTGGGTGCGCGTGATGCTGACCAAGGCGCAAACCGACGAGCCATACATTCTGAGCGAGCTCGAAGTGTGGGGCAAGGGCGGTCCCGTGCTGCACGCCAAACCGGCCGCAGCGGCCGCCGCCGATGGCCGCCTGCCGCTTGCGGGCGGCGCCTGGCGTCTCCAGCGTGCTTCGCAGGTCCATGCCACGGGTACCGCGCTCTCGACCGCCGGATTCCGCGACCCCGATTGGATGATCGCCACCGTCCCCGCCACCGTGCTTTCCAGTTACTTCAACGACGGCGCCATCCCCGATCCCAATTATGGTGACAACCAGAATGCCATCTCGGACTCTTTCTTCTATTCCGATTTCTGGTACCGCACCGAATTCACCGCTCCGCCGGCGGCGGCCGGCCGCCACGTCTTTCTCAATTTCGATGGCGTCAACTGGAAAGCGGAAGTGTTCCTCAACGGCCAGCGGCTGGGCCGCATCGACGGCGGATTCATCACCGGCCGTTTCGACGTCACCGCGCTGCTGCGCGCGGGTCAACCGAACGCGCTGGCGGTGCGCGTTCTCAAGAATGCCAACCCCGGCAGCGTCACGGAAAAAGATTTTCAGAGTCCCGGCAAGAACGGCGGCGTGCTGGGCGCGGATAATCCCACCATGCACGCTTCGGTCGGC
This sequence comes from Bryobacterales bacterium, assembly GCA_003142185.1. GTDB lineage: Bacteria > Acidobacteriota > Terriglobia > Bryobacterales > Bryobacteraceae > Bog-375. The sequence goes on from PLOR01000099.1 coordinate 8,052, forward strand.
TGGGACTGGATTCCCACCATCCGCGGCCGCAACACCGGCATCTGGGGCGATGTGTTTTTGAGTTCGACCGGCGCCGTGAGCATCGAAAATCCGCAGGCCGACACGATTTCGATTTCGACCGATGGATCGTCGGCGGAGGTTGCGCTGGAGGCCACGCTCACGAATCTCTCGGGTGCCGCCGTCAGCGGCAAGCTGCGCGGGCGCTTCGGCGATGCTGCTTTTGAGCAGGCCGTCACGATTGCCGCCAACGCCTCGAAGACCGTGAAGCTCGATCCCGCCGCCGAACCCGCGCTGCGCCTGCACAATCCCAAGCTGTGGTGGCCGAACGGATACGGCGATCCCAATCTTTATCGCGTGGAGCTGGAGTTTACCGCGAACGGCGCGGTCTCGGACCAGAAGTCGTTTAACGCCGGCGTGCGCCGCTTCACTTACAGCGAAGAGGGCGGCGCGCTGCGCATCTTTATCAATGGGCGCCGCTTTGTGGCGCGCGGCGGCAATTGGGGCTTCCCGGAATCCATGCTGCGTTATCGCGCCCGTGAGTACGATGCGGCGGTGCGCTATCACCGCGACATGAATTTCACCATGATCCGCAATTGGGTGGGGCAGACCGGCGACGAAGCCTTTTACGACGCCTGCGACCGTTATGGGATTGTGGTCTGGCAGGATTTTTGGCTGGCCAACCCCTGGGACGGACCGGATCCCGACGATAACGCCATGTTCCTCGCCAACGCGCGCGACTATGTGCTGCGCATGCGCCACCATCCTTCCATCGGCCTCTATGTCGGCCGCAATGAAGGTTACCCGCCCGAACCGATCGAGCGCGGACTCCGCGGCATCCTGGCCGAACTGGCGCCCGCCATCCATTACATTCCCAGCTCGGCCGACGATGTCGTCACCGGCCACGGCCCCTACTGGGCCATGCCGCCCAGCTTCTACTTCAAGGAGAGGGCCACCACCAAGCTATCGAGCGAGCTCGGCATGCCCAACATCGTCACCATGGACAGCCTGCGCCAAATGATGCCCGAAGAGGCTCGTTGGCCGCAGGGCGACGTGTGGGGGATGCACGATTTCAGCCTGGGCGGCGCGCAGCGCGGAGCGTCGTTCCGCGGGATGATCGACAAGAATTACGGCGGCGCGACCAATGCCGAAGATTGGGTGGAGCTGGCGCAGTTCATCAATTACGACGGCTACCGTGCCATGTTCGAGGCACAGGGCAAGAACCGCATGGGCATGCTGCTCTGGATGAGCCATCCCTGCTGGCCCTCCTTCGTCTGGCAGACCTACGATTATTACTTCGATCCGACGGCCGGCTACTTCGGCTCGAAGAAAGGCTCCGAGCCGCTGCATGTTCAATGGAATCCCCTCACCGACAATGCCGAAGTGGTCAATTACAGCGGCGGCAACGCCAAGGGACTGACCGCCTCTGCCGAGCTGATCGACATGGCTGGCACGGTTGCCTGGAGTAAGTCCGCTACCGTGGATAGCTCAGAGGACAGCGTGCTCACTCCCATCCATCTCGAGTTTCCCGCCACGCTGACGCCGGTGCATTTTATCCGCTTGAAGCTGGTCCGCGGCGATAGCGTGATTTCGGAAAACTTCTATTTGCGCGGCACCGAAGAAAACGATTTCCGCGCCATCCGCACTCTACCTAAGGTTGACGTGAAAGCCACAACCCAGGTGGAACGGCAGGGCAGCGAATGGGTGCTGACTACCGTATTGCACAACGCGTCGGCGCAGCCGGCCCTGATGGTCACAGTGAAGGCCGTGCGCGCGCAGAGCGGCGACCGCATCCTGCCGGCGCTTTACAGCGACAACTACATCGCGCTAATGCCCGGCGAAGAACGCACCATCAAGACCCGGCTGAACGACGCCGATACGCGCGGCGAGCGCCCCGCCATCGTAGTGGGCGGATTCAACGTGGCACGCTAGCAAACGTGGCGCACGCACTCGTGCGTGCCGCGTCGGCACTCCTGCCGACGCAGGGCCCCTGAGGCGAGAGGCGTCGAGAAGAGTCTCGACGCTGCACGCACTCGTGCGAGCGCCACGGCAGTCCTTTTCGCCGCTCCTCTGTCGTTAACAAGTCAAGTTG
>PLOR01000053.1 GCA_003142185.1 Bryobacterales bacterium
CGGCCTTCTCATGGAAGCCACTGTCTGCCGGCCAGGGGCTAAAGCCCATCAGGTTCATCCCGTTCCGGCACGGCTCAAGCCGTGCCCTGATACAAGACTTGCTTTTTCCTGGTCTTCCGCTGTGGAAATCCAACTTCGCCGAGGTTGACTTCGGAATCCAGGGTAAGTTTGACCGGCGACCCTGAGTCCATTTACGGCCGTGAGCGGTGTGCAGCGGTCGACTTCAAATACCGCTCGCGGGCGGCTTCTTCTCTAACGATATTGGTAGACCGGATGAGGTAATACCAAACTGCCGGAAACTGTTCCACACGTTTCCCGACGGCATAAGAAACAGCGGATGCGAGCTCGCGAAGGAGGCTCAGGCTTGTGGGCCGGCCTCCAACAGCCTCGTATCCGAACGTCTTCATATAGCGCCCGACGACCCACTCGACCAGCGCAACTAGATTCGGCGTAAGTTCGTCCCGCCACTTGCCCAGCCGTTCGGTGGTCACCGGTTCTTCCGCGCGCTGAAACCAAAACAGCTCTGCTGTGGGATCCCAATTCGGGACGAGCATGGCGGGAGAATACTCCTCTCCGGCAAAAGCGCAGATGCGTCTGAGCTGCGCTTCGGGCTCTGTTACCAGTTCTTCGTAACGCACCAGCAAATAATTCGGGCGGTGCCGCGAGCGCCAGCCGCCCAGGTTAAACCGTAGCCAGGTGCGCGCATTTGAAACCACGCTCCGGGGCGCCCAGGGCATGCGTAACATTGACGCGACGGCATCTCGAGGATCCCGTAACAGATGAATGACGACCGCATCGGGATACCATTCGGACAGCATTTCGGCGATCAAGGCGTTGTGAGGAGTCTTCTCGCCGCAGCGCCTTTTGCCGTGCGCTCGCGCAAAGAAACGCAATAACGAGAGGAACATCGCCTCGTAGCTAGTGGCTTCCTGGAGCAGCGTTGCCCCTAGAGCCTCTAAATCCAACCGCATCCTCTGCATGCGTTGCGTGGCAAGGTACTGCTTCACTACCCGCTGGCGATTTCCCGGATCGCTCAAGCTGCCGAAAGTCCGCCGTCGCTTGTAGATCCAATGGAAGAATTCCGTTTCGCGGCAGATGGCGATCGCCGGATGCCGGTTTAGCATATTCCGCAGCAGGGTGGTGCCACTCCGCGGCCCTCCTACAATGAAGATCGGCGCATCCAAATAAGGGCTCCTCTTGTGGCTTCCGAAATCCTCCGGTAAGGTGTGAAATGCACGCGCTCCTACCAGTCTTCTCGATGATACACAGATCGGTGGCACCGGGTGGAATTCAACGGTCATAAGGAGCGCAGCGTAATGAAACGGCACGCCACGCCGTCGAGATAGGTGGGTTATCGGCCCACACCCTGATCTACAATGGTGACTCAAGCGTGAAAAAGGGACGGAAGAAAACCTCCGATGGGACTCCGGCATCGGAGCCACAGAAGCAGTCGCGCTGGGCCGCGCCCGCCGTGATTGCCGCTCTGGTCCTGGTTTTCTATTTGGTACCGCTCGCGTCCGAGTCCGCCAGTATTCAATGGGACGCGGCCGACTTGCATTACCCCTTTCAGAAGTACTGGTCCGATCACGTCCGTTCGGGCAGCCTTCCTTCGTGGACGCCGTACGTTTACGCTGGCTATCCATTCCTTGCGTATCCGGAGACAGCCGCATGGTATCCGCCGCACTGGCCGTTCTTTCTAATTGGGATTACGCCGCGCATGATTCAGGCGGAACTGGCGCTGAACGCCCTCATCGCCTGCCTTGGCGCGTTTCTCCTGATTTCGCGCCTTGTCGAAAACCGGTCGGCCGCAGTGCTTGGGGGACTCTGCTATGGGCTGTCCGGATTCTTTGCCGGGCACGCTTCTCACGTTGGCATCTTCGCCGCGGCAGCTTGTCTCCCATGGTTGCTGTTGGCGTTCCGGCGCGCGCTCGACGGCAGCGCCGTCAGATATACGGCCCTGGGAGGCATGGCCGGCGCCGCGATGATTCTGGCCGGCTATTTCCAGACCGCCATGTATGGGTTTCTGGCTCTCGGGCTGTATGCGCTGGCGGACCTGTACCGCGCGCCGCGCCGTTGGTTGCGGATCGCCTCGATCGTGGCCGGTATGCTGGCGCTGGCGATCATCGTGGCGGCCATTCAGATTGTGCCCACGCTCGAACTGGTCGAGACCACGTCCCGCGCAACGTCGAATTATTCACGAGCCACGGACGGAGTCCTGGAACTCCGGGCCCTGCCGACCCTGGTCGCGCCGGATTGGCTGGGCGCGATTTCGGATAAGTACACGGGGCCTGCTGACATTACCCAGTATTACTTTTACGCGGGCTTTCTGCTGCTTCCTCTGGCGGCTCTCGGCCTTGCCAAGACAAAAACCCGCCTGCACGCCTTGTTCCTGATCGTGCCTGCCGCGTGGTTCATGCTGGGCAGTGCAGCCGGACTCTACCGCCTTGCGATGTTGCTGCCGGGAATGAACAAGGTGCGCGAGCCAATTCAGGGCTGGTTTGTGGTCGCGCTGGGTTTGGCTATGCTGGCCGCCGCGGGGTTTGCCTGGGTGGTGCGGCGCTGGCGTGTTCCCTACCTGGGCGCGATCCTCATCGCGGTTTTGTTTGTCGACGTCTGGTACTGGAATTTGCTCGAGAACCCGCTCGCATACGGGCACTTCACATTCGACAGCGCCTACGGAGATGGGGAAGACGCCCTGCTGCGCCACGTGGCGAGGGCGGTGCCGCCGCTTACTCGCTTCGAGGGAGGACGGCGAGCCCCGGTCGGCCCGCAGAACTTCGCGGTCGATCTTCACCTGGAAACCACCGCCGGATACGCCGCGCTGCCGATCGGAGATTACATGAGGTATCTGGCCGTCATGAAGCAAAACCCCAACCTCCGGGACGGTCTCAACGTCAGCACCTATTTGACGGCCGATTCGGCCGGCGTGGCATCCAATCCATCCGTGCTGCCTCGCGTGTATTTCCCCAAATCGATCATGGACGTCGGGAACAGGGCGGAAGCGCTCCGCGCGATCCAGACCCTGGACCCTCGATTGCAGTCGGTCGCGCTCTTGCCGCACAGGGCCATTTGGCAGGACCCGGCGGCGACGGCTACCGTGATTTCGTACAACGAAGAGTCCTATCGCATCCGTTATCATGCCACCTCGCCGGCTCTCTTGCGTTTGAGCGTGCCATATTATCCGGGATGGCGCGCCACCGTGGACGGCCAGCAACTGCCGATCGTCCACGTCGATCTGATGTTGATGGGCGTGGTGGTTCCCGCCGGCGACCGCGAGCTTCAGTTCTCCTTCCGTTCGGACTCATTCGGAATTGGCGTGGTCATTACGCTGGCCGGCTTGGTCCTCTGTTCACTGCTTGTGGCGGTTCCCGGGAGAGCGCTTCGCGGCTTTTCTCGCTCGCTCGCGGCCCCTCCGTGATACCTTGAGAGTTCGCCCCATGGCGCCGGACATATCGATCGTCATCCCTGTCTATAATGGGGCGGCCTATTTGGCGGCGTGCCTCAAAGCCGTCCGGGAACTGCGTCCAGCGCCGCTCGAGTGCATCGTAGTCGATGATGGCTCGACGGACGGCTCGGCGCGAATCGCGCAGACAGCCGGCGTAACCGTGGTCTCAACGTCTGGCCGGCGCGGACCCGGATGTGCGCGCAATCTGGGCGCCGGCATGGCACGCGGCGGGATTCTGCTCTTTGTCGACGCCGACGTTGTGGTGCCCCCGGCCGCCCTGGCGCGCATCGCCGCGCGGTTCTCCGAAGATCCGGCGCGCGACGCCGTGATCGGGTCCTACGACCAGGATCCAGCCAGCCCGGACCTGCTCTCGCAGTACCGCAACCTTCTGCACTGCTACACCCACCAGCGCGGTCAAGCTCGCACCTGCGGGTTCTGGACGGGCTGCGGCGCCATGCGCACGGCCGTCTTCCGGTCGTACGGCGGCTTCGACGAGACGCACACGCGGCCTCGCATCGAAGATGTGGAACTGGGCACGCGCCTCCGCCATGCCGGGAGGCAGGTTTGGCTCGACAAGGGCTTGCAGGTCAAACACCTCAAACGACTCCGTTTCTGGACTGTGATGAGGACGGACCTGGTGGACCGCGCGATTCCCTGGACGCTTCTGATCCTGCGATCCAACCAGATGCCGGCCGACCTGAATCTCCAATGTGGGCAGCGCTTCAGCGTTCTCGCCTCGGGCTGGGCAGCGTTAGCGTTGATCCTGTCGGTTGTCTGCGCGGCGGTTTTCGGCGGGCGGCTGGCGGCGGCTCTGGTCCTCTCGGCCACAATAGCCGCTGTAGCCGTGATGGCCCTGAATTCCGACTTCTATCGCTTCCTCGCTCGCGTGCGGAACCCCTGGTTCTGCCTGCGTGCGTTCCCTCTGCATTGCCTTTACTTCCTGTGTGGCGGCGCCGGATTCGCGGCGGGGCTTACCTCGCATGTTTGGTCCCGGCTCGCACTTCAGAACCGCGGGGCAGACCAGCCGTTGTGCGCGGATCCGGCGGAATCCCCGGCGGAGTTTGTGAGTTCGTCGGGTGGTCTGACGCCGGGTCCCACACCTTCGTGCTCCGCCGTGCGCTCCGATATGTGAGCGCCGTTTCCTTCTCCTTCGACCCGGAGCCGCCGGAAGTTATAATGTCTAGGTTCTCCTCGCGTTGGTGAGTCTCTATGCCGGAAAAGACCGCTGTCATCGACAGCTATGCGGGGTTGCGGTTGCCCGATGCTGCGGCAAAGTCTCTTCCCTGGATTACGGTCAAGGATCTGCTGTGGTTCCTGTACTATTATCCGTTTCGTCTCCTCTCCGGACGCCTTCCGCGGCGCATGCTTTACTGGATCGCCGGTCCGCTCTTCCAATTGCGGTTCCGGTCCCAGCGGAAGAGAGCAGCGAGGCGCATGATGGCATTTCCCGGCGTGGGCATTACGGCCGATCAAGCGCCACGGATCGCCCGCCGCTCGGTCTCTAAATTCGCCGCCTCCGAGATGGATAACCTGCTGCTGGCCGATTCTTCGCTCGATGGACGGATTTGTTGTGACGGCATCGGAGGGCTCGACCACCTCGAACAAGCGCGGGCGGCGGGGAAGGGCGTGCTGATCCTCACGGCTCACTTTTACGCTTCGAGAATCGCCAAGAGATACCTGACGAAACTCGGCTATCCGGTGATGACTGTGCGGGTCCAGCCGTCATCCGGAGCGATGACCTCGCGTCTTGGGCGCCGTTTCCTGTATCCGCGCTATGCGGAGTTTCTGCACCGGGTTTTTCGCGACGAAGTTTACGTTCACCAGCCCGACTGCGCCCTCCGCATTCTGAAGAGACTTCGCTCCGGCGGGCTGGTGAATATCCATCTGGATGGACAGCACCTTCGCAAGGCCGTGGAATGGCCTTTCCTCGGCGCGCCCTGGAGATTCCCGGCCGGATATTTCGAGCTAATCCGCGCCTCCGGGTGCCAGGTGGTTCCGATGCTCGCGACCGGCAACGGCGCCGGGGTGCGGATTCAGTTCGGCGAGGCTCTGGAGACGATTCCAGCCGATGGTTCGGACGAGTTTGCGGCGGCCAATCTGCCCCTGTTGGCCGGCGCCATAGAGCGGCAGATCCGGGACCACCCCGAGGACTGGAGCAAATGGATATCCTGAACCGTCTTCGCGCGATTTCCGTCGAATCGCTTCAGTTGAACCTGCTGGAAGACGAATTGCGTGGCGTCACTCGATTGTCGGAGATTGCCGGCGTCGATTCCATGGCGGCGCTGGCCTTCGTGGCGGCGGTGGAAAAAGAGTTCCACATCGTGATCGAGCCGGAGCGGCTGGAACTGGATTTCATCGAGGACCTTCCGCGGCTCGCGGCGTATGTGGAGGCTCGCGGGGAGGCGCGCTACAAGGAATGATCGCCCAACGGCTGCGAGCCCTTGCCGAAGACAACCCGGAACGTTTGGCAATTGTGGACGGAGCGGAGCGAATCACTTACGCTCAACTGATCCGGCAGATCGATAGCTCGCGCGAGTGGCTGCAGCAGCGCCTCCACGTAGCGCCAGGCGACGTGATTCTGGGGTCCCTCGAAAACTCGTGGCAGTTCGTGGCGTGCTTTTTCGCGATCGCCGAATTGGGCGGCGTTTTCATGCCCCTGCATCCGGGTTGGCGCGCCCCGGAGCTGCGTAGTATCGGTGAGCGGCTGAAGATCCACGGCGTGATTACCGGGCGCGCGTCACGCCCGGAGTGGGAGCAGGTGGTCTCCAGCGCGCGAGTGCTCGCGATCGACGATGGATTTGGCCAAACTCTCCGCTCTCCGCGGGCGCACGCGGTGGACGGGGACAGCCCGGCGCTGTATCTGGCGACGTCCGGTTCGACAGGTACGCCGCGCATCGTTCCCCGAAGCCATCGGAACCTGCTGGCCGGAGCCCGCAATGTCGCCCAGGCTCTCGCCATCGATCCCGGCCGGCGCTTCCTGTGCGTGGTTCCCTTTTATCACTCCAGCGGATTTCATAACAGCTTGATCCTGCCGCTGCTCAACGGCGCGTGTCTCATCCTCGTGCGGCACTTCACGCCGGCGGCCTGCGCGCGGCTGGTTGCGGCGGAGAACGCCGATGTCCTGATCGGCTCGCCATTTATTTACCGGATGCTGCTCGACCACGCCCATTATCTGCCTACGTTGAAACTGTGCGTGTCCGCCGGCGCGCGCATGCCCCAGACGCTAGCCCTGGCGTGGCAGGAGCGTTTCGGCACGCGCGTGCGCCAATTGTACGGATCGACGGAAACCAGCGTAATCTCGATCGATCGCTCAGCCGAGCCTCCTCCGCCGGGAACTGTCGGGACTCCCATTGACGAAGTCGAGATCCGCATCCTCAACGAAGGCGAAGTGGCCGTGCGGTCACCCATGGTGATGTCCGGATATGTCGCGGACCCGGAATGGAATCTCCGGGTGTTCGAGGATGGGTTCTTTCGAACCGGCGATCTCGGCTGCCAGGATTCGGACGGACGATTGCGGCTTTTGGGCAGAACGCGGCGGATGATCAACATGGCCGGCGTGAAGATCGATCCGGCGGAAATCGAGCAGGCGGTCGAGTCGCTCGAAGGCGTCGTGGCCTGTCATGTCGATGCGGACGGCGGTGATCGCGAGAGCGAACTGATTCGAGCGCGGATCGAGTTGCGGGAAGGCTTCGAAATGACCAGATCCCACGTGATCTCGCACTGCCGGCGCCGGCTCGCCGAATACAAGCTGCCGCGCGTAATCGAATTTGTCGAAGCCCTGCCGGTCACGCTGGCCGGCAAAATATCCTCTCCCTGGAGCGATGGAGGCCCCGGCCGCTGATCGCGGCAGATCTTACAACTATGCCCATGCACACTCAGATTCCCGTTCCGGAAGCCTGGCTGAATCTCGCTGCGCTTCTGCCTTCCCCACTCCCCATCGCGCGCTTCAGCGACGGGCAGACCGTCTCGTTTGACGGGCTGGCGAAAATCTATAGCGAAGAGTGCGCGCGCATCGAATTGCTGGACGGCCCTTATGGCGCGGACGCCTGGATCCCCATTCCGGAGGAAGTCGCGCGGGAATACGCCAAATACCGGCCCACTCCCGTTCACCGGGCGCGCGGGCTCGAGAAAGCCATCGGTTATGCGGGCGCGATTTACTGCAAGCGCGAAGATGTCTCGCCGACGGGAAGCCACAAGCCCAACACCGCCATTCCGCAGGCGTATTATGCCCGCAAGCAAGGTCTGGCCGAACTCATCACCGATACCGGAGCCGGGCAGTGGGGCTGCGCGCTGGGATGGAGTTGCCACAATCTGGGTGTCCGCTGCACCGTATTCATGACGCGCAACAGCTATAGCGCGAAGCCTTACCGGCGCTATCTCATGCAGCTTGCTGGCGCGACCGCCATCGCCTCACCCAGTCCATTCACCAAGTGCGGCCGCGCACTGTTCGAACAGGACCCCGGACATCCCGGCTCGCTCGGCATTGGCATGAGCGAAGCGATGGAAATGGTGGCGGCGCGGCCGGACGCCCGATTGGCGCTCGGTTGCATGAGTTATTACGCGGCGCTTCATCAGACCGTGATTGGAATCGAGCTTGCCGGTCAGCTACAAGAGCACCGTGTCGAGCCCGACCTGGTGATCGGGTGCGTGGGAGGTGGAACGAATTTCACCGGTTTTATCAGCCCCTTCGCCGCCGCCCGTTTCGGCCATGGGCCGTGGCGCGGAAGAATTCCGCGTATGCTCGCCGTCGAATCGGACCGGATTCCGGTGCTCACGCAAGGCGAGTATCGCTACGAATTCGCGGACGCCTTCGGATTGACGCCTCAAGTGAAGATGTACACGCTGGGGCGCGAGTTCCTACCCGAGAAGATGCACGCCGGTGGTCTGCGCTACCACGGCAAGAGCCCGCTGCTCAGCTATCTTTTCCACCACGGCGTGGTCGAAGCCGCGGCCGTCTCTTCGCAGGAGGCCTTCAACGCGGGGCGCGCGTTCTTCGAGTCCGAGGGGATTCTGGCCGCTCCCGAATCATGCCACGCCATCGCGCAGGTGATCCGGGAAGCCCGACACTTTCAACAAGCGGGTGAAGCCGCAACCATCGCTTTCTGCCTGTCCGGGACCGGCTACCTGGATCTACAGGGCTATGCCGACACGTTTCAATTGGAGGGCGTGGAAGATGCGATGTCCGTGGAGGCGGGCAGGAGCTAACGCCGGGTGCACCGGGTTGCCCGAGCGAGAAAGACGCGGAGACTAGCGCTTTGCGACGCCCAGGAAGACGCGACCCGACTCTGGGGTTGTGGTTTTCGAAACACTGCGGCTTCGAGTTTGTTTAGCTAACCCGGCTTAATGGAATAAACGGAATAACGGAATCGGTGGGTGCTTCCAAGTTATTGAAAACATGGAGCGGGAGACGGGGCTCGAACCCGCGACGTCCAGCTTGGGAAAACGGATTTCGATTGTAAATAGAGGACTTAGGCGTTCAAGGCGCTGTTTTCTGGTCAAGGAAGTCTTCTGTTTTCAATGGTGGCTCTCCAAGAGCTGCCTTAATGAGGTAATCAAGGTAAAGTCCAGCAGCGGTTATCGTCGAAATAGCTCGGTTGGGGCCGTCTTGTCAATATAGTTCCATTATGGAATGATATTGACATGCGCTCGCGTCGAGTGGGACAATCGAGATTGTGCCGAGGACTCGATTCGATGAGTTGATTGCGCTGGCCGAAGAGCATGACGGCCTCCTGACCGCAAAGCAGGCGAGAGACGCAGGGATTGCGGATTCAGTCCTCGCGCGCCTCACGCAGCGCGGGCGGCTGGAGCGGGCCGCTCGCGGAGTCTACCGAATCCCGCACTTTCCTTCGAGTCGATTCTCTCAATATCGGGAGGCCGTGCTCTGGGCCAAGGCTGATGACGGTCCACAAAATGCTGCGCTTTCGCACGCCACTGCCCTGGCGGCATATGGGATTTCCGACGCAAGCCCTGCTTCCGTACACATCACGGTTCCCCGGAATGCCCGGCTCCGTAGGGTGCGCCCGAAATGGGTTGAGGTACATCATGCAAATCTCCAGGCCGACGAAGTGACGCTCCACGAGGGGCTGCCCCTTACGACGGTCGGTCGAACCGTACAGGATGTGTTGACCTCCACCGGTCAAGTCGGCGTCGTACGTCAAGCGATATCGGACGCCCGCCGGGAAGGATACATCAACAGCAGCGAAGCGCAACGGTTGACCCGCCGCGTCAACAGCTATGTCCGCAGCCTTGAGACGGATACCCAACAGCAGGACAGCGGAAATCGATGACACAGCGACAGCAGCCTTCCGAGCGGCTGGGAAAAACCCTCGCCCGCGTCGCGCGCGATCAGGGCCTGGATCAAGAGCGATTACGGAGGTGGGTGTCATTCCTGACTATCTGCGGCGTGCTCGAACGGGCAACGACTGAAGGCCTACTCGCGGGGTACTATCTTAAGGGCGGCGTGGCGATGGAACTGCGTTTTGCTCAACGCGCCCGCGCGACCAAGGATCTCGACCTTGTGTTGGATGGCGACCGCAGAACTCGGCTTCGATCTTTTGAGCAGGCCTTGAGGTTGGGTTTCGACCAGTTTTCCTTCAGGCTCAAGGGGCAGGTCCATGAGATGGACCTCGCTGATACGGTGAGAGTTGAGGTCGCGATTCAACACCGGACTCGTGCGTGGCAGACCGTCGAGGTGGATCTGGGACCGACTACCAAAACAACTGTTGATCTCGTGGAGCCCGCAATTGCCGGGCTACATGAAATGGGCGTCAAGGTCACATCGCCCGTAAGGTGCATCAGCCTGAGCGAACAGGTCGGTCAGAAGCTTCACGCATGCACGGCGCCGAATACGTCCTCAACCCGCGCCCGAGATGTGCTGGACATCCTCCTGATAGAAACCCTCGGCCAGCTTGACTACGCGGCAGCTCTTGCATCAGCCCGGCGGGTTTTTCAGGAGCGCGCTACCCATGATTTTCCTCCGCAGTTCGCAGTCCCGCCGACGTGGCGTCCCGAATTGGAGGCTCTCGCTGAGCAACTGGGATTTCCGGTGTCTGCCGCGGCAGATATTGAGAGAATGTTCCGGGAGACGATCCAGCGAATTGCGGCGTCGGCACGAGATTGAGTAGCTTCCGAGAACACGGAATAAGAAGAGAGACACCATCCCTAAGCCTGTCGGCTTAGGTTTCGCGACCCCCGCGAAGCCCGTTCTATTCGATGCACGTTCATCGAGTATTCGATGAATATTCAATGGATATTCGATGCTTGTTCAATCGTCATTCGACGGACGTTTCAACGTCTTCTGCGGGCCGCTGGGCTCATGCCAGGGGCGTTTCAGGTGGGATTGAGATGAATGACAAGGTCAACGAGATTCTCGAAAGACTGCCGGCCAAACCGCCGCGCTCGCGGCTGGACCCGCACCTCACGCTGATCGAGGGGATGCGTCGCCGTGGCCGGACCTTCGGCGAAATCGCGCGGGTACTGGCGAAAGAGTGCCAGCTCAGCACCTGCCCGAGCAACATACATCATTTCCTAAAGCTTCGGACCCGAAAGGCAAAACTCGCGAAGCGAGCCAGCCTCACGTCTGGCGATACCAGCGAAGTCGCATCCCAGCATGCGACCGGCTCGGCTGTGTTGCTGCCAACGCCATCAACCGCGGTGGCACGGAGAATCGCGGCGCTCAAACAGCGCAAGCCTGCGCCGACGCCCGCTTCGGAAAGGATTCGATTACGATCCCAATGAACCGCTCCGGCTCGTCAAGCCGAGGAAATCGGAAGTGGACAGATGAGTACGCAAGCGTCATGAGCCGCCGCCCTATGGAATGCGCTCTACGGCCGAGGAAGCACGAGAGCAGCCCCGGCTCAGCACTCGCCTGTTAACCGAAGGGTTGTAGGTTCGAGTCCTACCTGAGGAGCCACTCCAACCCCTTTTATTTCCAACACAACTATTTGACGACACGCCACTTGCGGCGCCGTGTCCAAACTGAGGTCGAAATCTGGAATTACCCGTCCTTACCCGAATTTCCTATTCCTTGACCTCTGGGGTACCCCCAGTTTCCCCCCAGTGCGGCTCGCTGAATCGTGGCAGTACCGAGGCCGCCGAACGCGACGAAATCGCTCGCACGCGAAAATGTTTGGCTCCGGCGCACGGCGTGCGATAGAATCGAGACATAAGGGCTCGGTTCGCCAGGCCAGCGCAAAGCGCACCCTCCGAAAGGCACCCTTCAAAACAATTCAATTTGATGTGGCCGGAATCCGGATGAGAGGTGTTTCCGGACTGCGGGTCGCGTGAGTTGAGGAGTGCATCTCGCGAGGGATGCCGGAAGTCGAAGAGGCGCATGTTGAAGCTGTTTGAGGAAAACGGGCGTGGGCGGTCGTGTTTGGCTGCGGCATTGCCGGGACAGCTTCATAGCCAGTCAGGAAGTCTTCTTCCTTGGACGATCCAGCAACCGCCCTGCACAACAACAAAGGTCAGAGGGGCTGGTGAATCTGATTGGTGGACCTCTACCCGGTCCGTTAGGCCATCCAGCCGCGCCTTCGGGCGTGCAGAAGCACTGTTGAGGTTGCTGGTAAACAAGCGGGTACACAGACATGCAGGCGCGTGGGCGCCTAAAAGCTGCGGGCAACCATAGCGCCTAAGCCCACGGTGCGAAGCGACGGGCCGGCTCCATACGCTCGCTATCAACTCACTTCGAATTAGGCTCCGTTGGCCGCCTGAGACGAAGCAGTGAGATTCTCCAGCACCGCTGCTCTCGCCCGAAGCGGCTTCAGCTCTTCCTCGCCCAGGGAGCCTGTACAACCATCGACGATCCGTCGGCCGCGCTCACCGAGAATTCGATGGAACAGCGGGTCGGGCGTAGTGACCGCGATGTCAGTCAGCGCACGCAAAAGACGCAAGCTCACCGCAACATCAGACCTGGAATACAACCGTATTTGTTCGAAAGCTGAATCCAGAAGCCGCTCAAAGCCGATCCATGGAACATGAACGCGAAAAACCCCAGGCGGATCATAGAGAATCGACTCCGGTGTGTCACGCGACGAAAACCGGATCAGTATGCGGCTCAACTGGTCCACTGAGCCGATCGCGGTGGTGGGGTCATTGACGGCGGGTGAGATGGCTTTCAGCGCGATGTCGACGATCTGCAAAACTCCGAATTCCACGTCCTGTTGCAGGGTCCTGGTGGGACCTAAGTCGAATGCTCCTCGAAGCTCCTCGCTCCCTTCCGGCGGTATCCGGTCGCCCTTCGAAAGTTTCATCAGCGGTACTCCAGCCGGGACGAAGTGGCCGACGCGGCGCAAGACGTCGACTCTGACATGGTACGTCTTGGCGACCGCAACCAAGCGCCGGGTGTCGAGGAAGCGGATGTAGCCGGAGACCTGGCTGGTGAGCGTCGTCTCCCACGGGTATCCCCGTCGCGGATCGTCGCCATCCGGGCGGCCCGGTCGGTGCGGCCAGCGCATCACCTCGTCGATCATCACCTCAGTTTCCGAAGCGATCCGGTCCACGATGTGGTTGACGCTGATCGCGCGCGAGATGTGATGGATGAAAAACAGCAACCAGCCGACGCAGACCAGCGCCAGCAGCATCGCCCCCAGCACCGTGACGACCGGCGCGAACGGGTGCGGGAGCGAATGTGCCGCCGGAAGCGCGGCCATGCAGTAGGTGAACGTGCCGAGAAAGATCCCCAGCGTCCATTGCGTCACGCGATCCCTGGAAAAGCTGACGATGATGCGCGGGGAAAACTGCATGGAGGCCAGCGTGAGTGTCATCAGCAATATCGCGAAAACGATCGAGACCACGGTCATGATCGAGGCCGCGATGCCTCCCAGAATGACCTGCGCCACCTGTGGGTCGGAATGAGATGGAAAGAGCACCTTCGGAACGAAATCAGAAAACCCGGGGACTAACTCTTCGAGGTATGACAGCACCGCACCCAAGCAACCGAGTGTGAGCGTGATGATTAGAGGACGAACCAGGAATCCACCGCGTAGATTGTATGCAACCTCCCGGATCACCAATGGGATGCGCTTGTCCACAGTATTCTGCCTGTTTCCTTGTAGTTTTGACCGGCCGGCTCCGATTCCCATTGCACCGTGGAGCCGTACCGCCTATTGTAGAATGCTGCGAAATGTTCCAATGCTCTCTCTCTGTCGCCACAGCCATAGGAGGGCACCAGCCTGGCGACGCCGCCCCCGGACACCCAGACCACTACTACCCGAGCGCTGGCGCAGCGGTAATCAGACGCGCCCATGACCACAGTGTGTGGGCTCATGGGGATGGGGCGGCGGTAACGCCTCCGAAGCCTGCCTGGTTGTACATGTCTGTAAGTTCGCTCAGGGTGTAGGCGTCACCCGCTACCGTGGACGCCAGCATGGTCATGCTGAAAGCCGTAGGCATGGGCGGGGAGACGCGGTCTTCATTGGGCACGAACTCGAGCGTGGCGGCGCGCCCGCCGGGCCGCAGCGCAGTGTGGACCTTCTTCAATAGGCCCACGCAGGTAGGCTGATCGAAATGGTGGAGGAAGTTGGTCAGCAGCACGGCATCGTTAGGGCCGCCGAAATCGACCTCGAAAGCGCTCCCGGGCAGCATGTTATAGCGGTCGTGGACGCCGGCCTTGCGTCAGGAATGGCTAATCAACAGATTAACTGCGAGCGTCCGCTATCGCTGGTTGCAAGGGGGGTTGTTGTCTCACTGAGCGAACTTTCCGGAGAAAGTCATTGCCTGCCGGCCTGTCACCCGCGGAAAGGTGAAGATCGGGAATCGATGTCGGAAAAGTCTGCCGCGAGGGGCTCCGTCACTGCGATCCTCAGCAGATCGAGAGCCGCCATGACGACTCGCTTCTGCAGGTCAGGGTTGTGGGCGCGAGGCGAACGCGCCGGGTCAGCATCGCGCCGACAGCGGCGATCAAGAGCAGTAGCGCTCCGGTTTGAACCTTGAGTTTCCAGGATAATTATCTGAAATCGGGACTGCGTAAGCGTCGGGCTACGACGATGCGGAAGCGGCGGCCGCCGCCAACTGCGAGTTGGTGGTGGTCCAGATCGATTTGATGCTGCCGCCAGCGCGGAGGAACAAAGTCGCCGACGCCAGGGCGACGAACGCGAGCAGGAGGGTATATTCGATCAGGTCCTGTCCTTGGTCTTCCAGCCAAAAGGCGCGCATCGAGGCGCCGCACTCTGCGAACCAGTTCTGCATAGCTGCCTTCCTTAATTTAAATTGCCACTTCTGCCGCCGTTACCAGCAGACTACGGCGGATGCGCGGCAAAAACCAGAGTCTCTTCGGGTGACGGGAGATGGTTCACCGATGGATGACTTTGGTGAAACGACCGAAGTTAGTAATTGAATGCTATCCAATGCCAATACTCCATCGACAAGTGATCGCAAACAAAGGTAATGCCCAATTATCTCGAGTGTCGTCTCGCAGTTCTCCTTCAAAGTGGGCCAGAATGACACAGCCAACGCCGTGGCCGTGGATACCCATGAGCTCCATTCGTCGCCATGTGTTACTTGGCTGCCGGTCATCACCTGACCACCGTCGCGGCATCGTTGGGATTCCCAGAATCCTGCCTAACGGAATACTGTGCCGGGTCATGAGTTTTCTCATTTGGGGCGCCCGGCCAATTCCACGGGAGCCGGCCAACTGTGCCCTTGTTGAACCAGCAGACCTTGCGTCGAATCCGGCCCCCAAGTGCCGCTGGCGTAGTTCGGAAAATCATTGGGAGGGCTCGAGTTCCACACCTCGAGCACCGGCATCAATAGGCGCCACGCCGCCTCCACCTGGTCGTCGCGCATGAACAGCGTGGCATCGTTGTCGATCACGTCCGCCAGCAGCGTCACATAGGCCTCCGGCGATGGCGTGTCGAAACTTTCGCGATAGCTGAACTGCATGTCCACCGGCTGCAAGACCATCTTAGGCCCAGGGTGTTTTGCTTGAAAGCGGAGCACGATGCCTTCGTCGGGCTGTATCAACAAGATCAGGCGCGACGGTTTCCAATCGAGGGTCGCCTCGCTGGGAAACGATTGATGCGGAACCGCGCGGAACTGGATGGCGATTTCCGACGCCTGACGGAGGAGGCGTTTGCCGGTACGCAGATAGAATGGCACGTCCTGCCAGCGCCAGTTATCGATGAATAGCCGCAAGGCGGCAAACGTTTCCGTCGGTGAATCGGGCGATACGCCGTCTTCTTCGCGATATGCGCACACTTTCTTGCCGCCAACCCAGCCGCTGTCATACTGCCCGCGAACCGTGGAGCGATGCACCTCGTCGTGCGGAACGGGCCTAGCCGCGTGCAGCACGTCCACTTTCTTATTGCGAATCTCGTCGGCATCGAAGGAGACCATCGGTTCCATGGCTACCAGGCAGAGCAGTTGCAACAGATGGTTCTGCACCATGTCGCGCAGCGCGCCGGCCTTGTCGTAATAACCGCCGCGATGCTCCACGCCCACCTCTTCGGCGACCGTGATGGTCACGTAGTCGACATAACGCCGGTTCCAGATCGGCTCGAACAGTGGATTGGCAAAGCGAAAGGCCAGGATGTTCTGCACCGTCTCTTTGCCCAGGTAATGGTCGATACGGAAGATTTGAGATTCTTGAAAGTCGTTGGCGAGTGTGCGGTTCAGCGCCTGTGCCGACTCCAGGTCATACCCGATCGGTTTCTCAATGACAATTCGCGACCGTTCCCGGTCGGCCGCGAGGCCGGCATAGTTTATAAGGCGAGGGATTTCACCAAACAGGGAGGGCGGCGTGGCCATGTAGAAAATGCGTTGGGCTTTGGCGCCCCATTCCTTTTCCAGGCTTGCGCGCAGCTGGCCAACTTCCGCATAGGTCGCGTTGGCTTTGAAATCGCCCTGCAAATAGCGGATATGCAGCGAGAGCTGCTTCCACTCCTTGACGGCGGTTTTCCCGCTGCGGGCGAACCTTTTGACTCCCTCGTGCAGGCGCTTGCGCAGGGCGTCTTCGCTGAGCGCGACTCGGTCTACCGCGATAATCGCGAAATGAGCCGGAATGCTATGGCTCTGCGAAAGGTCAAACAGGGCCGGCATCAGCTTCCGCCAGGTCAGGTCGCCCGCTCCACCGAAAATAACGAATATATTTGGTTCGAGTAGATCGTTGGTCTTCATCACGTCAACCCTTCGTCCAGTCCGTGTGAAATGTGCCTTTGACGTCGACGCGCTCGTAACTGTGCGCGCCGAAGTAATCGCGCTGTGCCTGAATCAGGTTCGCCGGCAGCCAGGCACTGCGGTAGCCGTCGAGGTAGCCCAACGCAGTCATGAAACAGGGTGCGGGCAAACCCATCTCGACTGCCGCGCAGACGACGTGGCGCAAATCCTCCTGGTTGGCCCTTACCTTGTTCGATAACTCCGGCGCCAGTAGCAGATTCGGCAGCCCCGGTTGGTTGCGATATGCCGTCCTAATGTCCTCCAGCAGCTCGGCGCGGATGATGCAGCCGCCCCGCCAGATTCGCGCCACGGCCTCGAGATCCAGGGTGTACGCGTACTTGTCCGATGCTGCCGCCAGGACAGCCATGCCTTGCGCGTAGGCGACGATCATCGCGGCATAGAGCGCGTGGCCCAGTTGGTCGAGGAAGACTTTGCGGTCGCCGGTGAACGGTGGGATCGGCCGTTTGAAGATCGCGCCGGCCGTCTCGCGCTGCTTTTCCAACACGGACATATCCCGCATCGCGACCGCCAGGTCGATCGTGGGAATAGGCACTTGCAGCTCCATCGCGCTCTGCGAGGTCCACATGCCGGTGCCATTCTGTTTGCCCACATCCAGGATTTCGTCGATCAGCCGCTTGCCGGTGCTTTCGTCGACCTTGTTGAAGATGCGACTGGTGATCTCGATCAGGTAGCCGTTGAGTTCTCGCCGATTCCACGCCTCGTACATGTCGCGCAGTTCATCGTCGCTCAAGCCGAGGCCCCGCTTCATCAGGTCGTATGTCTCGGCTAGGAGTTGCATCAGCGCGTACTCGATACCGTTGTGCACGGTCTTGACAAAATGCCCGGCCGATCCTGGGCCCAGGTAGGTCACGCACGGCTCTCCATCGACTTTGGCAGCTACCGCCTCGAGCAGCGGGCGGACCCGCTCATACGCTTCTTTAGGTCCGCCGGGCATGATGCTCGGGCCATGGCGCGCGCCCTCCTCGCCGCCAGAGATGCCGACGCCGAGGAATTGAATGCCCTTCCCAACCAGGTTACGGGCTCGCAGGTTCGTATCTTTGAAGTAGGAATTGCCGGCGTCGATGATGAGGTCGCCCTTTTCGAGATGCGGCAACAGATCGGCGATCACGGAATCCACGGGCGGGCCGGCGGGCACCAGCATCATGACTGCGCGCGGCGCCCGGAGTAATCCGATGAAGTCCTTGATATTATCCGCGGCGTGTATGTCGTTTGCCGCCGACTCCTTCCGGAGCGCTTCTACCTTGCTCGAATCCTTGTCATAGCCCGCCACCGGGAAGCCGTGGTCTGCCATGTTGAGCAACATGTTGCGACCCATCACGCCCAAGCCGATCATGCCGAGTGCGTACTGTTGTTGTGGTTGATTCTCGGTCATAAGTTATCCTTCAGAGCCGCTTGCGCATAGATTCCAATTCCTGCCGGCGTTTCGCGGTGGTCTTAGGGTATGCCATCTTCATTTTATGGAACGCATCAAGGACAATCCGAGAAACAATCAACCGGGCATTCTCCTTATCGTCGGCGGGAACGACGTACCAGGGCGCGTGATGGGTACTTGTCGCGCTCAGACAGGCCCCATAAGCCTTCATGTAATGCTTCCAGTATTTCCGCTCGTGAATGTCCGCGAGGCTGAATTTCCAGTTCTTATCGGGCTCATCAATTCGCTCGAGGAATCGCCTTCGCTGTTCTTCCTGGGAGAGATGGAGGAATACCTTGATAGTCCGCGTTCCGTTGCGATATAGGTGGCTCTCCAGGTCCCGGATGGAGCGATACCGCTCCGCCCAGATGGTTTTCTCGTCGCGCAACTCTTCCGAAAGCCCCTCGCTGCGGAGAATCTCCGGATGCACCCGAACGACCAACACCTCTTCGTAGTAGGAACGATTGAATATGCCGATGTGACCGCGCCCGGGAAGCCGGCATGTCGTGCGCCAAAGAAAATCATGTTCCAATTCGTTGGCGCTCGGCTGCTTGAAGCTAAAGACCTGGCAGCCCTGCGGATTGATCCCGGACATAACGTGCCGAATGGCGCCGTCCTTGCCGCCGGCATCCATCCCTGAAAAATCAGGAGCAACGCATAGCGGTTGGAAGCGTAGTGAAGGTGTTGCAGCGAGCTCAACTCTTGAACGTGCTCTCCTAGGAGTTCTTGATAATCGTTCTTCGACGTGAAAAATGGCTTCACAATCGTCGGCCACTCTCTGAGTTGGACCTTTTCTCCGGGCCGCACTCGGAAGTCCTTTGAATTGATCTGCATCTTCATCCCTTCGATATCAACGAACTGCGCAGGTGCGCCGCTTACCACTCATGGGGATAACGAGGACCTTGACGCGGCCTTCACCCGTCACGCATACTGTTTCCGAATCTCCAACAACGGGGCTTTAGTAGGATCAAAAATCCGATAGGCGAGCAGTTTCACGCGGTCGTTCAGCAGGAACCAAGCCAGAGCGTAGCCCCAAACGAACGCAGCCCAGCCCCAGCCGAGGGGTGTCATAAACAGCCCATAAACCGCAATCAGGGTCGCCAGCGCTTGCGTGCCGAGCACCGCTGCCCATAGAACCCGCGCGGGGCGTATGGACCAGAACGGGCCGCGCGTACGCGTCAGGAAAATCGTTAGATGTCCGGCCACGGACAGCTTCAAATACATCAGCGTCTGGATGTGCGCACGATCGAGATGAAAGACACGCTCACCGAGATAAAACAATCCGAAGGCGGAGACGACCCCGATGACACCCAGCACCGTGGAAATCCCCAGCACCAGACGCATGTTCCAGGCCTCGGGCTTATCCTTGTAATGAACGTTGTCATAAGCGATGGACAGGATGGCTCCGTCGTTGAGCAACGCCAGTATCACGATCATCACCGCCGTCAGTGGATAGAAGTTGAACACCAGGATCGCCAGCGTCATGAACAACAGCACGCGCAGCGTCTCAGCAATACGGTAGATCGCATAGCTGTTCATCCGCTGGAACGTTTTTCGGCTCTCCTTGATCGCGTCGATAATCACCGACAGGCCGGGCGTCATCAGCACGATGGATGCCGCCGCGCGCGCGGCGTCCGTGGCGCCGGAAACGGCGATGCCGCAGTCAGCTTTCTTCAGCGCGGGGGCGTCGTTCACCCCGTCGCCCGTCATGCCGACAATGTGGCCGCGCTGCTGCAGCACGTCCACGATATGGAACTTGTGTTCGGGGAATACCTGGGCAAAACCGTCGGCTTTTTCGATGGACTCCGCCGACTGGGCCGATTCGTGATGCTTTACGTCGCCCAAACCGCCGGCGTCGAGAATCGCCGTGCCCATCCCTAATTTCATCGCGGTTTCCTGAGCGATGGCCAGTTGATCGCCGGTAACCATCTTGACCTTCACGCCCATCTGGCACGCGGTCGCGATGGTTGCCTTGGCGTCTTCCCGTGGCGGATCGAACAGGGGCAAGACACCCAGAAACTGCCATTGGCCTTCTCCCTCGGCCCGCGCCACGCCCAACGAACGAAACCCGCGCGCCGCGAATTCATTGACGGCCTTCTCGACTGCGGGCTTCACCTGCCCGGCATTGGCCGACAATTCTAAAATCACCTGCGGCGCGCCCTTCGTTACTTTGAACGTCCTTCCGTCAGCGGCTTTGACGGCGGCTTCGGTGCGCTTATGTACCGGGTCGAAGGGCTGAAAATGGACCACCTGATAGCCATTCAACTCCTGGGCGTTTTTCAGACCGCCCAGAACGGCCAGATCAATGGTGTCGTTGTTGTCCGCCCGCGAGGCCAGCGCGGCATTGAAGATGACTTGGTCGGCGGGGACATCGTTCACACCGAATGGATCGCCCAGCGTCAGCTTGTTCTGGGTCAGAGTGCCGGTCTTGTCAGCGCACAGCACGTCCACGCCCGCCAATTCCTCGATGGCTACCAACCGGCTCACAATAGCTTCTCTCTTGGCGAGCAGCCGCGCGCCGACCGCCATTGTCACCGACAAAACCGTGGGCATGGCCACCGGAATCGCGGCCACGGTCAGCACTAAGGCGAACTGCAACGTGGTGAGGATCGGGTCGCCGCGGAAGAGCGCGACGGTAACAATCACCGCCACTAGAGCCACCGCGAGGACGATCAGGTAATCGCCAATTTTCAGCACAGCACGCTGGAAATGGCTGACGGTGTGCGCCTCCTGCACCAGTTGCGCCGTCTTGCCGAAGTAGGTGTTCGCGCCCGTGGCATAGACCAGCGCGCCGATTTCGCCCTGGCGGACGATCGATCCCGAAAACACAGCCTCGCCAGGTTTGCGCTCGGCGGGCAAAGACTCTCCCGTCAACGCGGACTGATCCACCTCCACTGGGTCGCCCGGCAGCAAGCGCGCATCTGCCGGCACAATGTCGCCCAGGCGCAGGCGGATGACGTCGCCCGGCACCACCTCGCGCGCCGCCGGAGTAATCCACTTTCCATCACGTTTCACCCGGGCCTTGATCGCCAGTTTGGCCTTCAGGGCAGCGATGGCGTTGCCCGCCTGGCTTTCTTCCCAGAATCCGACGACGGCATTGGAAACCAGCAGGAGGAGGATGATGAAGAAATCCGGCCAGTGCTGGACCGCGCCCGACAGGATCACCGCTACTTCGATCATCCATGGGATTGGACCCCAAAAATAGCTGAGGAATTTCAGGAACGCATTGGTTTTCTTTTCTTCGATCTCGTTAGGCCCGTATTGGGTCAGCCGTTTCTGCGCTTCGGCTTGACTGAGGCCGTCCGGCGACGACCCCAACTTTGCCTGCAGTTCCAGCATGGGAAGCGTTTTCAGATCGTCCTTCGCCGCGGGCTTATCTGCATTCGGTTTCACGATGACTATCTCCTGAGCGCGTTACACCCTGGCTTCTGGCGGGTCCGCGACTCCTCCCGTCGGCACGAAATCCGGCACATCAAGACGCGCCACGCCAATCCGGCTGTCGGCCATCCCGTAATAGATGTCGAAGCGGTCCGGCGATCCAAGATCGTCGCGCCGGTCGATGCCGGTGGGGAACACGACGTTGGCGACGGTCCCGTCGCGTTCCTGCGGCAGCGATGGAATCAGCACAGGCTCCGCCGAACGATAGCGGATCACGCGCGGATGCTCCTTCGAAAGCACCATCACCCCAGCCGAGTAACATAGTTGGCGCCCGGCGTTGCCCGGCTTCACTATTTCGCTCACACCGTGGTAAACGATCAGCCATCCGTGCCGCCCCAGAATAGGCGGAGTGCCGGCGCCGATTTTGAGCCGCTCCCAGGGCGAGACGGGAGCGGCCAGCCGGTGATGTGAGGTAAACTTGCCGAGACAACTCGGTTCACGGCCGTCCAGCGGCGTCGGGCAGTAGGATATCCAGATGCTTTCCCGCTCCAGATCCAACTCGCGGGACGCGGGATGGACGGCGGTCTCTTCGGGACGAGTGCCGGGGAAAAGCGGCCGGTGGAGAATGGCCAGTTCCGGGTGACCGGAAGGATTGGGAATGGCGACGGGAAAGAGGCTGGCGTCTTTGTCGTCCACGTCGGCGAATTCGATGCCCTGATACGGGCCGAAACTCGCGAGCCCCAGGCGCTTCCAGTGGAAGAGGTCTTCCGAGACCGCAAAAGCGATCCGTGGGCCACGGGCTGAAAATGCCGCGTAGGTCATCAAGTAGCGCCGGAGCGGTTCCACGAACGTGATCCGCGGATCCTCGCACCCGCCCTTACCGCCGGGCTGCAACTCATAGTCGGCTTCCGGCTCCAGTGCGATGCCGAGCCGTTCGACGCCGGCCGGATTGCCAGCTTCATTGAACCGCACTCGTGCAATGCCGATGCGTGAGTAGTTCCCCTTCGCAACCAGCCGTGGAAAAAGGTAGAGCTTACCATCGGGGCCGCGAGCAGCGGCTGGATTTAAGACGCCTTCAACCTCCTGGGGATTGCCCGGCTCTGGCTCCATTATCATTCCGAGACGCTGCAATTTGAATCCGATCATCAGAGTGTCCTCATAGCTTCAACGCTTCCTGACCGTGATCCGACAGACAAGCGATGATTGTTTCGACAACCCGTTTCGTCTCGTGGGGACCCTGAACCGGAATAGAAACAACACCTGCCTGCTCGGCCGGATAGTCGTTCCCGCCCGCGAACAGGGCGTCGCCAATGTAAATCATTTCTTTCAATGAAATGCCGAGAACGTCTCTTAGTTTTCTGACTCCGTAGGCTTTGTCTATGCCCGGTTTGGTGACATCTATGGACGTCGCGCCGCCCATGCGGACGGAAAACTCGGGGATCAACGTGTCGAGAATCGCTTTGATCTTCTTGCGCTTGGCATAATCGGAATCCCATTTCTTCTTTTCTTCCAAGGGCGCCTGCTGACCGAGCGCTGAGAATGTGATCTGGCTTCCCCGGTCTTCAATCACTTCCCCCCAGACCTTTTTGGCTTGGAAACCGGCTTCTTCGAGCGCCTTCTTGAGAGAGCTGACGATCTTCTCTTTTTCACTTGCCGTGAAGTCTTCGGAATAGATCTTCTTCCAGTCCCCTGCGTAGCGGAAGAACTTGGTTCCACATGTGGGCAGGATCGATAGATTCGCCAGGCTTGCGTCATGGGGAAGACGGGAGAGCACCTGTTTTTCAAACTGCGGCCAATCGCCTCCGGATATCACGGCCGCCTTGACAATGCCGAGAAGGTCGCCGAGCAGTCGCGACATTTCGGCATCAAGAGGGGCTTTACTTTCGGCCAGAGTTCCATCCAGGTCAAAGACGATCAGCTTTTTCATTCCGGTATCTCGATTTCCAACAGCTTTACTGCGCCTCGCGGCTGAACGCTACACGTTCCGAGAACCGCAGGCAACAGAAAGACGTCGCCTTTTCTGATGGCATACTGTTCTCCACTGTGCTCGACTTGCCCCGCGCCCTCGATGCACACCAGCACGCTCGGCGCACCTGACTTGCCAAAGACAAACGGCATGTCCCCTTGAAGGCGCGACAGCCAGAAGTGTTCACAGCGAGAGAGTTGCTCGCGCTCCACCGGCGTCTTAGACTCCATCACGGGCGTCACCAGACCGCCCGCACACTCCCCAAAATCGACGCAGGCAAGGGCCTGATCGATTTGGAGTGCGCGTGGCTTGCCTGTCTTCGCGTCAACATGGTTCCAGTCGTACAAGCGAAATGTTACGTCGCTGTTCTCCTGAACCTCGAACACCACGATGTCGCCGCCCAGAGAGTGAACCGTCCCAGCCGGTATGAAGACGGCATCGCCGGGCTGCGGCGTAATGTATGCGAGTTGGTCCGCCACCCCTCCGTTCGCAATCGCCTGCCGCAGACCCGCTTCCGTGACGCCAGGCCGCAGACCCGCATAGATGCGGCTCTTTGGCCCTGCCTCCAGTACAACCCAGGCTTCGGTCTTACCGGTCTCGCCCGCCGGGAGCAGGTCTGTGTGGGTATCCGCAGGATGAACCTGGACCGAGAGCATTTCACGTGCGTCGAGGAACTTCAACAGCAGCGGGAATCGGCCGAATCGCCCCGCCAGCTTTCCCATCACCTGTTGAGGAAACTGTTCCAGCAGTTGAGAGATGGTTCGTCCCTTGAGCGGTCCCTCAGCAACACGGCTCGGATGGTCAGCGCGGTCGCTGAGCACCCACGCTTCGCCGACGGGGTCGTCACCCGGCAGCGGTGCGGTGAGGAGGTCGGCCAAACGCCGGCCGCCCCAGAGCCGATACTGATAGATCGGCTCGAATCGTAGTGGATAAAGGAGTTCTTGACTCATTGGGCTCCGCTATTTTCCCCTCGCATCCGATACTGGCTGCTGTCGAAAAATGCGAGGGAAGAACGACAAGTCATCGCTCAGGACATAGATCGTGATGGCCGCGAGCATGAAAAACAGGCCGACCCATACGCGCCAATCATGATGCGCCCGTCTCCAATAAGGATCCGGGTCATGCTGAATACTCTCGCGAGCGGGCGTTCCGTGCTGGTGAGAACTGTGCTTAACTTCTTTCATAGGTGCTTTCTCCATTCCATCCTTGACGGCAGATCAGGAGGACACTGGCACGGCCTTCGCATGTCCCGCCTCCCGATCCTTCTCTGTCTCGCGCTCCGCCTCGAGCCAGTCCTGATCTGCCTGGCCGTCGTGGCGGCCTCGCTCCTCATAGATTTCATAGGCCCGCTTGGCGATCTGCGGTTTGAGATCTTGCGGATTCGGACCCTTGGGCTTTTTGCTCAGCAACGGGGGTTTAGTAGGGTCGAATATTCGATAGGCCAGCAGTTTCACGCGGTCATTCAAAAGAGCCCAAGCGATTGCATAGCCCCATACGAATGCCGCCCAGCCCCAGCCGAGGGGCGTCATAAACAGCCCATAAACCGCAATCAGCGTCGCCACCGTTTGCGTGCCGAGTACGGCTACCCATAGAATCCGCGCGGGGCGTATGGACCAGAATGGGCCGCGCGTGCGCGTCAGGAAAATCGTCAGATGTCCGGCCACGGACAGTTTCAAATACATCAGCGTCTGAATGTGTGCACGGTTGAGGTGGAATACGCGCTCGCCAAGATAAAACAGACCAAACGCAGCCACAACCCCGATGACGCCCAGCACCGTGGAAACTCCCAGCACCAGGCGCATGTTCCAAGCCTCGGGCTTATCCTTGTAATGAACGTTGTCATAGGCGATGGACAGGATGGCTCCGTCGTTGAGCAACGCCAGCATCACGATCATCACGGCGGTCACCGGGTAGAAGTTAAACACCAGGATCGCCAGCGTCATGAAAAACAGTACGCGCAGCGTCTCGGCGATCCGGTAGATCGCGTAGCTGTTCATCCGCTGGAAGATGCGGCGGCTCTCCTTGATCGCATCGATGATTACGGACAGGCCGGAAGCTAGCAGAACAATGTCCGCCGCGGCGCGCGCCGTATCCGTCGCGCCGGAAACGGCGATGCCGCAGTCCGCTTTCTTGAGCGCGGGGGCGTCGTTCACACCGTCGCCGGTCATGCCGACGATGTGGCCGCGCTGCTGTAGGACATCCACGATGTGGAATTTGTGTTCCGGGAACACCTGGGCGAAACCGTCCGCCTTTTCGATTGATTCCGCCGCCTGCGCCGTCTCGTGATGCTTGATATCGCCAAATGCGCTGGCATTGAGGATGTTCGTGCCCATCCCCAACTGCCTGGCGGTTTCCTTAGCGATTGCCATTTGATCGCCGGTAACCATCTTGACGCTCACACCCATTTGACGGGCGCTCGCTATCGTGGCTTTGGCATCGGGGCGAGGCTCGTCGAATAAAGGTAACACCCCCACCATTCGCCATTTGTTTTCCTCATCGGCGCGGGTTACCCCTAATGAGCGGTAGCCTTTTGCGGCGAATTCGTCGACGGCCTTCTCGACGGCATCCTTCACCTCGCCGGCATTGATGGACATCTTGAGAATTACCTGTGGGGCGCCTTTGGCCACGTAGAACTGCTTTCCGTCCGCGCCTTTCACCGTAGCTTCGGTGCGCTTGTGGACCGGATCGAACGGTTGAAAATGGAGCACCTGGCAGGCCTTCAAAGTCTTTGGGTCCTTGACTCCGCCGATCACTGCAAGGTCTATGGTGTCTTTGTCTTCGGCGCGGGATGCAAGCGCAGCGCACAGGATGACCTCGTCGGCTGTGATTCCCTTCAGCATGAAGGGGTCGCCCAGGGTCAGCTTATTCAGGGTCAGCGTGCCGGTCTTATCCGAACAAAGGATGTCCACGCCGGCCAGTTCTTCGATCGCCGAGAGCTTGGTGATAATGGCTTGCTTCTTCGCCAGAAGGCGTGCGCCCACTGCCATGGTCACTGACAGTACGGTCGGCATCGCCACCGGAATCGCGGCCACCAGAAGCACCAGCGCGAACTCCAGCGTGCTCATGACCGGATCGTGACGAAAGAGCGCGACAGTGACAATCAATGCTACCAGCGCTACGGCGAGAAGAATCAGGTAGTCGCCGATCTTCAGCACGGCTTTCTGGAAATGGCTGGCGGATTCCGGGCCCTGCACCATTTGCGCCGTCTTGCCGAAGTAGGTGTCGGTACCGGTGGCGTACACCATCGCTTCGATTTCGCCCTGGCGAATGATGGAGCCCGAGAATACCGCATCGCCCGGCTTTTTTTCGGCGGGTAGCGATTCGCCGGTCAGCGCGGACTGGTCCACCTCCACCGGGTCGCCGGGCAGCAGGCGCGCGTCGGCTGGAACGATGTCGCCCAGTCTGAGGCGGATGACGTCGCCCGGCACCACTTCCTTCGCTGAAGGATCCGTCCATTTCCCGTCACGTTTGACTTTGGCTTTGATCGCCAACTGCTTCCGGAGTGCGGCGATCGCATCGCCCGCCTGGTGTTCTTCCCAGAATCCAACCACGGCGTTGGACACCAACAGGAGCAGGATGATAAAGAAATCGGGCCAGTGCCGAACTACGCCAGACAGAATCACCGCCCCTTCAATCATCCACGGGATGGGCCCCCAAAAATAGGTGAGGAACTTAAGGAACGGATTGTCTTTCTTTTCCGCAATCTCGTTCGGGCCATATTGCGCTAACCGCTTCTGCGCCTCGGCCTGACTCAGGCCATCCGGCGATGAGCCCAGCTTTTTTTGCAGCTCCTCCATGGAAATCGATTTGAGGTTCTTCTGCGCATCGCACTTCGCTCCCGGCGCCGGCGCCGAGCCGTTCGGAGCTTCACCTGGTTTCATAACGGGTACTCCTTCTATCTTTGCTAGGCCACAGGTTGTGTAAGTTGCGGGACAGTTGCCGAACTCTTTTCCATGGCGGCACTGTATTCGCCCCGACGCGCGGCCCGGTTGCAACTGGCCCGGTGATTCAGAGCTTGCTGGGCTGCCGATACGTTCGCCTCTTGGCCTCGCCAAATCTCTAAAGCCGGTTGCTGAATGGCGCGGGCAAACGAAAATGCCAACGCCCAAGGCATCCGCGACTTGAATCTGACATTCATCGCGTTCAGACGGGCCGAAGCCAGTTCCGCGGATTGGCCGCCCGATAAGAACGCAATCCCCGGGACTGCGGCGGGGACGGATCGCAAGAGACAGCGCTCCGTGGCATCGGCCACCTCGTCTACCGCCTCTTGCTTGGAGCAGGTCGATCCCGGAAGCACCATATTGGGCTTCAGGATCATGCCCTCCAGCGTCACCCCCTGTATGTAAAGCTGGCTGAAAACCGTTTTCAGGACTTCCTCCGTGACCTCGCAGCAGCGCTCCAGGGTATGCTGGCCGTCCATGAGCACTTCCGGCTCGACGACGGGGACCATTCCGGCTTCCTGGCACAACGCGGCATAGCGCGCCAAGGCGTGCGCGTTGGTTTCGATGCAGCCTCGGCTGGGAATGCCTTCGCCTACGGCAATCACCGCGCGCCACTTGGCAAAGCGCGCGCCCATTTGGGAGTATTCAGCCAGCCGGTCGCGCAAGCCGTCCAGACCTTCGGTGATTTTCTCTCCGGGATGACCGGCCAGATCCTTTGCGCCGGTGTCGACTTTGATGCCGGGAATGATTCCGGCATCGGTGAGGACCTTAACAAAGAGAGTGCCATCTTTCTTCTGCTGGCGGATCGTCTCGTTGTAGAGAATCGCGCCACTAATGGACTCCTCGAGACCGGGCGTGGTCACAATCAACTCCCGGTAGGCGCGCCGCGTCTCCTCAGTCTGAGGAATCCCCAGCTTGGCAAATCGTTTGTTGCAGGTTGGATTACTTTCATCCATCGCCAGTAGTCCCTTGTCATCGGCGACCAGCGCGTTCGCCGTGTCTATAAGCTCTTGCGCATTCATTTGGGGTTGCTCCATTTCCAGTTACGAATTCCCGGCACACAGCACCGATTGAATCGGTGGCAAGTCTTGCCGCGGATCGAGACGAGCACGCCCGAATTCACTGGCGCGCGTTTGCCGTCAGGCTACTAGTTACCCAACCACTGCCGCGCCTCAGCGGCGTTGGCGCGATCGAAGTATCGGATCGTCGCCGTCGTGAACGGCTTGCAGAACGTCGCCATGCCTTGCTGCCACTTCTTTTCCCCGACCATCGCGAGCCGTTCGATGTCGGCGAAGTGTTTAATGTCGAGCTTGACGTCCTCCCATAGCGCGCCGGCTTCCCAGCCGTGGAAGTCGGTCATGTCCAACAGCAGGCGCAGTTTTCCGTGCTGCCGGACGAGTCGTTCGAACTCGGGCACAAAGTGCTCGTAATCTGCTTTTGCCAGCTTCCCGCTGACGTGAACGACGAGAATCTTCCCGCCGTTTTCTTCATTAAGCTGAATGGGCATTGTGGTCTCCTTTGGTGCGTTTTAGGGTAAGTTGTTGTCCAGGTTCGCGCCCGCTTATCCACCCTTTTCCACCGGCGGCTTCCCCTTCTGGGTTTCGATCCGGCCCCACTTCCAGTTACGGATTTCCGGCAAGTCTTCGCCGTGCTTGTCGATGTAATGCTTGTGCTCGATGAGTTTGTCCTGCATCGTCTGCTTCAGGTACGCCCCCCGGGAGCCCAAGTGAGGTACCCGATCAACCACGTCCTGCACCAGGTGGAACCGGTCGAGATCGTTCTGCACCCTCATGTCGAAGGCCGTCGTGATAGTGCCCTCTTCCTTGTAGCCCCGAACGTGCAGGTTGCGGTTGGTCCGTCGGTAGGTGAGCCGGTGGACCAGCCAGGGGTATCCGTGAAAGCCA
The DNA here is from genome assembly GCA_003142185.1 of Bryobacterales bacterium. Taxonomy (GTDB): domain Bacteria; phylum Acidobacteriota; class Terriglobia; order Bryobacterales; family Bryobacteraceae; genus Bog-375. The sequence goes on from PLOR01000053.1 coordinate 29,219, forward strand.
AAGATGATGTGCTTGTCTTTGGTGAATAGCGAATCGTAATCCGTCTCACTGAGCCCATGCGGGTGCTCGCTACTCGATTGCAGCTTCATCAGATCGACGACATTGATTACGCGGATCTTCAGATCGGGCAGATGCTCGCGAAGGATGGAAACGGCGGCCATGATCTCCAGCGTGGGCGTGTCTCCGCAGCAGGCCATCACCACATCCGGCTCGCCGTCCTGGTCGTTGCTAGCCCATTGCCAGATGCCAATTCCTTCCGTGCAATGCACCACCGCAGCGTCCATGCTCAGCCATTGTGGGAGGGCGTGTTTGCCCGCAACCACGACGTTGACGTAATTCCGGCTGCGTAGGCAGTGATCGAAGACCGACAGCAGACAATTGGCATCGGGCGGAAGGTAGACACGCACGATGTCGGCCTTCTTGTTGATCACGTGGTCGAGGAAACCGGGATCCTGGTGGGTGAAGCCGTTGTGATCCTGCTGCCAAACGTGGGAGGCGAGCAGATAGTTCAGCGACGATATCTTCCGCCGCCAGGGCAGTTCCAGACATACCTTCAGCCACTTGGCGTGCTGGCTGAACATCGAGTCGACGATGCGAATAAAAGCCTCGTAGCTGTTGAACAGACCGTGGCGCCCGGTCAGCAGATAGCCTTCCAGCCAACCCTCGCACTGGTGCTCGCTCAGCATCGAGTCCAGCACGCGTCCGGCGGGCGCGAGGAATTCGTCGTTCTTTACCTCCCGGGCGTCCCACTGGCGGTTGGTGACTTCAAAGACCGCACCCAGGAGATTCGACAGTGTCTCATCCGGACCGAAGATTCGGAAGTTACGCTGATCCTGATTTAGCTTAGCCACGTCGCGGAGGAACTTACCCAGCACCAGCGTATCCTGGCCGTTAACAGCGCCGGGCGAGGGCACAGTCACCGCGTGGACGTGGAAATCCGGCATGCGCAGATCACGCAGCAGGATTCCACCGTTAGCGTGGGGATTGGCGCCCATCCGCCGGTCACCCTTCGGCGCCAGCTCGGCCAATTCCGGCATGAGATGGCCATTCTCATCGAAGAGTTCCTCGGCCTTGTAGCTTTTCATCCAGCTTTCCAGCAGCTTGACATGATCGGGGTGCTCCGGATCCACCAGCAGTGGAACCTGGTGCGCTCGGAAGGTACCCTCGATTTGCAGGCCATCGACCACCTTCGGTCCCGTCCAGCCTTTGGGCGATTTGAGGACGATCATTGGCCAGCGCGCCCGAGTGGTGTCGTTCTTCCTCCGCGCATTGGTTTGGATTTGCCGGATTTGCTCGACGGCTTTGTCCAAGGTGGTGGCCATGAGTTCATGCATCTTTTCCGGCTCGTCGCCTTCCACAAAACAGGGCGTCCAGCCGCAGCCTCGCAGAAATTGCTCCAGTTCCTCATGCTCGATGCGGGCGAGAAGGGTCGGATTGCTGATCTTGTAGCCATTGAGATGCAGGATCGGCAGCACGGCTCCGTCGGTAATTGGGTCGAGGAGCTTATTGGACTGCCATGCGGTCGCCAGGGGGCCAGTTTCCGCTTCACCGTCGCCCACGACGCAGGCAACGATCAGACCGGGGTTGTCGAACGCCGCCCCGAAGGCATGGCTGAGCGAGTACCCCAGTTCGCCACCCTCGTGAATCGATCCAGGGGTCGTCGGCGCAACATGGCTGGAAATCCCGCCGGGAAACGAGAACTGCTTGAACAACTCCTTGAGCCCAGCCTCGTCCTGGGTGACGTTCGGATAAACGTCGCTCCAGGTGCCTTCCAGGTAAACGTTGCCGACAATCGCCGGGCCGCCGTGACCGGGACCGGCTATGTAGAACATGTCCAGGTCATACTTTTTGATTACCCGGTTCAAGTGCACGTAGATGAAGTTCTGGCCCGGCGTGGTGCCCCAATGCCCGACCACCAGCGGCTTCACGTGCGACAGTTTCAGCGGCTCCTTCAGCAGCGGGTTGTCGTAAAGATAAATCTGGCCAACCGACAGATAGTTGGCGGCCCGCCAGTAGGCGTTCATCTTGTGGAGCAGGTCTGGAGTGAGCGTGTTGGTCTTTGTGGTTAAGTCCTTAGTCTCGATCCCGTCGGGGTTCTTGTGAAGCTGTTCCGATGTAACTGTGTTGGTTTTCATGGTCAATCCTTTCCGTTTCCCGCGTCGGTTTCGAGAATGCGGCGCACCGATCGCGCAATCATCAGATCTTCGTCCGTTCGAATGACGCGAACCGTGGCCCGGCTAGCGTCCGTAGAAATCACTCCCGCAGTCTCCGCATTGCGCGACTCGCTCAATTCGATGCCGAGGAAGGCCAGTCCATCGCAGATGCGCGCGCGGACGAGTGGCGCGTTTTCGCCGATGCCTCCGGCGAACACGAACATATCCAAGCCACCGAGCGCAGCGGCGAAGGCGCCGATCCACTTTCTTGCCTGATAACAGAACAGCGCCACGGCTTCCGCGGCGCGGATATCATGGGCTTCCTGCGCCAGCAAGTCTCGCATGTCGGAACTCGTCTCCGAGACGCCGAGCAGGCCGGAATGGTGGTTGACCATTACGGAAAACTGTTTTGCGGTCATCTGTTCGGTTCGCGCGAAATAGGGGAACAGACTGGGGTCCAGATCGCCGGAGCGGGTGCTCATCACCAATCCCGCCGTGGGTGTGAAACTCATGCTGGTGTCGATGCTCTTGCCGTTACGCACCGCGGCCATGCTCGCGCCGTTGCCCAGATGAGCGAGAATGACGCGGCCAGTCGTGGCAGCCGGGTCGCCCAGGCGCGCGAGTTCTTCCATCAGATAGGCATAGGACAGACCGTGGAAACCGTAACGTTGCACTCCCTTCGCGTCATAACAACGCGGGATGGGAAGCAGCTTGGCAACACGCGGCATGGTGCGGTGGAACGCGGTGTCAAAACAGGCCACCTGGGGCAGTTTCGGATGACGCTGGCGGAATACTTCGATCAGTTCAATCTCGCTGGGCAGATGGTCCGGGTCATACGGGCTGATGCTATGTAGTTCCTCCAATAATTCCTGGGTGACCAGCTCGGGTGAGGTGTGTTGCATGCCGTGGACAACACGGTGTCCCACGGCCTGCACCGATTCAAAACCATGCTGCTCTTCGAGCCAATCCATCAGAAAAGTCGCTGCCGATTTGTGGTCGGAGGCGTCGAGGCGGCGGCTGTCGTGCTGACTTGTGCCCGGGAGTTGGAACGTCAGATTCGTCCCGTTCATGCCGATGCGATCCACCGTTCCATGAAGGCTTCGATTCAGGGGTTCACCAAGCTGGTACTCCGCGAATTTGATGCTCGATGAGCCGCCATTGATCGTCAGGACGGATGGGTTAGCGGGTTTCATGGATAGCTCCTTCGTTCGGCAATCCGAACGATGCCAATTCCGCGCAGGTGGACTTGTAATCCGTGTGGAGAATGCTTCGAATCCCCAAACCTTGGGCGACCTGGACGAACATCGGGGTGTTTTCGATATAGACTACCTGCCGCACCGGCGCCTGAGCGATGTCCAGCGCAAGCCGAAAGATGTCCGCGTCGGGCTTGCGGATGTGGACGAAGCAGGAGGAAATGAAGGAATCCACGAACCAGTCCAGCTTGAACTTGCGAATCCGGTAAGCATTCACTTCGCGCGCTTCGTTGCTGACGACGGCGATCTTCAGCCGATGCCGGATCTTGAGCTGAGCGAACAACTTGATCATCTCGGGGTAAGGCTTCGATTGCGCGCACATGAAACGCCGAAACTGAGCCCGGGTGAACGGTCGTTTTTGGTAGAACACCACCCGCCCCAAATATTCTTCGAACGTGAGCTTTCCTTCCTCGTGGGTTTCGAAGGTCAGGGCATGCCGCTCCTCCATCTCGGCCCACTTCAGCTTGAAGTGCTGAGCTGCCCGTCTGCGCGCATGATGATCCCAGCCGTTGTTGAGCAGGACACCGCCGACATCTAGAAACAACGTCGTGACTGGGAGCGCGCCTTTCATTTAGCCTCCGTTCTTCGAGCCAGGAGTATGGCGCTGGATCGGGGGCTCAGGCGGTAGGTTCGTGATTCTTCCCAGAGCGGTTCCTCGCCCGCGGCAGACAGATCTTGCGGCGCTTCACGAGAGGTGTCAACGGCCAGATACCAACGTGCCCCCGGCAGTGCGGGGGGCAAACCGAAACTGACCACATCGACGCCAGCATTGAACATCAGGCAAAGTGCGCGCTGCTCGTCTTCCTGGATCAGACAGGCAAACTGTTTTTCTTTCGGGTCAGCCCAGTTGGGAAGTCCTCCTTGTGGGCCAATCCAACGGATCTCGGCGTCCGTGTAGAATTGCTCCTTGCTGAGCACCGGATGCGCATCGCGAAATGCGATCATGCCACGAGCAAACCGGTGGATCTCCTGGTGCCGTTCAAGACAGGTCCAGTCAATCCAACTGGTTTCATTGTCCTGGCAGTAAGCGTTGTTATTTCCGCCCTGCGTGCGGCGGAATTCGTCGCCGCCCAAGAGCATCGGTACGCCGCGCGAGATCAGCAGGGTCAGAAGAAAGTTCTTAATCTGGCGTTTCCGCAAGGTCTCGATTCCGGTATCCGTCGTTTCGCCTTCGGAGCCATAGTTCTCGCTGAAGTTGGCGTCGGTACCGTCATGGTTGTTTTCTCCGTTTGCTTCATTGTGCTTGTAGCGATAACTCACCATGTCGTTCAGAGTGAAGCCGTCGTGGCAGGTGACGAAGTTGATGCTGCCCTCGGGGCCTTTGCCCGAATTGGTATAGATGTCGGCACTCCCGCAGATGCGGCTGGCAAACAAACCGAGCATCCCCTCATCGCCGCGCCAGAAGCGCCGGACATCATCCCGGTATCGGCCGTTCCACTCCGCCCAACGCCGCTCTGAAAAACTACCCACCTGGTATGCACCGGCGGCATCCCACGCCTCGGCGATGATTTTCACGTCTCTCAAGATCGGGTCCTCGGCGATCCGTTCGAGAAGCGGGGCGTTGGCGAGCAACTTGCCGGCGCCGTCCCGGCCGAGAACCGACGCCAGGTCAAACCGGAATCCATCCACATGCATCTCGACCATCCAATAACGGAGCGCGGCCAAGATGTGGTCTCGTACCACGGGATGGTTGGCGTTGATGGTATTGCCAGTCCCGGCATAGTTTTTGTAGTAGCGTTTGTCGCCCGCCAACATGTAGAAGATCGCGTTATCCATCCCACGGAAACAGAGCGTCGGTCCCAGTTCGTCTCCCTCTGCCGTATGATTGAACACCACGTCCAGAATCACTTCGATGCCGGCGCTGTGAAAGGCCCGGACCATTTCCTTGAACTCCAGCTTCTGCTGACCCAAACCTCCCGAGCTGCTATAGGAAGCTTTGGGCGCAAAGAATGCTACGGGATCGTATCCCCAGTAGTTCCTCAACGGTTGCCGTGTTTGCGGATTACAGCGCGTGACAGAAGTTTCATTGAACTCCTGCACGGGCATCAGTTCCACAGCGGTCACTCCCAGAGCTTTGAGATAGGGAATCTTCTCCATCAGGCCGCGGTAGGTTCCCGGATGATCCGCGCCCGACTTCGGGTGAATGGTAAAGCCGCGAATATGCGTTTCGTAAATGACGGTCTTCGACCAGCAACGCCGGAGGGGCTGGTCTCCACCCCACTCGAAGGGCTCGTTGACAAAAACGCATTTCGGCATCGACCTGGAATTATCCAGCTTCGAGAGAGCCAAGTCTTGCTCCGGCGCCAATGGGTCGTATCCGAGTGCCGATGCAAAATCCCAAAGGGGCGGCCGCGAAATCGCGGCAGCGAACGGATCGAGAAGAAGCCGGTTGAAATTGAAACGATGTCCTTCGGCGGGTTTGTAAGGGCCGTCCACGCGGTAAGCATAGAGTTGACCCGGGCCGATCCCCTGCACCCAAACGTGCCATACGTCACCGGTGCGGTTGCGCCGTGAAGCGAGATCGATTGTCCGGGCGGGCGCTGTGTCTTCGGGATGATCGAACAACTCCAGTCGGACGCGGCTGGCCCAACGGCTGAAAATGGCGAAATTAACTCCTCCTCCCTTTTCCTGGGTTCCCAAAGGCAGAGGAGAGCCCGCCTGAACGTCGGCGTGCTCGGAGGTTTCCGAGATGTAATCGTGCAACTCGCGTTGATCCGTTTTCATCATCGTTGCCATAGGATTCGTGCGGATTCCAGCGGAACCGCCACTCCGGAAAACCGGGGAATCACTCGCGCCGTGTAGTCTCTCGCTGGACGTGTGGTGGGTACCGTCGCGTGATAGACGCACCGGCGGGAGGCGTCAGGTTGCGGTCGCGCACACTCCATTTCCACCCGTGCGGGATCGCTGCCGTCGATTCCGTCCGCAAAAAGCTCAACTCGCGCCGCACTCGGGTCGAGATCGTTCAGAAAGACTTCGACTTCAAATACGTGGTGGCCAGCATTGGTTTCGACCCGTAAGTCGCCGAAGCGCAGCGAGCCCCACTTTCCCTCGACCTCGTGTCGCCAATCGACTACTTGACTGCCCACTGCGCCTTTATTTGCAGCGCGCTCACGGTAGGCGGCTGCAGCCGGAAGGTAGTGTTGCTCCAAGTATTCCCGCACCGCGCGGCTTGCGGCAAACGCCGGCGTCAACCGTGCCATGCTTTCCCGCATCCGTGCTACCCAGGCGGCAGGAATACCGTTCTCGCCGCGCGTGTAGAACTCTGGAATTACCTGCCGTTCCAACAGATCGTAGAGGGCTTCGGCTTCGGCAGCGTCCCAGGCTGGGGCCTCGCCGTGTTCCTGGCCATCTCCCAATGCCCACCCGACTTCAGGCGTGTAAGCTTCCGCCCACCAGCCATCCAACTCGGATAGATTGATGCCTCCGTTGACCAGCACCTTCATGCCGCTGGTTCCGCAAGCCTCCCAGGGACGCCGTGGGGTGTTGATCCAGACATCCACGCCCTGCACCAGGTGCTCGGTCAGAAGCATGTCATAGTCACTGAGAAAGACCGCATGGGGGCGCGTCTCCGGCCGCCGGATGAAATGCATCCAATCCCGAATCAGGGCCTGTCCAGCCTGGTCCGCCGGATGCGCCTTACCGGCGATGATGAGTTGCACTGGGCGCTGCGTATTGGTCAACAAGCGAAGCAGGCGCTGTGGGTCGTGCAGGAGCAAGTTTGGTCGCTTGTAGGTCGCGAAGCGGCGAGCAAAGCCCAGCGTCAGGGTATTGGGATCGAAGAGATGCTTCGCGGCTTCGACGTCCTCGGACGGCGCGCCTGCTGCGGCCAAGTCCCGGGACAACCGTTCGCGAGCATACTCGACAAGAGACTTACTGGCCGCGGTGCGAAACTGCCAGAGCTTGGCGTCGGAGACCCGGCGAATGTCTTGCTCCAGAGTCTCAGTCGTCCCCAGCCAGCGATCCTTTCCACAGGTTTCGGTCCAAAGATCGTCAGCCGGGGCAGAGTCCCAGGTGGGCGTGTGGACTCCGTTAGTCACATGTCCGATCGGGACTTCGTCTTCCGGCCAGCGCGGGAACAGAGGCAGAAAAAGGTGCCGGCTTACCTTCCCGTGCAGGCGGCTTACACCATTCACCGACCCGCTCCCCCGGATTGACAGATAGGCCATGTTGAAAGGCTCCGAAGAATCATCCGCGTTCTGGCGGCCCAGAGCCAGCAAGTCATGGAGCGAAATGCCGAGCTTTTGCTTGGCGTATCCACCGAGGTATTGCTCGATAAGGGCCGGAGCGAAACGGTCAAAGCCCGCGGCCACCGCCGTGTGCGTGGTGAAGAGATTGCCAACTCGAGTCACGGCCAGTGCCACTTCGAAGGGCTTGCCCGTATCTTCCATAAAGCTCCGGGCACGTTCCAGAACGGCCAACGCCGCGTGTCCTTCATTCAGGTGGCAGACCTCCGGTTGAAGCCCGAGCGCGCGGAGCAGCCGCCATCCGCCGATCCCGAGCAGCATTTCCTGCTTGAGGCGCAATTCCGGGCCGCCCCCGTAGAGCTCGCTGGTAATTCCTCGATGAACCGGATAGTTCGCCGCGTCATTGCTGTCCAGCAGGTAAAGCTTCACCCTGCCAACCTGGACCTGCCAGGCGCGCAGCCAGACCGAGTATCCAGGCAACGCGATCTCCAGCCGCAACCACTCCCCGTTTGGTTGGCGCAACGGCATGATCGGCAACTGTCCAGGATCGTTATACGGGTAGAGGGCCTGTTGATCTCCGTTTTTGTCAATCACCTGGCGAAAATAACCCTGCTGATAGAGGAGCCCAACGCCGACCACAGGTATGCCGAGATCGCTGGCGGCCTTGAGTTGGTCGCCCGCCACGTTCCCGAGCCCGCCCGAGTAGATTGGCAATGCCTCGCTCAGCATGAATTCCATGCTGAAATAGGCGGCGCAGGTCAGTGGAGCCTCCGCATGGTTCCGCTGGAACCACGCGGGCGCTTTGGCCGCCTGGCGACTGGCTTCGACCAACCCATCCACGCTCTTGCGGAAAACGGGATCGCCTAACACACGTTTGATCTCGTCGCGGGAGGCCGTCTGCAGGACTACCCACGGATTGTTCGTCATCGCCCAGAGGTCGGGATCAAGCTGCCGCCAGACTTCGTCGGTCGCGTGATTCCACGACCAGCGCATATCCAGGGCGAGTTCCACCAGGGAATCGAACCCCTCGATTTCCGTGGGTAGGAGACTGTATATGGGGTGGCTGGCACGGTCCTGTTTGCTCATAATTTGTCGCTCCGATCCCGGGGATTGTTCACCCGCATCGATGCTTCAGCCGCCTTTCCCGCATATGGACTCACCTTCATGCTTGTCTCGTCAAATGCCGTGCTGACCTTTGCGCCACGGTCTCCATCAGTTTGTCGAACGGCTTGATGAATTTCTCGACTCCTTCGTCCTCAAGCTGCCGAGTCACATTGTCGATGCCGATACCCAGTTCCGGCAGTTGCTCCAACAGCCACTGGGCTTCTTTGACATCGTGTTCGAGCCGGGCCTTCGGCTCTCCATGGTCGCGATAGGCTTCCATGGTTTCGAGCGGCACCGTGTTGACCGTATCCGGTCCGATGAGAGCCTCAATGTATTTCACGTCACTGTAGTTGGGGTTCTTGGTGCCGGTGCTGGCCCAGAGCAGCCGCTGGACTCGAGCGCCTTTAGCGGCCAGCTTTCTAAACCGGTCGCAGGCAAAGATCTCTTTGTAGTGTTGATACGCCATCTTCGCGCTGGCGACGGCGATTTGCCCGTGAGCCTTTCTCGCCAGATCCGACTCCTTGCAGCCTTGTACAATGAGTTTTTCCAGCGGCGGATCGACTAGCGCATCAATGCGGCTTACAAAAAAGCTGGCCACCGAGGCTAAATGCTTCAAAGGCTGCCCCTGGGCCGCGCGCGCTTCGAGGCCAGCGATATAGGCTTCCGCCACTTGGGCGTACCGCGGCAATCCAAACAGCAGCGTCACGTTGACGCTGATGCCTTCGCCGATTAGTTGCTGGATGGCGGGTAGCCCATTGGCCGTTGCCGGCACCTTGATGAGGACATTCGGCCGATCCAGCGCGGCCCACAACCGCCGGGCTTCCTCAATCGTCCCCTTAGTGTCGTGCGCCAGGTGCGGATTGACCTCCAGGCTGACATATCCATCTTTGCCATCAGTCCGGTCGTAGAGAGGCCGGAACTCGTCGGCGGCGCTCTGAACGTCTCGCTGGCTGAGGGTTTCGTAGATTGTCTCAGCGCCTTTTCCGCTAAACGCGATGGCACGAATGTCTTCGTCGTAATCGTGGCTGTCCGCAATCGCCTTCTCAAAAATGGACGGGTTCGAGGTCATCCCCCGTAATCCATCCTCCTCGATCAAACGCCGGAGTTTTCCGCTGGCGATCAGATCTCGCCGGATATAGTCCAGCCATAGGGATTGACCAAGGGTTCCCAACTCCTTCAAAGGATTCACGTTCATGACATTTCCTCCGTGTTTTCCAAACTTGCGACCTTAGCGAAACGGCGCCGGTGACGTTCGGCGCCGCTGAATCTTGCCTGCAGAAATGTTCTTACCTACTCCCACGCGGCGGCATTCCCGACGACGTGGCCCCCGAGGCAGATCACATTCATGGAGTCGCCCTCCGATCCCTAGTGGGCTGAAAAACACTCGTGGATCACGCAGGCCCGCACGCCCGGCACCTTAATTGGCGGCAATGCACGCACCCACGCCACTACCGCAGATGGCCACGCCGCGATCCACCTCGCCCGAGCTCGCTGCTATGGTACGACCCTGCCGTTCCGGTTGACCCAGCCGCCTTGATGGAAGCGGTGATGCACCATGCTTTGTGCGAGCAGAAAAAAGATGACTGTCAAGACGACTATAAACAGAAGCGTTCTAATTCCGACTCGGGGTGACTTTGGTCCTTTAGTGGCCGTCGTATTCGAATAAGTTGTCATCGGAGCTGCCTTCCAGCGCCGGTTTCAACGGTGCGCGGGGTACTTGGCAAGGTCCGCCAGCAGTCTCCGCGCCGACTCAGGAAGCGCAACTTTGCCGTGAAGGATTTCCTGGTGGGTGACATCGGAGCCGTACATGGCTTTGTCTCCGCTGTGGTCGGCCTGCACGACGGCGCCATCCACGCTGGCCCCGGCAAAAACACCTTTGCTGCGCGAATAGCTCAAGATCTCCGCATTGAGCTTCACGTCCGTGTTGGCGGATGCCTGTCTCCCCACCGGCCCTGCTGCCACGGTTACGTCGGCGCCGATCTTGAATTTGTCACTCAGCAGGCTTTGCAAAGCATGGTCGTTCATAAACAGCAACACCACGTCGGTGAAAGAGGCACCAATCTGGAAGCCGACGCTCCCGCCTCCGACAGCCACAAACATCGGAGCACTCCAGCCATTCTCAGTGCGGCAGGTAGCCAATCCCTTGCCGTAGTTGCCGCCGAATATGAAGGCTGCCTTCTCCTCTCCTGGAATGATGGCAACGCATTTCGCGTTTTCCAGCAGGTCTTGGGGGATGCCCTTGTCAGGCGTCCTCATGATTTCCTGGAAGACCTGGGTCGCTTTTTGAACACGCCCAATGTCATCATCGCGATCCGACGCCAAAGCAGGCAGGGCCAAAGCCAGGCTTGCTACCGATACGATCAACACGTTGTTATGCATAGAAGTTCTCCTTAAACGTTCTTTTCTCAGAACTGGTGAATGCCGTGGTTATATATCCGACTACCTGGCGCTAACCAAGGCGGATTGCTCGCGTTCCGCTGCGTGCGTTTTAATCTCAAGCGGGTGAGTCGTCTGCAGGATGTCCCTGGCCTGGGCCACCTCGTTCACGGTGCCGTGGGCCAGAAGGAGAAACTTGTCAGCCTTAAGCGCTGCCTCATACTGGACGACGCTGTCCTTGGGGATGCCAATGCTGTACAACCCCGCGCCGAGCGCGCTCAATCCCCCCACCACGACGGCGCCTTCCAATGCGCCGACGATCCAGGCGACCAACGGGCCGGCCACTAATATCGGCCCGAGGCCTGGAATGATGAAGAAGGCGCCGAACAACATGCCCCAGAGTCCTCCCCAGAAGGCCCCTTGCTTGCCCCAGTACTTCATGCGGTCGCCGGTGTTATAGTATCCGACGACGTTTTCGTCGGTATGATAGTCCTTGCCAACGATGGACATTTTCTTCATATCGAACCCAGACCGCTGCAGTTCCTTTACCGCTTCCTCTGCTTGGGCGTGGGTTCCGTAAATAGCTACTACCGAGTTCGTTTCCAACATAACTTCCGTTCCTTTCTATCTTTCCAAATCGATTTCGTTGCATTTCACGTGAGTTCCGGCGCAGTAGCGTCAGCCACGTGAACGAATTTTGAGAACCTCCGCATCGTCGCGGTCGGCGGCTTCCTGGCATCGAACGCACAAGGGAGTCCACGGTGCTGCCGTCAGACGGCTCAGTCCGAGCGAAGCTTTGCAGCATAGACAGGCTCCGAAGACGTCCGTCTTCATGCCAGCCAGAGCAACCCGGAGCTTACGGACTAAGCGTGAGCCTAAAGTGAAGTTGGCCTTTGGGCGTTTGCGGTCTGCAGTGCGCCAGATTTCTTCCAGCACATCAGCGCTGTTTTCGACGCCGGCATTCTGACTAGGATGTATTCTCGTGGCTGGATCGGCCTGTCCCATTTTATGCCTCGGTCCGCTCACCACTAAACTCCCTGGCCACGAAAGGCGCCAGCGCAGCCTTAGATTGTCTGCAATAAGAGTGATCACTTTGGCGACCCGTTCAGCAAGCGCTTGAGGGCGTCCATCGCCTTGCCGAAGTCTCCCCAATTTCCCTGCTGCATTGCCTTCTGGGCATCATCGAATTGCGCCTTCGCCTGGCCCAAGTCCGGTTGCCCACGGGGAGCTTGCGCGGCATTCTGCGGTTGTTGCGTGCCGAAGACGGATTGGATTGCCTCATCGAGAGTGGGCTCCATCGCCACTTTGTCGCCCGAAATCACGATCACGCGCTTGAGTTGGGGGAAGTCCGTGCCCGCGGCCGTGAGGTACAGCGGCACCACATAGAGAAAGGAGTTCTCGATCGGTACCGCGATCAGGTTTCCACGAATGACTCTCGACCCTTTTTGGTCCCAGAGGGTCAGTTGCTGAGCGATCATCGTGTTCTGATCGATCATCGCCTCGATTTGCATCGGTCCGTAGATCAGCTTCTCCTTGGGAAGTTCGTAAAAGAGCATCTTCCCGTATTCGGGGAAATCGCACCTGGCTGCCAACCAGGAGATCATATTATTTCGCTTCTGAGGAGTGAAAGGAGTCATGAGGAGGTACTCGAGCTGGCTGCTTCCAGGGAGTTTCATCAGGATGTAATAGGACTCCATGGGCGCGACCTTGCCCGCGTACGTCTCGTTGGGAAGCACCCAGAGGTCCTCGCGGTTATAGTAGACCTGCGGAACCGTCATATGGAATGTTGTGTACTGGTCGGCCTGGATGGAGAAAAGATCCTCCGGATACCGCAGATGCATTTTCAGATCTGCCGAAAGCTGATTCAGGTCCTGGAATACGCCCGGAAACGCACGCCGGTAAACCGCCAGAACGGGGTCGTTCGGATCCATGACGTAGAACCGGACGGTTCCGTCATACATGTCCACAACCACCTTGACGGAGTTGCGAATGTAGTTCAGCCCTCGCTCAAAGGCGGCGGCGTGAGGGCTGGAGTAAGGATAGTGATCCGAGAAGGTGTAAGCATCCTGGATCCAGTACAGTTTGCCCTCGCTCACCACGGCGTAGGGGTCCTGGTCGAGGCCTAGGAACGGAGCGATCTGTTGCACGCGCTCCTGAACGCGCCTCCAGATCTGAATCTTACTTTCCGGCTGAAGATAGGACGTAAACAGTATGTTGACATCCGCCTGAGTCCAGGCGAACAAGAGCCGCTTCCACAAGCTGTCCAGCGGGACGCCTCCGGTTCCGGCGTAACTGGTGTAGACATTCTGATTTCCCTTGGGGTAGTCGAACTCTTTAACGCCGGTGGCGACGATCCGATATCCGGGCATGGATTCGCCGTAGTAGATGGAAGGCTGGTTTATATTCAGGCCGTAGGCTGATTCGGGCGGGATATTCTCAAGAACGTACTGCGGAAAGCCACCCCCCATAGTCTTCGAGACGAAACTCATCACCAAGCCATAGCCATGCGTGAACTGCAACTTTTGGTTAACCCAGGTTTGGGCTTCCGCGGGAAGCTCCGGGGAGAGCTCGCGGGTCGAAAGCATCACCTGGTGATAACCGTCCGGCAGGTGGTAGCGGTCCACATTAACCCCGTAAAACTGATAATAAAGGCGTATCTCCTGGGCTTGTTGGTACATCTGAAGCAATGGGCGGTAGTCCCAGAGACGGATGTTCTGGATCGTGTCTTCATTTCTCGCAATAACCTCGGGCGTCAGGTCGGCCAGCGCCGGGTAGGATGTTTCCTGAATCGTGTCGAGGCTGTAGGCTTTTCGGGTGAATTCTATGTTGTTCTTGAGATACGGAGTTTCGCGGGCCAGCTCGTTCGGCTGCACCATGAACCTCTGAAAAAGAGCCGGCGCCAGCCAAACGGCGATGAAGTACAAGCCAACGTAAATTCCGAATCCAATAACTATCGTTCTAAATCGCGGCCGGAAGATATTAAGCGCCAGCAGCGCGCACAGCGCCGCCGCCGCGCCGACCATGATCCAGTAGGAGATGCGGGTCACATGATCCGCCGTATAACCGGCTCCGTAAACTACTCCCTGAGTAGAGTACAGGAGTTCGTAGTGGTCTAGGTAAAACCCCCATCCAAAACTGCCGACCAGGACAAAGAACAGAGTGGACAGATGCGGAGCGGCCTTCGCGCTCCGGCCATCCATCTGTCCGCTGCGGCCGAACCGTAGTGACCCGAAATACGCGTAGAAGACCAGGACGGCCAGGAGGGTAATCAGCGCCAATGCGACCAGGCTGCCCTGCAAAAGTTCATAAAAGGGAAGACGAAACAGATAAAAACCGACACCGACTCCAAAGAGAGGATCGGACAACTCAAAGGATCCGCCGTATCGGAATCGGAGATATGTATCCCATTGGCCATAGAAGATCAGAGCAAAGATCAGAGCGGCGACAGCAGCGATCGTGCCCATGGCTAGTTTCAAAACCACGGGAGAGATCTGAAAACCGAGGTTCGCAGAAATTGTAGACTCGCTGGTCAAGTGACCCGCACGGAAAGTGGCGCCGTTTCTCGCCGCCAGGAGAAGATTGATCCAGAGGTACAGAAGCGCGACAGCGAAAGCCGCGCAAAACAGCCCCCACCGCAGGGACAGGAGTGTCCAGAAGACGCCGGAGTAGCCCAGTTGCCCCATCCACAGCCCCTTCTGTATCAAGCCGGAAATGAAGCCCAGGAAAGCAATGAGGACGACCGCAGCGAGAATGATGAGTTTCAGCGTACGCCATCGCCCGACAATGCGGTGATTTCCGACGGGTCTAACCTGCTCGCCTGCAGGCAACTCTGGCTGCTCGCCGCGTGTTGGTTTCTCGATCATGGCTCTGCCACCTTTCCCTTGCTCCGTAATGACGGCGTTCTCTACGGTACGTTCCCGCTAGATACTAGACCACTCAACTACCCACGTTAAGGTCCCGGCCGTCCGACCGGGCGGTGCGACAACATTTTCCCAGCGGATACAACTGCGCGGTTCGCAGCCTTCGTTTTTTTGACGGTGCTCGCACCAAAGTCGCATTCCCACCGGCGCACCTTCGCCCAGAGGGATTCGTCGGCCAGACGAGAGAACACAATAAGATTCGGAGGAGCCGGCAGGCTCGCCGTGGTGTTCAAAAGCTCTTCCCAGTTGCCGTCGGCGTGATCACGCTCGCAGAGGAGCACCGGAACACTTTGGTCGCGCAACAACGCCAAAGCTTCACAGCAGTCTGAAGCCTCGTACAGTTGCCAGTTTTCCTGGGAGAGGATCTTTTGAAGTCGATCGCGCTCAGCGGGCAAAGGACTGACTGCAAGGACCGCTGCGGTCCGCTCCGGCGATGAAACACACTCCTCTGGTCGGCCGCTCATTGATTTCTCAGCGCAGCGCTACTCCGAATGTTAGCCTTCGATACCGGCCGGCGGAACTGGGCAAATGTCCAGTCCTGGTGAATGAGCATTGTCTGAAAATGGCCAAGCCCGTCAGCGATGCGCCGTTGCCGCATTTGGAAGCAGGCCCATCGGCCTGGATGCAGTTGGAAGCGCAACGACGAATCTCCAGGCCATTCATAGCAGTTCATTCGCCACTCGGACGCAGGGGAGCGAAGAAAGCTAAGACTTTATGTCCGGAAGGTGCCCGACGCCGATGATGGAACAGACGGGGAGGATCGCCGAGCACAAGCGGCTTTTGCAGGAAAAAGGTTTCCTCCGGGACGCTCGTTGAGGACGGCACTCCGCGTGCGCTTGGACATGAACATTTCTTGCATGCCGGGCCGCACTCGAAGGCCTTGGACGGCTGCGAGACCCGCCTGGCAGCGGCATTCGCACATGGCGCGTCGGCAAGTCTCGCATTTCAAAGTGCAGCCGTTGCATCGCGGCGCTGGTGAGGTCGTGCTAGCCCCACGCTGCCTCGGCGGCCTGAGCCTCCGAACAGCGGAATTCTATTCTGGACCATCTCGTGCGAGATTCTCAGCTTTGGCGCTGTGCCGCATGTTTTCAAGGTGCAGCAAACACGGCCCTGGACAGGACGACAGGCGCATTCTTCGCGCGGTCGTGTGCCGATGGACCTCGGAATGCTTCTCGTCCGACGTGCGCGAACAGCCAGCCGGAGGTCTGCAGGTATGGTGCCCGACAAATCGCAGAGCCGCTGGCACAGATTCTAGAGCAAAGGAGAAGAAGCAGATGAGTGTTTTGAGAACAGTAACAACAGCCGTGTTCAGTCTGGCCCTAGTGGGCGTGGCATTTTCGCCAGCCGCAAAGGCGGACGAATGGAACGACAAAACAGTGATGACCTTCAGCGCGCCTGTAGAGATCCCGGGAGTCCATCTCAAGGGGTGGGGTGTACTGCCGGCCGGCACCTATGTGTTCAAGCTCTTAGACTCGCAGAGCGACCGGCACATCGTCCAGATCTTCAATAAGGACGAGACAGTGGTTTACGCCACCATATTGGCCATCCCAAACTATCGCCTAAGGGCGACCGGCAAAACCGTAGTTACCTTCCGGGAGCGGCCGGCCGGTTTGCCAGAGGCACTTCGGGCGTGGTTCTATCCGGGCAAAGTCTGGGGCGAGGAGTTTGTCTACCCGCGAGCGAAAGCAGCTGAGTTAGCCAAGACGGCCAGCACACCAGTTCTCGCCACGACGGCCGATTTGCCGCTTGAGGTCGAAAGGCCGATCTTGACGGTAAACGAGCCGGAAGTAGTGCAGTTGAAGCAGGCGCCCGTGATCGCGGTGAAACCCACGGGAGAAGATGTGGAACTCGCACAGGCGGTCACACCGCCGCCAGCAGCGGAGCCGATAGTGGCGCCGGCAGCGACCCTGCCCGCGACGGCAAGTTCGTTACCCCTGATCGCTCTGTTCGGATTGCTGGCTTTGGGCGGAGCCGGGACTCTCCGACTGCTGCAAAAGCGCGCTTCGTGAGGGGCTTGGTCCGTGACGCGGCGCGCCTTTTTCGGCGCGCCTGAGGCAGGGGGTGGTGTCGCCGCCGAGACAACTTGGCCCGGCGACTCGCTACGGAATATCCCCCAAACTCGGAAGGAGAGCGCGTGAAAGTTCTGTTTTGGGTTGGAATGGCAGTCCTGATTCTGGGCATCGTTTCGCTCGTTGTGCCGATGCCTCGCAACGAACAGGAAGGCTTCAAGACCGGTGGCATATCCGTGGGTGCGGAAACCCAGCGCGAGAAGAAGGTGTCACCCTTTGTGAGTGCGATAGTGATCTTGGGCGGAGTAAGCACGATGTTCGCCGGAAAAAGGAAGAGGTAGTCGGGGATTGTGTGGTGCCGCTGGTGGCGCACGGCTGGATTGTTAGGCAACGCGGTAGAAGACGAGTGCATTTGAGCACCTCATTGGCTCCCAGCCTTTCTTTCGCCGCCTGTAAATTCCCTTCTGAAGGGCGACTCAAGACTCAAGAAACAATAGGCCGACTCCCTGCAAGTTCATCAAGAAATGATGCCCTTGCGCACGGCGTAGAGGATGAGTTCTGGGACGCTGTGGATGTCGAGCTTTTGCAGGATATGGCCCCGATGAGTTTCGACGGTGGTTAGGCTGATATTTAACAGGTTGGCGACTTCTTTGTTTGAGCGTCCCTCCGCAATCATCTGCAAAACTTCCCGCTCGCGATCCGAGAGCAGGTCGTAGCGGTCCTCCAGGCCGCGCTGCTGCAGGCGGCTGACGTAGTCTTCCTGGAGTATTCGGGCGACCTTGCGGGTCAGGAAGGAACGGCCTTGAGACACCGCGCGAATTGCCTGCACTACCTCGCTGCGGATCGAATCCTTGAGAAGGTACCCTTTCGCACCGGCTTTCAGCGCACCCAGGACGTAGCTCTCGTCCTGGTGCATGCTCAGGATCACAACGCCGACCCGCGCGTTAGCTGCGAGAACCCGGCGCGTGGCCTCCATGCCGTTCATGTTGGGCATGGCGATATCCATCACGATCACATCGGGAGCCTCCGTCTCCGCCAACAGGATGCATTCCCGTCCGTCGGCCGCTTCCGCCACCACGGTCATGTCGGACTCGTGCTCCAGCAGGGCGCGCAGTCCGTCGCGCACCACCGTATGGTCGTCAGCCAGCAAGATACGAATTGGCTTCATGACCATTCCTCCCGTCCAGTTCGGCAACCGGCAGCGACGCTCGGACGAGCGTCCCTCGACCCGGCTCGGAGCTGATCTTGAGGCCTCCGCCCAACCGGCGTATCCGCTCCTCCATGCCCAGCAGGCCAAGGCCGCGCATGAAGCGGGTATCAAAACCCGCCCCGTCGTCCTGCACGGTTACGTCAACCTTCTGGTTTTCTCTGCGCACCGCTACTTCGACGGTGCGTGCGTGGGCGTGGCGAACGGCGTTGTTCACCGCCTCCTGCACCAGACGGTAAATGCACGTCCGGTGCTCATCTGGCAGGCTGTCGATGGCGTCGTCGGCTGAGACCACCACGTTCAGCCCGGTGCGCTTGCTGGTTTCGCGCGCATGCCAGTTCAACGCCGGTGTTAGCCCCAGGTCATCGAGCATCGACGGCCGCAAGAGGAGGGCAAGGTCGCGCACTTGGTTGACCGTCTTTTCCGCCAGGCGCTTAATCGAATTGAGGTGGTCGCGGATGGCGGGCGGTGGCTCCGCGCACTCGGCGCCTTCGGTTTCCATCAGGATCGCCGAAAGAGACTGCCCGACCTCGTCGTGGAGTTCCCGCGCCAACGCGCGGCGCTCGTTCTCCTGTGCGCGCAGCAGCAGCGTCGACAATTCCTGCAAGTCTGCCCGGCGCAGGTTAAGTTCCCGTTCCAGCCGAAGCGTGAAGCCGATCGTCACCAGCGCCAGGATCAATCCGCCGCCTAAGGTGCCCGCGAATGTCAGCATCAGGGAGCGCCGCAGGCTGTCGGCAGAGGCGGCCGAGCGCGCCTCCGAACGGGTCAGGCCTCGTTCATTTACCTCGGCGATGCGGTCCGCGACCTGCAACATCGCCGTGCGCCGCGGAACCAATTCACTGTAAAAGAACGAGAGCCGCAGACGGTTGCGTTCCTCGGGCGACCAGGCGACGGTCGAATCGAGTACCCGCCAGTAGGCGTCAATCTCACTGCGCAGCGCCAGGAAAGGCTGCCGTTCCTCAGGCTCCAGGTCGTGGCCGTAGGCGTTCAGCGCGTTGCGCGTCTGCTGTTCTAACGTGGTGAGGTGCGCGGCTTGGGCTTTGGCGGTGTCAGGGTCCGGCGAGAGCAGGAAGTCGCGCACGTAGGTGCCCGACAGGTAGATCTGGGCGCGGATCTGATCCAGGGCGCCGAGCCGATCGAGAAACGCCCTCCGCGATTGGGCTTCGCTGTTGCGGACCCGCTGCAAGGCGGCCAGCGTCCCCACGCCAGCCGCCACGATACAGACCAGCAGTCCACCGAAGCCCAGAGACAGAATCAACCACGAAGGTTTGCGGCGCTTCTCACCGGAACCGGCTACCGGATTGGCCCCGTTGGAATGCAAGCTGGGAGCGCGCCCCTTTCCAGTCTTGAGTGTAGTGCAAGCCCTGCCGGGCACGAAATCCTGTGCGAACAGGATTTCGCTCCCGCCCAGCCAACGGTGTTCGGCAACAATTAGATCTCCTGGCCGCCATCACGAGGGGATTGCCAGTGGGCGATAGCGATAGAGGTCGCCTTGATTCACCGGTCCGGCACTGGAGCCGAGTGGTCGGGATCCCATAACGATTCACTTTCGCTACAGACGTGGCTGACCCAGCGGCTCCACACGAAGAGCGCGTCGGCTAATCGGTTGAGGTATTGGACGGCTTCGGGCGGGAACGGGTTCCTGACGGGCCAAGGAGACGGTGACCCGCTCGGCCCGGCGGCAGATGGTACGGCATTGGTGCACACACCGTTGAGACAGCCGCTGCCGGACAGTACGAAGCAGCGTCGTGCGGGCAGGCCACGGTTTACTCGGTCAATTTCGTGCTCGAGGCGGGTGACGTCGGCGAGAATAACGCGGGCCTGGCTGGGCTGCATCTCCTCGGGTCGAGTGGCCAGGATGCAACCGATGTTGAACAACTCGTGCTGGACGCGCAGCAGGAACGGCACCAGGGGCCACACTCTGCCGTTGCGATCAGTCGTCTCTTCAGCGAGAGCGCGGGCTGATCCGAAGAAGGCGTTCAACTCGTCGATAACGCCATAGGCCTCGATGCGGGCATTGTCTTTGGCCACTCGCTGGCCACCCGCCAGGCTGGTCTCGCCCTGGTCACCGCGGCGCGTATAGATGGGGTCGATGGTGATACGGGAGGCGTCCAAGGTTTGGTCCCTCATACCATTACCGCGCTTTGGAAAGCACGAGCTTCTCTACTTTGCCTTGGGGTTCGATATGCGTGATCTCAACGACCAGGGAATCGCCCGTCGGAGATAGCGTTAACCGCCGTTTCTCCACGGAGTCGCCCTTGCGTCCATGTGTCTTCAGGACGACCAGCACCGGGCCGTTGTAATAGACAAACGCCTGTGCCTTGTCTCCGCCGTCCTGCATTGCGCACTCTTCCCCCGTCGTGCTGCAGGTAAGGCTCGAAACGTCGACCTTGGGGTTGGGTCCACGGGTTTCCTTTATATGAATACTCTGCCCCGTCTCTTCGATGGCGAGCACGAGATTCTTGTTAGTCTGGCCCGGATTGGTGCCGGCCTGGTCGAGTTGCCACGTTCCGCTCAAGTTCGGTTTGTCCTGGTCGGCGTACACCACGGCGGCGCCGAACAGGAGAAACCCCACAATTGCCAGCACAAAACTGCGCATTTTCAATCCCCCATCGCCCGTCTTCCGTCGATCTGCTCCGCGCGGGCCGTAAGGCTGCCGCAATGTGGCCCAAAGACTGAGGATCATTCCGGCTCGGAGCTCTTGCAGTATCCGTAATCGGCCAACGGGGCTGTTGGGATAGCGAACGAGCATCTGGAGCGCGATATTCTCCGACTGCGAGTGTAATTCAACCTCCGCCGGCTAAATATCCTGTGCGGACAGGATTTCGCTCGCACCCCACAAACGGGTTCAATCATTAAATAGGGAAGGAACACCATGAAGCACGCTCAAAAACGAACCCTGATTGCAGTTGCCGCGGTCAGTTTGCTTGCCGCCGCTTGCGCCAAGAAGAACGCCGCAGTGCCCCCGCCGCCCCCGCCGGTTCCAGTCCCGGCCGTAGCGACCGCGAAATCGGCTCCTCCGCCGGCGCAAACCGCCATGAAACCGGCTCCCCCCGCGCCCGTCGCGCAGACCCCGCGGATGCCAAATGCGGCGACCCGAGCGCGCATCGACGAGCTTCTGGCCAAAATCGAAGACGCCTATTTTGACTACGACAAGGCGTCGCTGCGTTCCGACGCCCTGAAAGCCCTCCAGGCCGATTCGGCGGAACTGCGAGACATTCTGAAAGATTACCCGAGCTACAAGCTGACCATCGAAGGCCACTGCGATGAGCGCGGTTCCGCCGAGTACAACATGGCGCTCGGCGATAAGCGTGCCGAGTCCGCCAAGGACTACCTGGTCCAGGTCGGTATCCCCGCTGCGCAACTCAACGTGGTCAGCTACGGCAAACAACGCCCCGTCTGCGAGGAACACGACGAAGCCTGCTGGCAGCGGAATCGCCGCGCCCACATCGTGGCGGTGGCGCAGGCGCATTAGTGCTTCGATCTCTCCCGCGGGCACACGTTTTTCGCTTTGCGGAGTAGAATAGCATCGTAGATCGGCAGGGCGAGTTTGGGCGCCGACGCGCGCCCCGCTGGTCGCCTAAAGTTGCCGGTACTTTCGCTGCACGGATACGATTGATGAGCGATTCGCGACGAGGAGT
>PLOR01000093.1 GCA_003142185.1 Bryobacterales bacterium
CTCAAGCCGATGCCCTGATACAAAGGCAGCCGCCGGGCTCCCACTCTCCATGTCGCACACACATTCGGCGTCCGCGCAAACTGGAGCATCCCCGGGCTCGGTCTCGCCCGCCGCTTGCTATCCTAGCGATTCGGTGCACGATGCCGCTGACGATCAAACCTAAACAGGATTGCCGCTGGGACCTGGTGGCGCTGGGCGAAGTGATGCTGCGCTTCGATCCGGGCGACAAGCGGGTGGCCACGGCCCGCAGTTTCGACGTTTACGAAGGCGGCGGCGAATACAACGTCGCGCGCGGCCTCAAGCGCTGCTTCGGTCTCGATACGGCGATCGTCACCGCTTTCGCCGACAACCCGGTGGGGCGGCTGCTGCAGGATCTGATCTTTCAGGGCGGTGTCGACCAATCGCTGGTGCGCTGGGCGCCATTCGATGGCGTCGGCCGCGCCGTGCGCAACGGGCTGAACTTCACCGAGCGCGGATTCGGCGCGCGCGCGGCGCTGGGATGTTCCGACCGCGGCCACACGGCCGTTTCGCAGCTCCAGCCCGGCCAGATCGATTGGGACGCCATCTTCGGCCGGCACGGCGCCCGCTGGTTCCACACCGGCGGCATTTTTTGCGCCCTTTCCGAATCCACGCCCGCCGTGGCCATCGAGGCCATCGAGGCCGCGCGCCGCCACGGGGTGGTGGTGTCCTACGATCTCAACTATCGCGCCTCGCTCTGGCAAGCCATTGGCGGCATGCAGAAGGCGCAAGAGGTCAACCGGCGCATCGCGCCGCTGGTGGACGTGATGATCGGCAACGAAGAGGACTTTTCGGCGGCGCTCGGCTTCGCGGTTCCCGGAATCGACGAGAGCCTTACCGATTTCAAAGTGGCCTCGTTCCGGCAGATGATCGAGCAGGTGTTGCACGAGTTTCCCTTCGCCGTGGTCGCCACCACGCTGCGCAAGGCCGCCACCGCGACGCGCAACGACTGGGGCGCCATCTGTTACGCCGACGGCCAGTTTCACGAGGCCCGGCACCGGCCCGACCTGGAGATCTTCGACCGCGTGGGCGGCGGCGACTCGTTCGCCTCGGGATTGATCTATGGGTTCCTCACCGGCCAGCCGCCGCAGTGGGCCGTGGAGTGCGGCGCCGCCCATGGCGCGCTGGCGATGACCACGCCGGGCGATACTTCGATGGCCACCCTCGATGAAGTGCTGCGCCTGATGCGCGGCGGGGGCGCCCGCATCGCACGGTAAGGTGGGGCAGGTTTCAACCTGCCAACGCCCGCTCCCTATGGTCGCGGCTCCGATGCGCGCGCAGAGGCCGCGACCGAGTTGGCTTCCTGACAGGCGCTAAGCCGCGCCGGCCGGCTTGCGGCCACCGAACACCGCCAGCTCAAAGACCTTCAGATAGCAGTCGACGTCGGTGTAGCCGATCTCGCGCAACCACTGGCATTGCGCTTCGACCGGCGCCAGAATATTCGCCGCCTTGTCGGGACGGGCATAGTAGGTCTTCTCCACTTCGGCGCGGCTGCGATCGCGGTGGTGCCGCTCGAGGTGATCGAGGAAAAGGGCGTCATGCATCGACTCCACCCAGGGCGAGGCCGAAGCGACGTGCTCCAGATTGAGGAACAGTCCGCCGGGCGCGAGCAGCCCAAAAATCTCCCGATAGACTTCCCGCTTGCGGCCGTCCGGTTGATGATGAATGGAGTAACCCGACACGATGGCGTCAAAAGGGCCACGGGCATCCGCGGAGGCGATCCAGGATGCGGCTCCGTAGTCGGCGTTGGCGCAGCGCACGGCATAGCTCTGTCGCGCAAAGCGATTTCCGGCCGCCTCCAGCATCGGTTCGGAGAAGTCTACCAGCACGCCGCGCGCTTGCGGGAAGCGCTCGAAGATCGCGGCACCGAGCGCGCCGTCGCCGCAGCCGAGGTCGAGAAAATCCCGCACCGGCCGGCCACCCGCTTCGAGAAGGCGCAGCATCACGTCCAACTGTTCCTGAGCCAGGGGAATCGCGGCGCGAACTCCCTCCAGGTAGGCGCTGGCGACAGCGGATGTCTTCCAGACTTCGTCGGTGTGCGCGGGCATCTTCCCAGTTTAGCCCCGGCATTCGGTGCCGTGCCGCGGCCCGGCGGGCGCTCCGGGCCGCGGCCGCGGAGTTCAGGCCGACAGCGGCAACACCTGGCGGCGAATCACGCCGCTGAAATAGTCGCGTAGCGGGTAGAGCGGATATGGCTCCAGTTCCGCGAATGTCCGGCCCAGCTTCTGCTCGATCCGGTAGACCGCGTGAAAGAAGTTGCCGCGATCCATGTGCAGCCTCCGGCAGCACAGTTTCCAGTCCGCGCCCAACAGAAAATGAAAGCGGAATATCCGGTTCTCCTCCTCGTCCAATGCTCGGCGGCTGACGAGGCAAAAATCCGCCATATACTCTTCCGCCTTCCGGGAATAAACGCGCCGGCTGTTGCGGCCGCTGCAAAACTCCAGTGACACCGTGCCTATGTGGTCCGCCGACTGAGAGCACTCGCGAAACCGAGCCAAACAGGCCCTGAAGATCGCCCGTAAAGTGCAATTGCAGGGCACTTCCTTTCCAATCCGCACAAAACGCGTGCCATATCCATGGCAGTACGCGCACGATGCCTTAGCGACACCCACCGCGTTTGATCGGTTCCAACGCATCTTATAGAGAATGTCCTTTTCCCGGTGACGGCACCCACCAGACTTGGCCGCCCCGATTGTCCTAACCTGTTCACAATCTACGCCGGCAATAGAAAACGTCAAACAATTTCAAATAATATTTCATACTAAAACAATAGTTATTGGCGGTATTGTGTAGCGTTATCTCCAGTACTACCAGGTACTTATGCGGTATCCACACTTGCAGTGATTTGCAAGGTTTTATGTGATAATTCAAGCGCGAATTCAATGGTTTTAGTACTAGACTATTTCCGCGAGAAATAGGCCTGCGGCCCCTTATCTCCTATGCCCGGCTTCAGGCAACTCGAATCGCGCCTGGTATCGGCGCTGCGGGAAAGAATCCGCAGCGGTGAACTCACCGAGCGGGGCACCGCCCGGCTGACCGGTCTATCCCAACCTCACATCCATAACGTCCTGAAAGGGAAACGATCTCTGTCCGCGGATGCGGCCGATACCATTCTTCTGGCAGTGCACTTGGACACGGTGGATCTGTTCCGGTCCAGCGAGCTGGTCGCCGGCCTGGGCCGCCGGTCGGCAAGTTAGAATCAGGTGGGGATTGCGCTGTCCGCTCGCGGTCGGGCACTATAGTACTGGAGGACACAGCGTGCGGCGCCTGCGCTCATGGCCCAAAGACGACCGCTTGCAACGGCTGGCGCAGCGCATTCGATCACTGGCGGAAACCGACGAGCACCGCTTGCGCCGCGTCCATGAGGTGGAAGCCGCGCGGCGCGCCGCCGCCCGCGAGTTACACTCCGTCTGCGCGGACTTGGTGGCCGCCGTCAACGGCATGCTGGACGGCAGCGAGGTCTTGCTGGACCCCCCCGAGTATAGCGCCGCCTCCTACAGCGACGACTCACCCAACCTGGTGCAGATCAACGTCCACGGCCGGATCCTGCAGGTTATGTTCGCGGCCACGGCGGAGCTGGTTTCGACGGAGGACTTTCGGATTCCCTACATTCTCGAGGGTTCCGTCCGCGCCTTTAACCAGGAGATGTTGGACAAGGACCTGATCGAAGAGCAGCCGCTGTTCTACACCATGGAGCGAAATCGCAACATGTGGCGATACTTTGAGACCCGCACCTACCACTCCGGCCCCTTCGACCGCGACTACCTCATCTCGGTGATGGAACAGATTCTCTGAGGGCGACGACCGCTCAGCGATTGCGGAAATCCGCTTACCGCTTCTTCTTGTGATGGTGCGGCTTAGCCGGCGCGGGCGCGGCGGCGGCTCTCTCGCTATGGCCGGCTTCGGGTTGCAGGCGGAGCAGCACATGGTCATGGATCCAGTGCTCGTCCCACCACTCCCGCGGATTGACCTGGACGCCGTCCACCTGCATGCCGAAATGCACGTGAATGCCGCCGGCCAAGCCGGTCTCGCCCGCGATTCCGATTCGCTGACCCTTGTCGACCCAGTCGCCCACCTTGACGCCGATCTCGCTCAAGTGGCCATAGATCGATTGCACCCCGTATCCGTGATCCAGCACAATGCAATTGCCGAAAATGCCCAAATCCCGCGCCCACACCACGCGCCCGTTATTGGCGGCGAACACTGGCCCGTGCGCGACATCGGAAAGATCGAAGCCCAGGTGCACCTGCCGATCGACTTTCTGGCCGTGGTAAACATAGTCGCGCAAGTCGGCGAAGTTGGCCTCTTCCTTGCCCCAGTGCAGGAACGCGCCTACCCAGAGAATCTTCTCCTGGGTCTCGAGGCGCAGATCGGCAAGCTGCTGGTTGTTGGCGCGGCGCATCGTGCCGTTGATGAAAAGGAAGCGCGCCAGCAGGTCCTTGCCAGGCGCTAGGGTGCCGCTCGAATCCACCGAATGCACCAGCTTGTCCATCAGCGCGTCGGTCAAATCGAAATCGCGCGCGCGGAACTTCTTCGGCTTGATGGTGACGGTCACGGGGGCGGTGGCTTCCGCGCCGGCCGCATTGCGCGCGTAGACCACCGGCACAACGTCGCCGGTGAGATCCCAGGGATAGGCGATCATGCTGAACCGCTGCGCGGAGTGGTCTGGCATCGGGAAGCTGCGGAAACTGTACTTGCCGACGCGCACTCCGGCTTCGTTCCAGGAGCCGCCGGGAGTCAACATCACCAGTTCGGCGCCACCCTGGTTGATGTAGTGCCGTTCGCCATCGGCCGAAACGCGCGGCGGCTCGAGCACCACGGTGACGTCGAACGCCACGGAATCGGTGTGGCCGGCGAAATCGTTGGATACGGCTGCCACCACCAGTTGGGCCGGCCCGTCTTTCAGGTTCGCGGCCTGGCTCTTGCCCGCGTTGAAGGTCACCGTCAGCGGCGCTTCGTGTCTGCGCCATAGCAGGCGCGTGGCGGCGTTCTTGGACTCAAACACCGGATACTCGGTGCCTCCCTGCGCCACGTACCCGCGCACTTCGCGCACGCCATGCGGATTGGCAAGCCGGACCGTGACTGGAGTGCTTACACCGATGCTCGTCACCGCCGGGATTGCCTGGATCGCCGTATGGCCGGACAGCGCCACCAGCAACCCACCCGCAATGATCACAGCCGCCAGCACCGCCGCAAGAGCAATCTTCATTTTTTCACCCAGATGTCCAGCCAATCGAGGAACGTCTTATACCAGAATAGACTGTTGCGCGGCTTCAACACCCAATGTCCTTCATCGGGAAAAACCACCAGCTTGGAGGGCACCTTTTGCAACTGCAGCGCGGTGAACAGCTCCAGGCCCTGCGTTTCCGGCACGCGGAAATCCAGCTCGCCGTGGAAGACCAGCGTCGGCGTATGGAATTCCTTGACAAAGCTGGAGGGTGACCACTTCTGGTAATCCTCCGGCTTGTCCCATGGCGTGCCGCCGTTTTCCCAGAGCGGAAACCACAGCTCTTCGGTGGCGCCGAATTCGCTGGTCAGATCGTAGACGCCATCGTGACTAATCAGCGCCTTGAACCGCTGCGTGTGGCCCAGTATCCAGTCGATCATGTAGCCGCCGTACGACCCTCCGGCCGCGGTCATGCGGCTGCCATCGGCGTACGGGATGTTGGCCACCACGTGGTCGGTGACCGCCATGATGTCGTCGAACACCTTGCCGCCCCAGTCGCCATTGATTTCGTCGATGAACTTCTGTCCGTAGCCCGTGGAGCCGCGCGGGTTCGGTTCCACCACCACGTAACCGGCGGCGGCGAACACCTGTGCGTTCCAGCGGTAGGTCCAGCTATGTCCCCAGTTGCCTTGCGGGCCGCCGTGAATCAGCATGATGACGGGATACTTGCGGCCAGGGTCAAAGCCATAGGGCTTGATGAGGAAGCTATGAATGTGCGCGCCATCGGGCGCATCCACCCAGAATTCTTCGAGCGGCGTGAGCTGGTGCGAGTTCAACACAGCGTCGTTCAAATGGGTGAGCGCCGAAGGAGCGCCCCCGGAGGAAGCGGCGCGATAGATCTCGACCGGCGATTCTCCGGTCTGCTGCGTATAGACCATGGTCTTGCCGTCGCGCGCCAGCATCATGTCGTCGAGTTCGCTGTCGCCGGCCGCGGCGGTATGCATCTCGCCGCCCTTCGCCGAGATCCATTGGATGCCCTGCCGCCCGCGGTCGCCGGTGGTGAAGAACAGGCTGCTCGAATCCGGCGCCCAGACGAAGCTGTTCACCCACCGGTCGATGCTTTCGGTCAGGCTGGTGACTTTTCCGGTGGACCGTTCGAGCAGCATCAACCGCCAGCGGTCGCTCTCGTAGCCGGCCCGCGCCTGCGCCCGCCAGGCGAGATACTTGCCGTCGGGAGAATAGCGTGGCGTGGCATCGGCGCCCAGGCCGTTGGTGATCTTCACTGGTTGTTGCGGCTCCGCGCCGCCGCCCAGGGGCAACGCGAACAGATCGGTATTGGTGCTGACGGCGGGCACCGGATCGAGATTCACCGCATAGCAGAGTTCCGCGCCATCGGGTGAAATATCGTAATCGTCCGGCGCGCCGAGCGAAAACGGCGGCACCTCGCGGTCCCCCGGCGTCAGATCGCGGACGGCACCGCCGGCGGCGGGCGCCATCAGCAGATGGCTGCGGCGGCGCGACGCCCAGGCGGTCCAGTGCCGGTAGAGCAGATCGGTGTAGACACGCGCCTTTACCGGATTGGCGCTGTCGGCGTCGAGGTTCTTCTTGTTGCAAGCGTCGTCGGCGCCGCATTCCGGGTAGACGCTGCTCGAGAACACCAGGTACTTCCCATCGGGCGAGAAAATCTCGCCGTCGGCTTCGGTCGCCAGGCTGGTGATCTGTGTGGCATTGCCGCCGTCGGCGTCCATCAACCAGATCTGGGCCGAGCCGGCGCGGTCGGAGATATACGCGATACGCTTGCCGTCGGGCGACCAGCGCGGCCGGGTGTTGTTATCGCCGCTGTGCGTGATCTGGCGCGGCGCGCCGCCCTCGATCGGCACCGTCCAGACCTGCTGCGGTTTCCGGTTGGCGGCCAGGTCGACGGATTGCACGGTGAACGCCACCGTTTTGCCATCGGGCGAAATCTGCGGATCGCCGATCCGCTTCAGTTCCAGCAGGGCGTTGGCATCGAACGGCCGCTTCTGGGCGAACAACATCGCCACCGAAGCAAGCGCGAGTACAAGGCTGCGGCGCATACATGACGATTGTAATGCACCGCCCGGCCGCGGGCGGTAAAATTGGCTCTGGGCATGCTCCAACGGTGGCACACTTTCCGGCACGCTCTGGAGCTGCGCATTCGCTATCGCGTCACGCGCGGCGGGCTGTGGTTTCTGGCCGCGCTTGCGGCAACTGCGCTGGCCGCGGTTGTGTCCGCTAATAACCTGTTGTTTCTGGTGCTGGCCGCGACGCTCGCCACGCTGCTGGTCTCCGGTTTGCTCGGCAGCCTCTCACTGGCCGGGCTGGAGGTCGACTTCGTGGCTCCGGAGCACGTTTTCGCCTGCCGTGGCTTTCCAGGCCAGATGCGCGTGCGCAATGTGAAGTGGCTGATGCCTTCGTTCTCCATCCGCGTGGAAGGCATTCAGAACGCGGGCGGGGCGCGCTTGCAGTCCGCGGTATATTTTCCGCTCATCCCGGCCGGAGTCACCCTTGAGAAAACCGTGGAGGCGCGGTTCCCGCGCCGCGGCGCTTACCGCGAAAACGGGTTCGCCTTCTCCACCGCGTTCCCGTTCGGATTTCTCCGCAGAACCGCGCGCGTCACCCTGCTCCGCGAGACGCTGGTCTACCCGCCGCTCGACCCGCTGGCCGGGTTCGAGGAGATGCTGCCGGCCATCACCGAGGAGATGGAAGCATACTATCGCGGCCTGGGGCGCGACTTCTACCGCATCCGCCCCTACGAAGCGCTAGAGAGCGCGCGCCACGTGGACTGGAAGGCCACCGCGCACACCGGCGCCTTGCAGGTGCGGGAATTCGCCCGCGAGCAGGAGCGGACCGTGGAGTTGTTCCTGGACCGCGACGTGCCGCCCAGCCTCGACGACTGGTTCGAGCACGCCATTCACTGCTGCGCGTTCCTGGCGTGGCGGCTTTCCGCGCAGGGCGCTTCCATCCACTTCCGCTCTAACGGCTACAGCCTGCGACAGCCCGAGGATGGCGACATCTACGCCATCCTGCGGTACCTGGCGCTGGTCTATCCGCAGCCGAGGCCCGCGGTGGAAGGGCCGGTCGAGGAAACCAGCTACAAGCTGGCGTTCAGCGCTTCGCCCGCGCGATTGCGCCACGCCGGCTGGATGGAAGCGCGCATCCTGTCGCCAGAGGGTCTGCCCGCGCCGTAGCGCCGGCGATCTTGTCGCCGGTTCTTTTTCTTTGACGGCAAAACACCGGCGGCAAGACCGCCGGCGTTACGGCATTATTTCCGATTCGGCCTGAGCAGATCGATACGGGTTCCGCTCGCCGAGCGCTCGATGAGATGGGCCAGCCGGCGCGCGCGCGTGTCTTCTTGCTTCGCGCTCATCACCCAGAAGGTCGCGGTTTTCCGGTAGCCGGGGGGTTGCGCATCGAAAAATGACGACGCCTTCCGGTTGGCGCGCAAGGCCGCATCGAGCGCCGGATCGAGCTGCGCCTGCTCGCGCTCGTACGAATACTGCCGCGACTTCCGCTCATCGCGCTCGGCGTACACGCGGAGCCCCGGCGGCTTCATCAGCCCTCGGGCGGTAAGCTCCCCAACACGTTGGATGTTCACCGCGCTCCAGATGCTGCCCGGTTTCCGCGGCGTGAACCGGATCGTATACGATTCCGCGTCGATTCGTTTGCGGACACCGTCGATCCAGCCGAATGAGAGCGCTTCGTCCAGAGCCTCCGGATAGGTGATGCCGCCGCGGCCCGACTCTTTCCTGTAGAACCCCATCAGCAGTTCGCGCGCGTCAGCGTGGTGCCGGGCGAGCCAGTCGCGAAAGTCCGCCGCCGATTTGAAGAACGCCGGTTTCATGCTAGCCTGACGTGCCGCACCCTGGCATCGAGAAGAGTCTCGACGCGCCACAAAAAAGCCGCGTGCGCCGCTACGTGTGCTGCCGCGCGAAATCCCAGGCGTGCTTCACGATGGTCTTCAACTCGCTCGAGCGCGGCTGCCAGCCCAGTTTGGATTGCAGCTTGTCGGAGCTTGCCACCAGGCTCGCCGGATCGCCCTCGCGCCGCGTTCCCGTTACATACGGCACCTTTTGCCCGGTGACTTCTTCCACCGCGCGAATCACTTCCACAACAGAGTGCCCGGAGCCGGTCCCCACATTGAACTGGTCGCTCGAGCCTCCGGCCAGCAGGTATTCGAGCGCCAGGATATGCGCTTCGGCCAGATCCTCCACGTGGATGTAATCGCGGATGCAGGTTCCGTCGGGCGTGTCGTAGTCTTCGCCAAAGATCGTCACCGGCTTGCCGGAGAGCACGGCGCGCAGGACGAGCGGGATGAGGTGCGTTTCCGGCTCGTGCTGTTCGCCTAGCGCGCCATCGGGCGCACTCCCGGCGGCGTTGAAGTAGCGCAGGCACACGCTGGTCAGATGGTGGATGCGATCGAACCAGCCGAGCAGCGTTTCCACCATCACCTTCGATTCGCCATACGGACTCATCGGTTGAATGGGGAAGGTTTCGAGAATCGGAACCGCGTGCGGATTGCCGTACACGGCGGCGGTGGAGGAGAACACGAGGTGCTTCACGCCGGCTGCGTGCATGGCGGATAGAAGCGATAGCGAACCCGTTACGTTGTTGACGAAGTACCGCTCCGGCTCCGCCATCGATTCGCCCACCGCGATGAAGGCCGCAAAATGAACCACCGCCTCGGTCTTCAATTGCCGCATCAACCCGGTGAGCGCGCTGGTCGAGGCCACATCCATTTCGTGCAGAAGCCCGGCTGGAACGTTTTGGCGGTACCCTTTGGAAAGGTTGTCCACCACCGCAACGTCGTAGCCGCGTTCCAGCAGCAGACGAACCGTGTGCGAGCCAATATAACCCGCGCCGCCGGTCACGAGAATTCTTCGAGTGGACACGTGTTTAGAGTACCGGGTAGGGCATGCTTCAGCTTGCCCTGCAAATCAAGAAAAAACAGTAAACGGGCAAGCTAAAGCATGCCCCACCAAGGAACGCGTCAGCGCATGCGGTCGGCTTCGGCCTTCATGGCCTGGGCGTTGTGCCATGCCTCCTGCGCCATCGAGCCTTGAATGCCGGCGCACTGCTCGCTGAACTTGGCGCCTTCGAGAATTCTCGCCTTGTTCATGGTCATCTTGCCATATTGGTAGTTGGCGATACCGAGGTTGAGCAGCGCGGCCGCATACGTCGTTGAACTGCCCTTCGCGTAAGGCAGCGCGGCGCGCAGGTTCTTGTCGGCGTCCACCCAGCGCGAAGTGGCGGCATAGGACATGCCGGCCATGTAGTATGAGGGGCCGAGTGTCGCGTCGCGCTCGCGGTTCCATTCGGCTTCGCTCATCCCTTCCGGCGGCTTGGGATGCGAGTTCCACAGCGCGATGATGCGGATGGAATAGGCTATAGTGCGATCGTTCTGTCCATGCGAAGCCGCGTTGCGGGCAAGGGGGTCCAGCAGGTATGGATTCCCGGGGAAGTTCGCCAGGGCCTTATCGGCGATCTCCGGAATCTTCGCGGCGGAGCCGGCCTTGGCGAGAGCTGCCAGGTACGGCCCATAGCCCAGGTCCAGATATTTGCTCTTGGGGTTCTGCTTCTCCAGCGTGGCAATCAGGTCCACCATTACGGGCGCGTCGGATTGCGCCGCGGTAGCGTAAAGCGCGTATTCGGCGTACGTGTCAATGGCGCGCAAGTCATCGAGGCGCTTCTTCAGTGCGTCCGGGTCGGTCTCCTCCGGCTTCGCGATCTCCTGGCGCGCCATGGCGCTGGTTTCAGCGGCCAGTTTCTTGATCGTTTCGACATCCTCTTTGTACGCCGCGTCCTGCTTGGCTGCCGCGTCCTTCGAACCCTTGGCTACCGCGTCCCGCAAGCCCTGGTAGTTTGTGTCCAAATCCTGAGCCGCTGCAACGGCGGCTCCGGCAGTCAGCAAAACCGCCATCAATAGACCGCATCGGTTCATGGCAATTGTCCTCCCAATAATCCGGCTGTGAATCAGTTGGATTATAACCCCAGGCGCGGTTGATGGGAAGGGAACCGGATCTCAAAATCGGAAGCAGTCTGCCCGGAATTGGCGCTGGCGGTTGGCGCTTTCGCCGGTACTCAACTCCGTCCGAGTTCAACAACTCGAGAAACTCGCGCCAGTCTTTGTTCAGCGGCATCGGGGTGACGGCGGTCGCGGAGTTCGATCAGGATATTCAGGCGCTCCTCGGAGGACATCGCCGCGTCATCGCGCGCGTCGGCCACATCGGCGTCCTCGAAGCTGGCGAATACCCTCACCCTTTTCTCCACGCTCATAATTATAGCCGGTTGGGCGCGCCTGCCCGAGGCCGCAGGATCTCAGTGTCACTTGGCCTTTGCCGGCGCCAGTTTCAGGATCATGCCCATGTCCGTCGCGATCCACATATTGTCTTCATCCACCGCCGCCAGGATCGTGCGATGGGCTTCGGCACGGTAATCCACGTCCATCGCTTTCCACTGGATGTAATCCGTGCTGGCCATCACGCGCACTTTGCCCGGGACCACATCGCGCAGTTTCCCCTGCACGCCGGTACCGGCCAGGTAGGCCGTGCCATTCGGAGCCAGCCAGACGTCGCTGACGGCAAAGTCCGGCGTCTTGTAGATGCTGACGTTCCTGCCGGTATGCCAGTTGAGGCGGTAGACCTCACTCGGGTAGTAGAAGCCTTGCGAGTATACGGTCAGGCCCAGGCCGCGTCCGTCCGGCAGGAGACGCACTCGTTCCACCTCGCCGAACAGCGAGGCCGAACGGGAAGTCCAGGTCTTGCCACCGTCGTGCGTCGACAGGGTGTAATTCAGGTGGGGCAGGTCGGAGTGCAGCAGCGCCGACGCGGGGTCCATCCAATCGGGCGCCTCGTTGCCCCAGCGGCGCTGCGGTATGTTCCAACCGGTGATCAGCGCGGCATCCGGATTGGCGAAAGCAATCCACGTGTACGCGCTGTAAAGCGGGTCGCCCGGTGGCCCGGCCGCCGCCACCACCGGCTTCCAGTGTTGCGCCCCGTCGTGCGTTTCCAGCATCGACTTCCGCGCGCCCACGGCCCACCCGTTTTTTTCGTCGAGAAACGAGACGCGGAGGATTTCCGCCGGCGGCTTGGGCAGCTTGACCCAATTCTTGCCGGTTTCCGTGGTTCGCCAAAGACCTTTGGTGGTCACCAGCCAGCCCAGGTTCTCATTGAGAAAGAACAAGGAAACCGGCATCTCTGGCAGCGGCAGCCGCTGCCAGTGCTCGCCGGAATCCGAGGTTACCAGCGAGACCGGCTCCTCGCGCTTTCCATCGGTGATAAAGCCCACCGCCACGCCGCGCTGCGCCGAAGGGAAAGCGAGGTCCAGGAAGACCAGCCCGGACTTGCCCTCATCGTAGAAGTACTTCGTTTCCCAGCGTTGCGCCGCCAGCGGAGCTACCAGCGCCGCGGACGCCGCCACCGCGCTGGCCCATCGAGTCAGGCCGAAGCTCACGATCCTATTGTTTCATCGAAACCGGGCCCGAGGAAAGTACCAGGTCCACATGGTTCGCCGAATCCACCGCGTCCGGCGACATGCGCGCCAGCACCAACACGCATCCGATCTGTTCGCCGACGGTGGTTAGCACTTCCATTTCGCTCCCTGTGTGCTGGTGCGGCATGCGGTGTTGCACGTTGATGACCCCAACCACGCGATTGCGCGCGATCACCGGAGACGAAAGAAACGCCTCATAGGTGTCCTCGGGCAGTTCCCCGAATGTCTTGAAGCGCGGGTCCTTGTAGGCCTCACGCGAGATCGCCACCAGGCGGCGCTCGCTGGCCACCCAGCCGGTCAGGCCTTCCTTGCGCCGCAGCCGCACTTTGCCAATGGTGGAAGGGTGCGGCGTGTTGGAGGCGCACAACACCAGGTCCTCGCCATCCGCCAGGTACACCAGGCAGGAATCGCACTGCGTGTACTCCACTACGAGCGAGACCACCCCTTGCAGAACCTCCTGCAAGCTCATTTCCCGCACCATGAACCGGCTGATCTTCTGGAACAGGCGCAGTTGCTGTTCCGTGCGCTCCAGGCGCACCTCGAGATCTTTGGGTTTGGGCACGACGCTTCTATTATAGCCCTGGCTTCCGGCGCAACCGGTCCCTCACGGCCGCGGCTCCGACGGGAGCAGTTGCCGGGATTGGACTGGTTATTCCCGACGAAGATCAAGCCGTTGAGGCGACCGCCGCAATTGCCTCCGGCGCGATCTTCCCGCGCGTCTTGAATTCGTAGCGTTCAATGCGAACCGCAGCCTGTCCGGGCTGCGAACGAATCACGCGGCCGACCGCAACGAACTTCAACGGGCAGTTTCCATTGAGTTGCGCGGGCCAATCCACGGACAGTTCCACCGAGCGGCCCACCGGCAGCAGATCTTCGGTGGTGAAGAGGATTCCGCCGCTGCCCATGTTCAGGGTGCTGCCAGAGCCGCTGGCGCGATCGCCATGGTAATTCAACAGCCGGTATCGCACGCCTTCGCGCAGAGGAAACCGGCTGGTTCCGCGTCGATCCATTTTTTCTCCGAACTCCCTCATTGTCCGATGCTTCCTATTGAAAAGTGCTTGCACTTCAGAATGCTATAATGCGCGGCCTCTGGCAATAGACAAAAAGGCCCAAAACAATAGTTTAGACCCGTACCTTAGGAGTAAGGTGTTCGTCGATCCGCGTGCACGTTTCGGCCATCTACTACCTAAGAAGAAACCCTCCAAAGGCCTGATTTTGTCGTCTGGTATGCTGAGGCATGGACCAAACCCTATTCCGCTCTCTTTTGGAGCAGGTGCGGAGCGGAGAAGTTGCGGTCGACCAGGCCCTGGAACGGATGCGCCACCTGCCGTTTGAGGACCTGGGATTCGCCAAAGTGGATCATCACCGTGCGTTGCGCCATGGCATGCCGGAAGTCATCCTGGCCAAGGGAAAGACGCCGGATCAAGTGGTGGCGATTGCACGTGCGCTGCTCGAAAACGCCCCCAATGTGCTGATCACGCGCGCCGACCGGGAATGCGCCGCCGTGGTCAGCGAGCAGATTCCGGATGCTGATTACTCGGCGGTGGCCGGCACGATTCGTTTCTGGCGCGACCGGTCGATCCGCGGAAAAGGCAAAATCGCGGTGGTGTGCGCCGGCACCAGCGACCTGCCGGTGGCGGAGGAAGCGCGCATCACGGCCGAAGTGATGGGCAACCAAGTGGAATGCACGCACGATATCGGCGTGGCGGGCATCCACCGGCTGATGTACCACCGCGAACGCCTCACTTCCGCACGGGTGGTGGTGGTATGCGCCGGCATGGAAGGCGCGCTGCCGAGCGCGATCGGCGGGATGGTCTCCTGCCCGGTAATCGCGGTGCCCACCAGCATCGGCTATGGCGCCAGCTTTCACGGTTTGGCGGCGCTGCTCGGCATGTTGAACAGTTGCGCCAGCAATGTGGCCGTGGTCAACATCGACAACGGGTTCGGCGCCGGCTACGTCGCGAGTATGATCAACCGCGAGTGATGAAGTTTCCGCATTAAACGCGATATTGTAGATAAACCGCGATGGATGCACCACCCCGATCTCAGACAGAAACGGTGGCAATTGGAGCGGCTGCTCATCCTCCCACGCAGCCGAGCCACCTGTCCACCTCCGTGCCCGAGGAAGGCCGATTTGTCGCGGGCACGCTGGTGGCCGGGCGATACCGCATTATCTCGCTGCTCGGCCGCGGCGGCATGGGCGAAGTCTACCGCGCTACGGACCTCACGCTAGCGCAACCGGTGGCTCTCAAGTTTCTTTCCGATTCGGGGCCCGAGTCGCGCCACATGCTGGAGCGGTTCCACAACGAAGTCCGCGTCGCCCGGCAGGTTTCCCATCCCAACGTGTGCCGGGTTTACGACGTCGGCGAGGCGGATGGCGTCCCTTACATCTCCATGGAGTATGTGGATGGGGAGGACCTGGCATCTTTGCTGCAGCGCATCGGCAGGCTGCCGGCCGACAAGGCGCTCGAAATCGCGCGCAAGGTCTGCGCCGGTGTCGCCGCTGCCCACGATAAGGGCGTGATCCACCGCGATTTGAAGCCCGCCAACATCATGCTCGACAAGCGCGGCAACGTGGTGATCATGGATTTCGGCCTGGCGGCCATCGCCGCGCAGTTGTTCGGAGCCGAAGCCCGCAGCGGAACCCCGGCCTACATGTCGCCGGAGCAATTGCGCGGCGAAGAGGTGACCGCCCGCAGCGACATCTACGCGCTGGGCCTGGTGCTTTACGAAGTATTCACCGGCAAGCGGGCGTACGAAGGCGCCAGCGCGGCTGAGCTGATCCGGCTGCAGGAAAACGCGCAGATTACCAGCATGTCGTCGATCGCCGCCGATATCGACCCGGCGGTGGAGAAGGTCATCCGCCGATGTCTCGATCCCGTGACGGCGCGGCGCCCGGTTACCGCGCTCTCGGTGGCCGCCGCGCTCCCCGGCGGCGATCCGCTGGCCGCTGCGCTGGCCGCCGGCGAGACGCCATCGCCGGAGCTGGTTGCCGCATCCGGCAATACCGAGGGGCTGGCGCTGAAGATCTCCGTGCCGCTGGCGCTTGGTTTGGCCGCTCTCATCATCGCCTTGCCGTTCGTACGAACCAACGTCGAGCTGCACAGCTTCGTTCCAGCGGATCTCTCCGCGGATACGCTGGCCGACAAGATCCGCGAACAGGCCGTCGAGTTCGGCTATCGAACGGCGCCGGCCGACCGCAAGTACGACCTGCATTGGGACTGGGATGCCGTGATGGCTAGCCGCCCGAAAACACCGACCAGGCAGGATATGCGCCGATGGTACGAGGCCGAGCCGCCCTTGCGCCTCGGCTGCCGCGAGAGCCCGCTGCCACTGATCGCCGAACCGGATGGCGAAGTGACGGAAGAGCGGCCCGCGCCGATCGTTTCAGGCATGATCGAGGCATGGGTCAACAGCAAGGGCGAACTGCGAAGGTTTCGCGCGGTGCCCCCGCAGGTGGACGCTTCGGCTGCCGCCCAGGCAATCGACCCGCAGATCATCTCGCGCGCCACCGGCTTCGATCTTTCAAAATGGCAGGAAGCCGCGCCCAGGTACACGCCGCTCTATGCTTTCGACTGGCTGAAGGCCTGGAAAGGCCGGCATCCGGCGCTGCCGCTCGATGTCACGGTGCAGGCGTCCGGCTGGCGCGGCCGCGTCACCGAGGTGCAGGTGATCTGGCCGTGGACCACCGCGGAGCGGGCGCCCGACTCGCGCCAGAACACTTCCAGCCATCCCACGGTGACGCTCATCGAGAAAGCGACGTCCGGATTGGTGATCCTGTTTTCGGTGTTTCTGGCCGTGCGCAATCTCAGAGCGGGGCGCGGCGACCGTCGCGGCGCGGTCCGTTTGGCAACCGCCTTCTTCGTTCTGCAGGCGGTCGCGTGGGTGTTCTGGGCCCACTGGGTCGCCGACATCGGAATGCTGGAGATATTCGCCACCAATGCCGCGGGCTGGCTCAGTTCCGCGGTTCTCATCTGGTTCCTGTATATCGGCCTCGAACCGGAGGTGCGGGCGCGCTGGCCGAAATCGATCGTCACCTGGAGCCGCGTTTTGGCCGGCCGTTGGCAGGACCCGCTGGTGGGCGCGGATGTGCTGTGGGGAGCGCTGGTCGCGCTGGCTATTGTGGCACTCTTCGTCGGGCCGAATTGGTGGTCCGTCGCGCACGGCGGCCCCGGCCCCGCGGCGAATGCGGACGTCGGCTCGAACACGCGGCACTGGATTGCAGGCATCTTGAACAGGACGTACAACGCCACGGAATTTGGCCTGATCGTGGTGTTTGCAATCTTCTGCCTGCGCGTCATTTTGCGCAAGGACTGGCTGGCTTCCATCGCCGCCGCAATTCTCCTAACGGCCCAGGAAAGCGGAGCTTGGCAGGACCATTCAGTCGTATCGGTCGCGTTGTATCTACTGATCTTCACCGCGCTGACATTCGTCATGCTGCGCCTCGGCCTGGTGTCCACCATGGTGGCGATTTTCTTTGCTAACGTTCTGCTGCAGACGCCGGGCGCGCAAACGCTGTCCAAGCCCTACGAGTGGACCGTGGTGGCATATCCCGCGCTGGCGCTGGTGATCGTAGCCTGGGCATTCTGGCGCACGTCAGGCCATCATCTTCTCGCCGTCAAGCCTGAGACATCGTTGTCGCAGGCCGCGACGAACTGAACCGAACGCCATGGGCCGTGAAAAAAATGGCCGCGGATGAACACAGATAAGAGCACAGGAGTCTTATCGGTGTTCATCTGTGTTTATCTGTGGCTCGAAATGAGCTCTTTACGTTTCCCAGGCGCGGTGCGGGACGCCTCGGTCACGGTCTTTGACGCGGTCGTATAGATACAAAGTGGAGACGGTGCCTAGCGATTGGTTGTAATAGCTCTGTTGGCCCACCAACTGCCACAAGTCCTCTTCGAAATCGTGCAAGGCTTTCAGATCGTCGGCCAAAGCCGGTTTTTGTTTTTCGGAAGGCGTGCGGAAGAATTTCTGGTAGCCGCCGTCCACCAGCGCGCCGATTTCGGCGCCCATAAGAATGCCCGCCTGGCAGACGGCAACGGCCGCGCCGTCCTGTTCTTTCAAATCGATCGCGCACGGCCCGCGCGTCACCCGCAGCCCTGCGACCGACGGCGTGACCGCGAAGCCCGCGGCGCGCAATTTGTCGATGCGCTGATCGAAAGTGGGGATCTCCACGCGCGCTCGGCGAAAGAACATAGCCTTTATTATACAAAGGGCAAGCTAAAGCATGCCCCACCAGCGCGGCTAACGCGTGCCTGCCACGCCGCGCGGCTTGCGAGTGCGGATTTCGCGAATCGCGTATATGCGCCGGCCCTGGCTTTCGAAGTAGGTGCGCATCAGCATCTCGCCGATGAACCCGGTGTTGAACATGATCAGCCCGGCGAGCAGCAGCAGGCCCCCGAGAACCATCAGCGGGCCGTGCTCGGCGATGATATCCTGCCCGAGAATCTTGTTCACGCCGAGATAGAGCATGATGCCGCCGCCCAGCGTGGTTCCGGCCAGCCCCAGCGTGCCGAAGAAATGCATCGGCCGGGTCAAATACCGGAGCAGAAACCGGATGGTGACGATATCGAACAGGACGCGGAAGGTGCGCCCCAGGCCATAGTGGGAATCGCCGGCCGTGCGCAGGGAGTTGCTGATGGGAACCTCGGCGATGCGCGCGCCATAGAAACTGGCCAGCGCCGGAATGAAGCGGTGCAATTCGCCGTAGAGATGGACATCTTTCAGCACCTCGGCGCGATAGGCCTTGAAGGTGGTGCCGAAATCGCGCAACTCCACGCCGGAGGCCTTGGCCATCAGCCAATTGGCGATGCGCGAGGGAATCTTGCGCAGCAGCGCGTTGTCCACGCGGTGTTGCCGCCAGCCGCTGGCGATATCGTATCCCTGTTCGACTTTTTCGAGCAGCGCGGGAATGTCCTCAGGCGCGTGCTGCAGGTCGCCATCCATCGCGATGACAATCTCGCCCTGCGCTTCGTGAAAGCCGGCGGAGAGCGCCGCGGTCTGCCCGAAATTGCGGCGCAGCCGGATCACCGTGAGATGGCCGTCGATCTCCACCAGGTTGGCCAGCAGCTCGAAGCTGCGGTCGCTCGATGCGTCGTCGACGAACAGCACCTCGTACGGCCGCTTCAACCGATCGAGCACCGCCGTCAGCCGGTCATAGAGCGGCAGGATGGAAGGCTCCTCGTTGTGGATCGGAATGACGATCGAAAGCATGGCGGACGGCTAAAACCTCAGTTTAGCATCCGCCATCGAACGCGCTCCGCTTCCGAGCCATCGCCGGCGGCGAGCACCTGCCTTCACTCGGGCCGCGAAGCTGCTGGTGGAGAGCCAATTAATGGCGGCGGCGCGTTGAGGCGGCCGCCCAACCGCTCCAGCAGCTCCCTGACGCGCCGGCGGCTCACTTCCAGCGTCGCTCCGTTCGTCAACACGACGTCGGCGGTTCCGCCAATCAGCGGGCGGACCTCAGTCACCGACTCCAGATTCACGATCGTTGCGCGGGAAAGGCGGAAGAAAAGCGCCGCATCCAGGCGCTCCTCGAGATCGCTGAGAGTAGGTTCGAGCACATGCGCCCGGTCTCGAGTATGCAGCCTGGTGAGGCCCCCCTCGGAGGAAAAGTACAGGACCTCACGTTGCGGGACGACTTTGTATCGACCGCCGCAGCGGGCCAGCAGCCGCGCGCTGGCTCCGGGCACCGCCCGCGTCAGGCGATCCACATCGTCGTCGGCATCGTTCGGCGCTCTCCGGCGGATCCGCTCGATGGCCTGCGCCAGCCGGTGAAGGCTCACCGGTTTCAGCAGGTAGTCTACGGCGTGCAGCTCAAAAGCCTTTACGGCATATGTGTCAAAAGCCGTGCAGAAGACGATCTTGGGACGCGGCCGTGGCAGGCACGCTGCCACCTCAAGGCCGCTCACACCGGGCATTTGGATGTCGAGCAGCAGCAAGTCGGGCTGCAGCTCCACGGTTTTCTGAATAGCCTCTTCGCCGTCGGCGGCTTCCCCGATGACCTCCAGATCCGCGATCGAGCTGAGTAGCTGGCGCAGACGCTCGCGCGCGATGTCTTCGTCGTCCACCAGCAACGCCCGGATCATGGCGCCACCTCGACCGGCTGTGCCGTCCGCGGCATCTCCACGCTGACCACGGTCATACCAGACGTTCCATCGCGCGCGATGGCGAGGTGCGCGGCGTCGCCGAAATAGCCCCGCAGCCGGTCGCGTATGTTGCGCAGGCCGTGGCCCTCTCCGGGTTGGTGAAAGAGCCTTGTCGCGGAGTCCTCGAAGCCCGGCCCGTTGTCGCGGACCTCGATCCGGAGACGGTCTTGGGCAGCCTCGACATCGACCTCGATCCTGCCCGGCGCGCGAATGGCGCTCACCCCGTGCTTGACGGCGTTTTCCACCAGGGTCTGCACGATCATCGCGGGGATCCGCGCCTCCGCAGCTTCGTCGCCGGCCCGAATCGTAAATTCCAGCCGGTCTCCGAAACGCGTCCGCTCGATATCGAGGTAAGCGCGGACCGCCTCCAGTTCTTCGTCCAAAGGCACCCACTCCCGTTCGGAGCGCCGCAGGGTGTACCGAAACACCTCCGCTAACTGCTCAATGGTCCGCTCGGCGCGGTCCGGGCGGCGTGGAATCAGTCCCGCAATTGTATTCAGCGCGTTGAACATGAAGTGCGGATTGACTTGTGCGCGAAGCGCCCTGAGCTCCGACCGCTCGGCTTCGAGCAGCAGGTCCTGCTCTCGCCTTTTTCGCTGGGCGCGCTCCTCGCGCAATCGCAGGTTATCGAGCAGGAACGAATACGTCTCCGCCAGCGATGAGAGCAGGGTGACGTCTTCGCTGAGGAAGCGAG
Source organism: Bryobacterales bacterium (assembly GCA_003142185.1). Classification (GTDB taxonomy): domain Bacteria; phylum Acidobacteriota; class Terriglobia; order Bryobacterales; family Bryobacteraceae; genus Bog-375. The sequence continues at coordinate 20,540 of PLOR01000093.1, forward strand.
GACCGTGAACCCGCGGCTGGATCGAGATCAGACCTATCTGCTCGCCAGCGGGACCGATCGCCGCCTGCATGCATCCGCCGGCATTCTCGGCCGGCGGAAAGGGTCCGGGACCAAGCAGCACTTCAGCCCCGGACTGGAATATCTCGCCCAGGAGCCGCTCGGCGCGGCCGGCGAGTTCGTTCTCGCCGATGGCGCTCTGCAATCCACTGAGGAAGTACTTACTGGCCTGCGCTGGAAGAAAGCGGCGGCCCAGGAAGTGCCGGTCGAGCCAGACCGATAACTTGCGCTGACCCCAAGGCGCCACCAGCACGATCGGTAAGACGAGAAGCGCCCAAGCCATGACGGCGGTCCGTGTGCCCCACCACAGCCGCAGCAGGAAAGGCGCCATAGCAAGAAAATACGCCGCCAGAATCAGCAGGAAGCAAAAAGTGAATGCTCCCTTCTTGATAAGAACGTCAAAGAAAGTGGTCCGCTCGGTATAGTATGTGATGACGAATCCGAAGCCCAGCGGCAGTGTCTGTGCCAGTACGTTGCCCCAGTCTCCCTTCGGCGCGAGGTAAACACACGCCCAGATGCCACAAAGAAGCAGCAGCCAGCGCCGCTGGTTCCGCGAGAGCCGGTCGGTATCGGGGCGGCGGGACGCCCACAAGAGCAGACCGGAGCCCGTCGCCGCGGCAACCATGAGCGCGCGGTATGTGAGCAGCGTTGGCGGGTCGCTCAGATAATCCTGGTATGGGCGGCTAAGCGCGCCAAGCGCCAACACCGCGAACAAAAGCCCCAGTGCATAGACGGCAAAGAGACCGGCCTGCCATATCCGGCGTGCGGGCAGTCCCTCCTTCTCGTTCTTGTAGAAGAAATGGAATAGCAAGGAGGGAAGCAGAGCGTTGGCGGCGATCTGAGGGTACACCAGGAACGGTTGGCCGTAGTAAACCATCCCCCACGAGAGGTAATCGACTAGGCTGGAGACAAAAAGGACGGCACAAGCTACCGTGATGCACAGATAGAGGTACCCGCCCCAGTGGCTCCCACGCTTCCGGAACTCGTGGAGCCAAAGGAAAGACAGCAGGATAAACGTAATCCCGTTAAAACTGCGCAGCAGGACTTCCAGCCAGGGATAATACCTGCTCACCATTTCCTCCGGGCATGTTGCGCATGCCTGTTACGCACAGCGGACTCGGCCTCACCGCTTGCCGGCGCGTGTGGCTCCGATTTCAAGGAGCCTCAACGACGCTCCGGCCGGGGCGCCGTGCAACGGCATTTTCATTATATGACTCCCCCCTTCCGAAGCCGGAGCGCGCCTACGGATGGAGCGTCACGAACGTTACTCCATAACCGCCGAGCGACACCGTCATTCTCGCCGCCGGCGCGATAGCCACCTCGGCCGGCCCGTTCACGGTGTCCGTATTGGCGTCAATCGTGAGCTGGGTGGCCGTGGTAAATGTTCCCAGCGCCGTGACGTCCAGAATTACCGTGCGCGGATCGCCGGGCCCGTTGTTGTCATTCGGAGCATGTACGGCATGGTCCGCCATCATCACCACCACGGAACCATCGCTGTTTCTGGTGGCCAGAATCTCGACCGTGGAGGTTTCCGTCGCGTTGAGATCGAGAATGTCCGGCCCGGGCGTCACGCCGTCCCAGGGAAACTTCCGCAGCAGCCAGTATTCCACCCAATAGCTCAGGTAATTGAGGTTGGTATTTTCATTTACGAGGCCCCGTTGCGCATCGTCGGTGAAATCCCATTGCACCAGTCCCTGGTTGCCCGCTTTGCCAATCTGCGAGAACACGTACGGCTGCCAAGCGGCTAAGAAGGCGTTGGTGCCTCGCAGATCAAGGATAGACGCGCCGTTCGCTGGGGGAAAGGCGACGTTGACACCGCTTTCCGTGACCCACACCGGCACATTGGCCAGGTCCGGCCGGGTACTGAGTTCCTGGTAAAAGTAGCGGATGTCATTCGCGAAGCTGGGTATGGTAGCAAAGATCTTGGCATCGGTTTCGGTCTGCTGCGCAGTTGAATACAGGTGCAGCGTGACCGCGTCCACCTGAGCGTTCACGCCGCCGTCTGCCGGCGAGGCGACAAACCAGGGAAGGTTGTTCCGCGGATCGCCCATCAGATAGTCTCCCAGATAGGTCGCGTCGGCGAGTTCGAGCGCGGTGAACTTAATGGTGGGATCCACCGCTTTCATGGCCGGCACAACCGTGTTGTAGAGCTGGATGTACTGGGTCGGCAACAAGTTGTTGGTATTGTACTCGTTGAATACCTCCCACCATGTGATGTGAGTACCAGCCGGCGCCTGAAAGTGCTGGCCGCCCCAGTCGAACCCTCCGGTATTGTAATAGCGCACCAGGTTCGCGCAGTACTGCGCGAAGGTCTGCAAGTTCGCGTCGTTGAAGACGAACTGCACGCCGCTCCCATCGTTGCTGGGGATGTTGAGGAAGGGCGGCGCCTCGCTGACGGCGAATATGGGGCTGTGATCGCTTACCCCGAGAACGGCCATCACAGTCGGGTCGAGATTGTTGAAATTCCAGTCGCTCGCCTGCCCGGTATTGGTTTGCATCGGAATGTAGTCCAGGGCGATCGCGATGCGTATATGCTTCGGGCCCAGAGCGTTGACGGTGTCCCAATTTGGCGGCAGAAAGTACTCTTGTCTCCATATGTCGGGCTCGAATACCGTGCCCATGAATTCCTGGAGCTTGCCGCCCACACCCGAGATCGAGTCCACCGTGTTGCCGACGGTCGCGACGATTCCGACCTCCACCGTGAGCGGCTGGCTCGTTGTAGGTCCGCCGTCACTGGCTTGAATACTCACCGTGTACGTCCCGGCGGGCGTAGCCTCGCTCGCCACGAGCGTAACGGTTCCCGCCGAGCCGCTTCCCGGCTGGACGAACCGTGCCTGCATGCCGGCCGGCAGTTCCGCGGCGGTCAACGTGACGCTGTTTGTATTCCCCGCGTCTCTTTGAATGGCCACGCCCACCGGAGCGGGCGTCCCGTCTTGCGGCGCGAGCACGCTGGAGGTGGAAAGCGTCAGCGTAAAGTCGAGTGTCTGACTGCCACCGCCTTCGACTGGGCCGCTGCCGGTCGGACACCCGGTCAGCAAGCCGGCCAGCACTGCTAGCCCGGCGACCCACCTTGCCTGCATAAACGGCTTTCTCATTCGCGTCTGGCCCTCCCCTACCGTCGTCCTGCGCGTGTAGCGCGATGTTTAGAAACGAAACACGAGTCCCGCCGAGAGCCGGAAGTTGTTCTGGTGGCTGGCAGTGAAGTTTGTCCTCAGCCAATCGATTTGCCCCAGGCGAATGGCAAGTTGCTGACCCGCGTCCGTCCGGTGGCGCCGTCTGGTGTACGCCGTAAAATCCACGCCGGTGCCCATGCCGATCGCGGCCTTAGTCTCCACGAAGCCGAGCGGTACGAGCACCTCGGGAGCGCTCAACACTGTCGAGGCGTGCGCCTCGCCGAACAAGGCGTGAACGAAAATCGACCACCGGCCGGACCGGTACGTAAACCGGGGCCCGAATAGGTAGCTGTGGTCGTGCATGCTGAGGGTGGACGGCGTCCCCCCGCTGTTCCAGGTTAAATCGGCGTAGAGGCCGCTGGCTTCGGCTACCACGGCGAGCCACTGGGTGGCGTTGACAGCGACTGAGCCGGTCCAGCCTTTCGATCCGATGGGCGGAAACTCACCGCTCCCCGAGCCCGGGACAAACTCATCTGCGATATAGCCCCGTGTCTGCACATACGAATACCCACCGAAGACCTCTAGCCTGGGTACGTCCTGCGCGGATGCAACCGCCGAAACGACCAACGTCAGGCCGATCACCCAAAAACTCTCTCGCATGGCTTCCTCCTTTTCGCGTTTCCTGCTTCCAGCTTCGAAGTTACTGCGCGGGGGCGGGTTCCCAAAGCGAAAAGCGTGCCAGCGGCGGATCGGTTTGGATGAGTGGCTGGTCCCGTCGTACGACCGGCGAACGATGGTGTGCTCCCCAGCGGAGCGCGCCGCGGTTTCGGACACCCATATCCCGGAATCGGACACCGGATTGTGACGAAACGGCTGCACTCCCCCTGTTCATGGCGCATAATGGATGGCAATGGAATTGCCCGTTTCCACTATGGGAATCTCCATGAACGGTCTTCTGCTCGATTTCCGGTACGCGGCACGCGCGTTGCGCAAATCGCCGGGCGCCACTGTAGTAGCGGCGCTGGCCCTGGCGCTCGGCATCGGCGTGAATACTTCGTGTTTTATCTGGGTCAACGCCCTGGTGCTCCACCCCCTCCCCTATCCGCACCTGGAGCGGATCATGACCCTATCGGAAACCGTCCCCAGGTTCAGCGCGCAACGGGACCTGATGGTGGCACCGGCGAACGCTCTGGACTGGAGAGAGCAGAACCACGCCTTTGAACAACTCGCGTTCTACCGGCCATGGGATGCGAATCTCACCGGGGTGCACGAACCGGAGCGGATCGAGGCCTGCCTGGTCACGGCCAACTTCTTCGCGCTGTTGGGAATGAAGCCGGTGCTGGGGCGGGCCTTTTCGAAGCAGGAAGAAGAGCCGGCCGCGAACCCGGTGGTGATGGTGAGTCACGGCTTCTGGCAGCGGCGTCTGGCCTCGAACCCGAATGCGGTGGGTCAGACGATCTCGCTCGACAACCGCAGCTACGCGATTGCCGGCGTGATGCCGGCCGATTTCGATTACCCGTTGGCCACCGATCTATGGGCGCCGCTGGTGATGGATTCGCGGGAAAGGAATCAGCGCACCGCCCAAACCTTGCTGGTGCTGGGCCGTTTGCGGCCGGGGGTTTCCGTGGCCGAGGCCCGCGCGGCGATGGACATCATCGGCCGCCGGCTGGAGAAACAGTATCCGCAAACCAACGAGGCGCGATCCATCGGCGTGACACCGCTGCGCGAACTCACCAACGAGGTAACGGACCGGTTCGTCTTGTTGCTGTGGGGCACCGCGAGTTTCGTGCTGCTGTTGGCCTGCGCCAATATCGCCAACCTGCAGCTTGCCCGCGCCACCACGCGCCAGAAGCAATTCGCCGTGCAAGCCGCGCTGGGCGCCAGCCGCCTCCGCATCGCACTACGACTGCTGGCCGAAAGCACCTTGGTGGCCTTTTTGGGAGGCTGCGGGGGAGTATGGCTGGCGTCCTGGGATCTGACGTTCGCCAAATCGCAGGTCCCATCCGAGGTGTTGCGCTTCGTCGCCGGCATGAGAACCATGCATATCGATGGCCGGGTGGCCGCATTCACGGTGGTGGTTTCGCAGATCGCGGGAATTCTGTGTTCGGCGCCGGCAGTTCTGGTGGTGCTGCGAAGGAACGCCGCCGAAAACCTGAGCGAAACCCTGAAGGAAGGCGGCCGCAATCCGAGTTCCGGATCTGCCCGCAGCCGCATGCGGAGCGCCTTGGTAACAGCCGAGGTTGCCATGGCGCTGATTTTGCTGGTGGGCGCCGGACTCATGGTGGAAACCTTTAACCACCTGTTGACCGCCAATCCCGGATACAATCCCAAAAACCTGCTGACGATGCAGATCGCTCTGCCGGAGTCCTCTTACCACGCGCCCGAGCAGATCTCGGCGTACTACGACCGTGCGCTCGCGGCGCTCGATGGCCTCTCTGGCGTACGGGCAACCGCCGCTTCCGCAGAAATGGGACACGCCGGCGGATTTTATGTCGAAGGCCGGCCCGATCCCCGCCCGGGAGAGGCGCGGCCTCGCGTGCTGGCGGTGAGCGGCCACTATTTTGACACCATGGGATTCCCCATTCTCCGTGGGCGCGCGATCTCGCCGCAGGATGGAGCCGATGCCCCTCGAGTGGTAGTCCTCAGCGAAACCATGGTGCGGCATTACTGGCCGGACTATCCTCGGAGCCAGGACCCGGTCGGCAGCCGGGTCAGGCTGGGCAATTCGCAGTCGCCGTGGCTGACCGTCATCGGCGTCTCCGGGGACGTCAAGAACTGGTTCTTCGGCCAGCCGGACCCGTTGGTTTACCTTCCTTGTGCGCAGGCTCCTTCGCCTGTGATGACGGTGCTGCTGCGGACCACCGGCGATCCGCTCGCATCGGCCAGCGGTGCGCGCGCGCTGGTACGCGGCGTGGACCGCAATCCCCCCATCTATGACGTCGAGACCATGGAGCAGCACCTGGCCTGGCAAACTTCCGGCGTGGGGGGTGCTGCACTTACCATGGAGATCTATGCCGTGGTCGCGCTGCTGCTGGCGATCACGGGGATTTACGCGGTCACTTCGTACGCCGTGGCGCAGCGGACGCACGAAATCGGCGTCCGCATGGCCTTGGGAGCGCGCCAGGCCGACGTATTGAAAATGGTCATCGGCCAGTCGTTCCGCATGGCCGGCGTCGGATTGGCGATCGGGCTGCCGTTGGCTTTCGTTCTGACGCGGGTCGTATCCAGCCTGCTCTTTAACGTGATCCCGGTGGACTTCCGCGCCTTTGCGGGGTTCACGCTCTTGCTCGGTTTGGCTACGCTGCTGGCCGCTTGGGTCCCCGCGCAGCGCGCCGCGAAAGTGGATCCCGCCGTAGCACTGCATAACGAATAAAGGAGTTCGTTTACTCCCGAACGGCGTCAATCGCGCCACTCGTCTTTTCGCCTGATCCTACCAATGTACCGTGGTACCATTTAAGCATGAAAGAAAAACAGGCTCACCTCAAAATCGAGCGCGTCCAGACCGGCGTGCGCATGGAGAAGCGGGTGCTCAAGGTGCTGAAGGCGCTGGCCGAGTATCATGACCTATCGCTGGGCGATCTCCTCGAAGGGATTGTCCTGCACGCCTTCGAAGGCAAGGCCCCGTTTAGCCGCGAGACTCTCAAGCTGGTGGCGGAGCTGAAGCGAATCTACAAGCTGGAACTGGATGCAACGGCCAGTCATCGCCTGGTGGAGGAGTAAAGCGCGGGGGCGCCAGTCCGCCTTGCCCTACTTCTTCAGGTTCAGCACTTCGTTGAGAGAGCCTTGCCGGTAGCCTTCCAGGTCCAGCGTGACGTAGCGGAAGCCCAGCGACTTGAAGATCTCGGTGAAGCGGGCTGCCATCTCCAGCGTCAAGGCTTTCGCCATCTCCTCGCGCGCGATTTCGACACGCACGACGTCGCCATGGAAGCGCACGCGGAACTGGCGAAAGCCGAGCGCTTTGATCTGTTCCTCGCCGGCTTCGACTGTTTTGACCGTTTCCACTGTCACAGGCGTGCCGTAGGGAATGCGCGAGCTGAGACACGCCGATGCGGGCCGGTCCCACGTCGGCAAGCCCGCCACGCGCGAAAGTTCACGGATATCGGCTTTGGAAAGGCCCGCATCGGCCAAGGGCGCTGCCACGCGGTGTTGGGTAGCGGCGGTCTGGCCCGGCCGGTAATCGCCCAGGTCATCTACGTTCACGCCGTAAATGATGTGCTCGAAGCCGCGCCGGCGGCCCACCTCTTCCAGTCGCGTGAACAACTCGTCCTTGCAGTGGAAGCAGCGGTCGGGATTGTTCTGCGTATAATCCGGGTTGGCGAACTCGCGGGTCTCGATGTATTCGTGGGCGATGCCAAATTGCGCGGCGAACGCTTCGGCATCGCGCTTGTGCGATTCCGGAATGGAGGCGGAATCGGCCGTGACCGCCAGCGCTCCGGCGCCCACCGCGCGGTGCGCCGCCCACGCCAGATAGGCAGAATCCGTGCCGCCGGAAAAAGCCACCAGCATGCGGCCCATGCCCCGCAGGTTTTCGAAGAGCCGCTCTTCTTTTTCCCGCAAGCGCGCCGGACTCGTGAGTTCAACTAGAGCGGGCATATCGTTTAGCGGCGGTTGGCAGGTCGGGGACCTGCCCCACTTTAGTCTACTGGACCGGCAGCAGCTCCTGCGTACCGCCGTTGCCGTTTTCCGTATCGGGGATCACACTTGCCGCAGCCACCTTGTCGCCTTCCTCGAGGCTCACCAGGCGCACGCCCTGCGACGAGCGGCCCACCTGGCGAATGGTCGAGGACTCGATGCGAATGATCTTGCCATTCTGGCTGACGATCATCAAATCGGAATCTTCGTTCACCGAAAGCACCGCGACCACCTTGCCGGTCTTGTTGGTGGTCTTCATGTTGATGACGCCCTTGCCGCCGCGCGCGGTCAGCCGGTAAACCTCCAGCTTGGTGCGCTTGCCGAAGCCGTTTTCCGCGATCGAAAGAATCAGACCGTCCTTTTCGACGACTTCCATACCCACCAGGAAATCGCCCTCCGGCAGAGCCATCGCGCGCACGCCGCGCGCCGTCCGGCCCATCGCGCGCACCTGGCTTTCGGCGAACCGAATGGCCTGCCCCTGGTGCGAGCCGAGGAAAATGAAATTGCTGCCGTTCGTGATATTGGCGCCGATCAGCTCATCGCCTTCGTCGAGCGATACCGCGATGATGCCACGCGCCATGGGATTGTCGAACTCGGTCAGTTCGGACTTCTTGATCACGCCGTGGCGCGTCACCATCACGATGAACTGGTCGGGCACGAAGCCCGCCACCGCTAGAAACGCCTTCACGGTTTCATCCGGCTGCAGGTTGATGAGATTCGAAATGTGCTTGCCCTTGCCGGTGGTGGTGGCGTCGGGAATTTCGTAGGCCTTCAACCAATACACACGCCCGCGCGTGGTGAAGATCAGCAGGTAGGCGTGCGTGGAGGCAATAATCAGGTGCTCGACGAAGTCTTCCGTGCGCGTCCCCATCCCGATGCGCCCCTTGCCGCCGCGCGTCTGCCGCCGGTAGGTATCGACGGACGTGCGTTTCATGTAGCCGCCGCGCGTCACCGTCACCGCCGTGTCTTCCACGGCCACCAGGTCCTCCAGGCGAATTTCGCCCGCATCGTCGATGATCTGGGTGCGGCGCTCGTCGCCGTACTCCTTCTGAACTTCCTTCAATTCCTTGACGATCAGATCGCGCAGTACTTTGTCGGAGCCCAGGATCTCGAGGTACTCGGCAATGCGGCGCTGGAGTTCAGCCAGCTCATCCAGGATCTTCTGCCGCTCCATGCCGGTCAGGCGCTGGAGTTGCATTTCGATGATGGCCTGCGCCTGCCGCTCGCTGAAATCGAAACGCGCGATCAGCGAATCGCGCGCCTCGCGCGGCGCCTTGGCGGCGCGGATCAGCCGGATGACTTCATCCAGATTGTCGAGCGCCTTCTGGAAGCCCAGCAAGATGTGCTCGCGCTCGCGCGCTTTGCGCAGTTCGTACTCGGTGCGCCGCCGCACCACGTCCACACGATGATCGATGAAGCACTTGATGATCTCCAACAGGCCCAGTTCGCGCGGCTGCCCGTTGACGATGGAGAGCATGATGATGCCGAAGCCGGTTTGCAGTTGCGTGTGCTTGTAGAGGTTGTTGAGCACCACCTCCGCCTGCTCGCCGCGTTTTAGCTCGATGGTGATGCGCATGCCGTCGCGGTCGCTATGGTCGAGCACGTCCGACACGCCCTCGATGAGCTTCTCGTTCACCAGCGAGGCGATCTGTTCGAGCAGCTTCGACTTGTTCACCTGGTAGGGAATCTCGGTGACCACGATCTGCTCTCTGTCCTTGCCGACTTTTTCGATCGCGGCCTTGGCGCGCAGCTTGAGATGGCCGCGGCCCCTGGTATACGCGTCGATGATTCCCTGCCGGCCGAGGATGAACCCGCCGGTCGGGAAGTCCGGCCCGGGCACCATTTCGAGGATCTTCGCGAGCGGCGTTCCGGGATGCTGCACCAACTGGATCGCCGCATTGACCACTTCGGTCAGGTTATGCGGCGGAATGTTGGTCGCCATGCCAACCGCGATGCCGGACGAACCGTTCACCAGCAGGTTCGGCACTCGCGTCGGCAGCACTTCCGGCTCCTGCTCACTGCCATCGTAGTTAGGTTTGAAATCGACGGTGTCCTTGTCGATGTCTTCGAGCACCGCCGTGGCCACCCACGACATGCGCGCTTCGGTGTACCGGGAGGCCGCCGGCGGGTCGCCATCCACCGAACCGAAGTTGCCCTGCCCGTCAACCAGCGGATAGCGCATCGAGAAATCCTGGGCCAGGCGGACCAGCGCATCGTAGATGGCCATGTCGCCGTGCGGATGATACTTGCCCATGCAATCGCCGACGATGCGGGCGCACTTGCGGGTGGCCTTATTGGGAGCCAGGCCCATCTGCTGCATCGTGTAAAGAATGCGCCGATGCACCGGCTTCAACCCGTCGCGAATGTCCGGCAGCGCACGGCCGACGATCACGCTCATGGCGTAATCCAGATAGCTGCGCCGCATCTCCTCTTCGATGTTGATCGGGACGAGGTTCTTGTTGCCGTCGCCGCCCGGCGTTCCGGGCAAAGGCAGCGTCCCGCCGGATGGCGGCGGAGGCGGACCCTGAGGTGGTAATTCCTGGTCTGGCAAGTTGGCTCCTGTTGCGGGGTAAGTCCTATTTTAGCAAATGCTTAGTCGGCGGAACAAACATTTACGGTTTCGCCAGTTATTCGCCCGCTAAGCCTGTCGTTGGCGCGGCCATGTATGATGGGGGTTCGTGACTCAACTCCGGAGCCGGAAGCGCGCCCAGCCCGCGCCCGTTTCGCCGTCCCGCACTGCGTCTTCGCGCCGCTTGGGCTTGCTGCTAGCCGTGCTTTCCGCCGTACTCTGCCTCGGCCTGCTATCGCCGGAGATTCGCGATTCGGATTTCTGGTGGCATTTGCGGACCGGCCAGTACATCGTGGAAACGCGCTCGCTGCCCGTCCCCGACCCGTTTGCCTATACGACCGCCGCGGCTCCGTTGGCGTACCCCGGCGAAGAAGGCGTGCGGCACTTCAACCTGACTCACGAGTGGCTGGCGCAGGCGGTCTTCTACGCGGCTTACCGCGCCGCCGGCTTTCCCGGTCTGGTGGTGTTTCGCGCGCTGCTGCTGGCGGCCTTTTGCGGCCTCGCTGGCCTGGTGGCGTGGCGGCGTTCGGGAGTTCTCGACCGAGGTTGGATGGCCGGTCTTATAGCGGCAGCCATCGCAGTTCCGTTCGCGCTCGACCGGCCGCAGTTCCTCACGTATTTGTTCCTTGCGCTGACGGTGGCGATTCTGGAATCGCGCCGGCGGTTATGGCTGCTCCCGCCATTGTTTTTGATTTGGGCCAACTGCCACGGCGGCTTCTTCCTGGGCTGGGTGGTGCTGGCGGCGTACTGCGCCGAAGCGCTAGTGGCCCGCTTGCGGAATAGGTCGCCTGCCGAAGCGCGCGCCCTGTGGATGTGGTCCGCCGCGGCGGTACTGGCTTCGGGAATCAATCCCAACGGCTTCCGCGCCGTGCACGTTTTGCTCCTCTATCGATCGAGCGCGATGCAATCCTACCTGCTTGAATGGGCGCGTCCGTCGCTGTGGCCGCCGCCTCTGTTTGCCCTGCTGCTGGCGGCCGCGGCGGGCACGATGGTGTGGGCGCGGCGCACGGTTCGCATCGGCGACTGGCTGTTGCTGGCCGCCTTTGCCGCAGCCGCATTTAGCGCCGAACGGAACACCATCTTCATCGGCTTTTTCGCGCCGGTTTTTCTGGCGAGTTATCTGCCGTGGAAACGCGCGCTGCCTGCGGCAGCCGGCTGGGTCGCGGCTGGAGCGCTGGCCGCCGGCATCGTCTGGGGAACCGCGGCGGGCGATTTCTTCGAACTTCGCGCGGCCGAATGGCCTTACCCGGCGGGCGCTGCCGACTTTCTCGCGTCGCACCAGGTTACCGACCGCATGTTCAATACTTACGAATACGGCGGCTACCTGATGTGGCGGCTGTGGCCGCGCGAGCACGTCTTCATCGATGGCCGCGCGCTGAGCGACCGGGTATTTGGCGATTACGCCCGCATCCTCTACAATCACGATGCCTCCGGCGGCAAAAACGCCGCGCAGTTACTCGATCAGTACGGCGTCAACGTGATCGTGATGAACACGTTCGAGTATGCGACCGGCACTGTGTATCTGCTGGCTCCCGCGATAGCCTATTCCGCTCAAACGGAGTGGAAGCTGGTCTATCGCGACGCCCAGGCGCTGGTGTGGATGCGGCGCCCGCCCGCCGGCGTCAAGCCGCTCAATTCGATGGAAGTCTTCGGCCAGATGGAAGCCGAGTGCGGCCTGCACCTCGACCGCGAGCCTGGCCGTCCCCGCTGCGCGCGCAGCCTGGCGCAGACCTTCGCCAAGATCCACGACTTCACGCGCGCCCGCCGCTGGCTAGGAATCTATCTCGACCACCCACACCCATCCGACCCCGAAGCCGAGCAAGCTTACCGGCAGTATGTTGGTGCGGGAAAGTGATGGAATCGCGAAGGCGCTGAGATCGTGATGAGATACGACAAGATGTGAGACAAGTCGCGCGCGCGCCCCTTTCATCTGGATCCTTCACGGCCGCGCCTCCTGCGCGACGTTTTCGGCGCGATGCACCCGGACCTTCACCTCGACGCGCGAACCGAGCCGGTTGATGATCGACATCAGGCGATCCACTGTGAACCGCCCGAGGTCCGCATTGCGGATGCGCGAGAAGTCGGCCGCCGCAATACCGGTGCGGCTATGCGCCGCGCGCACAGTCAGGTGTTCCCGATCCAACGCCTTAATGATTTCGGCGGCCAGGATGGCCTTGAATTGTCCGGCATCGGCATTCTCATGCCCCAGGTCGCGAAACACATTACCGCTTCCCCGCACCAGTTCCAGTTTTTCGCTTTTCATCGCAACATCTCCTTCAATCTCTTCAAACGGTCCTCTATGAGGTCGATTTCGCGTCGCGGCGTCCTGATGCCCTGCGTCGATTTCTTCTGGAACGCGTGAATGACCCAGACTTCATCAGCTAGTTGCACCGCGTAGACCACGCGGAACGCATCGCCCCGGAACGGCAGCGCAATCTCGAACACGCCCGAGCCCAGACCGTGCATCGGCTTTGCAACGTCGGCTTTGCCGCCCTCTGCTGCGATGGTCAGGGCCGCAAGGCAGATCGACCTGGCTCCTTCGGGAAACGTCTCGAACTCCCTCAGCGCCGCTCCGATCCATGAAACGGGCCGTGTCTTTCTGGTCATTGGCCGTCCGCTGCTTCGCTCCTCCTCATATCGCTCATTGTTGTCATATTTGACAACAGATGTCAAGTGGAATTCTTGCGGGATGGTAGCGTATGTGTTGCCGGTAAGGATCGCCGGAAATCGGCTCGGATACAATTGGGAGCGTGGTAGCCCTAATTGCCACACTAAAAGCTAAATAGAGTTTGTTCCGCCCATTTTCGATGAAGCCTGTAGATCGACGTGTATTCCAAGAATGGCTGTTGATACTGACTGCCCTCTTCGCCATTGTGTGGGCGGTGATCCGGGCCTGCGTGCAATCGATCACGATGGATGAGGCTGACACTTATGCCTGGTTTGTCGCCACATCGAACGTCTGGTACCCGTTCTCGAACAACCATATCCTGAACACACTGCTGATGTGGGTCTCGACCCATGCATTCGGCCCGTCCGTCATCGCGATTCGGGCGCCCGCACTCCTAGGCGCGACTTTTTACGTTGGTATTTGCTACTTTTTGTGCCGGAGCATTACGGAACGGTTCAGTATTCGGCTCCCCGTTTTTATTTGTTTGACTTACAATCCATTTATTTTTGACTACATGGTGGCGGCGCGCGGCTACGGCCTAGCGAACGCCTTCCTGCTGGCAGCGATTGCGGTTCCGGTGTGGCATCGCGTGAAGAGCCGGCCTTCACTGCGCCAGTCCTGTGTGCTGGCATCGCTGGCGCTGGGGCTATCGTTCGCGGCGAATTATTCATTCGCTTTTGCCGGCCTGGCGGTGTTTTTCGCCATTACGGCGTGGGCGATACGGCGGCGCGCGGGGGAACCCGTCCTGCACATTGTGGGACTTTGCGCCTTGCCCGGGCTATTCGTCGCGCTCCTGCTGTGCGGTTATCCCATGATGCACTGGTGGGGCTATGGCTATGACATAGGCGCGCATTCGCTTAGAGAAATGAGGCAGAGCCTGGTGCAGTCTTCTCTCTATCAGTTGGACCCACGATTCCGAGCGACCGGATGGTATCAGGCGATGAGTTTTCTGCGGCCGCTGCTGCCGCCGCTTCTCGTGGTTCTCTGTCTTAGTCAGATTGTTGCAACAAGGCTCGACGGTTCCTGGCGTGAGGACACGCACGCCCGTTGGCTGGGAAGATTCGCCGCCGCGCTCGCCGCCATCGTGACGGTGTATGTGGTGATGCACTGGCTGGCATTCAGGTTCTACCGGCTGCCCCTGCCGCTGGGCCGGGCGGGAATCTTTCTGCTGCCGTTGTGCACTCTTCTGGGAGGTCTCATCGTGGCATCGCCGGCCCGGTCGCCGGTCTCACAGTGGCTCCGCCGCAGCCTCATCACGGTGTCCCTCTGCCTGGCTTTCTACCTTCTGCTCTGTCTGCGCCTGTCCTACTTCAAGGAATATCAATGGGACGCGGATGCAAAGGAAGTTTATTCTGTGTTGGCGCGGTACAACCATGAATACGGTGTCACCGATGTCGGAATGTTCGATTTGTGCTTCCCTTCGCTCAACTACTATCGAGTGCTGTCGAAGCGAGAGACATTCCGTGAGTTTCACCCGGAGCCTCCCAACCCTCCTGCCGACAAATCAATCTATGTCATGAGTCGAGTGAATCAGCGGAGCTTCATTGAAAAAGAGAAGCTGATCATTGTTTACCGGGGCAGATTCTCGGATACAGTGATCGCGGTTAAACCCAATGGGCCGATTCCGCCAACCATGATCGACCACTGAGTGAGCGTCGTTGGTGAAGACTACAAAAACGCCATGGTCTTGACGCCGGAGATGTCGAAGGGTCTGCGGCAGCGGGGGTTCTTGCAGGCTGCCTTGTTGTCGACCAGCACCATATAGCTCTGCGCTTTGGCAAACTTGGCTCGGTCGCGCTCATCGCCACCGGGCGGCAGGCGGTCCTTCTTCTTGCGCACCACCCAGTGCAGATCGTAGGACTCCACGCTGCGGCAGTACGGGCAGTTCAGGGTCGCAGGCTTGGTCGCCTGACTTTCGGTGTAGTAAGCTCGCTCGTCCATCAGCGTTCCCCGGTTCTCGACAGCACGGCCGCCGGCGCCCTCATGACTGCGGCCCGCGAAGATAGGTGTGCCCGTGCAGGCGGTATTTCAGGTCGCGGAAGAAATCGTAAACGTGGTTGCGGCTCGTACACTCGCTCTCCGGCGGGAAGCCGAGCGCGCGCGTGCCGTTTTCCACCCACAGCCGCTTGTCTCCCGCCTTGCCGGCATCGACATCGACGATGGTTCCCGAGCCACAGGATTCGCCGTTGAGCACCTGGAACGTCCCAGGCGGCACGGCTTGCGGTCCCCAGTCCTTGAGGAACTCCTCGAGAGGATACGCGCTGCACGGCTGTGCGGCGGTACATCCCCACAAAACGTACGCCTGCTGGTATTGGCCCGACTGAAGGGCATTCAGGAAAGCTCGTGTTTGCCGCTCGGCGGCGTTGGGAATAAAAAGGAAGTTGACCAGACAGCCAATCAGCGTCACAGCGGCGACCGCCAGCAGGACGAAGAGTCCCGTCTTGATCCGTTTGCCGCGGCGCTCATCGCTCGCGCCGTACTGGTCGAGATAGCCGCCCATTTCCTCCTCGAAACCTGCGTTACTTGCCTACCGGCGCCGCCGCCACCGGGTGAGCTTTGTCGTAGGCTGCGGTAGCGTCGGCAGTGATGTCCAGGACGGGCTTGAAGTACACCAGGGACTGCTCCTCCACCACCAGGTCGATGCCCTTATCCTCGGCGAGTTTCTTGACGACCTCTGTCATGCGCAGAGTGGCTTTGGACAAGATCTCCTGGCGGTCGGCCTGCACGTCGGCCTGCAAGTCCTCCTGTACGCGCTGCGCTTCCTTCTGCAGCCTGGTCCCCTGCGCCCGCAGTTCGGATTCGGCCTGCGGCGTCAGTTGGCCGGTACCCTGCTCCAGCCGCTGCGAGACTTGCGCCATCTGTTCCTGCGTCTGCCGCAGCGCGTCCGCGCGCGGTTTGTAGCGGGCTTCCATTTCGGCGCTGGCTTTCTTGATGTCAGCCGTATCGAACACGGCTTTTTGCAGGCTGATCGTTGCAATCTTGGGCTGCGCAAATGAGAGCGGAGCAAGGGCTAAAAAGGCCGCGCAGGCCGCAACCGGCCCCAGGCCCATCCGAAGTGACATGAAAAAGACTCCTAAATGGTGTTTAGAAATATTAGGGTAGCACACTGCCATCCGGGTACCCCGTGCTATTGGCGGGCACGTTTGCCGGGATCGAGGGCGAGCGCTTTTTCGATCACGCTTTCCCGATCGCCATTCTCCCACTGCGCGTGGATCTCGCTGTCGGGCATGCCGGCCACGCGGCCCAGCAGCAGAAAGGGCGGCAGCGCGTAGCGCAAAGTCGTCCAGCGGGCCATTTCCTTGAGCGAGCCCAGGGCGCGCTCGCGAATCAGGTCGAGCGCTCCCGCATTGGGCGAATCGGTGAGCACCACCAGCGCGCGCGCGGCTTGCAGACGGTCCTCGAGCACGATCGAATGCAGCATTTCCACCAACCACGTGGGCGCGATGCGGATATTCCGGTCCGGTTGCTTGCCGGCATAGACCGCGATGGCCGCCAGGGCGCGCATGGCATTGGCGCGGACAGCCCCGTCCGGGTCGCCGATGGCGTATTGCAACTCGCCGGCGGCCTGCTGCTTGTCGGCGCCATAGCCGATCACGGCGGCCGCCACTGCGCGCTGGCTCTCATCGGCGGAGTTGCGCAGCACATCGCGCAGCCAGTCGAAGTGGTCCGCCGCAAAGGTGAGAAAACGGGGCTGGAAAGAGCGCGCTTCCGGGTCATCCATCATCGAATAGCCCGCCGTGAAATCTTCGGTGGTGTTGCCGCGCGCCGCCGCGCGTGCCACCGCGGCGAGGAAATCCGCGTAAGTATCCAGGATTTCCTGCGGCAGCGTGGCATTGCCGGCTGGCGGAGAGTGGAAGGCGGGGTGCGGCGCGCCTTTTTCCTCAATCCCAATGAACAGGTCTACCGACGTACCCTCGCAACAGAGCGCCTCCACGCGCACCAGTACGACGCCGGAAATCTTGTCGATCTGGTCCTCGATATCGCCCTTCGACGCCGTCAGCGTCCCGCCTTTCTTGAGGCCCGTCGCTGCCTGGATCTTCTCGGCGGTAACCTTGCGCAGTCCGTAGTAGTTGATGTCGCCGATCCGGGGCGCCTGTGCCACCGCGGCACACGCCAGGCATAGCAACGCAATCAGTTTTCTCACGAGAGATGAGACGCGCGGCAATTCCAGGCAAGAGGTGCAATTCGGGGACCGTTCGGCGGGAGCGGTCAGAGAAAGGGAACGGGTTGGCAGGCATTCCTGCCGATGTGGCCCGCAAGAAACCGGCGGCAAGACCGCCAGGCGCTACAAAGAAAAACCGCACCGGACATCGCCCCTTAAGACCTGCAAGGCTTTATCCGATGCGGCTCGCCCAAGTTGGGCTGGGATCCGGCGTCGGGCTGACTGGTTTCGACCGCAACACGGCCCACTTCTGGTCAGGTCCGCGTCCTATTCTTTCCTTACCAGAAATGCCAGACAACTACCGCAACCTGTGATCCCCCGGAGAGACTATAAGACCGTTCGATAAAAAAACCCCTCTGCGGCAACCAACAAGGGAAGAATAGTGAGCAAAGCCTATTACAAACACCGGCTCCCGCAAGCACGCTGTCCCGTCGGCTCACTCTTCTTCCACCTGCCTGTTGCTGCAGAGGGCAGGTTAAAAAAGTTACTTCGCCAATTCACAATACGTTTAGCAATCGGACGTCCGCGTGTCAAATGCCGTAACCCCTTTTGAATAGAATGTTTTTTGGTTCGGCTGGCGGGCGGGTGGGACACTCTGGGCGGGCGGTGTGTCGCTATGACACAATTTGTGTGATGGGGCCTGTTGTGCTCGGCATTCTGATTCTCGCGCTGGCGCCGGCAGCCGGGTGGGCACAGGGCCCCGGCGCAGCCGACCCGGTGGTGGTATCGGGCGACCATCCGCGCCTCTTCCTGCGAGCTGGCCGGCTGCGGCTGCTGCGCCGCGAACGCGAACGCCACTCGATGCGCTGGCAGCAATTCGAAGCGCTGATTTCCGGCAATGCTCCCATGCCCGAACCGGGCTTCGCCCAGGCTCTCTACTACCAGGTCTCGGGCGCTCGCGCCGCCGGACGCCGCGCCGTCGAGTGGGCGCTCTCCGCCTCCGACCTGCGCCAGATGGCCCTGGTCTACGATTGGTGCCAGGACGTACTGACGGCGGCCGAACGCGACCAACTCGCGTCCCACATCGCGCGGCGCACCAGCGAAACCGGGGCTCTCGAGTCCATCCCCGGCGTGCGCTCTCGCGTGCTTGCCGCGGTGGCGCTGTTCGACGAAGCGCCAGCCGCCGCGCCGGACCTGCCGCGAAAGGAATTGGATCGCGCGGTTCACTCCTGGTGGGAAGGCAAGCTGGCGCCGGCGCTGGCCGCCGGCACCGCGGTGGTCCCGCGCGAGGATGCCTACGCGATGATGGAACTGCTGCACGCGCTCGCCGACTCAGCCCGCCTGGATCTGCGCGAATCCGCGCCCGCCTACTTCGCTGCGTTCCCGATCGAGCACCTGATGAGCTACTATCCGGCGCCGTACCACGTGGCGGAGGGCGACATTTATTTGGGCGCCACGCACCGCACCGGCGGCCCCGATCTCGATTCCGCGGCCTTCTCCCGCGCCGCCGAGCTGGCCATGGTGGCCTTTGACGTCAACGCGCCCTCCACGCAAGTTTTGCAAGGCTGGCTGATGCACGACCGCTTCCAACTGCGCACGCCGCTCGGTGCCCCGTATGAATTCCTCTGGGCCAACCCGTATCAGCCCGGCCTCAGCTACTATCAGGTGCCGCTGGTTTACTATAGTCCCCTCTCGGGCCGTTTGTACGTACGTTCCAGTTGGGAAGATGATGCCGAATGGTTCGGGCTCTTCGACGGCGCGATCGAGTGGTTTCGCGACGGCCGGGTTACCACGCTGAATCCACATGACGCCCCGCATGCCGCCGCGGAGCCGCTGTTGCTGGATGCAGCCGCCATCTGCTTCGCCGGCCCGGATGGCAGGGAGCGCGGCCAGTGGCGTTTGACGCTCGAAGATGCGCAGCCCGTGTTCGTCGTTGGGCTCGAGCCCCGCCGCGCCTACCTGGTGGAAGTCGACGACGAAGAAATATATGAGGCCGCAGCCGACCCGGCCGGCACTCTACAGATCGATGACGTGCCCCATGGCCGAGCCGCCGGCATAAGGTTGCACGCGATCATACCCGCGCATCGGTAGCAGGCTGGCAGGCGAAAACGCCTGCTCCACCTGGCGGCAGCGAGTGGGACAGACGCCCGGTTTCGGATCCGAAGCGGACTTTCGTCTGTCAACCGCTTACACCTTCGCGGCGTGCGCTGGCCTGTGCTCGGCCACGTATTGGCGGAGGCGCGCGTGGAACGCCGCGGCCAGCGCGGTCTGCGCAGCCAGCGTGCGGCCCACTTTGGCGCCCTCGATTTCCTCGACCGGCAGCAAGTCGCGCGTGGTGGAGGTGATGAACACTTCGTCGGCGGCTTGGAGATCGCCCGGCAGCAGCGGCTTCTCGCGGACCTCGAGGCCCGGCACACGGATTTCGTCGAGCAGGACTTCGCGCGTGACGCCGGGCAGACAGCCGGAGCTGAGCGGCGGCGTCCAGACCTGGTTCCCGTTGGCGATGAAGATGTTGGCCGAAGTGCATTCGGCCACCTCGCCGCGCTCGTTGAGCAGGATCGCTTCGTCGAAGCCGCGCTGCTGCGCGTTTTCGAGCCAGGTCAGATTCATCGCCCAGGAGAGGATCTTGGCGCCGGCGAACTCGCAGGTGGCGTGGCGCGCCTGCGTCTGGACGGCCAATTTGACGCCATGGCCCCAATCCTTGGTATCGGCCGTCAGCGCGATCAGGTCGCTGGCGCGGCCGGTCGAAGGGCCGGCCCACATGCCGCCGCCGTTGCGGACAATCGCGACGCGGAGGGTCGAATCGTAGGCGTGGTTGGCTTCCACCAGCTCCAGCAGCCTGCCGCGCAGCACCTCTGGACCTTCGGGCAGCGGCACGTGAAACAGCGCGGCATCGCGTTGAATGCGGGCCCAGTGGCGTTCGAAAGCGAAAAGCACGCCTTCGGCCACGCGCAGGGTACTGAAAACGCCCCAGCCCGCCAGCAGGCCGACTTGCCCCGCAGCCAGCGTTTCGGACGAGGCTTCCTGAATGCGATCGTTGTGAAGAATAAACCTGTGCAGCACGCCTCTATTCTATCGCGCGGCGCAGTGGTGGCCCGGTAGGACAGACCATCGCGCCTTTCGTGGTCTGCCATTTTTCGCTGGAGCACGAAAACCTGACAGACGACCAAAAGCGATGGTCCTACCGCTGGCAGAGTGCGGCGCGTTGCTGCTGCAGCTCGGGACGGTACTCGGGCGGCACCAGCAGCGTCAAGGCGTCGGGGACGATGCGGATCTCGGCCGGCAGGTGGCCGGCGAATTCGCCATCGATTTGCAGGCAGACGCGCTCATCCCGCGGCTTCGACGCCGATACGCGCCGGGCGCGCAACACGACGATGCCCCGCATGCCCTCGACACGATTGGCGACGAGACCAGCGAAATACCGCACATAGCGCAGGGTGGAGCGGCCCTGGAACAAGACGAGCTCGAAATGGTCGTCGAACAGGCTGACGTCGCGGGCGATCTCGAAATCGCCGCCGTAGTTGCGGACTTTGCTGATCAGGGCAAACGAACAGCGGTGCGTCACGCCATCGGCCTCAATCGAGAACTCCGGCAGCCGGCGCCCCAGCATGCTCCAGCCGGCCAGCCAGTATGCCAGCTTGCCGATGCGCGCCTTCAACGGTGCACTGACCTGGTAGACGATCTGGGCGTCCAGGCCGATGCCCGCCATCAGCAGAAAATGCCGGGTGGTGGCGCCGGCCTCCGAATTCACTTGCCCGATCGAAATACGCTGTGGGCGGCATTCGCCCAGGCGGCGCGCGGCACCCAGGAAATCGCCGCCGAGTTTCATCTCCATCGCCAGCACGTTGGCGGTGCCCGCCGGCAGCACTCCCAGCGGCACCTGGGAATGCGCCATGCCTTCGGCCACTTCGTTGAGGGTGCCGTCGCCGCCGGCGGCCAGAATCAGATCCGCGCCGCCCGCGATCTGTTCCCGCGCCAGCGCGCCCGCGGTGCGTGGACCGGTGGTGGGGCAGCACGTCACCTGATGCCCGTCTTGTTCCAGGATTGCGGCGGCGCGCGCGATCAGCGCGCCTCCTTTCCGCCCCAACTTGCCCGCGCATGGGTTATAAATGAGGACGGTCTTGCTGTAGCTGGTGATAGTGGACTCTCCCGCTTCCTGGTTAGATTATAGATGAGAGCACAATGAAAGACTTCGCGCGGGAAGCCGAAACGCTGCGCGCCGAGCTGCGCCGCCACGAGCATCTGTACTACGTCCTGGACCAGCCGGAAGTCAGCGACGCCGAGTACGACGCCCTGATGCGCCGCCTGCGGGAACTGGAGGAGGCCCATCCGGAGCTGGCTTCTCCCGATTCGCCGGCCGGGCGGGTTGGCGGCAAGCCGCGCGAGGGCTTCGTCAAGGTCCGCCACAGCGCGCCCATGCTCAGCCTTGACAATGCGCTGAACGAAGGCGAGCTGCGGGATTTCGACCGCCGCGTGGGCGAGTTGTTGGAGGGTGCCCGGTACACGTACGTGGCGGAGCTGAAGCTGGATGGCCTTTCGATGGCCGTCGAATACGAGCAAGGCCGCTTCCGCCAGGCGGTGACCCGCGGCGACGGCTCGGTGGGCGAGGACGTCACCGAAAACGCGCGCACCATCCGCTCCCTGCCGCTCCGCGTGGATTCCGCATGGCCCGCCTTCGAAGTGCGCGGCGAAACCGTGATGAACCGGCGCGCCTTCGATCGCCTCAACGCCGAGCGCGACGAACAGGAGCTGTCCCGTTTCGCCAACCCGCGCAATGCCGCGGCCGGCTCGCTGCGCGTGCTCGAGCCGCGGATCACGGCGTCGCGCCGCCTGGATTACTACACCTACTTCCTGATGACCGGCGGCCACTTCGCGCTCCCCAGCCATTGGGCTTCGCTCGATGAGATGGTCCGCATGGGCTTCAAGGTCAACCCCCATCGCAAGCTGTGCGCGAGCGTGGACGAGGTGCTCGAATTCTGCGCCCACTGGGAAACGCACCGCCAAGAGCTGCCTTACGAGATCGACGGTGTGGTGGTGAAGGTGGATTCGGTGGAGCAGCAACAAGCGCTCGGCTTCACCGCCAGAGCGCCGCGCTGGGCCATCGCCTACAAATATCCGGCGCGCCAGGAGCGCACCACGGTGGTCGCCATCGAAGTGCAGGTGGGCCGCACCGGCGCGCTCACCCCGGTCGCGCATTTGCAGCCGGTGGCGGTGGGCGGCGTCACCGTCTCCCGCGCCACGCTGCACAATGAAGACGAGATCGCGCGCCTGGAGTTGAAGATCGGCGACGAGGTGATCATCGAGCGCTCCGGCGACGTGATCCCCAAGGTGGTCCGCGTCTGGGCGCAGGGCAAAGGCCGCACGGCATTCGCGATGCCCGTCAACTGCCCGGTCTGCGGCGGCAGGGTGGTGCGCGAAGAGGGCGAAGCCGCGCGGCGATGCATCAACGTGGACTGCCCGGCGCGGCTGAAGGAGTCGATTCTCCATTTCGCATCGCGCGGCGTGATGAACATCGACGGCGTGGGCGAGGCACTGGTGGATCAGCTCGTCGATCGCGGTCTGGTCAAGAGCGTCGCCGATCTCTATCAATTGACCGCCGAACAATTGCTGTCGCTGGAGCGTATGGGCGAAAAGTCGGCCGCCAACGTGCTCACCAACATTGCTCGATCCAAGCTGAATCCGATGCCTCGGGTGATCGCCGCCCTGGGAATCCGTTTCGTCGGCGAGCGCACAGCGACGCTGTTGGCCGAGGCGTTGGGCAGCCTGGACGCTCTGGCGGCGGCCAGTGCCGACGAGTTGCAGGGCGTGGAAGAGGTCGGACCCAAAGTGGCGGAAAGCATCCTGCAGTTCTTTCGCGAGCCGCGCAATCGCGATCTGATGGAGCGGCTGCGCGCCGCCAGTCTCGATTTCACTTACGTTTCGACGCGGCCCGCGGCCGGCCCGCTCCAAGGTCTCACCTTCGTGCTGACCGGCACGCTGCCCTCCCTTAGCCGCGATCGGGCCAAGGCGCTGATCGAGCATGCGGGCGGCAAAGTGGCCGTTTCGGTGAGCAAGAAGACCAGCTTCGTGGTGGCCGGCGAAGACGCCGGATCGAAGCTCGATAAGGCGCGCACGCTGGGAATCGCCGTGGTGGATGAGCAAGAACTGCGGCGCTTGATTGAAGTTCGCGAGTAACGGCCGGGCGGACGCGCTCATCCAAGCCGCACCGCGCGCTACGGGTGGTCGTCTCTCATCAGCTTGCTCACGCGCTTCAGATTGCTCCTGATCTCGTCGGTGGCGTCGATCAGTTGATTGGTGTCATAAATCACGCGCGGGGTCAAAAAGATGATCAGTTCGGTGCGCGATGTGCTGACTTGTTTGGTGCCGAACAGCATGCCCAGGACCGGGATGCGATTCAGATACGGGATACCACCCGTGGATTCTGTCTTGGATTCGAGGATGGCCCCGCCGATGGCAACCGTGTCGCCATCCTGCATCGTGAGCTGCGTGCTCATGGAGCGGTTGGAGAACGACGGAGAATCACCGACGTTGGTAGACGACGACCCCGCCAAGGGAGCGCTCACCTGCTGGTTGACGATCATCGTCACCACGCCGCTCGAGTTGATGTGCGCCAGGATGTTCAGCGTCACGCCCGTGCTCTGGTTGCTCACGCCCTGGACAAGTTGCGAGTTGCCACCCGTAACTCCCGACAAGCCGGTGGAAGTGGCCACCGGAACCTGGCTGCCCACGTTCATGGTGGCCGGCACGCTATCGGTGGCGATGATGCTAGGCGAAGAGATCACTTTGGAGCGGCCGCTGCTTTCCTGCGCCTGCAGCGTACCGAGCAGTTGTTTGGCCTTCAGAACCAGCGTGCCGGCCTGCAGCAGCACGCCGCCCGGGCCGGCCGCGAGAAATGGCGCCGTCGATGCCGCGATACCGCCGTTCAGGCTTTGCGAGGAGGTTGCTCCCGTCACACTATTGGTCGCGGTGCTACCGGTGGAGAGCGTGGTTGCGTTGCTGCTTCCCGCCGATTGCAGATAGGTTTGCAAGCCCGCCGCGAAATTGCCCGACAGGTCTACCTCGTAAATCTTGCAGTCGATCAACACCTGCCGCGGCGCCACATCCAACTGCCGCAGCAGATTCTGAATATCCTCCCAGTCCTGCGGCGTTCCCTGCACCAGGAGCGTGTTATCGAACGGATTGGGGATGACGTGCGGCATGTGGGCGGGCGGTTCGCCGCCGGTGGTCCCCTGGCCCAAGTAGCTGCCGGTGCGGTCGGCCATGGCCGACTGCGCCGTTCCATTGGCGGTCAAACCCTGCCCCTGCATGGGCGCCCCTTGGGTCTGATATCCGCCGTAACCGCCGTAACCGCCGGACATATTGCCGTAGCCCGTCCCCATGGATCCGCCGTAGCTCATGGAGCCGCCGCCGTAGCCACCGCCCATGCCGCCGCCGCCGTAGCCACCGCCCATGCCGCCACCGCCATAGCCACCGCCCATGCCGCCGCCGCCATAGCCACCGCCCATGCCGCCGCCGCCCATGCCGTAGCCCGTGCCATTCAAGCCGAGGCCCGAAGCGTACATGCTATTGTTAGCTTGCTCGGCCAATCCGATCAGCGCCATCGGATTCCCGGTGTACAGCGCCATGATCGCCATGGCCACCGTCTCGGCGCGGCCATACTTCAAGCGGTACACCCAGTTATTGGTCGATCCCGCCGTCACTTTCACAGGGATGTCCAGCTTGTCGATCCACTTCTGTACTTCCGCGAAGATGCCCGGATTGGGAGCCACGGCAATCAGGGTGTTGATGCGGTCTACCGGAATGAACCGCACGGCTGAGCTCTTCTCGGAGAGCGCGTAGGCTTTGAAGACCGTGTCCAGTTCCTTGGCCAGGTCGGTGGGACGGCTGTTCTCGATGTCGAAAAGGCGGACGCGCTTGGACGCGAAGGTGTCGCTGTCAAACATCGCGATCAGTTCCATCGTCCGCCGCATGTTGCGGCCGTTGTCTTCGAGAATCAGCAGATTCGCCGGATCATAGGTGGAGTGCGTGGCGCCTTCGCCGTAGAATGGCGTCAGCAGTTTGTCCATGTCCACGGCGGTGGCGTACTTGAGGAAAATCAGGTTCAGAACCATCTGCTCGTCGTCGGGCAGCGTCTTGGCGTCCGCGTTGATGATCGGCTCCAGCGGAAGCTGGGACACCGCGTTGACCGGCACGATCCGGTACAGGTCGCCGACCTTCACGATGGTGCTGGCATTGACCCGGAGGATGGTTTGGAGAAGCGTCATCAGATCCACCGGCTTCACTTCGCCGTAGGTGTGAATGGTGACCGAGCCTCTGACCCGCGGATCGATCATTATATTGATCTTCAGCAGCTTGGAGATCAGGTTGACCATCTCGATGAGATTCACGTTGTCCATCGAGAGCAGACCCTGGTCGGCCATCTTCGGCTCCTGCGCCGGCGCGGTGGCCTTGGCGGGCGCGGCCTGCTGCGCCGGCGCCGGCTGCGCTGGCTGCGGCTGCGGTTGCTGCGCCTGCCGCTGCTGCGTAATGTCCTCGATCGATCTCGACGGAGCCTGCGCCAGCAACGCCGGAATCATGGCGCCGGCGAGCGCGAGCGAAAGAAAGAAGCTGCGGTGCATCGGTTACTCCCGCCCGCTTGCCGGGCCCGCCTGCTGGCGCGCCCAGAAGGCTTGCTCCGCCGCGTCCAGCTCCGATTTCTTGGTCCGCCACCGGTAAACGCCGAAGGGGCCCGGCCGTTCAAAGCGGACGGCGTCGCCATCGTCCCAGGCCCTGGTGTTGTCCCATGCCTCGGGGCGTGCGGGAGCCACCGATTGGGCTTCCGCCCGCGTAATGCCGAACGGAGTCCGGCGGTAGATCCACGTCTTGCCTTGCGCGTCGGTATGGCGGTAGAGGTTGGACTCCACCACTACCGCGCCGGCGGGTATGGCGAGCGTCGCCGTCCCGCCAGCCGGCTCGGCCGCTCGCAGCGCCATCATCGAAACCAAAAGTATTAGAAATGTTTTCATTGCTTACTCTCCCAGATCTACAAACTTCGCGCAGGCATTGGTGGGTAGCGCCTGACCTTCACTGCACCGGCTCCCAGAGACAGGCCGAACCGAACGGCGTGCGACTCATCACCTTGCGGTAGCCATCCACCACCGATCCGACCGCCGACGTGTCGCCCGGGTTGCAAAGCTTGACGCCGAAGTGGGTCGCCTCGCCGGGTCCGGGCGCCGCCGGCGGCGGAGGCGGGGGCGCGTATACGGGAGCAGGCACATCGGTCCGCACCGCGGCAGCCTGCATGGCGGGACTCGTGTTATCTTCCAACTCGTACACCGACTTGTGAATCACCTGGTCTCTCCACGCGAACTCGATCTCTCTTGTATTGACGCTGCGCAGCGTGAATTCGCCGATCGTCTCACCCGGATGCACCGCCTCGTGCTCCGAACTTTTCGTGACGCTGAGGATGGCGATCGGCCTGCCATCCAGATTCATGTATCCGTGATAGACCGGCAGCGGCGGCACCGGCGGGGGAGGCGGGGGCACCGGAGGCGGCGGGAGCGGAACGTTGGGATCGCGCGAGCGGTCCAGCAGGTCTTTCTGCGCCACTTCTTTGTAAGCGGACGGCAGCACCGCCGGCGGGTTGGGCAACGGCTGCCAGGGCGCCGTTGGCGGCGCGGCCACGGGGCGGCCCAGGGTCGCGGCCTGATGCGCCTTGGCGGCGCGCCACCCGTCCCGCAATTCGATGGTGGTCCATACCACGGCGCCCGCCAGAGCCAAATTGAGGACGATCCAGAGCTTGCGATTCACGCTCCCTGCCCCCCTTTCTTCTCGGGCAACAGTTTGCGCGCCACCAGCGCACCCACCGAAAGATGCACCTGTATGTTCTTGTTCTTGTCGTTGCCGCCGTTGACGCGGAGCTCGTTGGTGGCCAGGATCTGCGGCTGGTCGGCCAGCCCCGCCAACAGGTTCACCAGTTGATCGATGCCGCAGACGAAGGCCACCTCGACGCTGACTTCGCCGTAGTCGCCGCTCACCACCGCTTCGCCCATGCGCTCGACGCCGCGCACTTCGATGCCGTTGGCCTTGGCGACGCCCTGCACGAGCTCCAGCAACTGGGCCTGCGCCTGGGCCTTGGTGTCGGCCTTGAGGATGCCTTTTTCGCGCGTGGCCAACTCCGCCTGCGCATGGCGGAGCCGCCCTTCCTTACCCGGAACGGAGGCCGCCTTGACGCGCAACGATTCCAGCCGGTTCTCGGCGATGGGAATGGCTTCGGCGGCCGGAACCGATCCCGCGTCGGAGCCCGCAAACAGGCCGAACCGCCAGGCCGCGGCAGGAATCAACAGCGCCGCGCCCGCCACCAGCCACGCCCGCGAGCGGCGGTCCAGGTTCCCGATGGTCATGACTTCCCCCTGGTGGTGTGAATCTGGAACGTCTCTCCGGCGCCCGCTGCCGCGTGCTGGTCCATATCCATTTGCGAATTCCGGAACAGCGGCGAAGAGTCGAGAATCTTCAGCAGCGGCGCGGCCTGCGGCGCCTCCCCATTGATCCGCGCCGAATCGCGCGTCAGCTCGAGGGCGTTGGTCCACGCCGGCGGCTCTACCAGGCGGGTGAGCTCGCTGAGCGCGTCCAGATCGGCGCGCGTGCGTCCGCGGTATTGGTCGAGCAGCGCGGTGCGGGCGCGCGTTCGCTCGGTTTCCCGGTCCAGCGCGGCGGCGCGCACGGCGCCGGGTTGGACGCGCGCGATTTGGGCCTCCAGCGTCTTCAGATACCGGCGATCTTCGAACTTCGGCCACGCGATCATGCCGATCAGCGCCGCCAGCGCCAGCCCGGCGAGCACCGCTGTGGGAACGAACATGGCGCGCGAGCGCGAGCGCCGGTACTCGCGCGGCAAAACGTTCGCCGCCGGCGCCAGCCGGGGACAGGCCCCTGCCAGCGCCGTGGCGTACGGCAGTGCGTTGCGGGATAAATCGTTTTCCACCGGATTGACGGTGGGCCGGGGCAGCAATTCCTCCAGCGTCGTCGGCTGGGTTTCCGGCGGCAGCCGCAGCTCGGCCAAAGCCAGCGCCGCGGCGCGTTCCGGCGCCATCTCGAACTCGGCGGAAAACACCGGCCGCCACGGGCTTTCGCCGTATACCTCTACCGCGCCCTCCGGCGTGCGGCCGAGCCCCACGAAGCCTTCCCCGTCGCGATGGCCGTTCAGGCGGACGGCGGTGTGCACCGCGGCAGCGGAGAAGGTGAAACTGGAAATGGCAATGCCCGCCGCCGTAAACAGCTCCATGTAATGCTCGATCGCGGTGCGGCGCGCGATGCCCAGCAGCACGCCGCCCGAAGGCAGCGGGGACCAGCCCCACGCCACCTCATCATCGCCGTAGGGATGCAGCGTGTCGATTTGCAGCCGGATGGCGCTTTCCGTATCGCGGGCCGCCACGCCCGGCAACGCCAGTTGGCGGACAATCGTTTCGCGCCGCGGCAGCAGCACGGTGGCGCTCAGGTGGCCGGCGCCGGCGGATTTCAAGAAGCGGCTGTATTCGCCGCCCCATTCCGCGGCGGGACGCCCGTCGAAGCCCGCGATGACCAGGCGTCCCAGCACCCGGACGCCGGTCGGCCGTACCCGCGCCACCACCACTTCCAAGTCCGTGGCGCCGATGGCGATGCCCACGCCGGAACCGAATTCGAGCAGCTTGCGCACGTCTTTGGGAATCGCCAGCGGCATCGATGTCATTCGCTCCACGCCGTGTCGTACCAGCGCAAAATGTGAATCGGGGCGTCATAGCCCGGCGGCATGTACTTGACCATCGCCGCCACGGTGCGCCGCAGGTCGGAGAGTTGCCCGTTGTCCAGGCGCAGGCGCGCGGTGGCCCGTATGGTGACGATGGAGCGGCCACCCACCCGCAGCCTGCCGGCCGCCTCGCCCGCCATTCCCGCCACATCCCCAAGCTGCTCCTGCAGAATGGGACCCGCGTTGCGCCGCGCCGCCACCGCGGCAATCGCGGCCGGGTTCATCCCCACCGCGGCCAGCACCGCCGGCGAGGCGGTGTTCACATCCACCTGCGAACTACGCCCGTAGACCGAAAGGCAGTCCACCAGCCCCGCGCGGCGCGCCAGATGCATGCCGCCGGCCGCGTCTTGCTGCGGGGCATAGGTTCCGTAAAACAGTTCGGGTGTTACGCCGGGCACGGACAACAATTCCTCAATCTCTTGTAAGGACGCGCCCGCGGGCTGAAAAGACGGTCCCTGCGTCAGGCCCGGTGGACCAGCCGCGCCGGTGCGTGCCTGGTCGATCGAGTGGGCCAGCGCGTCCGCCCGGACCTCGTCCAGCCCCAGCGCCATTCCCAGCCGGGTGAGATCTTCGAGGGTGGCTCGGTTGACGTTCAGCTTGGCCGTTTCGGGAATGAATTCCACCCGCACGTCGCCGCTCGCGAAATGGTAGATCACTTGGGTGGCGCCCTGCGGGATTGTGCTGGCAGCGGGGTTCTGGATACCCCACAGAACCTCGACCGCGGCGCGATCGATGCCCGCCGCAGCCAGGTAATAGCTGCGCAAGCCATCGAGCGCGGTGGACGTGCGTTCGGTTTCTCCGTGAATCGTGGTCGCCAGCGAAAACCCGATCGCCGCCAGCGCCGCCGAAAGCCAGAGCACCGCTAGCAGCGCGCTGCCGCGGCGCCGATGCGCGTTTCGAGCCACCACCGTGAGGGAGTCACCGTGGGCCTGCGGCTCTGCCAAGGGGATGAAGCCAAGCGCCGTGGCGCGGGCCGTCAGGCCTGCAGAGCCGAGAGTCATCTCGGCTTTTCTTCCCAGAGTGCTGGCATGATCTTCAACCGAGCGGTTGCCGGCGACCGTGTTCGTCCCCTTCCGCGCGGCGCTCGCTACGCCGGCCGCGGGTGTGCGCCATGGAAGTGGGCGCCTTGCGGCTGGCTTTGTATCAGGGCACGGCTTCAGCCGTGCCGCAACGCATCGGTAGCCAAAGGCTTTAGCCACTGAGTCTCTCCTGAGTCCGCAGGGGCTGAAGCCCAAATCCTTCTCCCGATCCTTCGGCACGGCTAAAGCCTTGCCCTGATACAAAGCCTCCTGACAGAGCAAAGTGTTGTGTGCCCCTACGCTCAGATTCATGCGAATTCACCAGGAATGGAGCGTTTCGCCATTTCTGCGTCGCACACCCGGCGGCCGCTCCGCAGCGCGTCATATTATCAAAAGTCCTCATAATGGATCTGCCAGGATCGGTGAATGCGGATCGGCGCCGTCACCGTGATCGGCTGCAGGTGTGAAGGATCGGCTACCAGCGGCGCCATTTCCACTCGAATCGCCACCGGCCAGCCGGTGCCCGTCGCGGTCGTCATCCATTGCGGCGGCAAGAACTGGGGCTGCCTCGGGGGCGATGGCGGCGTCACCAGATAAGAGAACCGGCAATAGGCCAGTTTGTCCGCCAGCACAAACGATTTTGGACTGGCCACAACGGGCGTGAAATGCACCATCATCCCGGCCACTGGGTCGGGGGTCATATCGGCGCAGGCGCCGCCGGCGCCAATCCGCGTGTATGGCGTCTCGTTCACCACCAGCCGCACTCCCGCACCCTCCTCGCCCGGAATCACGAACATCTCGAGGATCTGCGCCGGGCCGCGCCAGCCTTGCTGCAACGAGAATGTGGAAACCAGCCGCATGGCTTGCGGCTCGGCCTGAAAAAACACGAAGGTGGAATTCTGCAAGTCCGGGCGTCCCATGCATGGCGGCTGCACCGGGACCAGCCCTTCCAATTCCTGCACCAGCACTCGCTGCGCGCCGGCCACGCGCCGGTTGGCGAGCAGCTTTTCATCCGTCTTGTGCAGCGCCTGCAAGGCCACTTCGAGAGAAAGCAGCATAGCCACCGAAAGCGCGCTCAGCAACGTTACGGCGATCAGGACCTCAATCAGCGTCACGCCGGCCTGCCGGCTTCGCGCGTCAGAAGCAGTGAAAGAACCATGGCCACAGATAAACACAGATGAACACGGATCGAGAACAAGAGTCTTATCAGTGTTCATCGGTGTTCATCCGTGGCCAGAAACCGCATCATGGCCCCAGCACTCTGCGGCGCAGGCCCTCGATCTTAAAGGTCCGGCGCTGGCCGGAGGCCATCCACCATATCTCCAGCCGCACGTGGTCAAGCGCGATGGCGCCCGGGGCGGGCGTCGGCGGCGCTTCAAAGGGCGTGATCTGCGCTACCCATCCCGCCACTAACCCGCCGGTCAAATCGGTGTCGAACGTCCCGCTCGGCGGCGCGGCGGGGTCCGCCAGGATGTCGTTCATCCGCAGGCGTGCCAACTGCGCCACCCGGTCGTAGTCGCGCAGCCGCGCGGCATTGCGTACCGAGCCGGAAATGGCCGCCAGCAGCCCCACCACGGCGATCGCCATGATGAGCGTGGCGACGATCATTTCGAGCAGGGTGAATCCGCGCGTGCGCCTCACTCTGTATGGACGGTTTCCACGCGCGGAAAGCCGGTCATGGGGTCCAATTGCACCCTGCGCCGTCCGCCATGGCGGTTGGAATACTCGACGCCAATGGCTGGCGCCGTACCGCCGGGGACGATCAGAAGCTGGCGGCCGCCGCCCTCGGAGCCGTCGCCGTCCGGCAACACCTTGTCCATGGTGATGCCTTGCGGCACCTGGAATCGCCGCGCGAAGCCGTCGCTGCCGTCCGCGGAAATGGTTCCGTCTTTGAGCGAGATCGACACCACCACCGGGTGTTCGCTGCGTTCGGCGTGGGTCACCGCCCCGTTCAGGAAACTGGCGATGGCGTCGCCGGTGGAGGCCAACCGCACGCTGTCCAGGCCGGCCGAAACCGAGGGAATCGAGACGCTTACCACGATCCCGATCACGGCCACCACCACCAGCATCTCGATCAGCGTCACGCCCGAAGTAGGACGGACCATCGGTCTTTGTGGTCTGTCAGCGCTCGCCACAGCGCGACGCCCTGACAGACGTGGCAAACGCGGCAGACATGACAGACGACCAAACCCGATCGTCTGTCCTTCCCCCGGCCTACTGGCTTTTCCAACTGACGATATCGGCATTGATTCCGTCGCCGCCGGGCTGGCCATCGGCGCCGTAGCTGATAATATCCGGCTCATCGCCGTGGTCGCCGGGGAACTTGTACAGCCAATCGTGGCCCCACGGATCTTTCGGAATCTCCTGCGGCATATACGGCCCGTTCCACTCGGCCGCGTCCGCCGGCTTCACGCGCAGCGCCGCCAGGCCCTGCTCGGTAGTGGGAAAGTTCCCGTTGTCCAGCTTGTAGGTGCCGAGCGCGCCCATGAAACCTTGTATCTGCGCGCGCGCCGCCGTGATTTTGGCCTTGTCTACGTTGCTCCAGAGCCGCGGGCCCACCAGGGCCACGAACAGCCCAATGATCGTCACCACGACCAGCATTTCGATCAGGGTGACGCCGGCCGCGCCCCGCTTCCGCCTGTTCGCCGTCTGCTTCATTTCACACCGCCACATCGTTGATGCTCGTTATCGCGAGCAGCATACTCAAAACCAAACCGCCGACCACTATGCCCATCACCAGAATCACCACTGGCTCGAAAATGCTGGTGAAGCGGCGGATGGCCGCCCGTGTCTCATTTTCGTAAATCTCGGCCATGCGGGCAAACATCTGGTCCAGCCGGCCGGTTTCCTCGCCCACCGTCAGCAGATGCGCGGCCAGCGGCGGGAACACGCCCGCCTTGCGCGTGGGCCCCGCGATGCCCTCGCCGCGCTTCACCCCGTTGGCCACCCCAACCAGCGAATTTGCGATCATCCGGTTGTTCAGCGTAGCCGCGCCGATCGCGATCGACTGCACCAGCGGAACCGAGTTTTCGAGCAGCGTGGCCATGGCGCGCGCGAACCGCGCCGTCTCCGCCTTGAGCAACGCCACGCCCAGCAGCGGCACTTTCAGCCGGGCACCGTCCCACCACAACCGGCCCGCCGCCGTGCGCGTGTAAACGCGCCACAAGATGGCGACCACCGCCAGCCCGCCCAGCACGAACCAGCCGTAGCTCTTGACCAGGTCGCTCACTTCCAGCATGATCCGCGTCGGCGCCGGCATCTTCATGTGCCCATCGGCGAAGATTACCGCGAAGCGCGGCACCACGAAGCTCAGCAGGATGAAAACCGAGGCCGCGGCCACCGTCGCCAGCAGCGCCGGATAGATCATCGCCGAGACGATGAAGTTGCGCAGCTCGTCGCGCGAGCGTTCGAACTCGGCCAGCCTCGAAAAGATGACGGCCAAGGCGCCCGAGGCTTCGCCGGCCCGCACCATATTGATGTAGAGGTCGGAAAAGTATTCGCCGTGCGACGCCAGGCTGTCGGCCAGCGTACGGCCGCCCTTCAGCACGCGCAGCACGTCCAGTACGATGAAGCGGAACTGCGCCCGGTCGGTCAGCTCGGCCGTGATCGAAAGCGCACGGTCGAGCGGCACGCCTGCGTTCAGCAGCGTGGAGAGCTCCTGCGTGAAGAAGAGCACGTCGCTGCGCCTGCGGCCACCGAAGCTCGGCAGCTTGATTTCGAGTGACGACGCGGTTTTCGGCGTCGCGCCCACATAAACCGGCGTCAGCCCCTGCTTGCGCAACTCTCGCGCAATCCCTTTCTCGTCGTTACCGGACAGGCTCCCGGTGCGGATCTTCCCGTCCGAGGCCACCGCGCGGAAAAAGAACGTGGCTGGCATCAGAGTGCCGCGCCTTCGCCGTGAGAGGTAGGACAGACCATCGCCTTGCGTGGTCTGTCATCGCTCGCCAGACGCGAAGCCCTGACAGACGACAAAACCCGATCGTCTGTCCCACCTCTGCCTCGCGAATCATCGTCCATCCGCACTAAAACTCCTGCGTCACGCGCATCACTTCTTCGACCGTGGTCACGCCATCCCGTATTTTTTGCCAGCCGTCCTCACGCAGGTTGCGCATGCCGCTGCGCCGCGCCGCCTCGGTCAGCCTCGAAGCGTCGGCGTTTTCCATGATCAGCCGCCGGATCTCTTCGTTGAGCTGCATCATCTCGAAGATGCCGACGCGCGAAATGTAGCCGCTGCCGTTGCAGACCGCGCAACCCGCTCCGCGGTAGCTCCGGACGCGCGTGCCATCCGGCGCCACCGCCTCGCCCGCCGGCCGCTTGCAATCCTGGCAGATGACGCGCACCAGCCGCTGCGCCAGCACGGCCACCAGCGACGAAGTCAGCAGGTAGCTTTCGACCCCCATATCGGCGAGGCGCGTGACGGCGCTCGGTGCGTCGTTGGTGTGCAGCGTGGAAAACACCAGGTGGCCGGTCAACGCGGCGCGGATGGCGATGTCAGCCGTCTCGCGGTCGCGGATTTCGCCCACCATGATCACGTCCGGGTCCTGCCGCACGATGTGCCGCAGCCCGGCGGCGAACGTCAGCCCGATCTGCGGATTCACGTGGATCTGGTTGATCCCGTCCATCTGGTATTCGACCGGGTCTTCAATCGTGATGATCTTCTTGTCGGGAAGGTTGATGCGCTTCAGCGCCGAATAGAGCGTGGTCGATTTTCCGCTGCCGGTCGGCCCGGTGACCAGGAAAATGCCATGAGGCAGATTGGTAAAATGCTCCATCTGCGCCAGCATGCGATCGTCGAAGCCCAGCCGGCGCAGGTCGAAAAAATCGCCCGCCGAGCGGTCCAGCAGGCGCATCACCACGCTTTCCCCATACAGCGTCGGCAGCGTGGAAACGCGCAGGTCCACCTCGCGGCCCAGAATTTTGATCTTGATGCGGCCGTCCTGCGGCAGCCGCCGCTCCGCGATATTCAGCTTGGCCATCAGCTTCAGGCGGGAAATGATGGCCGCCTTCAGCTCGCGCGGCGGCGTTTCCTGGGCGGACAGCACGCCATCCACGCGAAATCGCACGCGGAATTCCTTCTCGAACGGTTCGATGTGGATGTCGCTCGACCGTTTTTCGAGCGCATCGGCAATCATGGCGTTCACGAGGCGAATCACCGGCGCTTCGCTGGCCATGTCGCGCAAGTGCTCGAGATCGGCCAGCGCCTCCTCGTCTCCGCCGTCCCCGGACAACACCTGGCGCTCGCCATCGGCGTAATGCTTGTCCACCGCGTCGACGATTTCCTGCTCGGCCGCCAGCGCCGTCTGAATCTCCAAACCGGAAAAAGACCCGATCGCGGCCGCGGTTTCGAAGTCCATCGGGTCGGCCATGGCGACCGTCAGCACGGAGCCGTTCAGCGCCACCGGAAACGCGCGCGATTGACGCAGGAAACGGTACGACAGCCCTTCGATCTCCGGCGCCGCGGGCGGCGGCCCGTCAATCGTCACCAGCGGCACGTCCAACTGTTCGCTCAGCGCCGCCAGCACGTCGCGCTGCGCCACCAGCCCCATATCCACCAGGATTTTGCCCAGCTTGTCGCCGCGCTCACGCTGCAGTTCGAGCGCGCGCTCCAGGTCCTCGGCTTCGATCTTCCCGCGCTCGATCAGCATCTCGCCCAGCCGCTGGAAGCGCAGCACGCCCACGGGGGGCGCTGCACTGGCCTGCGGTGCGAGGTGCTCGGGCGTCACTGATTGGTCACCATGGCTGCGATCTGCGCGCCGCTCAGAATCGCGTGCCGCGTGCCCTTCACCACCATCTGGCCGGGTAGGCCGGTGGTGTCCTCGTAGGGCAAATAGACGAAGTTCACGGCCACCACAATCTGCTGGTCGTCCGGCACCGCCAGATCCTTGGCGGCCGATTGCAGCATGGAGTTCATCAGCCGCTCGACCACCGGCAGGCGGGCCAGCTTGCGCTGCCGCACCTTCTCCTTGTCCTGTTGGCTGATGTTGGGCTGGAACGGGCTCAACCCGGGCGTGAAGACAGGGCTCAACTCGGTCGTGAACACGGCCCCGAAGCCATCCAGGTAGATGCCGCGCGTGTTGCCCAGCACGTCGATGGGGTCAGTCACCGCGAACATCCGAAAACTGCGGTCGAAGCCGCGAGCGAGACCCGCCAGCGAGGTCAGCGTTACGCGTGGCGGGGCGGTCTCGATGCCGCCGCTCACACGGGCGTTGGCCGAAACCGGCCGCGCCACCTGCGCCGAAAGCGGCGCCAAAGCCAGCAGGATGGCAAGTACGGGTCTCATTTCGCCTCCAAGGCGGGCTGCCGCGGCGGGCCGTATTCGGCCGCCGACATAAACAAGGCGTGCTGACGCCGGTTGTCAACCTCCAGCTCCGCGGCCACCATCAGCAGCCTCTGCCGCTCGGCAGCCACCTCGTCTTTAAGCTGCCGGGTGCGCGCCGCCACGGCCCGGTCGGCCGCCTGGTCGATGCGGGCCTGAATGGCGGCTTCGGAAACCTCCGGCGCCGCCTGCGCGGTCTGCACTGTGGGTACTTGAACCAACCGCACCGGTTGGACCGGCGCCGGCCGCGCCAGTGCGAACACCACCAGCGCCGCCGAAACGAGCGCCGCCGAGCCGAAGCCCAGCCGCGCCGGCGTGTTCCAGAACCCGCTCCACCAGCGGCGCCAGGCCGAAGGCTCGAAGACGGGATCGGAAACAAAAGCGATACGCCGCGGAATCTCTTCCTCCCGCAGGCTCAAGAGCGTGGTTCCGGTCAACCGCAGCCGGCTCAGTTCTTCCCGGCAAGTACGGCAGCCGGTGACGTGAGCTTCCACTTGCTTGCGCTCCGCGCCGTCCAGCTCCTCGAAAAAGTAATCTTTCAAATCGAATGGCGAGCAACTCATGACACACCTCGTGCCTCAATCGGAGCCAGCTCGATCTTCAGCAGTTCCAGCGCCGTATACAGGCGGCTTTTGATGGTGGAAACCGGGCAGGAAAGAATCTCGGCCATTTCCTCGAATTTGAACCCCTGGTAGATCTTCAGCGTCACGGCCTCGCGCTGTTCGGGCGTTAACCGCTCCAGCGCGCTGGCCACCGCCAGGCTCAATTCGATGGGAAATACCGGGTTGCCTCCCACCGCGATTCCGGTCTCCGTCGCCACCGGCGGCAAATCCGCCACATCGCTCTCCGGCCTTCGCTT
The DNA here is from genome assembly GCA_003142185.1 of Bryobacterales bacterium. Classification (GTDB taxonomy): domain Bacteria; phylum Acidobacteriota; class Terriglobia; order Bryobacterales; family Bryobacteraceae; genus Bog-375. The sequence goes on from PLOR01000093.1 coordinate 57,636, forward strand.
GCGAAACATGGAATAGGCCTCGTTATGGGCGATGCGATACAGCCACGGCGCGAACCGCGCCGCGTCATCCAGCTTGCGAAGATTCTGATACGCTTTCAGAAACACGTCCTGCGTCAAATCCAAAGCGTCTTCACGATTGGCGGTCAGCCGAAGAAGATAGTTGTAGACACGCTTCTCCCACCGGGACACAAGGAGGTTGAACGCCTCCACGTTGCCCCGGGCAGCCTGGCGAATCAGATCGCCATCCTCGACCGCCCGAAAGATCAAGCCTTGGCTCCTGGTGTGTAGACGCGCGGGGTCCGGCAAAAGTCGGACTCCTACTTCTTGAGTGTAGCCGAACAGTATTGGTAGGGCATGCTTTAGCTTGCCCGTTAGTTTGCCTTTCCAATTCTCCAAGCCAACGCCGCGAGGTGCCAGCGCTGGCTCTCGCGGCCTTCACTGTTGGCGCGTATTTGGCTGCTGCTATGGCAATTGCGCCGAAAAGCGCCCGGGCGTATACTGTTTGTGAAACTCATCACATATCGGGAGAAAACTTGCCATGGTGCGACAGGGAGGTGCGGCCTCTTCCGTCCCCTTTCAGCGACTTGCGGCCTTCGGCCCAGGGACGTGGCCCGGTCCTTCAAGGAAGAGAGAGAGACGGTATGGAAGGTCTTTCGATACCCACAGTAGTTTTGATGCTGGCATGTGCTGCCTTCGGACAAACACAAGATACCGGCGTCGGCTGGGGTAGCGGAAATAATACGCCCAGTTCCACAATAGGGCCGCGCATCTACCTGGAGGCCACCAGCCATGGCAATCTGTGGTCCGCCACGCGCGACCAGACCATGGAGCTGAGCACGGATTTTGCCAAGACCTGTAACGTAAAAATAACCCTGAACCAGCAGGCGGCGGATTACACCCTGAAGTTGGATCATGTCGAGGTGGGCTTCAGCCGCTCCAATCAGTTCCAACTTGCCGACAAGAATGGTGACGTGCTGTTCACCACCCGCACCGCAAGCGTTGCTGGTGCCGTCAGAAATGTGTGTGGGTTCTTGAATGGCAAGCCTCCGAAGAAAAGCAAGAAAGACAAAACCGCCGCAGCAAATTGAAAGGCTGGTTGTATGCGGAGGCTGCGCAAGTGTCATTGCGGCACGGCGCCCGTGACTCCCGCATGGCCGCGTGAAGCCTGGGGCGACAGATTTGCCGCGACACGCGTGATACCATGTAGGTTTCCCAAGCTGAGGTTTTCGTGGCTAGAATCACCCGTAAAGAGTTAAAAAGTGACAAGTTCGCCCTCGAAGTCGGGCAGACGGTAAGCTTCTTCGAAGAGCACCGGCAAGAAATTCTCCGTTACGGCGCGATTGCGCTGGGCGCGGCCGTCCTGATCGCCGGCTTCCTGGTATATCAGAAACACCAGCGGGCCGGACGCGAAGAGGCGCTGAGCAGTGCCATCCTGGTGCAGGAAGCGCCGATTGAGGCCGCGCCCCGTCCCGGTGCCCTCACCTTCCCCACCCAGGCGGCCAAGGATGAGGCGACCACGAAGGCCTTTTCCAGCCTGGCGGCCAAGTACCCGGGAAGCACCGAAGGCGAAGTCGCCCAGTATTACCTCGGCGCCATCGAGGCCGACGCGTCGAAGATGCCCGAGGCGGAAAAGCGCTTTCAGGAAGTGGCGCGGCACGGCAACGCCAATTTCGCGTCTCTCGCCAAGTTTTCGCTCGCTCAGATTTACTATTCCGATGGCCGCGACGCGCAAGGCGAAGCCATCCTGCGCGATCTGATGGATCATCCCACTACGCTGGTATCGAAGGAGCAGGCGACCATCACACTGGCCCGCTACCTCATGATTAAGCGGCCGGCCGAGGCGCGCAAGTTGCTCGATCCGCTGAAGACCGTCGGCGGCCCGGTGGGACAATTGGTGCTGTCCCTTTACGGCCAACTGCCGCCGCAGTAGTGGCTGCCGGATGATCGAGCGTCTGCGGTTCCCGGTCGCCCAAAGCCGGGGCCGGCAATATCCCGAACCGGCCCACCCCTATCGCAACCCCTTCCAACGCGACCGCGACCGGATTGTCCATTCACGCGCCTTCCGCCGCCTGGAAGCCAAGATGCAGGTGTTCGCGCCCGGCATCTCCGATCATTTTCGCAACCGGCTGACGCACACCATTGAGGTGACCCAAATCGCGCGCACCGCGGCCAGGGTCCTCGGGCTGGACGAAGACCTTACCGAAGCGCTGGCGCTGGCGCACGACATCGGCCATCCGCCATTCGCCCACGCCGGAGAGGACGAACTGAACCGCCAGATGCAGCGCTATGGCGACCGCTTCGATCACAACCTGCACGCGCTGCGCATCGTGGAAAACTTCGAGCAGCGCTACGCCCGTTTTCCAGGCCTGAACCTGACGTTTGAAGTGCGCGAGGGAATGGTCAAGCACTCGCACGATTTCGGTCCTGGCGAGCGGCCGGAGCTGGATCGCTACCTGCCCGGATTGCGGCCCTTGCTGGAGGCCCAATTGATCGATCTGGCCGATGAAATCGCCTACAACGCCGCCGATCTCGATGACGCGTTTTCGGCCGGCATGTTCACCGCCAACGAGATCGCCGAACGCGTGCCTCAATATGGCGCGATTCTCGAAGCCGTGGAAACTCAATTCCCCGGCGCCAGCGCGCGCGAACAGTTCCACGAAGCGCTGCGCCAGTTGATCGACGCTCTGGTTTCGGGCCTGGTCGAAGGAACCGCGGCCAACGCCGCGCGCGCCGCGGTGGCTGACGCGGAGGCCGTTCGCCATCTACCCGATCGCGTGGCGACGTTCACCGCGGAAACCGCCGCCGCCAGCCGCGCTCTCAAGCAATTCCTCTTCGCCAGGGTGTACGCAACGCCCGAACTGGCCGAGGACCGGCGGCGCTCCGTCTCCATGATCGCGGAATTGTTCGGCTTCTTCGTCGAGGACCCGCGCCGGCTGCCCGACCCCTACACCCGCTTGGCCGAAACCGACCCGCCCCACCGCGTAGTCTGCGATTACATCGCCGGCATGACCGACGCCTTCTGCAGGCGCACCTACGAACAGGCTTTCGGATTGCCGGGCTGAGCGGACAATGTAGGACAGACCATCGCTTTTTGTGGTCTGTCGTCGCTCGCCAAACACGGCGCCTGACAGACGACGGAAACCGATCGTCTGTCCCACCAAGCCGCTCCGGCCTCCCACATTACAATAAAAGCTGAATGAAACTCCCGGCGACGTTGCGCGCCCTCGGGTACCGAAATTTCCAGCTTTTCTTCGGCGGGCAACTGATTTCCCTCATCGGCACCTGGATGCAGAACATTGCCCAGGCGTGGCTGGTGTACCGCCTCACCGGCTCCTCGGTGCTGCTGGGCGCGGTGAGTTTCGCGGGCCAGATTCCGATCTTTTTCCTGGCGCCGCTGGGAGGAATCGTGGCCGACCGCCGCAGCCGGCGGCGCATCGTGATCGGCACGCAAACCGCTTCCATGCTGCTGGCTTTCGCGCTCGCCGGCCTCACGCTCACCAAAACGGTGCACGTCTGGCATGTTTTCGTGCTGGCGTCGTTGCTAGGTGCGGTGAACGCTTTCGACATCCCGGCGCGCCAGTCGTTTCAGGTGGAGATGGTGGGCAAGGCCGACCTGATGAACGCCATCGCGCTCAATTCCTCCATGTTCAACGCCTCGCGGATAATCGGTCCGGCCATCGCCGGAATCCTGGTGGCCGCCATCGGCGAAGGCTGGTGCTTTTTCGCCAACGCCGTGAGCTACATCGCGGTCATTACCGGCTTATTGTTGATGAACGTCGAGGAGCGCGAGCGCAGCGCGTCGAGCGAATCCCCTTGGGCGAGCGTGGTGGAGGGATTTCGCTTCGTGGGCCGCAACATGCCGGTGCGCGCGATCCTGATGCTGCTGGGCGTGGTCAGCCTCACCGGGATGCCGTACACGGTGTTGATGCCGATCTTCGCCGACCGCATTCTGCACGGCGGCCCGCGCGCGATGGGCTGGCTGATGGGCTGGGCCGGAGTAGGGGCGGTGGCGGGAGCGCTACTGTTGGCCAGCCGCACTGAATTGAAAGGGCTAGGCCGGTGGCTGCCGGTGGCGTCGTTTGCCTTCGGCGCGACGCTGATCGGATTTGCCTGGTCGCGGGTGTTCTGGCTGTCCGCCTGCATCCTGGTGCCGGTGGGATACAGCATGATGATCGAAATGGCTTCGTCGAACACGCTGCTGCAGAGCATGGTGCCCGACGAGTTGCGCGGGCGGGTGATGTCGGTCTATTCGATGGTGTTCATGGGAATGGCGCCATTCGGCGCGCTGCTCGCCGGCGTGGCGGCCGACCGCGTCGGCGCCCCTTGGACGGTCACCGGCAGCGGCATCGTCTGCATGACCGCGGCGGTGGTCTACTGGACCCAACTGGCACGCATCCGCGGGCCGGCGCGCCAATTGATCGCGGCGCAACAGGCGGCCAACGCAGACCCCGTGGAAGAGCCGCGAGGCTGAGGTGGGGCAGGTCTTGACCTGCCCCACGCCCGCTTGCGGGCGTGGTTTTTTCCCAACTTCTGGAACTCAGTGCGTGGGCTCCGCGGCGTCAACGCGCAACTGGCCGTTGCGCAACTCCATCGATTCGCTCGCGTCGAAGACGAAACGCCCGGCCAGCAAATCGCGCACCGCATACGCCGCTTTACCGACGCCCTCGGGGCTGTGGTGCGGGCTTCGCGTGAATATGTGATACAGCTCGTGCGCCAGCACTCTCCCCACGGCGCGGCCAAACACCAGATCCCGGCCACCGGCGGGCACGCCCAGCAAGTCCGCCTGGAGGAAAGTACGGATGCGGTCGCAATCGACCGCGCCGAATGGCAGGATGACGCCGTCGCTTTCATGGGTCCAGCCCAGCGCGCCTGGCTGCACCCGGTGCGGGCTGAGGCCGTTCACATCGCATCTGCCCCGGAAGCGGATCACCGCTAGTTGGATCGAGACTTCGCTGCCGGTTGCTCCGGCCAGCGAGCGCCACTCCAGGCCGATTCCCAGGCGGCCCATGATGGCTTCCGCCTCGCCGCGAATCGCGTCCATCACCGCCGCCGGCGGCGCCTGCTGAAACTCGGTGTAAAGAGTCGCCGGAGAAAGCGGCGGGATCGATTGCGCGCACAATGCCGCGGCACCTGCGAGAGGTACGGATAGGAACGAGACACGCCGTAACAGCTTCGTGGCTCTATCGGCAAACAAGGCGCGACCTTCGCTTCCTTCGGGCTCCCCCGCTACCGGGCGGGCCGGCCTGTGGCATCAGACAGGCCGGAAATCAATTCCCGATGCTCCCTCAGCATCTTTCTGGCTGTGTGGCAAGCGAAGCAGATCGGCTTCGCCGCCGATAGCGTTTCCTGCAACTCCTCCGCCGGGATCTCGCTCCATTCCACGCTTACTCTATCGGCACGAAGCACGGCGGGTTTAGCGCTCGCCAGCGTGAATACGCCGATCGACATGCCGCAGGAATAGCAATCCTTGCCGGCGTACCAGTTCAATAAGATATTGCGAACCAGGCAGCCTTCCGGCGAAGCTTCAATCTGACTCAAACACTCCTGGCCGCAGCCGGCCTTTTCCGGCCAGCGGGAACAGGACTCCAGGCGTAAGTGCGGCGCCTTTCCCAGCGCCGTGGCCATGACATGAAGCGAATCCAGTGTTACCCCAGCGGGATTGTGATTCTCCGGGCAGGTAACTACCCGGCGGCCTCTGTATTTCCACCAGGTGCCGCCAAAACGCCAGGCCACGATGCTACATAGCCCCGCCGCGATTGCCACCACCAGGAACGGCACAGCCATATTACGCTCCCTTTTTCACTGAATTGCAATGCCTATTAAACTGATTTGCAACATTACAACCGTTTGGGAATAGTTTGGGCGCAGGAGCAAACTCATTGAGAGGAAACGGCCGGGTTGCGGTCACCGCACTTGGCCCGCACGGGACAGAGCACCTGGCCCCAGCCCGCTGCGTGCTTTCACCCGATGCGGAAGACCCTGGTGCTGTAACGCGACTGCACGTCAGACCGACAGTTGCCTTCTCTTCCTGTAGCTTCGCGCCAGCTCCATGTAGACGCCTAAGTCGCGGTCCAGGTCGGATTGGGTGCCGTCGAAGTAGAAATTGCGGATGGGGATGCCGCCCAGGTCGCGGCTCAGTTGGGGATAGATGGCTTCGCAGACGATGCCGTTCATGCAGGTAAAGGGGCTAATATCGATGATGCCGGCCGCGCCCTTCTTCGCCAGGTAAACTGCCTTGCCGACGTTGAGCACCATCTCGCCGAAAGCGCCCTCGCGCGGCAGGTAGGGGCGCGCGCATTCCAGAACCTCGTAGATATCGGGCTCTTCGCGGCTGGCGAAATCCTCGCGGAAGATCTCCACCAGGCGGTTCTCATCGTGCTTCTGCACTCGCTGCCGCACCCACGAGCCGAGCGCTTCCAGGCTCCAGATGCGGTTTTCCAGCTTGAGCTTGCGGAACACCTCGGAATTGGTGTACCACACCCATTCGACGATATCGGAGAGCCAGGCTTCGGCGCCGTATTGTTCGAGCGAGCCGATCAGGTTCTCGTTAGAAAACGTATTGAGGCGGCAGAAGATCTCGCCGACAATGCCAATGAGAGGCTGTTCGCGGTCGCGGCGGGCATCGAGCTTGCGGAAGCGCTCCCGCGCCCTTATCATCGATTGTTCGAGCGCGGCCAATTGCTCGCCCGGCTCGACGGTGGTGGTCTCGATGGTGCGGCACAGATCGGCGAGGCACTCTTCGTAAGCGGCTTCGGCGTCGCCCCGCACTTGCTCATAGGGCCGGCGCATCAGCAGCAGTTTTTCCAGCAGGTCGGCGCACAGCAGCGCGCGCCAGCCGCTACGCACGAACGGTTTGGCCAGATCGCCCAGTCCATCGTAGGAATTCTTGCTGCTGGGCGAGAGAATCTGCACCGCCTGGTAGCCGTTCGAATCCAGCACGTGGCGCAGATAGGGCGCGTACTGGCCGAAGCGGCAGGGGCCTTCGGCGGTCGGCATGAACAATGCGATGCGCGCAGGGTCAACCGCCGTATCTTCCAGCAGCTTCATGAAATCGCCGACGGTGACTTTGGCGGGATAGCATTCGTCGCCGGATGTGTAGCGTGCACCGAGCTCGCGCGTGCGATGGTCCGAGGGCGGCGTCGGTTCGGCGTCCAGACCGATGGCGCGAAAGGCGGCGGCAAAGGCGCGCGCGCTGCCGGTGGCCATCGGCGGAATGTAGATGCGCTTGCCGCTTACTGAATCGCCGGCTGCGCCGCTTGGGCTTCCAGCGGCGCGGGCATCGTCGAGGACTGGTAGCATCGCAGAATTCCTTTGCTGTCGAGGTAGGCTTCGCAGCGCGTCATGTAGCCCGCATCGTTGCCATGGCCGTCAAACTGGAGGATCAGCAGCGGCGCGCCGGCGGCCTGGCGGGCGAAGTGTTTGATGTAGGAATCGGGCCCGCACTTGAAGTTGGTGATGTAGACCATGTGCAGATTGGGACGCTCGGCGGCCTGACGCGCGGCTTCCAGTATTTTGCGGCCGGAAATCCAGAACATGTTGGAGCCCAGGCCGGCCATCGATTCGCGGCCGGTCACCAGGAAATCGAGCGGAATCACGTTGGCGCCGTAACGGTGGCGCAGCTTGCGCGGGATGTCGCAGTTCACCCCGCGGTCATAAATGTTATAGCCGCGTCCGGCCAGCACCAGGCCCGGTTCGCCGGTTTCATCCAGCGTTGCGATGGCGCGGCGGCCGGCTTCGATCAGCTTGTCCTGGAAGCCGCGCTGTTCGGCGAAAGCGGCGTCCACCGCGCGGTCGCTCGCCCGTCGCTTGATGCCAATGCGGCCCATAGTCTCCGCCAGCGCCTTCTTGATCTGCGTGGGCCCAAGCTGGAAGTGCAGCGTCGGAATCAGGAAGCGGCTCGCGTGCGGTTCGAGCGCAGGCACGGCGCGCAGCACCCAGGGCAGCGTCTGGCTCCACGGGCAATAATGCGCGGCGCCGGGGTTGTCGCCGGAATCGGCATCCACCAGGTTGGGCAGCAGGATGTAGTCGACGCCCTGGTTGACCAGCGCCTGCACGTGGCCATGCGCCACCTGCACCGGGTAGCAGGGTTGGGCCACAGCCATTTCGATGCCGTTGGCGGAAATGCGCGGGTCGGTGACTGGCGAGAGCACCGTGGGGATGCCCAACTCGGCAAAGTAGCGGCGCCAGAACGGCTGATGGTCGAGCATCGCCATCGCCCGCGGCAGCCCCACGCGGAACTTGCCTTCGGCCGCATTGGGCAGCGCCTCCAGCAGTTGGTCGCGGTAAGCGAACAGGTCTTCGATCACCGGCTTGCGGCCGGTGGGGGAAGGCTTGCGGAACTTGTCGGAGCATTTGTCGCCCCAGTAGCTCTTCTGGCCTTCGATGACGAATTCCTTCATATCGCACAGGTTGGAGCAGGCCTTGCAAACGAAGTCGCGGCTCGAAAGCTCCAGCTTGTGCAGGTCATAACCGCGGAATCGGCTTTGCGCGCCGGTGGCTTGGTGCCATTGGCGTGCAATGAGAGCCATGCCGATGGCGCCCATCACGCCGTTGTATGGCGGCACGGTGATCTTCTTATCGAGCACGCTGGCGAAGGCCGCGGTGACTGCGTCGTTGTACGCCGTTCCGCCCTGGAAATAAATCACCTTCCCGATTTTGCGTCCGCGAACCACGCGGTTCAGATAGTTGAGCGCGATCGAAAACGACAGTCCGGCCACCAGGTTGGGCACGGTTTCGCCCTTGTGCAGCCAGCCCGTGACGTCGCGTTCCATGAAGACCGTGCAGCGTTCGCCCAGGCGAGTGGGGCTGGCGGAACTGAGCGCCAGCTTGGCGAACTCGACCTTGATATTGACGCCCAGTTTCTCGGCCTGCTCTTCCAGGAACGAACCCGTGCCCGCCGCGCAGGCCTCGTTCATGGCGAAATCCACCACCACGCCGTGTTCGATCGAGATGAATTTCGAATCCTGGCCGCCGATTTCGAAAATGGTATCCACCGGCTCGCCGCCCAAGGTGCTCGAGATGTGGATGGCGCCGGTTTTGTGCGCGGTGATTTCGTCGTTGACGGAATCGGCGCCGACGAATTCGGCGATCAGCTCGCGCCCGCTCCCGGTGGTGCCCACGCCACGAATTTCCAGGCGGTCGCCCCACAGCCGTTCGACTTCGCTCAGGCCCTGCTGCACGGCCTCGATGGGCCGGCCGGCGGTGCGCAGATAAACGTCGTGGATCACCGTGCCCGATTCGTCGATCGCCACCACGTTGGTGGAAACCGAGCCGATATCGAGACCCAGATACGCCGGAATCGGCCGGCCATCGGGCGGCGGAGTGTAGACGCCCACGCGGTCGCGCAATTGGATCACGTTTTCGGTCGAAAGCGGCTTCGAATCCTGCACTGGGACTTCGGAATCGTGCTGCCGCAGGCGGTGAATTTCCAGAATCGAGCGCTTCCTCGTCTCTTCCGCTTCGAGTATCGCCGTGCCAATCGCGCTGCACCACGCGTACTGTTCGGGAATCAGGAGCTCTTCCGGGCGCAAGTTAAACGCTTCCGCCAGCGCCCTGGTCACGCCGGCGTTTTGCGAAACCGCGCCGATCAGCGCCACCGGCGCTTCCACCTTCCTGCCCTTGACGATGGAGCTCTTGAAATTGCGCGCCACCGCGTCGCACAGGCCGCGCAGAATTTCGGCCGGCTGATAGCCCTTCTGCTGGGCGTGGATCATGTCGCTTTTGGCAAACACCGAGCAGCGGCCGGCAATCCGGGCGGAGGAAGATGCACCGCACACCAGGCCGCCCACTTCTTCCACCGAGTACTGCATGCGCAGCGCCTGCTGGTCGAGGAAAGAACCCGTGCCGGCGGCGCATTCGCCGGAGCGATCGTAATCCTGGATGCCGGTCTCATCGAGGCGTATGTACTTCGAGCTTTCGCCGCCGATTTCAAACACCGTGCGCACCTGCGGAAAAAAAGCCGCCATCATGCGTGCGATGGCCTTGAATTCGTTTTCGAAGAACAGGCCGAGCACCTTGGCGATGGTGCGGCTGCCCGAGCCGGTGACGCGTATGCCCTCCACGCGCACCTCGGGAACCGTTTCGTAAAATTCGTCGAGAAGGTCGTAAGTGGATTGGATCGGACTGCCCGAGATGCGGCGGTAATCGGACAGCACCAGCGGGCGCCCATCGAACTCCGTCAGGCGGAACTCCGGACGCGCCGCGCAGAGGCTTTCCAGGATTCCCCGGTCGGCGGTTTTACCCAGCGCAGCGAGCTTGAGGCTGATGGCCCCAATGTCCAGCCCGAGATTGATCCCCATTCTATACAGTGTGGTGCCGGGAGCCGGAAGTTTCAATCAAACAGATCTGAATTGCCGAAATCAGGGGCTGAACGGGGCCGAGTGAAGGGCAGAGGGGATGGCGGGAGTGTAGGATTTTCCGGCAGCTCAGTGGGGCAGGTCCCCGACCTGCCAACGCAGGCTAGGCCGCTGTGGACCGCGGCCGGACCGCCTTCTCAATCTCTCGTTGGCGGGTCTGCCGGGTGGTGCGGAGTTCATATTCGAGCTGGAGACCGAGCCAAAACTCGGCTGAGGTCCCAAGGTACCGCGCCAGGCGTAGGGCGGTATCGGCCGTGATTCCCCTCCGGCCGCGCACAACATCGTTGAGGCGAGTCGCCGTGATGCCCAATGCCTTGGCGAGCTGGTTAACGCTCATGCCCAACGGTTCGAGAACGTCCTCGCGTATGGTCTCGCCCGGATGGGGCGCTGGTATTAACTTAGCCATAAACTACATTCCTTAACAGTTATTTTTCTAATGGTAGTCGGCGATCTCTACGTCGTACGCGTCTCCATCTTTCCAGACGAAACAAATTCGGTACTGGTCATTGACTCGGATGCTGTGCTGCCCTTTCCTGGCGCCTTTCAGGCCTTCTAAGCGGTTGCCGGGAATCGCGGCCAAATCGCGAAGCGACGTCGCCCGGTTCAGATGGATGAGCTTGCGAAGCGCAGTCTTCTCGATGGAGCCAAACTGTCTCGACGATTGCTGCCCAAACACCCTTGCGGCCTCGGCATCCCGAAAAGACCGAATCACGATTTTATCGTATACCGGTATTCGATAAATTGCAAGACTGTTGACCGCGACTGTCGCTAGTATGTGAGT
>PLOR01000054.1 GCA_003142185.1 Bryobacterales bacterium
CAACTTGACTTGTTAACGACAGTGCATACTCAGTTTCGCTATTATCGGACACCGTTTCCCAGTAGCGAAGCGGCGAACCGCCCCTTTACCGTCCAGGCACCAAGTGCTACTGTGGTCCGATGAGCGTGCGTGTCACGAGTGATGACCTGCTTGGCTCGTTCTCGAGTGCACCCCCCGGCCTGTGTTGAATCAAGACTTATCTACGAGCGAGCCCTGGAACATCGAGCGAGAGTTCTCATTCCTCGGCTGGGGCCAGCCTCCATACATCGCAGAGGCCGTGACATTTTTTCGAAACCAACCGGCTCCCCCAAGGGTATGCATAGTGAGGGAGTCTTCGAGCCAAACCTATGCGATGTGCGTTGTTGCTGTTCTTGAGCGCGGCCTTGGCGTCGGCCGCCAGCTTGCCGGTCGCCTTTGAGCCGAACCGCGGTCAGGAACCTGGACCGGCCGAATTCCTTGCGCATACCTCGGGTGCCGCCTTGACCCTGCGCGCCGGCCTCGCCGAGTGGATCTCGCGCGAGGCGCGAGTGGCGGTGGTTTTTGAATCCGCCCGCCGCGGCGTGCAGGGTCAGGGCGAAGACGCACTGCCCGGCGTGGTCAACTACCTCATCGGCAATCAGCCCTCGCGCTGGCGCAAGAATATTCCCACTTATTCGCGCGTCCGTTACCGGCAACTGTATCCCGGCGTCGACGTGGTTTACGAGGTGAACGACGGGCGCCTGGAATACGATGTGGTGCTGGCTCGCGGTGCCGATCCGAACCGCATTCGCCTGCGCGTGGAAGGCGCGCAAGGGTTGCGCGTGGATGACGCGGGCGACCTGGTGATCGCGACCGCGGGCGGCGAGCTCCGGCAGCACCGTCCCATCGTCTATCAGGAATCGAACGGCCAGCGCCGCCAGATTGCCAGGCGGTACCTGTTGCGCGGACGCGAAGTGCGTTTCGCGCTTGGGCGCTATGACCGCTCCCAGCCGCTGGTCATCGACCCGGCGCTCACCTGGGCCACCTATCTGCTGCCTAGCAGCAATGGCGTGACCACCAGGGACGTGCAGACCTTGGCCGTGGCGCTCGATTCAGCCGGCAATATCTACCTGGCGGGGTCGGTGTTCAGCTCTGTCGGCTATAACGAGTGCTTCATCGCCAAGTTGAACCCTTCCGGCACGGCAAACTCCGTCACATTCATCGGCGGCGAGTCCGGCAGCAGCGACGCTACCGCCATCGCGGTGAGCTCGGCAGGCAACATCTACCTGGCCGGCGGCACCGCCTCGGGGACCTTCCCAGCCAGTAGTTATTACCTGAACGAGGACGTTCACCCGGGCGAAACCGTCGACGGTTTTGTCATGGAGCTCAACAATGCCGCCACCCCGGTTTTTTCGTACTATTTCGGCGGATCGGGCACTGATGCCTTCTACGGGTTGGCGGTCGATCCGGCGGGCAACGTCTATCTGGTGGGAAACACCAATTCGTTGGATTTGCCGGTCTTCAGCACTTCCGCGGCGGGTCCCGCGCAGACTTACCTGGGTGGCACGGGGGCGCGGAATGCCTTCGTCGTGGAGTTCAGCTCAGCGGGTGCACTGGTTTACTCCACTTACCTGGGAGGTTCCGTCGCCGATGAAGGCTTCGCCATCGCGGTCGATGCCGATGGCAACGCATACGTTACCGGCGCCGCCGAGTCAAGCGACTTTCCGGTGGCCGGCAGCAACCCCTTTCAATCTAAGCTCAAAGGCGTCCAGAACGCATTCGTCGCCAAAATCGCACCCAACTCGGGCGCGCTGGTTTACTCCACGTATCTGGGTGGAAGCGTCTACGATATGGGCAATGGCATCGCGGTTGACTCGAGCGGCACGACGTACATCACCGGTGAGACAAACTCGTTCAATTTTCCCGTGACGCCCGGCGCCTATCAAACAACCTATGGAAGCACCCAGGACGGCACCAACGCCTTCGTCACCCGGTTGGACGGCAGCGGGTCGTCGCTCCTCTACTCGACGTACCTGGGAGGCAGCAGCGGCGATTCCGCTAACGCCGTCGCCATCGATTCCGCGGGCAACGCCTACATCACCGGCGACGCCACTTCCACCAACTTCCCGATCAGCGATGCATTCCAAAGCACCAAGCGGGCCCCTTCGGGCGTTGCTAACGCCTTCGTGGCCGGCCTGAATGCGTCGGGCTCCGGCCTGCTGTTTTCCAGCTACCTGGGCGGCAATGCCGCGGCAACCGTGCTCGGCGGGACCGTCAATTATGGGGATTCGGGCCTTGCCTTAGCGCTGAACTGCGCAGCCGGGCTGGTGGTGGCCGGACTCACGGACTCGACCAACTTCCCCACCACCAGCGGGACCGTCACTCCGAAGTACCCCGGCGGCGCGCCGGATGCGTTCGTGGCCCAGATCGGGGCCGGCAGCGTTCCCGACAACATCACCCCCGGCGGCATTGTGAACAACGCCAATTTCGCAAGTGGCGCGGTGGCGCCGGGTTCCATCGTGAGCATTTTCGGAAGCGGCCTGGCTCCTTCCACGCAACTCTTCAGTGGGTTCCCGCTGACCACCTCGCTGGGCGGAGTCACCGTGAGCGTGAACGGCGTGAATGCGCCGATATTTTATGCCAGCCCCAGCCAGATCAATATCCAGGTGCCATTTGAGACCGTACCCGGCTCGGCGATGATTGCGGTGAACAGCAGTTGCGGTTCCAGCGGGCAGGTTCAGGTCCAAGTGGCGCAAGCCGCGCCCTACATTCTGCAGACCGTTACCGGGCAGGGTGAGGCGCAGGCCATCGTGCAGAACTACAATGCATCCACCGGCCAGTACACCCTGAACGGTCCCGACAACCCGGCCAAAGTGGGCAGCCTAGTCGTCGCTTATCTAATCGGTATCGGTCCCGTCTCCAACCCGCCGGCCGATGGTGCGGCCGCTCCCACCACATCAGTGTCGCCCTCGACCCTTACCTACAGCTCCACCATCGGCGGCTGGACCACCCCGCTCAACAACTACCCGTTCCTCGGCCTGGCGCCCGGCTGGGTGGGGTTGGATCAAGCCAACCTGACCGTGCCCGTCGGCCTGAGCACCGGCCAATACTCGGTGGTAATCACAGTCGGTGGCGTGTCAAGTCAAACCACCCCCGCCCCAACCATGTTCGTCACCGAATAGCGGCCGCAAGGCCGCCCGAGCGAGAGCCAGTTTCCCTTCAAGTCGATGACTATTGCTTGGGCGGCGTGCTGGGTTCCTGCGTCTCCTTGGTCTTGTCGTCGGGCAGCGGAGCGACGGGCTGCTCCTCGATGGCCTACTCGCCGCACCGACTTACGTAGACTGTTCGGTTCGTTTGTCACACTGGCCGTCGGCGCAAGTCCGAAATCGGCTCGCGGGGCGACGTAGCGGGAACCTCAGCGACGCCCTGTCTGACTGGCCCCCCATTTGGGCGAAAAGTCGCCAAGCCGCCGAGTGGTGCCTGGTCCAGCCGCGAGCGGCGCCCGGTCCACGCGGCGTTATTTACCATTATCGGACACTGTTTTCCGCAGCTGTGCGCGAGCGCGCCGCGCGGAAACCGACGGCCCGGCCGAATCCGGCGGTTGGCCACATCCGCGGGTAGGGCGTTTTTCGTCCGGTTGACTGCGCCCTGCCCAACTTCCGGTTGCCCGGACACAACTTCGCCTGTCTTACTCAGACTTGAGAGAAGCCATATCAATGGAGAAGCGGTACTTCACATCGGACTTGAGCAGTCTCTCGTAGGCCTCATTGACCTTCTGGATCGGGATGACTTCGACATCGGCGGTGATGTGATGTGCCCCGCAGAAATCGAGCATCTCCTGAGTCTCAGGGAGGCCGCCGATGTTGGATCCGGAGAGATTACGGCGGCCCATGATGAGGCCGAAGGCAGAGACCCCCAGGGGCTTCGCGGGAGCGCCGACAAGGGTAAGATTGCCGTCGAGGCCGAGCAGGTTGAGATATGCGTTGATGTCGTGCGCGGCGGAGACCGCGTCGAGGATGAAGTCGAAGCTGCCGGTGTGCTTCTTCATCTCGTCGGCATTGCGGGAAACGACGACTTCGTCGGCGCCGAGGCGGAACGCGTCTTCCTTCTTACCGGGCGAGGTGGTGAAGACGACGGCGTGGGCTCCGAACGCATGAGCAAACTTCACGCGCATGTGGCCCAGTCCGCCGAGACCGACCACGCCAACTTTCTTGCCCTTTGTGACGCCCCAGTGGCGCATCGGCGAATATGTGGTGATCCCTGCGCAGAGGAGCGGCGCGGCTCCGGCGAGATCCAGGTTGGAGGGGACGCGCAGCACGAAGCGTTCATCGACGACGATGCTGTCGGAGGAGCCGCCATAGGTCACGCCTCCGAGATGCTTGTCGGGGAAGTTGAAGGTGAGGGTCAGGTTCGCGCAGAATTGCTCGAGGCCAGCCTTGCACCGGGGGCAGGTGCCGTCCGAGTCGACGAGGCATCCGACCGCGGCGAGGTCGCCAGGCTTGTATTTGGTAACTGCTGAGCCGGCCTTGGTGACACGGCCGACGATCTCATGGCCGGGGACAATCGGGTATATAGTGGGCATGAACTCGCTCCACTCGTTGCGCACCGAATGGAGATCGGAATGGCAGATCCCGCAGAAGAGAATCTCGATCTGAACGTCGTGTTCGTTTGGATCTCGGCGTGCGATCGTCGTGGAGGCAAGCGGCGATGTCGCACTCGTAGCGAAGTAAGCCTTCGTGTTGTACATGATTTGCGCCCCTGTTCTCTTCCTTTTCGGCCCCTAGTCAGGCCTTGTATTGTTCGTCGCTGACCTGTTCCATCCAGTCGGCGGTCTTGCCGTCAAGCTGCTCCTGAACGGCGATATGGGTCATCGCCGTGGTTGGCGTCGCCCCGTGCCAGTGCTTCTCACCCGGCGCGAACCAGATCACGTCACCCGGCCGGATTTCCTCGACCGGTCCGCCCCAACGCTGTACCCGGCCGCGCCCGGCCGTCACGATCAGGTTTTGTCCCAGCGGATGGGTGTGCCATGCCGTACGGGCCCCGGGCTCGAAGGTGACGCTGGCACTGACCACACGCGCCGGAGCGGGCGGGTTGAACAGCGGGTCAACCCGCACCGTGCCGGTAAAATACTCTGCCGGTCCTTTGCCGGACGGCTGGGAACCGCTTCGTTTGATCTCCATTTCTTGAACTCCTTTGCGTGGTCGCTCAGCGGCCGGTCATCTGCTCCAGCTTTTCGGGGTACCGGGCGCCTTCGACCGTGATCTTTGAGGTGGCGTTCTCGATGTCACGCAGATCGTCGGGCGTGAGTTCGACTGAGACTGCCCCGATGTTTTCGTCCAGGCGATCGAGCTTTGTGGTGCCTGGGATCGGTACCATCCACGGCTTCTGGGCCAGCAGCCAGGCGAGTGCGATCTGAGCCGGCGTCGCCTTCTTCCGCTCCCCGATGCGGGCGAGCAGATTAATGAGCGCCTGGTTCGCCTTGAGAGCCTCCGGCGTGAAGCGAGGCAAGGTGCTGCGGAAGTCGGAACTGTCGAACTTCGCATTTTCGTCGATCTTGCCCGTGAGGAAGCCCTTGCCCAGCGGGCTGTACGGAACAAAGCCGATTCCGAGTTCCTCAAGGGTCGGTATGACTTCTTTCTCCGGAGTCCTCGTCCACAGCGAGTATTCGCTCTGGAGAGCAGTGACCGGCTGGACTGCGTGTGCGCGACGGATGGTTTTCACTCCTGCTTCGGAAAGGCCGAAGTGCTTGACCTTGCCTGCCTGAATCAGGTCCTTCACCGCTCCAGCTACGTCTTCGATGGGCACGTTCGGGTCAACCCGGTGCTGATAGAAGAGATCGATTGTCTCCACCTTGAGCCGCTTGAGCGAGCCCTCGGCGGCTTGCTGGATGTGCTCGGGCCGACTATTCAGACCTGCCGCTCCCGGCCGATTGTCGCTGCCACTCAGATCGAACCCGAACTTGGTGGCGATCGCCAGCTGTCCACGGAACCCAGCGAGGGCTTCGCCCACGAGTTCTTCGTTTGTGAACGGGCCGTACACTTCGGCGGTATCGAAGAAGGTGACGCCGCGTTCCACGGCTGCCCGGAGGAGAGCGGTCATCTCCTGCTTGTCTTTGGGCGGCCCGTAAGAAAAGCTCATTCCCATGCAGCCGAGCCCGATAGCTGAAACTTCCAGGCCGCTGTTTCCCAGTTTGCGCTTCTGCATTCTTTCTCCTTAAGAACCCCGCATTTCCAGGATAGAGTCGAGCGCCTTGGAAGCGGTATCCTGATCCTTCCGATTTCTTGCCTATTCCTCTTGCACTGTTGACTAACGCACAGAGCCATCCGTTACCCTAGGGTAGAGAAGAGCGAAACCGTTACTATGAAAAACGACAGGGGACACGCCGCTCCGCTGCCAGATCGGGCACGTGAATTGCGGGCTGAGCTGGCTCGCAAGATTGCCTTGTTCATTGGCTCCGCAGAGAACCGGGCAACGGAGATTCCCGGGCTGACGCTCCACCGGCGCTCTGCCCCTACCGCTCCATGCTCAATGACGTACCAGCCGGGCGTGACCGTGATCGCCCAAGGGCGCAAGCGGGTAGAACTCGGCCGAACCACTTTCATCTACGATGCGTCGCGATTCCTGCTGACATCGGTCGATTTGCCGGTCGTCAGCCGGGTGATCGAGGCGAGTGAAGAGGTGCCCTGCCTGGCGTTGTCGCTCAAACTCGAAATGCCCGTGGTCCGGGAGCTTCTCAGTCGGCAGGAGATTGAGGTGGCTGAGGCGCCGTCGGACAGTCCTGGCATGGCGACCGGTAAGACCACGGTCGAATTTCTCAGTGCATGCTGCCGGCTCGTGGACCTGCTGCACACGCCGCAGGACATTCCCTTTCTCGGTGGCCTGATTCAACGCGAGATCATCTACCGAATCCTTCACAGTGCGGAGGGAGCACGCCTTCGAGCGATTGCAACGCTAGGAGAGCAGAGCCACCGAACGGCAAAAGCGATCGCCTGGATCAGTGCGAACTATGCGAAGCCGCTCCGGGTGGAAGATCTCGCAGAAATCGCGGGCATGGGCGTGTCCACGCTGCACCATCATTTCCGTGTGCTGACCGCCATGAGTCCTCTTCAGTATCAGAAACAGCTTCGGTTGCAGGCAGCGCGGGGCCGTATGCTCATGGATGGTCTGGACGCCGCAAGCGCGGCCTTTGAGGTCGGATACGAAAGCGCCAGCCAATTCAACCGCGAATACAGCCGTTTCTTCGGCCAACCACCGATGCGGGATATTCGGACCCTTCGCTTGCCAAGCGCTCCACCGTTGGAGTCTGTTAGTAGCCGGTAAGACGCTGTCGGATCGTCTGTTGCTGGTGAGTAGTCGTCAATCCGGAAGCAATCCACGCGGACGAGAAATCGCCAAACCGCCGAGTGGGCCTAGTCCAGCCCTGAGCGGCGTCCGATCCACGCCAGCGATATCACCTCATATCGGTAGCTTGCGGTGGGAAAGGCAGACTGCCTGGCGTAAGAATCCCGGTCGCGGGGCGACGCCGCAGGGATGAAGTCTGCTAACGCTTTAACGACCGCGATGTCCCTCGCCTCGCAGGGCCCAGAGTTCAAGAACGATGTCATCGGCGCTCCACCAACCCCGCGAACCAGTTCTTCGCGCGCGGCTGCTCGAAACCTTCGAGCATCCAAATTTGAAAAGGAAACTTCGCGACCGAGGTGAGAGCGCGTTTGCCGTCCGGATGGATGCTGAACCCAGACAGTCTAGCGGATGCAGGCGGGAGATCCAAGGACGACACGAGCTTTTCGGCTCCGGTCGTCACGCTCACCTCGTAAAGCTGCCACTCCCGATTCGGGTCTGTCGCGTTGTGAAAAATGCCGTAAACGCGGCGGCCATCCTTCGAGAAGTCGTAGACCGTGAACCGGCGGGAGGACAGCGTCCGTCTGGACTTGCCGTCGGGCGAGATCAGGCAGAGACTGTTCCCCGCACTGTACAGAATCCAGTCCCCCGCCGGCGACCATTGCGTCGGGCCTTCTGCGTCCGCCAGGATCACGGGACCGGCTCCCGGCAGAGCTCGAATCTTCGCCAGCTTCGACTGGCCTTCGTTCTGGCGATCATACGAGAGCCACTGCCCATCAGGCGACCACGCTTCTCCCTGTATGTTGTGGGCCTGGTCCAGCAGGATGGCATGGCCGCCAGCCGCGTTCGCCAGCCTCAGCCTGTCTGTATAGCCACTATCCACAAAGACGAAACGCGCCCCGTCCGGCGACCAGCGTGCTTGCTTAAGGTCGTAGCTGGTATCGACCAGGCGGCGCGAGAAGCCACCAGCGGAGGCCTCCTGGTCCATGACCGCCGCACCCACGTCGGCCTTACCTTGTGCAGAGAACAAAAAGTGCGTGCCCGACGGCGCCCAATCTGGCGAAATGTTGGTTCCTCCGTTTTCGACCAGCACGTGCACGGCGCCATCGGTGAGCCCGATTTCGACGATGTTCCATTCGTACTCCGCGGCCGAATAGACGATCTTCCTGCCATCCGGCGACACCGAGGAACCCTGGATCGTGAAACCCGCAGAATAGATGGTCTGCCGGCTGCCATCCGCGACCGCCAGCCGGATCAATGAGTCGGTTGCGCTGTTGCGCGCCACCAGTAAACTGCGGCCGTCCGGGAACCAGCTCGCGCCCCACAGACCGGCGCCCATTCCGTTTTCTGTTCCGGTGTAGAGCTTTCGGGGCTTACCGGAGGGATAGGAAAAAAGCCAAACCGTCCCGTTGTCAAAAGCGAGATAGGAGCCATCGGGCGAGAAATACATGTTTGTCGTAGGCATGGTGGGCGCAAGCGGACCCGGCCAGAACTCCTTCGCCGTTCCCCCGTGAAGGGCAGCAAGCCAAAGCTTGCCGTCGCGCGCAAACGCCAGCGTTTTGCCGTCGGGGTGAATAGCGGCTGCTTCGACATGTTCCAGAACCAACTGCCCGGCGCCCCCGGAGGCCGGGATGGCCCTCAGGCTGCCATCGGCGAAGTAATAGATGGATTCACCGTCCGGAGACCAGATGGGGGCATGACAATCCTTAGTCGATCTGGTGAGTTGCGCCGCCTCGTGCGCCCCAGCGCCGCGCGCGAAGATCTGTTGGACTCCATGAACCCTGGCCGAATAAGCGATGGTGTTTCCATCCGGCGACCATGCCGGGGCGCGCTCCTCGGTTTCTCCCAGTGCAACTCGCGTGAACTTGTACTGCGACAGATCCGGACCGGACACCGGTGTCAGGAGCCGCGTAAGAATGATTCCGGCGGTCAGGCATACGAGGGCACCCGCAGGGACCATAAGGAGACGCTGCCGCCTGCGCCCCGCGTGAGGGGCCAGCGCCGCCTCAACCCCACTGGTGCTTTGTGAGAGACGCTCGCGAATCTGCTTCAGCTCGCGATACAGGTCCCGCGTCGAGTCGTAGCGCTCGGCAGGATCTTTTGCCAGCAGCCGTTCGATGACCCAACGCAGCGGCAGAGGCACGCCGGCGGGCAGCGGCTCCGCCTCTTCGCGGATGATGGCCGTCATGGTCTCCGCTGCGCTGGGGCGCTCGAAGGCCCGCTTGCCCGACGCCATCTGGTACAGGACCAGGCCGAACGAGAATTGGTCCGACTGGAAGGTAAGATTCGGTTCCCCACGCGCCTGCTCGGGCGACATGTAACTGACGGTGCCGACCGTCGTGCCGGGGTCGGTGATGGTCATGGTCAGAGTGGAGGCATCCGAGCCAGGCTGCGCGTTCACAGCCGATTTGGCCAGGCCGAAATCAAGAATCTTCACCCGCCCCTCACGCGTGACCAGGATGTTGGCAGGCTTCAGATCGCGGTGCACGATTCCAGCCGCATGAGCCGCAGCCATCCCGTCAGCCATCTGCACCGCCATATCGAGCAGTTTGCGAAGATTCTCTACCTGCCCGAGCGGTGAGCCCTCAATCAATTCCATCACCAGATAGTCCGGCCCGACATCATAGAGCTGGCAGATATTGGGGTGATTCAGCGAGCCCACGGCGCGCGCCTCGCGCTCAAATCGCTCCGAAAATTTCGCCTCCGAGACTTTAATGGCGACAAGGCGGTCGAGACGTCTGTCGCGGGCCTTGTATACTTCCCCCATTCCGCCCGCCCCGATGGGCGCGACGATCTCATAGGGCCCCAGCCGATTTCCGGGAGCTAAGGACATTGTGCGTTGAACGATTGTACCGCGCGACAGCGCGGCCACGGATTGAGGATGGGTGACCGGAATTGAGGTCGTCCGGCGTCGACTTGACGTATCACGCCCTACTCGCGGATTGGCCGGAGGGATGCTCTGTGTTTCAGATAGCTCGGCTCGGCGGCCCCGCAGCTATTTAAGCCGGCGCGGTCGCGCCATTCCGAATCCAACTCGATGCCGTACGGAGGATCTGTTACCAGCAACAGCGGCTTTTTCTCGCCCAGCAGCTTCGCCACGGCCTCCGCGCTGGTCGCATCCCTGCAGAGTACGCGATGCGAGCCACAAATCCACAGGTCGCCGAGTCGGAACACGGGATTGTCCGGCAAAGGCGGAGTCGCGTTGGCTCGCTCGTCCTCTGCGGGCGCGATCGGCAGGTCATCGAGTTCTTTCGGATCGAAGCCGGTCAGGCTGAGGTCGTAATCGGCCTCGCTCAGTTCCTGCAACTCGAGGGTAAGGAGCTCGTCGTCCCAAGCTGCCCACTGCTGCGGCTGCCATTTTGCCGACGGTTTCCAGCGCGTTGGTTGCTGTTCTCACGCGGTCGCCTCTAAGTCGAGCGTGTCGAAGGCTGAGATCGCACGCTCCATCTCCGAGCCCGCCTCGACGGGATACTCCCTCCAATGCTTCTTCCTCAAGGGATCCTGAGTAGCAGCCTCTTGCTCGCGCCAGGATCGAATTGCGTTTGCGATTACCGTGGGAAACCATCCCCAGCTATGCGGGCCCTTGCTAGTTCCGGGCTCACAGCCATGCAAACACCGATGTCGCAGGAGCTCTCCGATATCCCGCAACGATATGCCGTCCGCTGCCTCCAGGCACATTTGCACAATCTGCGGCGGTGCGCTCTCTTGCATGTGTCGCTGCATGGTGCACCGCTGGCCATACGAGTTGAGCGCGACCGACATCCACTCGCACTCCTCGGGTGTAAATTGGCGCCTGCCCTCTGAGGCAGCGGGCTTTGGTTTTGGGGTTTGGTTTTCAGCGGGCTCATCAGTCGTATCGGATTGGCGGCCAGCGTGCGAATCGCGGTTTTTGCGATTCGTAGGCTGGTAATCAGATGTTGACTGACCCTCTTTCCCTGACCCTCTTGAACCTGATTCTCTTCGGGTTCGGTTTTCCGCAGGGGTGGTGGTGCCTTTCGGCGCTCGCCCGAGTCGCCTGTAAAAGCGTCGTGCCAAAGGAATATGTATCCGTTGGAGCCGCCACTGCCGTCTTTCCGGTAGTGCCTATTCTCGCGGTCAACCGCGATGAGTCCAACCTTCTCCAGTTCCTTGATGTAGCCGCGGGCCTGAGTCTCGCCGAGGCCGGTCTCCTCAGCCAGGGTTGGGATCGCAGGGAAGGCAACACCGTTCTCGCCAGCGTAGCGGTACAGTCGGCCGTAAATCAGTTTCGCGCCTGGTGAGATTCCTCTATACCTGCAGATTTGCTCCGGGATGAGGGCGGCCAGGAAACGCTTGAAGGGACTGACGGGCTGACCAATGGCGGGCGGCCGCGGTTCCTCGCAACCCATTCGCGTGTTCCCGGCGGCACTCACGCTTGCCTCCGGCGCGGCCAAAACTGGCCCGTGTGACTCGTGGTGTGACTTGGCTGGGTGTTTCTGGAACTTCTGGTATTTTGAGAACTTTGTGTTATGTATAAGTTACTTGTTTTCAGTAAGCTAGGAGAGAACAAGTCCCCCTCTCCGCACCAAATAACCGGCTGCTGTATCAATTAAGATACAGCAGCCATTTTCGTTTGTGCCCAAAACGTGCCCGCAATCCGTATGCACGTGCGCATTTCGACGCTATAAACGCCCATCCAAACAATGCCATGCTCTGCCGTTTAGCCAGTATATGCTTCCCCATGGCACTGGCACAGGGGCGCCCCCAGTGTCGCTACTAGCTGGTCGCCGTACTGGTGCTGCCGGGTTTGTTTCCGGTATCATGCGCGTTTGCAAGCAGAGAGATCATAGAACTGCGCTTCGCGTCCAAGCCCAACCGAAGTCGGCCTCTTTGTCCAGCCAGTCTCTTCTTCCTGGCTCAGTACTAATCCACGGCAGGCCGGCTCCCAGCTCTTTCCGAGTCGCGCGTCACTCGGTCGCAACTTAAGGGAGGCGGCGAGTTCCGACTTCATGCGGAATTCCCACGAGCGGCTACGCCTCTAAACCAGCTAACATTTTCAGGAGGGTGCCGTCTATGAACTTGTCACGAGGCGCCACGCGAGAACACAAACCGATTTCGCAACCACATCCGGTTCCTCGCCGTGGAGCTCCCTGTGACCAAGGCCATCGTGGCACGAGGAGGGTTTCAATCAAGATGAGTTTCAAAGCAGCGCAGTCCATGCTCCATCGCTGGAGAAACAAAGGCTGGATTCTCCTGGCTACCGCTTTGGTTTCTTTCGCCGCCGGGTCGCTCTTTACAGCGCGACTGGCGGGCCCTAAACAGGTGGGAGCGGATAGCGGTCACGTCTTTGAGCTCATGATCTACCATACCGCACCCGGCAAAGCGCCTGCCCTTGAATCGATCTTTCGCGATGTTGCCAAGCTGCAAACCAAACACAATCTAAACGTGGCCGGCTATTGGGTACCCAGCGAAGACCCTGCCTGGAGAGACACGTTCGTTTACCTCGTCGTCCATCCCAGCCGAAAGGAAGCGGATGCAAATTGGCAAGCTCTTCATGCCGACCCCGCGTTTCTGCCTTATCGCAAATCAGCGGAGCCACTGATTGAGAACGTCAACGGCGACTACCACGTCGATGAAGTGTATATGCGGCCAACCGATTTCTCAGCGATGAGGTAGGCGAAATGAAACAGTTGACGCTCACGAACGCGGTCCGGCGTTGTGCCCTCATCGGTTCTCTTTTGTTGCTTCCACTACTTGGTCCGGCGCAGGAATCCTGGATCGCCACTTGGGCGGCCAGTCCCGAGCCCGCAGAACCCGATCCAAACCAGCCAATGCTCAATCTTGAAAATCGAACGGTCCGAGAGCGCGTGCGCATATCTGTTGGGGGCTCTCAGATTTGCATTCGTCTTTCAAACGAATTCGGCTCCTCCCCACTCGTTGTTGGTTCTCTGACTGTGGGAGAGCCAAACGGTGCAGCGAGCGTAAAGTCAGGTTCAATGCGAGCCGTGACTTTTGGGGGAAGCGCCTCGATCACAATTCCTTCGGGCGCAACGGCGCTTAGTGATCGGGCGGCTTTTTCTGCGGCCAACGGATCCGAGATTAGCATCAGTTTATACATTCCCAGACGTGTCGCTACACCCACGTGGCATGCGCTGGCACTCAAGCGCGCCGTGGTCTCGCCAAAGGGAGACTATTCCCATGAAGTGGAGATTCGAGGCGGAACGGAAAGCTCGAGCTCAGTATTCGTGACTGCGGTGCTCGTTCCGGCGCGACCTTCCCACCGCCTGATCGTGGCATTCGGCGACTCCATCGTCGATGGCGATGGCTCCACGCCCGAGGCAGACCGCAATTGGCCGAGTGACCTTATCCGCCGAATAGGAAAGAGGGCTGAGGGCTCGAAATGGGCGGTTGTGAATGAGGGCATCGCCGGCAATCGTCTGTTGGATGACGGTCCCATTGCGAACTTGGGCATCAGCGCCCTAGCCCGTTTCGACAAGGATGCCTTATCAGTGCCAGGAGTCACTCATATCGTGCTGCTGGAAGGGATCAATGACCTCGGATTTCCTGGCGCTAAGCTGGGACGACTCTCGCTTGCTGATCCGGGGGATACGCGGAGCGCCGAGGATCTAATCGGCGCGTACCGCCAATTGATTTCTCGCGCTCACGCCCATCGAATCAAGCTAATTGGTTCCACGATGACCCCTTGTGAAGGCGTGGACATTCCTGGCTACTATTCTGAAGCGAAGGAAGCTACTCGGCAGACCGTCAACAACTGGATTAGAACCAGCCACGCGTTTGACAGTGTCGTCGACTTCGATGCGGTATTGCGCGATCCCGACCATCCCAGCAGGCTCTTGCCCCGGTTCGCATCGGAAGATCATCTCCATCCAAACGATGCCGGTTATCAAGCGATGGCCGAAGCCATCGACCTCGCTCTCTTCCAATAGCGCAACCTCGGCGAGTGCGGCGCGCTCGCGCTACGGCTCCAGGCCGACGCGGTCGTTCACTGCACTCCAGAGTCGCTGCTTGCAGCCCAGGGACCCTTCTGTGGCCTCCACCGAAACATGGCCCAATGTGAACTAAATCTGGACTCGTCGAATCGCCCGCCGCGGTGCTCGCACGGCGCTTACTCGTTCGGCGTAGTGCTTTCGCCGAAAACTTGGCGCCGCGGAGATTCGCATGGGAACCACGCAGGAGCCACGCGCCGCACCACCCCCTTGATGTTCCTCAACAATAGCCGTTTGCGGGGCGACGTGGACTCTCATTTAGCCGAGGATACCTTACATGAAGTCCGACTCGGAAAAAGGGATGAGCGGGTTGGCCAATAGGTCCCCACAAGTCGGCTTGCGACAGCCCGACTTCCGGTTTGTGCGTGTTCCGGGGGAATAAGGACGTTTCGGCGTGTTCACGTCAGCCTCGCCGCGCTGCCTCGATGGCGGCGATGTCGATCTTCTTCATCGTCATCATCGCCTCGAAGGCACGCTTTGCCGCTCCGCCACCAGCCGCAAGCGCATCGGTTAGCCCGCGCGGGGTGATCTGCCAGGAGAGGCCCCAGCGGTCCTTGCACCAACCGCACTGGCTTTCCGTGCCGCCATTGCCGACGATCGCGTTCCAGTAACGGTCCGTCTCTTCCTGATCCTCCGTAGCGATCTGGAAGGAAAAGGCCTCGGTGTGCCTGAACGCCGGGCCGCCGTTGAGACCGAGACAGGGAATGCCCAGGACGGTGAACTCCACCGTCAGCACATCGCCCTTCTTGCCGCCCGGATAGTCACCGGGAGCCTCGTGAACAGCGGTTACTTTACTATCCGGAAAGGTGACGGCGTAGAAGCGCGCCGCCTCATGCGCGTCTTTGTCGAACCAGAGGCAGATCGTGTTCTTTGGCTTCATGTTCGTGTGCTCCTTGTGCTCGATCAGGGCGAAGGCCGCGGTCTTTGCGTCGGTCCGTATCAGTGACCCACCAGCTCATCTGCTGATCTGCTGCGGCCGACGTCTCAAATTGGTCGCCACCCGTCCTGCCCTTCTAAATCATATCGCTGGCAGGGATCGACTTCGAGATCCAAAGCTATGATAGGCCAATTTCCGAATGATCCCGATCCAGGTTCCTCCTAGGAGTAGATCACGCAAATCGGCGTAGCTTTACCGATTATGCCAGGATAGTCGGCAAACATGAAGCTGAAAGCCTAGCGGGAGGATTGGTACCCGGAAGTCGGCTTGCGTCCGGCGCCGCCGCGAGCGCCCCACCGCTCTCGACGCGGGTACAGCGCCGGACGCGCTGCGGGCCGCCCCCCGCCGCGGCGCACGCACACCCGATCGCGCCCGATTCCGCGCTGCGATGCTCTCGAGGATTCGCGCGGCTCGCGGGGGAGCGAGGACGGCGGCACTGATGCGCCTGTCCTCGATCATGCGCAGCGCCGCGTGCCCGTGCCACGTCGAGCACTTGCTTGAAAACTCGCGCGTCAGCGCCGGGAAAGCCACCGAAACAGACCTTCTTTTCTGAGGGTCGACAACGTCCGCGGATGGGGCATCGACGAGCCCCGTCGCCTCCGCCGCGGGCGACCAACGTCCCTCGACGCGGAAACCGCGCTGCGGACACGACGCGCGCGCGCGGCGCAAGCGTACGCTCGGTTCCGCGCTGCGATGCTCACGAGGCTTCGCGCGGCTCGCGGCTCCGGCCACTCATGCGCGGTCTCCGCGCCGCGCGCCCGTCGAGCACCTGCTTGAAACTCGCGCGCTGGCTGCATTAGGTGTATTCTAAGCCCTTTCCACGAAGGTCCGTGACCGACCCTTGCGGTCTTGAAGTCGGAGATGTTCGACAAACCGCTGAGCCCATCCCACGACGGGCGAAGACCTGCCGCGTTTGGGCCCTGGGCATTGGCACTGCGGCAGGTGAAGGCGAAAGCGTGATATGAGATCTTCACTGAAACCCTCCACGCTGACCCGTTGTCTCCCTGCCCATACACACTGGTGCGCAGCGGCTCGAAGCTGGTTCCGGACATCCCGCGACCTGGCTTCAGCCGAGCACATGATTCGGCACCGGGAGCTCAAACGGCAGTTTTGCCATACTGTTCATGGTGACTTCCAACCGGTGCTGGCCAAGCTTTTGGAGCACTTCTCGCTGCAAAACGCGCTCTCGATCGGCCCGGCTGAGATGCAGCGAAGCTTTGATGGCTTGCGCGCGCAGGTCGAGGCCTGGAGGCAGTCTCAGCTAATCAGACGCAGCCACCAAGCTTCTCATCTATCGCGCATTCATCGGATCGGTGATAGCCAGTTTGGTTGCTGGGTAGTTGGCATTGATGATGGCCTTGAGACGCGGGATCAACTGCGGCGCGGCGCGCATGTGCTCGACGGCGACGGCATAGCGATTCGCGCCGGGCACCACTGCGCACAGCCGGTGATGGCTCGCTTCGGCGTTCCCGCGACAGCGCGCGCCTCGTTCGGGCTGTACAGCACGGCTGGCGAGGTGGATGCGTTGGTCGAGGCGCTGGAAAGGGTGGAGGCCCTGTTCCTACCGTGAACAACGATGCCGTAGTACGCGACCTGTATCAGGAGGTCATCCTGAACCACAGCCGTCGTCCGCGCAACCGTCGTACCATGGCGGCCTGCAGCCATGCCGCCCGCAGCGAAAACCCTGCGTGTGGCGACGAGGTTTCCGTATTCCTCCAGATGAACGATCGCGGAGTGATCGGCGACATCGCGTTCGCGGGACAGAGTTGCGCGATTGCAACCGCGT
Organism: Bryobacterales bacterium; assembly: GCA_003142185.1. Classification (GTDB taxonomy): domain Bacteria; phylum Acidobacteriota; class Terriglobia; order Bryobacterales; family Bryobacteraceae; genus Bog-375. The sequence goes on from PLOR01000054.1 coordinate 16,985, forward strand.
CGGCCTCGCTGATGACGGAAGTGCTGGTAGGGAAGACCCGTGCCCAGGCGAGGACTCTGTTTGATCGCTTCCTGGCGATTGCCACCGGCGGAGTGGAGGCAGCGCAGGACGGGATGAAAGTCGAACTTGAGCAGATGAACACCCTGTCGGGACTGCGTGACTATCCTGTGCGTATGACATGCGCCTCGTTGGCCTGGCACACAATGTTGGCGGCGCTTGAAAGCCCAAAGGATCAGACATGAACCTCGACTGACCTGTCCTTGTCATTGCGGGTGCAATGATCCTGATCAGCGTGGCACGCGCTCAGCTGTTCCTCCCTTGTTGTTGTTGCTCTCGGCGAGGGTGGGACTGATCTTCCTTCAGGCATTGACCGGGTTGCGTCGACTGCCTTTGCGGGCCAGGAAGAGGATTAGGGACCCACAAGTCGGCCAGCGTTTACTAATGTTTTCCGCGCGCGATTGATGGTTCCGGGCGAGTCAAGCGCCATTCGGAGATTGGTCGCCATTCGTGCTACGGTTTCGCTCCGGCACGCTCTTCGGCATCCGCGAGCCACCCGCGTCGTATCCGTTCCTGCGGAACGTTCGAGAGATAGGGCTTGATATCGAGTATCGGGGTTCCGTCGAGCATGTCGATGCCACGGACGCCGATGACCGGCCCCTCCCGGCTCATCAACTGGACCACTGTTAACCCTATCGGATTCGGACGTCGCGGTGAGCGGGTCGCGAACACGCCGTGCGGCCGGTCGTCGCTCGGCGGCGTTACCACGAGGTTGCACCCTTCGGAGCGATCGAATGCCCAGATGACGTACAGGTGAGAAAAGCCTTCTATATCCAAGAGGCCAGGCTCAAATTCCGGCCGTATCTCAAGAAGGCCTTCCACCTCATGTCTTGCACCTAACCCCTTGGGAATCTCCTGCGTGTCCCTGTAGAAGCTTCTTACATACCCGATCGGCTGCATCGATATCATAGCGGGTCCACCTCCGCTCCTTCTCTTCTATGCGCCACCCACGGTTCTATCCGAGTACCCGCAGGCCGGCTGCAACAGACGCGGGGGAGGACCTTCCAAGGCGGGACGGGCTGCCTGGGCAGGAGCGCACCTGCCCACATTAGCACCAGTTCGGATCAGGAACGAGTCGGCATGGCGACTGGAGCAGGTCCACCCACCAGCAGGTGCGGCTCCGCCGGGACCAGTGCGCGGCCAGATGACGTGAGCCGGACTTCGCGGGAGAAATGGCCAGGGACGCCTTCTCGTGGCATCCTGCGAGTCGCCGACCACTCGGGAATCAAATACAGACTCTAAATCTGTATTGTTAGGGCAGCCACGGAGGTGCCTTGCTCGCTCCGGGCGAGTTTCATATCGACCTTCCCAGAGCATCGATCCGGGTGTCAGATAATTAGCGTAAGAGGATTTCAGTGCATGGGGAAGAGCTTAGGACGTCTTGGAGCTTTCTTGGCAGCTGCCGGATTGTTTTCCGCAGCCGCGCAGAACATTTGCACGTTGACCCTGGTTGACCCGCGGCGCCCTCCTGCCAACTCGCAAACCTGGCCATCAACCTGACGGTTGGCGACGGCACTCAAACGCAGAGCATCTCGTCCACGCCGGTTTGGACGCTGAATCGTAACTACACCGCGACTGCCATAGTCACGCCGACTTACTTCGAGCTGTATCTTGATGGAACTTTGTTAGGCCAAATGGCGGCCGGTTTCTCCCCTCTGCCCAACCAGAATTTGATCGGCGGCCTGCCGACGTACATGGGCGCTGGCGTCACCAACTATCTGGCGACCGAGAGCGCGCTCACCGCGACCTCCAGCAGCGGCGTCATCGCATCGGCGGTCTTCTCATCTGCCGCGCAACCATCCATTCCGCTTGCCTTGCTGACTCCTGGCTCCCTGGCTCAGCCCACGCCTTTCGTGTTCGACCCCGGCGACACGCTCACCTTTACCGTTGTATTCAGCCTGTCCGCCGCGCCGCCCCAGAAGAATTATGCGCCGTACGTGGACGCTTACGGGCAGAGTATTTATTCCAATTATCCGGGAAAGGTTCAGACCGATGCCGACCTCCAGACGGCCGCTGCCGAAGAGCAGACCGCGCTGGCCGCCTGGGGAACGCCGAGCGGCTACGACGCGTGGGGCGGAGTGCTCAACGCCGGCTGGCAGGATACAGCCACCGGCTTCTATCACGTGGTCCAGCACAACAGCGTGTGGTGGCTGATCTCGCCGGACGGCAATCCCTGCTTCTATATCGGTGTGGACGCCGCGCCGAACCCGCAACTGAATTTCACCCCCGTCACCGGCCGCGAGTGGGAGTTCGCCGCGCTTCCTCCTCAAACCTCGCCGTACGACGCGGCCTGGAGCATTTACGACTGGGAAAGCCCTAACATCGACACCGTCTCCTTCGACACGTGGAACGCCATCCGCAAATACGGCAGTAACTGGTCCGACACCGTCGTCAACCTGACTGCCCAGCGGTTGCAGGCGTGGGGATTTACGGGTTTCGGCAAATGGTCTAACACCGAGCCGAACGTACCCAATTTGCCGGTGTTGGAGAACTATGTCGCCCCCTTGGTAGCACACCCGGATATCTGGGATCCCGTCATCCAGCAAGAGATCGCGACCACGCTGCAACAGCAGATGCAGGCCCAGGGCAGCATCAACGATCCGCGTATTCTCGGCTGGTCGTACGACAACGAATACGATGCGATCATCACTCCTGGCGAGGTTCAGACCATCCTCACCTTGAGCAGCACGGTGCCCGCCAAGCGCGGGCTGGTGGACCGGGCGCTCAGCGCGATTTATGGCAACAACGTCGCCGCCATGGCCGCGGCGTGGCAGGTCACCGCCACGACCACCGCGCAACTTTACAGCGCTCAGCCTACACCGCCGGCCGCGGACATCGAGACTCTACGCGAGTATTACGAGGATCAGTACCTCGGATTCGCCGAACAGACAATCAAAGGCTTCGACCCGAACCATCTGTATTTCGGCATCTGGATCGTCCCCGGTTGGTGGGTGAATCCGATCGATTGGAAATTGAACGCGGCGCACGCCGATGTGATCGGCTATGACCGGTACTCGCCGGTGTTCGAAGACAGCCTGCTCAAGAGCGCGGCCAAGAGCACCGGCAGGCCGATCTTTCTGGGCGAATTCTCATTCCCTCCCACGTACAATCTTCAGCGCGGTTTCGGGGTTGAACCTTTGGTATATGTCACAGACGACGCCGCTGCCGGCGCGATGTATCAAAGTAACATGGAATCCGCCGCGCGCAACCCCTGGTGCGTCGGCGTGGCGTGGTTCGATTACCGGGATCAGCCGGTCTCGGGCGAAGGTGCTACGGGTGAAACGGACCTCGACCTGGTGGAAGGCACGAACTGGGCGTTCGGGCTGGTGGATGTAACGGACCGTCCCAAGTACGACCTGGTGAACCTGATGCGCACGACGAACCTGGCCATGGCGCAACGGCGCCTGGCCTTCGGGCCGCCGAGTCTGAGCGCCGGCGGCACCGTCAACAACGCCAGTTTCGCGGCGAATTCGCCGGTGGCGCCGGGAAGCCTCGTGTCGATTTTTGGTAGCGATCTCGCGGGAGACCCGGCGCTGGCCGCCGGCCCGTCGTTGCCGCTAATGTTGGGCACAACCTCGCTCGCGCTCAGCGGCGTGCCGGTACCCCTCATGCACGTGTTTCCGACTCAGGTCGATGCGCAGGTTCCCTGGGAACTGGCCGGCCAGACTTCCGCACCGCTCACCATCGTCACCGACGATTTGAGCGGCAATACCGTCACCGTGCCGCTCGTCCCGTACTCGCCGGGCATCTACACAGCGACAGGGACTGGAACAGGGCAAGGTGCGATCCTCATCAACGGCACCTCTACGCTGGCGGCGCCGGTAAGCGGGCAGCTCGTCGGCCAGCCATCGAAACGCGGCACGGATTACGTCGATGTTTTTGCCACCGGGCTCGGACCGGTAACGAATCAGCCTGCGAGCGGTGCGCCCGCGCCGGCGGATCCGCTTGCCTGGACTATGGCGGCGGTGACCGTCACCATCGGCGGCGTGCCCGTCGTTCCCAGCTTCGCCGGACTCGCGCCCGGCTGGGTCGGTCTCTACCAGGTGAATGTCGAGGTGCCCCCCAACGCGCCGGTGAGCGACGCCGTTCCAGTCGTCGTCAGCGTCGGTGGCGTTACGTCGAACCAAGTGACGATGGCCGTTCAGTAGAGCGATACCGAAGGACTTTGGTCGGGTCGTAGGATTCTTGCACCCAAACACGGAACCACCTGCGTTGCGCCGCACGCGGCCCTTGCCTGCTCTCTTCCAGCGCTTTCTGGTCCAAGGGAGCCCGGCACGCCGAGCTGCGAGGTCCCGTGAACGTAAAACGGCGTCCAAGGAAATAGTACCGCTGACGACAACTCAGGTGATTCCGATTCTTCGCATTTTCAGCGTCGAGAAGGCGAAGGAGTTCTACGTTGGATTCCTTGGCTTCAAGGTGGATTGGGAGCACCGCTTTGAAGAAAACTCTCCGCTCTATACGCAGATCTCCCTTGGTGGTCTCGTGCTGCATCTTTCGGAGCACCATGGCGACGGCTGCCCTGGCTCGACAGTGTTCGTCAAGGTGACGGGCCTCGAAGCATGCCACACCGAGCTTCTGCGGAAGAACTATACGTACCTTCGCCCCGGCATCGAGACTGAGCCGTGGAATGCAAAGTCTGTGCAGGTGATCGACCCGTTTGGGAATCGGGTTCGATTCAACGAATACCTGAAATGACACCGGTTCCCGTGCCGACGGCGGGCGAACCGCAGGCCTGAAGAACCGCGCCCTACGGCATCGCGCGGTGACTAGCATCGTGACCGTCGAATTCGATGCCATTGTGTCCCCGATGGGTCCGCGACCGGAGGGAGCGGTACGCCGCATAAAGTGCGACATCACACGGTCGGAGACATAGTGGCGCAGTCTGCGTCTTCGAGACTGCCCGCGCCACGCTCCATGCTATGATCCAGGCTGGGCGAAGGTGAATATTATCATCGGCATTTCCGGCGCCAGCGGTTCACTCTATGGAGTGAGGTTGCTGGAACGGCTGCGCGCAACCGAAAGTGTGGAATTGCACCTGGTCTGGACGAGGTCGGGCGAAAAGACTTTGTTTCTGGAAACCGGAAAACATATTGCCGAGATCCGAGCACTCGCGAACCACTCTTACTCGCCGGAAGATATATCCGCCAGGCTCGCGAGCGGCTCTTACCCGGTGGATGCCATGGTGGTCGCCCCTTGCTCCATCCACACCATGTCCGCCATCGCTCACGGCATCACTTCCAACCTATTGACCCGCGCCGCGGACGTGACTTTGAAGGAACGGCGCAAACTGATCCTGATGGTTCGCGAGACGCCATTCCATCTCGGCCATCTCCGCAGCATGACGGCTTTGGCGGAAATGGGCGCCATCATCGCGCCGCCCATTCCCGGTTTCTATCATCATCCGCAGACCGTGATGGATCTGGTGGACCACAGCCTGGACCGCGTGCTCGATCTGCTGGGCCTGCCAGATGCCGCCATTCGCCGCTGGCAGGGAGCCGAACAATGAAGACGCCGCGTCTGCGCCGCTCGCCCGCGGTGGCCTTCCAAGGCGAACGCGGCGCCTTCAGCGAACAAGCCGTGCGCCAACTGCTGGGACCCTCCGCCGCGGTGCTGCCCTGCGTGCGCTTCGAAGACATCTTCCGCAACCTCAAACAAGGCAGCGTGGCCGGCGCAATGGTGCCGATCGAGAACACGCTGGCCGGATCGGTCCACGAGAATTACGACCACCTGCTGCATTTCGAACTGCCGATCGTGGCCGAGACCAGCGTGCGCATTGTGCACAATCTGATCGCCCCCAAAGGCGTCGGCTTCCGCCAGATCAAGCGCGTCTACTCGCACCCGGTGGCGCTCAATCAGTGTCTGGATTTTTTTCTCGCCAACCCGCAAATTGAGCGAATCCCGTATTACGACACCGCCGGAAGCGCGAAAATGGTCGTCGAAGAAGGGCTTACCGACGCGGGCGCCATCGCCTCCGCGGTCGCCGCGGAGATTTATGGGGCGCACATTTTGCGCCGGTCGATCGAAAGCGACCGGCAGAATTTCACCCGTTTCTTCCTGTTGCGGACGCCCGCGTATGCCAAGCGCCATCCCCTCCGCGCGCCAGCCGGAACGGTTTGGAAGACCTCGCTGGTGTTCAGCACGCGCAATATTCCGGGAGCGCTGTTTCGCGCGTTGAGCGCCTTCGCTTTGCGCGACCTGAATTGCACCAAAATCGAATCCCGCCCGCTGCGCGGCAAGCCCTACGAGTATCTCTTTTATCTGGACTTCCTCGGCCACGTCGACCACCCTCACTCCCGCAACGCGCTGCATCACCTGGAAGAAGTTGCCGACTTCCTGCGCGTGCTCGGCTGCTATCCCAAAGGCGCCTGATCGGGGAGGCAAGACCCGCCGCGCGTTACACTGGGCGAATGGCCGACACGACTGAGGCATTGCTCGAAGACGTTCCGATTCTGGCGGTGCGCGATGTCGTCCTCTATCCCGGCGCAATGTTGCCCATCACCGTCGGCCGCCCCAGTTCGGTAGCGCTGGTGCAGAGTATGGGCGAAAACCGCTCCCTGGCAATCGTCTCCCAACTCGACCCGCGCGTGGATGCGCCGCAGCCGAAGGACCTGTATGAAATCGGCACGCTTTGCGTGATGCACAAGGCCATCCGCGTGCCGCGCGACAACCTGCTCCTGTTCTGCGAGGGCACCGCGCGAATCCGCATACGCGAGTTCACGGCCACCGAGCCTTTCTTGCGGGCGCGGATCGAAAAGCTGGTGGAGATCGACCCCGCCGTCACGCCCGAAGTGGAAGCGCTGCGGCAGAACGTGGTCAGCCTCTTTCAGCAGATTGTTTCCGGCTCGCCCAACCTGTCCGACGACCTCTCCACCACGGCCGCGCAGATCGTCGAACCGGCCCGGTTGGCCGATTTCGTGGCCGGTAACCTGCCCGCCCTGGTGCATCTGGAACGGCAGAAACTGCTCGAGGAGACCGACGGCCTGGTGCGGCTCAATCAGGTTCTGCTCCAGCTCACGCGCGAACTCGAGCTGGTGGAGCTGCGAGGCCGCATCCAATCCCAGGTGCAGGGCCAGCTCTCGCAAAGCCAGCGCGAGTTCTATCTCCGCGAGCAGCTCAAGGCCATCCAGAAGGAGCTCGGCGAAGGCGAAGACGGCACGCGAGAGATCGAAGAGCTGCGCGCCAAGCTGGAAGCCGCCGGCATGACACCGGAGGTCAAGACCGAAGCCTTGCGCGAGCTCGACCGACTGGCGCGCCTTTCCACCGCCTCGCCCGAACACGGCGTCGCCCGCACGTATCTCGAGTGGATGGCCGCGCTGCCCTGGAGCGTTTCTTCCGGCGCGCCGGTCGACGTTAAGCGCGCAGCCGAAATCCTCGACGAGGATCATTACGATCTTGAAAAGGTCAAGGACCGCATCCTCGACTATCTGGCCGTGCTGCAGCTCCGCCCGGTGTTGAAGGGCCCCATACTGTGCTTCGTCGGGCCTCCCGGCGTGGGCAAGACCTCGCTCGGCAAGTCGATCGCCCGCGCCCTGGGCCGCAAGTTTGCGCGCATCTCGATGGGCGGGATGCACGATGAGGCTGAGATCCGCGGCCACCGCCGCACCTACATCGGCGCGCTTCCCGGCCAGGTGATCCAGGCGTTGCGGCGCGCCGGCGCCAACGACCCCGTGTTCATGCTCGATGAGGTCGATAAGCTGGGACGCGATTTCCGCGGCGATCCCGCCTCCGCCCTGCTCGAAGTGCTCGACCCCGAGCAGAATTCCACCTTCCGCGACAATTACCTGGATGTCCCCTTCGACCTGTCCAAGGTCCTGTTCATCACCACCGCCAACGTGCTCGACCCGGTTCCCGACGCGCTGCGCGACCGCATGGAAATCATTTCGCTCGAAGGCTATACGGAGCAGGAGAAGGTCATCATCGCTTTCCGGTACCTGATTCCGCGGCAAATCACGGAAAACGGTCTGGATACGGATGGCGGCATTCAGTTCTCCGACGAGGCGGTGCGCTTCCTGATCCGCCGCTACACGCGTGAAGCGGGAGTGCGTAGCCTGGAGCGCGAACTCGGCTCGATATGCCGCAAGCAGGCGCGCCGCATCGCCGAAGGCCGCCATGAGAAGAATGAGAAGTTCGAGGTCACGCCGCAGACTATCGAGCAGGACCGCGGCGCGCCGCGCTTCCGCACCGATACCGAGGTGGCCGAGCGCACGCGCCGGCCCGGCGTTGCGGTCGGCCTCGCCTGGACCCCCGTCGGCGGCGACGTCCTCTTCATCGAAGCCGGCCGCATGCCCGGCGGCAGCAAGGGCCTCATCATGACCGGCCAACTGGGACCCGTAATGCAGGAATCCGTGCAAGCCGCCCTCACCTGGGTGCGCGGCGCCGCCACCCAATACGGCATTGATCCCGAGCTTTTCAAATCCATCGACATCCACATCCACGTGCCCGCCGGCGCCATCCCCAAAGACGGCCCCTCCGCCGGCATCACGATGGCCTCCGCGCTGATGTCGATGCTTACGGAGCGCCGCATCCGCCCCAACCTCGCCATGACCGGCGAAATCACCCTCACGGGCCAGGTCCTGCCCGTCGGCGGCATCAAAGAAAAGGTGCTCGCCGCCAGACGCAGCGGCGTCCGCGAAGTCATCATGCCGGCGGAAAACGAAGTCAACGTCCGCGAAGATCTCAAGACCGAGCACATCGCCGACATGACCATCCATTACGTCAATTCGATGGAAGAAGTAATTGAGTTGGCGCTAGAGAACAGCCCGGCCACCAGGGAATAGGATTCACCCTGTCTGACTTGGTTTGGGCCGGTGAGGAATCCGGCCGCGAGGAAAAATGCGGGCAAGCCCCACGATGGAGGCTTGCCCGTGCCAGGTCTAGCTTAGAACCGAAGGTATCCGCCCACCTGTAACTGTCGCGGGCTGGAAGCGGTGCCGGTGATCACCGCGTAGTTGTTATAGTTGACGGCGCCAGTCGTCGCATTAGTCAACCAGCAGCACGTAGCGTTGGGGTTGCTAAACGTCGGTGTGTTGGTGAGGTTGAACGCGTCGCCGCGTAACTGGAATGTGACTCTCCCCTCCTTGAAGGTGAAGATGCGGGAGAGGCTCTGGTCCAGGTTGAAGTAGCGTGGGCCGAACACAATGTCTCTGCCGGTGGTGCCCAGCGTGTTGTTTGCCGGATTGGCGAAGGCAGCGCCATTGAACCAGGGGCTAGTGGAGCCGATTCCTTTCAGAATCGTCACGCTAGAATCGACCTGGTTCGCGGTAGCGCCTTGGCCGCCGGCGTTGATTTGTGCGCTGGTGCCGATGGTGAACGGCAGGCCGGTATACCAGCCCAGATTGCCACTGAGTTCCCACCCGCCGATGATCCAGGACGCGGCACCATGATTGAACATGGTGTGCCCTTTACCGAACGGCAATTGGTAGACGTAGAAAAACTGGAACGTCTGTGCGCGGTCGAAACCGGCCAGTTGCTTGTTCAGGTTGTACGACGTCGGGAAGGCGCGGAATAACGTGGCGTCGCCGTTGTCGCCATTGGCTTCATCGATGGCCTTGGAAAACACGTAGTTGACGCCGATGATCGACGAGCCGATGCTCTTCCGCAACTGGGTCTGCAAGGCGTTATACGTCATATCGCCGAACGGCTCGTACATATTCATGTCGCTGGTGACATACGGATAGAGCTGGCGGCCAGCGTTGCCGGTCCCGGGAGCCGACCCGTTGATGTTGACACCCTCCATGTCATGGACGCCATGGGTGCCCACATATCCGGCTTGTGCAACCAGGGTCGAAGAGAATTCGTGCTGGATGGTGACATTCCAGCTCTCGTAGTATCCCCGGTTCATGTTCGCGGGAAAAGTGACCGTGCCGACGCTCGGCAGGTAAGTGGTTGGAGAGGCACTGGTCGACGGCTTAAAGGTGCCCGTCGAGAGAGCCGGGGCGGTAGGGAGCGGAAGGCCGTCTAACAGCGATACCTGCGTGGCTCCATCGGAATTCGGAACGCCGGCATAGCTGATGAATTGGTACGACTTGGGCGGAGTGTAGTCCTCGTTGATGATCGAGGGGAAGGCATTCCGTTGGTTGCGCATGTTATCGGGATCGTCGGTAATGCCGTACCCGCCGCGAAACACGGTCTTGGATCCCAGGCGATATGCCAGGCCGAAACGCGGGGCGAAGCCCTTCTTGGAAGCGGTGGCGCCGGTATTCCACGGTACGCCGCCTTCTCCGCCGATCAGAATGTCGTCGGTTGTGGGATCGAATCGGGTCGCACCGTAGTTACCATGGGAGAAGATCGGATAGTATTCCCACCGTATCCCATAGCTGACGGTGAGATTCTTCGTCGCCTGCCACTGGTCGCGCGCGTAGGCCGACCAGACGGAAAAACGCAGAGAGTTCGGGTTCTCAACCTGCGTGATTTTGCCGGTGTGGGAAGGAAAGCCAAGCAGGAATTGGGCCCACGAGTTGTATGGTGTGGCGACGGCCGCGCCGCCGTTAAGCGCCGTCAGCGTGCCGTCGAACCCGAAAGTGCCGCGCGCCGTGCCGAACGTTCCGCCCTGCGGCTGGAACTGATTAAGCGCGAACTTATCGTATTCGAAACCAAAACGCAGGTTGTGAGTTCCCTTGATCTTGGTCAGGTTGATGGCGGTTGTGTATTGGTTGTCGCGGAACTTGAACGGGCTGCCGGTATTGGTATTGCCGATGTTCGCGACACCGGAGATCTGGAATCCCGGGATGCCCTCATAATTCGGGCCGATCCCGTTCGTGCCCGGAATTTTTAGCGTGTCGAGTCCATAGTCCCCATCAACCGCGTCGCCGTTGGCGCCGATGCTCTGGCGGGTGTAGCCAAAGTTGCCATCCACCAGGAGCGTCGGCGAAAGGGTATCGGTGAAACCGGTTGCGGTGGTCTGGACGAGGCCGCCGGCGTTAATGGGGTTGCCTCCGCCAAACGCGTCGCCACGGGCCGCCCCCAGGGCAAATGGGTCGACGATGTTTACGGGCGAAAAGCTATACCGGCCCCAGATCAGCGTCTTGTCGGTGGGATTGTAGGTGACCTTGTAATCCCAGTTGCCGCGGTTGTATTGGGTGTCGCCGTAAGCGTCATAGTTGCTCGTGAACGCGGCCGGCCTGGTCAGCGCGGGCAACAGAGCCGTCAAGGTGGCGGATGCCGTAGCGATGCGGTTGGCCGGAATCATATTGTTGGGGAACTGCGTGCGGCCGGTGCCATCCGCGTTGCCGGTGAGCGGATCGTAGATCTTGGCGGGAGTGGCGCTGAAATCCCCGGTGCGCATGGCCGCGGTGGGCAGCGTCAAGTTCGTGTCGGATGAGTATAGCCGGCGCTTGGTTGCCATGTAGTCCAGGAAGAAGAACAGCTTGTTCTTTCCATGCACCACTTTGGGAATCCAGATCGGGCCGCCCAACGCGAACCCATAGTTGTTGAAGATGTTCTTGCCCAGCCTGCCAGGATGGGAGAAAACATTATTCACCGCGGCAAGGTCCTGATTCTGGTTGTTCTCGTACGCCACCCCGTGCAATTGGTTGGTGCCAGACTTGATGGTGACGTTAGTCGCCACGCCTCCCGCCGCGCCCTGCTCGGCGTCGAAGTCGTTGGTGCTCACATCGACGGCCTGAATCGCTTCGGGCGGCGGCACGTAGGCTACGTTGACGGGCAGCCACGGATAAGAAATGGCGGTCCCGTCCAGTTTCGTGTTGTTGCCGGTGGAGGAGACGCCGTTCATGAACAGCGTGATCGCGCGCATCGGATTGCCGGCTTCCGAATTGGCTTCGGGGTTGGCGATAATCCCCGCGCCGGGAACCAGGAACAGCAGGCGCTGGAAATTCTTGCCTTCACCGCCGGTAACCGGCAGTTCCGCTATTTCTTGGGGCGTGACTTGTGCCTCGATGTCGGCCTTGTCGGACTGAAGCACCACGGCATCGGCCCGAACCTCCATGGTCGCGGTGGTTTGCGCAATCTTGAGTTGCACGTCCACGCGGCGAACTTCGTCGTTACTCACCTGTATGCCGGTCTCGACAAAGGTGGCGAACGACTTGGAAGAAATCGTGACCGTGTAGAGTCCGGATTGGATGTTATTGAAACGGTAAATGCCGTGATCGTCCGTAACGGACTCGCTATGCACTCCAGTACTTGTGCTGAGCGCCTCGACTTTGGCGCCCGGAATTGAGGCGCTGGTGGGATCGGTCACGTTTCCGGTGAGCGATCCGTAAAGAACCTGCGCGTGCGCCGCGCAGGGAAGCAGCAGAACGACCATCGCCAATGCCAGCACCAGCGAAACGCATCGCTGGCTCTGCCGCGCCGGCCGCCCTTTTGCATGACCTTGCAACATGGATGTTTTCATTCGACCCCCAAACATTTTCTAAACTCCCTCAACCAGTCGCCGAACCCCGTTTCTTGTCGGTCGAGCCCGAACGATCAAAGCCCGCTACGAGATTTTTAGTTCGCTGCCCGAACTTGATGCGTGCGGCTCATAGAACTGGCCGCGCCATGTCCTCAAACTGATTTTGTTATAGCCTCGAACAAATTATCTAGCATTTGGCTTCCGAGATCAAGTTCTGATTTGCAGTTCGCGATCTGAAATACCAGAAAAGTTAACTATCCGGCGGACCCAACCGGAGTCTGAGGGGGGAATGGAGGGTTCGATCCTTAGGACCACGCTGGCCCGGCTCGAGAAATGCGCTAGCTCCTTGTATCGGATTGATTCGAAGCATATTGCTCTTGAGCGTTTCGACAGCAACAAAGGCCGAATTGGCGCCAACAAGCTGCCTTGAGGGAACTCGTGCACCGCGCCAGGTTGGGCGGAGCTGGCATGCTCGGCTCGAGGTCGAGCGCCGGCCGTTTGTTGTGGGCGGGACGGATCGGGACGCGTTCTTCCAATTGACCGGTGTTCAAGCAAAACAACTAATCAGCCGGCGTTTAGTTCGATGCTCGAACCGGGCCACATGCCAGCTCGGGTGCTGCTCGGACGGCTTCATCGGCGTCTCGGGGATGTGCCTGGCAGGCGCGGCTGCTGTGCTGGCCGCCACTGCGGCACTGACGCTCAGAAACCGTGAAGATCACCCGGTTCCCGATGTGTCCCAAAAGCAAAAACCGCCGGCGCACCCTGGTGCACGACCGGCGGTTTCTGAATTTCAAGGGCTCCCAACGAGCGCCACTGGATACTTGTGTTACTCGGCCAGCGTTTCTTCGGCGGTTCCTTCGGTGAGGCCGCCGGCGTAGAGCGAGCGGGTCTCTTCTTCATAGCCGGGGATGGAATCGAGCGGCTGCTCCTGCACCGGCTCTTCCACCACGTCCTCGCCGGCGATCTTCACCCGGCGGTAATACTCCATGCCGGTG
>PLOR01000076.1 GCA_003142185.1 Bryobacterales bacterium
CAAAATCTGAGGAAACTCCTATCTGGAAACCATTGACAACAATTACGATATCGGTCTACTCTAGAGCAGGGAGTAGTTTATCTTTGCATCGAAGAATTACATTCTCCTTCGACGTTCGGAAGTTCGTCAATGCATCTGCGTATCTTGTTGAGAGATGCCCGGAAGTCACGAAGATGAAGCTGTCGAAGCTGCTATATTTCGTTGACAAAGAGCATCTCCTGTCCTACGGCAGGACGGTTATTGGCGACCGTTATATCAAAATGGAGTTTGGGCCAGTGCCTTCATCCGGATACAATCTGATGAAGCACGACGATAGGGTCTCCGTGGAAGATCAAACCCTGTTCGATCATCATCTGAATGTCTGCGGTAACGATATCACGTTGAAGGCTCCCGCCAGCCTGCGCCACCTCTCCGAGACAGATAGAGAGGCCTTAGATGTGGCCGTTACGAAGTACGGAAACCTAACCCCAGCGCAACTCAGCAAGATATCGCATCGCGAGCCGGCTTGGCGAAACGCCGAAATGAATGCGGAGATGGACTATAGGCTATTCTTCGCCGGAGTGGATTCATCGCAGGAGATTCAGTGCTTGGTAGAAGATGACCAAGCGTTGAGAGATGCCCTGGTTGACGCTGAATTAGAGGAGTTTATTGGCGTATTGTGATCTTGAAACGGGCGCAATAATCTTCTACGAGAAATTTGAAGGCCACGAAGAAACCAAGGATCGCTACTTCGTCATCATCAGCAATAAGGCTGCACTTGTTGAGTGTTTTACGACTACCACGCAACTCCACGCCAAGAACAGCCCAAAACTCGCGAACGAGTATTGTGAAATTCTTGAGGGCGAGTGTTGTTTGCCCAAACGTTGCTTCGTAGATTTTAGAAGCATTTACCCTTTTGATGATATCCAGCTTGGCAGCCGGCTCCGGTCCAAAAGCGTTAAGCGCCTGGGGTGTCTGGTGCCCGAACTCCTCTCACGAATTCGATCCTCTCTTGCCAACTCCAGGAGCCTTTCGCCCGACGAAAAAGAGCGCCTGATTGCCGAAATAGACAAGAGGATTGAAGGCTAGCCTTTCCAGGGCGTGCCACCTGCCCGCCCTGCCCTTTGTTGCAAGCCGACGACAGTGTTCGTTTTCCGCCAGCCTTCCCTCAGCCCAAACTGCTACAATCCCCTATTAACGGATTTGTTCGGTCGCCGTCCCTTCTATTGTGCTGCGCCGGGTCTTCAAAGCATTCCAATATCGCGACTTCCGCCTCATGTGGGTGGGCGCCTGCACATCCAGCATCGGGACCTGGATGCAGATCGTGGCGCAGGCTTGGCTGGTCTATGATCTGTCGAAATCCGGCTTCCTGCTGGGCCTCGACATGTTTCTCGGCGGCATCCCCATCTTCCTGTTCTCCTTGTTCGGCGGCGTAATCGCCGACCGCTTCGAGCGCCGCCGCGTGCTGCTGGCTTCGCAGTGGGTGCAGATGGCCTCGGCCTTCACGCTCACCATTCTGGTCTTATTCCACGTGGTGCACGTCTGGCACATCCTCGGCCTTTCCTTTGTCTCCGGCTTCGCGCAGGCGTTCGGCAGCCCGGCGTACTTGGCGCTGATTCCCACGCTGGTGAAAAAGGAAGACATGCCCAACGCGATTGCGCTCAATTCCATCCAGTTCAACATGGCCACCGTGATCGGCCCGATGCTGGGCGGACTGGCGATGGCAAAACTGGGCAATGCGTGGTGCTTCGGTCTCAACGGCCTCTCGTTTGTGGCGCCGATCGTTTCGCTCAGCATGCTGCATATCCGCATCATCCCGGAAAAGACCAGCGAGAGCGTGCTCGACAGCATGAAAGAAGGCTTCCGCTTCATCCACCGCCATGGCACGATGGAAGCGCTGATGGTGCTGGCCTTCGCCATGACCGCGCTGGGCGTGCCTGCACGCACCTTCCTGCCCATCTTCGCCAAGCAGGTTTTTCATCGCGGGCCGGAAATGTATACCATGTGTCTGTCCATCGCCGGAGTCGGCTCCGTGCTGGGCGCGCTCGCGGTGGCCGCGCTGGGAAACGTGGCGCACAAAGGACGAATCGCGCTATCGACACTGATCCTGATGGGCGTGGGCATCACGGGCTTTGCCCTCTCCCGCTCGGTGCCGCTTACCTTCGCCCTGATGTTCCTGAACGGCGCCTCCATGGTGGGCGTTTTTGCCATGGTCAACTCGCTGGTGCAGTTGATCACCACCAACGAAATGCGCGGCCGCGTGATGAGCGCCTACAGCTTCGCGTTTCGCGGCGGCATGCCGATGGGAAACCTGGTGGCGGGCTGGCTCGTCCCAATCTTTACGGCTCCCACGGTGGTGGCCGTCGATGGTTTGCTGCTGGCGGCGCTCGGTTTGTACTTTCTGCTGGTGCACCGCAAGGTGGCGGCTTTGTGACGGTTTGAAATCCCTATGATTGTGCACTTGTTGATGGCCGGCTTCCTGGCCGGAACACTTTCGCCGCTCGAACTGGCGCGTGACACGCAAGACCGGCCGGCCCTGGAACGCCTGGTTAATGAGGCGGCCGCTGCCGCCGCCAGGGCGCCGAAGGATGCCGCCGCGCAGTTCCGCATGGCTCTGGCGTCGTCCTATCTCGCCGAAGTGGAAATCGAGACGCACGACAAGAAGGCCGCGCAACAGGCCGCCGTCCGTGGCATTCACGCGGCCGACCAGGCCATCGCTCTGAAACCGGATGACGCGGAGAACTACCGCGTCCTAGCAACCCTCTGTGGCCAGGCCATCACGGATATGCTGAGCGGCTTGAACTACGGCCCGCGCGCCAAGGACGCCGTTAGCAAGGCGGTCTCGCTGGCGCCCAAATCTTCGGCGGTCTGGATGGCGCGCGGCGTGGGCAATTACTACCTGCCGGCGCAGCTTGGCGGCGGCGCGGCCCAGGCTGTCGCCGATTTCCGCAAGGCCATCGAGCTCGACTCGCGAAACGCCGAAGCCTGGACCTGGCTCGGTATCGCCCTGCGGAAGGAGAATCAGGATGCCGAAGCGCGGCGGGCATTCGGCAAAGCGCTGGCGCTCGATCCGAACCGCGTCTGGGTGCGGCAGCAGCTCGAAAAGACCCCCGCCAAATGACGCGGATCGGGGCGCCCGCCGCCGCGCTGGCCCTGGCGCTGGCGAGCTTCTTCCTGTTCCCCGGCCACACCTGGCTCCAGCAGGATTCGCAGATCTGGACGCCAATGCTGGAACATCTGCGCGATCCGGCCGTGCTGCGCAACGACATTCTGGTTCAGCAGCCGCACGTGGGCTTCACGCTCTACGATGAGGCCGCTCTCGCACTGCGCGGCATTAGCGGCCTGGGATTCCGCGAGGTGCTGGCCCTCCAGCAGATCGCCTTCCGCGCGTGCGGCATCTGGGGATTGATTCTGATGGCCACCGCGGCCGGGCTCGAGTTGGGGCCGGCAGTGCTGGTGGCGGCGCTCTGCTCGCTGGGCGTGGCCATCGCCGGCCCCGCCGTGTTCACGGTCGAATACGAGCCCACCCCGCGCGCCTTCGCGCTGCCGCTGGTGCTGCTCGCCATCGGCCTTACGGCGCACCGCCGCTGTCTGGCGGCCGGCATCGCGGCGGCATGCGCGTTTCTGTATCATCCGCCAACCACGCTCGGGTTTCTGGCGATTTTCGCCGTGCTGACTTTCCGCCGGCGCCAATGGCGGGCCTGGATTCCGCTGGCGCTGGCGGGGGCGCTGCTGGCTTTCGCCGCAGTCCACCAGCACGGCGCCGCCCAGCAGCCGTTCTGGGGACGCATCGGCGCGCCGCAGGAGCAACTGCAACGGCTGCGCGCGTCCTATATCTGGATTTCCGCCTGGCCGCTCCGCTTCATGGTTCATCATCTGCTGCTTGCCGCCGCGCTCGCCGCCGCGTGGTTCCGCATTCGCCGGCACGTCCCCGCCGAACTGCGCGCGTTCGTGTTGGGGCTGCCGTTGCTGGGCCTGGCCAGCATGCCGGTTTCCTGGCTGCTGCTGGAGCACGCCCGGTGGGTGCTGATGCCGCAGCTTCAGCCCATGCGCCTGCTGCTGTTCCTGGCTTTGATGATGCAGTTTGTCGCCGCCGTGGCCGGAGCGCACGCCGCGCTTGCCCGGAGGTGGCTGGAAGCGGCGGCCTGGTTCGCCGTGGCGTGCTGGTTACCGCTCCAGCCGGTAGTCACCGAACCTTACCAGTGGCGCCGCGTCGCGGTGCTGTTGGTGGTGGCCGCTATCGCCGCGGCCGCCATGCGCTTCCGCGTCGCCCCGCTGGCCGGCGCCGCGGCGCTCCTCCTCATCCCGTTCGCCGGCGGTGTCGTCAACAACCCGCAACTCCACACGCCCGAACTGCGCCAGCTTTCCGATTGGGCGGCTCACTCGACCGCCCCCGACGCCGTCTTTCTCTTTCCCGATGCCGGCCGCTCGCTCTCGCTCGGCGTCTTCCGTTCCGAAGCGTTGCGCGCCGTCTATGTGGATTGGAAAGGCGGCGGCCAAGTGAACTTCAACCGCCCGTTCAGCGAGGAGTGGTGGCGCCGCTGGTCCGCAACCATAGCTCCCGGTTTCCACCCCACCGACATACCCAAATATGCGGCAGCCGGCATCGACTACATCGTGGTGCAGCCTCAGCATCGCCTGCCCGATCCTCCGCTGTTCTCCAACGCGGGGTATGTGGTGTACAAGGTTCCGAACTAGGCGGGCACGGAATGTGGCGCACGCACTCGTGCGTGCCGTGTCGAGACTCTTCTCGACATATCTTCGCTTCGCCTCGCCGTGCGTCGGCACGAGTGCCGACGCGGCACGCATGAGTGCGTGCGCCACGGCAACAACCGCGGCGATCTATTCGTACCGCAGCACTTCGGCCGGGGCGATTCTCGTGGCGTTGCGCGCGGGATACAACGTCGCCAGGAAACTGACCAGGATGGCAGCGGCGGCGATCCACACCCCATCCACCCAATGCGCTTCAAAGGGGACGAAACTCAGCGAGTAGACCGCTTCATCCAGGCGCACCCAGTGGTACTTGTCGGCGAAGTACGCCAGCGTGTAGCCGCCCACCAGCCCGATGGCGCTGCCCACCACGCCGATCAGCACCCCCTGCAACATGAAAATGCGGCGCACCTGCGCGGTTCGCGCGCCCATCGACATGAGGATGCCGATGTCGCGGTACTTTTCCATCACCATCATCACCAGCGTGATGAAAATATTCAGCGCAGCCACCATGAGAATCAGGCCGATCACGATCATGGCCACGATGCGCTCCATGCGCAACGCGCCGAGCAGTTGCTTATTGCGTTCCTGCCAAGTGGTGGTGGTGTAGCGGCTGCCGGCCACGCGTTCCACGTCGCGGGCGATCTCCGGCGCGCGGTCCAGGTCGTCAACCTTGAGTTCGATCTGGTTGATGACGTCCTCGAGCGATAGCGCCTTCTGCGCGGCGGCGATGGAAGTGAACGCCCAGGTGTCGTCGATATCGAAGAAGCCAGTCTCGTAAATCGCGCACACCTTGAAGCGGCGGATGGCGGGTCGCGGGCCAAAGGGCGTGAGCTCGCCTTCCGGGCTGACGAGCGTGATGTTGTCGTTGACGCGCATGCCGGTGTCTTCCGCCAGCCGCGCGCCGAGAATGATGCCGGGCGGCGACGCATTGGGATCGAGCAGCCGCTTTGTCGAGCCAGCTTTGAGATGGCGCAGCGCATCGCTGATGGCCAGTTCGGAATCCACCTCGACGCCTTTTAACACCGCGCCGTGCGACTGGATGGCGCCGGACAGAAACACCGGCGTGTAGAGCGCGGGCGAGACCGCGGTGACGTGGGGCGTGGCCCGCAAGCGCGCGGAGAGATCGCGCCAGCCGTCGATGCCGTTGTTGAGCTTCTCGGACACGTTGATGTGCGCCATCGCGCCCAGCAGGTTGCGCTCCAGCGTGTTGCGGAAGCCGGTGGTGACGGCGATGGCAATCACCAGCGCCATCACTCCCACCGCTACGCCGAGCACGGAGATGGCGGTGATGACGGAGATGACCGATGCGCCGCGGTGCGCCCGCAGATAGCGCGCGGCGACGAAAAGCTCAAAGCGGTATCGGGTCATAATCGGCCTGAGGGCTCGTCAAGAAACGACCGTACCATTCGGGCGTGGCGCACGCACTCGTGCGTGTCGCGTCGGCACTCGTGCCGACGCCCGGCGAGGCGAAGCGAAGACATGTCGAGAAGAGTCTCGACACGGCACGCACGAGTGCGTGCGCCACGTCGTTCGCCAGGATTTAGCATGGTCATTTCCTAACAATCGCCTACGCCGGCGCGCCTCCCTCATCGAGCTCGCGCATTTCGCGGACCAAGTCAATCGGACCTTCCGGCCGCAGCAACGGAAAGAGAATCACGTCGCGGATGGAACGGGAGCCGGTCAGGATCATGGTGAGACGGTCAATGCCGATGCCCTCGCCGCCGGCGGGCGGCATGGCGTACGCCAGCGCGCGGACGTAGTCTTCGTCCATCTGGTGTGCCTCTTCGTCGCCGCGCTCGCGCATGGCGAGCTGCATGTCAAAGCGGCGCCGCTGCTCTTGCGGATCGTTGAGCTCGGTGTACGCGTTGCCGATCTCCATCCCCGCGGCATATATTTCGAAGCGCTCGACGAACGCCGGATCGTCGGGCTTGGTCTTGGAAAGCGGCGACGTCTCGACCGGGTAATCGTAGATGATGGTCGGCTGAATGAGCTTGCTCTCCACCCGCTGCTCGAAGATGTCGGTCAGAGCTTCCCCGGCCGTGGGCTTGCGGGAATGGCTCCGCAGCCACTCGGGGCTGGCGACGTCCTCCGTCGCCGGCCGGTCTTCGCCTTCCCAAAACCGCACCACGGCTTCGCGCATGGTGTACCGCTCCAGGTGGCTGAAATCCAGGCGTTGCCCGTCAAAGTCCACGTCCGTCGAGCCGGCCGCATCGAGCGCGGCTTGCTTAAGCAACGCTTCGGAAAAGTCCATCAGGCCGAGGTAATCGGTGTAGGCCTGGTAGAACTCCAGCATGGTGAACTCGGGGTTGTGATGTGTGGAGAGACCTTCGTTGCGGAAGTTGCGATTGATTTCGTACACGCGCTCCAGGCCGCCCACCACCAGTCGCTTCAGGTACAGCTCCGGCGCGATGCGCAGATACAGGTCGATATCGAGCGTGTTGTGGTGGGTGACGAACGGCCGCGCGGCAGCCCCGCCATAGAGCGGCTGCATCATCGGTGTTTCCACTTCGATGAAATCGCGCGCCTCCAGTTGGCGCCGCAGCGACGAGATGATGCGCGCCCGCGTGATGAACACCTTGCGCACTTCCGGGTTGGCGATCAGGTCCAGGTAGCGCTGGCGGTAGCGGGTTTCCACGTCCTCCAGGCCGTGCCACTTTTCGGGCATCGAAAGCAGCGTCTTGGAAAGGAACTCCAGCTTCTCGGCGTGGATGCTCAGCTCGCCGGTGCGGGTCCGGAACAGGTAGCCCTCCACGCCGATGATGTCGCCGATATCCAGCATCTTGAAGAGCTGGAAATCGCGCTCGCCGACCGCATCTTTCTTCACGTAAATCTGCAACCGCTCGCCGTTTTGCTGGAGGTGCGCGAAGCCCGCCTTGCCCATGTGGCGAACAGTCATCATGCGTCCGGCCACACGCACGCGCACTTCGGGTGTGAGTTCCTCGGCGGTCTTGGAGCCGTATGCGCCCAGGATCTCGGGAATGGTGTGGGTGAAATCGTAGCGCCGGCCGTAGGCGCGGTAGCCCAGCGCCTCGATTTCGCGAACGCGCGCCAGGCGCTGCTTGAGTAGGTCGTCTTCCAGCGACAAAAAATCTCTCCTGTGAGCGAAAACACCTATTATACGGCTTCGGTTTCTCAAATCCCCCGCCGCAACCCCCTGCATTTGTTCGGTGCTAAGATAAAAAGGTCCGCTCGGCAAGCTCTGGGGGCGGAATCCGTGTCCTGATATGTCCGGTCTTTATTGGGCCCTTCTGGTCAGTCCGTCAGCATCCGGCCGGTTGAGCCAGATGTTCGTCAAGACTCCGTTTGCGGGCATCCATCAACTCGCGTGGTTCGACTGGGCCATGCTCATCCCCTATTTCAGCGTGCTGGTGGTTCTCTCGGTGTACGGGATTCACCGGTACGACATTATCCGCACTTATTTCAAGTACCGCAAGAACGCCACCGCGGAGCCGGCCGCCCGCCACTTCGAGAAGCTGCCGCCGGTGACCATCCAGTTGCCGCTTTTCAACGAGCGCTATGTCGTGGAGCGCCTGGTGGAGGAAATCGTCAAGATCGAGTACCCGAAGGAGCTGCTGCAAATTCAAGTGCTGGACGATTCCACCGACGACACCGCGCCCTTCGCCGGCGCACTGGTGGAACGCTATCGCGCGCTCGGCTACCCGATCGAATATCATCACCGCACCAACCGCCATGGATTCAAGGCGGGAGCGTTGCAGGAAGGCCTCGAAACCGCCACCGGCGAATTCGTAGCCGTGTTCGACGCCGACTTCTGCCCGCCGGCCGACTTCCTGATGCGCACCATCCATCACTTCGCCGACCCCAAGGTGGGCGTGGTGCAGACGCGCTGGAGCTACATCAACCGCGATTATAACTTCCTCTCCGAAGTGGAAGCCATGCTGCTCGACGGGCACTTCATCCTGGAGCACGGCGCGCGGTCGCGGGCGGGCTACTTTTTCAACTTCAACGGCACGGCGGGCATCCTCCGGCGCGCCATGATCGACGATGCGGGCGGTTGGCAGCACGACACGCTAACCGAAGATTCCGACCTGAGCTACCGGGCGCAGCTCAAGGGCTGGCGGTTTGTGTACCTGCCGGGCCTCGATTGCCCGTCCGAGCTGCCGGTGGACATTCACGGATTCCAGGTGCAGCAATCGCGGTGGGCCAAGGGCCTGACGCAGGTTGCCAAGAAACTCCTGCCGCGGCTGCTGCGCGCCGACCTCCCCAAGCGCGTCAAGGCCGAGGCTATTCTCCATCTCACTCCCAATATCACTTACCCGCTGATGATCGTGGTTTCGGCGCTGATGCTGCCGGTGATGATCGTCCGCTTCTACATGGGAGTGTGGCAGATGGTGTTCATCGACCTGCCGCTGATTGCGGCTTCGTTCTGGTCGATTTCGGCGTTCTACGTGATCGCGCAGCGCGAGCTGCACCCGAAAAGTTGGAAGCGGTCCATTCTGATGCTGCCCATGCTGATGGGGGTGGGGGTGGGCCTGACGATCATCAACACGCGCGCGGTGCTCGAAGCGCTGTTCGGCGTGGAGACCGCCTTCGCCCGCACGCCGAAATACGCCATCGCGGATCGCCCGGTGAAACTGGAAGTTAAGAAGTACCGCGGCCGCAGCGGATGGCTGCCCTATGCCGAGATCCTGGTGGGCACGTATTTCCTCGGCATGGTGGTCTTCGCGATCCAGACTTACAACCTCCTGGCGGTTCCGTTTCTGCTACTCTTCGTCTTCGGCTATTACTGGGCGGGTTTCGGCACGCTCTATCAGGAGCAGCAGGGCCGCCTGCGCTGGATGAAACAGCAGCGCCTCGCGCTCAACGCCGCACGGCAGGGGTAATTGCCCGGCCCTCGAGTTGTCGTCTGTTATGGCACCGCACGCTACTCCGCCGGCGGCTTCCATCCGCCAAATGCCTGTTCCAGCCACCACGCCACCGCCAGCGCCACATCTTCGCGCCATGGCGCGGCGGCTATCTGAACGGCGATGGGCAAGCCCGTACCCGACTCGCCGCAACGCACAACCGCGGCCGGCCAACCGGCGACGTTGTAAGCCATGGTGTGACTGAAGCCGATGAAGTTCTCATCCAGGATAGAAGTGCCGAGCGGCAGCGCCGGGTGGATATAGGCCGGACACAGAATCGCGTCGTATCCGCGGGCGAGAAACGCGGTCATTTCGGCGCAGTAATCGAACCACTCACCCCAGTAGTGCGCAAATCCGTCGATGCCGGTGCGGTATTGCTCCAACTTATCCACCCAGCCGGTCAGCAGCGGATGGACGCTGGTCGAACCGATGTCGCGCAGATAGCTGCGCAGGCCGTCGCCACCATCTGGGCCGATCAGTTTCATCTCGATCTCGTAAGCGGCATCCAGACAGGCCGGCCGGGCCTCTTCCACGCGGACGCCTTCCACGGCGAGCGCAGCCGCCGCGGTGCGTACCACGCCCGTCACTTCCTCGTCGGCCGCGGCGAGACCATTGTCGGTGTAGAACGCGATTCGCAGGTCGCGTACCCGCACCGCGCGCGGGTTCTCGAGCGGCATGTCCACCACGGTGTGGTCGCGGCCATCGGGACCGGCCAGCAGCGGCATCACGGTGACCAGGTCCTCCACGCGGCGCGCCATCGGCCCCACCTGCCACAGCGCTTCGATCCAGCCGCCGGCGGGCGGAAAATGGCCGGTGCGCGGCAGGCGTCCCGAGGTCGGCTTGATGGCGGCGCATCCGCAAAAAGCCGCCGGAAGGCGCACGCTGCCGGCGCAGTCGCTGCCCAAGCCAAGCGGCGAACCACAAGCGGCGAGCAGCGCGGCCTCACCGCCGCTCGAGCCTCCCGGCGTGCGCGCCGTGTCGTACGGGTTGCGGGTGGCGCCGAAAATCAGGTTGTCGCTCTCGAAGGCGAACAGCAGATCCGGCAGATTGGTTTTGGCGATGGGGATAGCGCCCGCCCGCCGCAGACGCTCCACCAGCGTTGCGTCCTCCGTGGAGGGCGGCGCGTTCTTCCGGCCCAGCGTCCCCGCCGTAACCACCGTGCCGGCCAGCTCGAGCGAGTCCTTGATGCTGAACGGCACGCCGTGGAGCGGCCCGCGCGGTTCGCTCGCATCGGCGGCCGCGGCCTCTGCCAGCGCGCTTTCCGTGAGTACCTGTATGGCGGCATTGATCTTCGGATTGATGGCGGCGATCCGCTCCAGGTGCGCCGCCACCAACTCGCGCGACGAGACACGCCGCTCGCGGATCAGCCGCGCCTGTTGGGTGGCGGAATAAGCGATGAGTTCGTTCATGGTCTCCCGGTGGGGCATGCTTTAGCTTGCCAACGCCCGCTTGCGGGCGCATTGCTTTGCCTTGCCCGTATACTCCATATAACTCCATTTCCGTATCGCGCACCAACCGCTCTTCGCGCCGCAGCCCCGTCCTTCAACCCGGCGTAGTACGATACCAACAGGAGCGTGTTCTGACCAAGGCACATCTTGAAACAACCGCCGCCCTTCCGGCCGCCGACCCAACCTGGACCATCGCCGTCCGCGCCGCCGAATCCAAGAAGGCCACCGACATCAAAGTTCTGGATTTGACCGGCATCACTTCCTTCGCCGACTATTTCGTCCTTTGCAGCGGCTCCAATCAGCGGCAGATTCAGGCCATCGCCGACGAAGTCACGCTACAGCTCAAACACCAGGCGGGCGAGCTGCCGATGAGTCTGGAAGGCTACGAGCAGGGCGAATGGGTGTTGGCCGATTACGGCGACATGCTGGTCCACGTTTTTTCCACCAAGGCCCGAGCCTATTATGATTTAGAGCGGCTCTGGCGCAATGCGAAGCCGATCGAGATTCCGTCCGAGTGAAGATCTTCGTCTACTTCATCGGCAAGCCCAAAGACCCGCACATCAATGCCGTGGCGCAGGACTTTCTCGGCCGCGCCGCCCGCTTTTCCAGCGTTGAAATGCGCGAGATCCGCCCGGAGCGCACCGATCCCTGGGCCCGCCATCCCGCCGCGCGCAAAATCTTTCTCGATCCGGCCGCCAAGCCGATCGATTCCGCCGCCTTCACCGCGCTGATCGCCAAGAGCGAGATGGAAGGCCGCGACCTGCTGTTCCTGGTGGGCGGGCACGCTGGTCTGCCGCCCGCCTGGGCCGGTCGCGCGGACCTGCTGCTCTCACTCTCCGCCATGACTTTTCCGCACGAGCTGGCCCGCGCCATGCTCGCCGAACAGATCTACCGGGCTTTCGCAACCTTGCGGGGCCATCCCTACCCGCGGTAAGTTGGTTGATTGCATGTCTTGGTTTAAGCGCGACAGGCCGGACGACAAAAAGCCGAAAGCCATCGACGAAGAATCGAAGCACGTCAAGACAGAAGGCCTCTGGCAGAAGTGCGACGGCTGCCGCCAGATCGTCTGGAAGAAGGACCTGGCGGCCAACTGGAACATCTGTCCCAAGTGCGGCCACCATTTCCGCATCGACGCCGTCTCCCGTATCCGCATGCTGTTCGATGGCGGCGATTACGAGGTTTTCGATGCCGCGCTGCACTCCACCGACCCGCTGGGCTTCGTCGACAGTAAACCCTACGTCAAGCGCCTGGAGGCCGCCCGTCTCGAAACCGGGCTGCGCGACGCCCTGGTTGCCGCCCGCGGCAAGCTGGGCGGGCGCCAGGTCGAAATCTGCTCCATGGAGGTGCGCTTCATCGGTGGCAGCATGGGGGCGGTGGTGGGCGAAAAGATCACGCGCGCCATCGAACGCTCCCTCGCGTCCCGCTCGCCGCTGGTCATCGTTTCCGCCTCCGGCGGCGCGCGCATGCAGGAAGGCGCCGTCAGCCTGATGCAAATGTGCAAGATCTGCTCCGCGCTGATGCGGCTCGACCAGGCCCGCGTACCCTTTATCAGTGTGCTCACCGACCCCACCACCGGCGGCGTCACCGCCAGCTTCGCCATGCTGGGCGACCTCAACATCGCCGAACCCGGCGCCCTGATCGGTTTCGCCGGCCCGCGCGTGATCGAGCAGACCATCCGCCAGAAGCTGCCCGAAGGTTTTCAGCGCAGCGAGTTTCTGGTCAAGCACGGCATGCTCGATGCCGTGGTGCCGCGCCTGGAGCTGAAGGCCTATATCGCACGGGCGTTCGATTTCTTCTGCCAGCAGTGAACTACCCCGATTCGGTCCACTTCCTTTACGCACTGGGCAACGAAATTAAAACCGCCAAGCTCGGCCTGGAGCGCATCCGCGCCGTGCTCGACGCGCTCGGCAATCCGCAGGACACGCTAAAGATCGTCCACGTGGCCGGCACCAACGGCAAAGGGTCCACCTGCGCCATGATCGAATCCGGCTTCCGCGCCGCCGGCCTGCGCACGGGGCTATACACTTCGCCGCATCTCGCCGAGCCCACCGAGCGCATCCGCATCGCCGGCCGCCCTGCCTCCGCCGAGCGGTTCGCCGCTGCCTTCAACCGCGTCCACGCCGTGGTCGAACAACTGCTGGCTCGCGAAGCCATCGACCTGCACACCACCTATTTCGAAACCGTCACCGCGATGGCGTTCCTGATCTTCGCCGAAGAAGGCGTGGATCGGGTAGTGCTGGAAGTCGGGCTGGGCGGGCGTCTGGATGCCACTAACGTGGTGCGGCCGTCGCTCGCCGTAATCACACCCATCGATTTCGATCACGAATCGTTCCTGGGCCGCGGCATCGAATCCATCGCCGCCGAGAAGGCCGGCATTCTGAAACCCGGCGTGCCCGCCGTTTTCGCGCGCCAACGCCCGGAAGCCGCGCGTGTGCTGGACCGCCGCGCCGCCGAATTGGACATTCCGGTGACGCGCGCCGCGTCGGCGTCTATCCAAGAGCTCTCGCTCGATGCTCGCGGCAGCCGCTTCGAGTTGTCCGGCGCGACCCCGCTTTCGATCCGCTGTCCGCTCGCCGGCGAGCACCAGGCGGACAATGCCGCCACCGCGGCGCTGGCGCTGCTCGCCTGCGGTGTTGACCACCGCGAGATTGAAGCCGGCATCGCCGCCGCCCTTTGGCCCGGCCGCCTGGAGCACGTCCGCGAACACCCCGCGATGATCCTCGATGGCGCCCACAACCCCGCCGCCGCCCGCGCGCTGGCCGCCTATATTACGCGCTTTTACTCGACCGTGCGCCTGCACCTGATCTTCGGCATCATGCGCGACAAAGCCGCCGCCGAAATCGCCGCTATCCTTTTCCCGCTGGCCTGGCAGGTGATCGTCACCGCGCCGCGCCAATCGCGCGCCCTCGCGCCCGAATCCCTCCGCGCCGTGGTCGATCACCCCAACCTGCAGTTTGCTCCCACCCTCGAAGCGGCTCTCCGCTTGATCGAAGATGCGCCACCGGACGACGTCATCTTCATCACCGGCTCCCTGTTCCTGGTCGCCGAAGCCCGGGAACTGCTGCTGCCCGGCACCGCCTTCCCGCCTCTATGAGCTGCCGATGAGGATGCCGGTGGCGAAGACCAGCGCGCCGCCGAGGCCGACCTGTAGGGCCGCGGAAAGGGGCGGGGTTTCCATATAGCGGTTGCGGATCCAGGTGATGATGCCCAGTTCGACGATCACCACCGCGATGGCGGCGGTGAGCGCGGCGCGGAAGCTGGGGATCATAAACGGCAGGGTATGGCCGATGCCGCCGAGGGCGGTCATCAGGCCGCAGACCAGGCCGCGCATCCAGGGATGGCCGCGGCCGGTGAGGCTGCCGTCGTCAGAGAGGGCTTCGGCGAATCCCATGCTGATGCCGGCGCCGATCGATGCCGCCAAGCCCACCAGAAACGCGTCCCACGGCCGGTGCGTGGCGAAAGCGGCGGCGAAAACCGGGGCAAGCGTGGAAACCGATCCATCCATCAAGCCGGCCAAGCCCGGCTGCACGATCTGCAGCACGAACAGCCGGCGGTTGGCGGCCTCTTCCTGCTCTTTGGCGGAGGCGTGCAGCTTGTCTTCGGTGAGCTCGTCGGCGCGGTTTTCGTGTCCCCGCTCCTCCTGGGCCAAGTCGTCCAAAAGCTGGCGAATGCTGGCGTCCTGGGTGCGGGCGGCGGCGCGCTCGTAAAAACGGCGGGTTTCGACTTCCATGGCGAAGGCCATGCCGCGCACCGCCTCCAGACGCAGCGGCCGCAACAGCCAGACGGGCCTGCGATCGACAAAGCCCCGCACGTCCTGGCGGCGGATCAACGGGATATGCTCGCCGAACTTCGCGCGCGTCAGTTCAATCAGGCGGCGGCGATGGCCGGATTCCTCCTCGCGCATGCCGCTGAAGATGGCCGCCGTGGCTGGGAAGTCGTCGCGCAGACCTTCGGCGAAGTCCGCATAGATGCGCTCATCCTCTTCTTCGAGCGAGATGGCCAAGGCCAGAACCTCGCGTTGCGACAGGCTGTCGAAACTTCTCATGCATTCCACTCTAATCGAAAGGCGGGCGTGGTAGCATCAGGCTGGAATGGCATTCGCGGATCTCACCAAGCAACTGGCGCAGCAGGCGATCCTATCGGCTACCAAGGATCCACCCGCAGCCACGTCCGCGCCTGGAGAACCCGCCGGTAAGGTGATCCTCGCCCAACTCGCCCTCATGCAGCGAGCGCTCAAGGAAGACGAGGAACTGATCGTCCTATTTGATGCAGGCGGCGAAAGGATCCGCGTGCTGGAGGTCTTTCTGCCATCGCCCGAGGTCGCCGTGCTCAGCGGCACGGACGCGAACCGCGCGCCGGTGCGGGCGATTGCGCCGGCGTCATCGATCGAGCTGCTCTGCAGAACGGTGAAAGTCCCGCCCCCAGCCAGGCCCGCCCGCGTGACCCTCGTCGTGCCGAAAGCCAAGTAGGCGGGGTGCCAGCCCGCAGCCGGATTCGCCCCAGCCACGGATAAACACAGATGAACCCAGATAAGGACTCCTTGTTTTATCCGTGTTTATCTGTGTTCATTCGTGGCCAATGTTCTTTCGCGGCTCAGATCTGAAAATCCTCGCCGTGCCAGATTCCTTCCGCGTCCGGGGCGGGCGTGCGCGGCGGCGGAGGTTCGGTGACGGTGGGTTTCTCCAGCCGGTCTACGCGAGCCATCAGCGTCGTCAGCATGGCGCCGATCGCATCCGGCAGATCGGTGTGCTGCAGGTCGGGATCGTCCGCGGGAGCATGCGCCCTGGAGCGGGTCACCGGGCGGCCCGGAACGCCGACCACCACCGAATTCGCCGGCACCGATTTCACCAGCACCGAATTGGCTCCGATCCGGCAATCGTCACCGATATCGATGGCGCCCAGCAGCTTGGCGCCGGCGCCCACTACCACCCGGTCGCCGAGCGTCGGGTGCCGCTTGCCATGGCTCAGGCTGGTGCCGCCCAAGGTGACGCCGTGGTAAATGGTGACGTCCGCGCCAACCTCCGCCGTCTCGCCGATCACCACCCCCATCCCGTGGTCGATGAAGAAACCGGGGCCTAACTTCGCGCCTGGGTGAATTTCAATGCCGGTGAAGTTTCGCGCCAGTTGCGAAAGCACGCGCGCCAATAGGCGGAACCCGTGCCGCCATAGCCAGTGTGTGAAGCGGTACATCCAGATGGCGTGCAGGCCGGAATAGCACAGCAGGACCTCCAACGCGTTCCGCGCCGCAGGATCGCGCCGCAGCACCGACTGGATATCGCGGTGCATGGTGAGCAGCGGATGCAGGTGTTCGCGGGCCGACGCCATTGTATTCAGTGTAGTGCAGTGGGTTTCTTCGTAGCGCCTGGCGGTCTTGCCGCCGGTTCTTTGCAAGCCACCTTCGACAAGAATCTCGGCGCCGGGCCGAGCACGCTCGGCTGGCCGACGCGCCAGCGCGCCCTAACTCAATTCTGATTTTTCCTTTACGACTTCCTTATGCCGCGCCAACTACTCTTTGTACGTGGAGGCACACATGCGGACTCAGGCTGGGCTGCACATCGATCCGGGAGCGCTCGAAGCGGGTCCGGGCGAACGCGGATTGGAGATCGTCGTGCCGTACACGGAATGGGCGCTGGCCGGTGCTGTGCTGCAGGGCGCCGCTGTGCTGGCGGCCGGGGCTGCCATTCTTGTCGCCACATGCCTGATGGTTGGAACTGCAGCCGCGCAGACCGGCACGCCGTCAGACACTCAGACGGCGACAGCGCCGGCTGCGGCGCCGGCCGCACCAGCGCCTCCCTCTGCGTACCACCAGGTGGGCATGGATTTCTCTTTCCTGTTCGACGGTTACGTGGACGCCAACTTCAACAACCCGAGTTCGGGCTGGAACTCGCTACGCAATTTCGACATGCGCTCCGACACACTGCATTTCAACATGGGGAAGATTACGATTGACCGTGCGCCAGGGCCAGTGGGCTTCCACCTGGACGTGGGGTTTGGAGAGATATTCTCCGTCATCCATGCCGCCGACCAGGCTGCCAAGGGGCTGAAGTATATCGAGCAGGCGTACGTGGACTTCAAGCCGAAGTCGTGGAAGGGCGTGGAAGTGGACGTGGGCGAGTTCGTCAGCGCGGCCGGCGCCGAGGTGATCGACGTCAACCAGAACTGGAACTACTCGCGCTCGCTGCTGTTTGCGTGGGCGGTTCCGTACTACCACTTCGGCATCCGCACCTCGTTTCCGGTGGGCGCGCACTTCACGGGTGGAGTGCAGCTCGTGAACGGCTGGAACAACGTCTACGCGAGTAACCAGGGCAAGTTGATCGGCCTGAACGGCGCGTACGCGTGGAAGAAGGCGACCTGGACCAATGTGTGGTACGGCGGTCCGGAGCGGGACAAGAACAGCCCGGGATGGCGCAACCTGTTCGATTCGGTGGTGCAGGTGAACCCGAACGACAACCTCAGTCTCTACCTCAATTTCGATTACGGCCGGAACAAGAACGTGGGACCGGATACGGCACAATGGACCGGCATCGCCGGGGCGGCGAGGCGCGCAGTCGGCAAGAAGGGCGCGATCACCGGACGCGTGGAATTGTTCGACGATGTGAACGGCTTTTCGACCGGCCTGGCGCAGACGGTGAAGGAATTTACGCTTACCGGCGAATACAAATTC
Source organism: Bryobacterales bacterium (assembly GCA_003142185.1). Lineage (GTDB taxonomy): Bacteria > Acidobacteriota > Terriglobia > Bryobacterales > Bryobacteraceae > Bog-375. The sequence goes on from PLOR01000076.1 coordinate 17,667, forward strand.
TCCGGTTGGCTGCTGAGCCGCCTGGAGTTCCGCGACGATTGGTCGAGCCAGCCGTTTTTTGAGAAGGGGCAAGGCAATACCTCCAAGAACCAGCCCACAGTGCTGTTGGGCATGGTGGCGTATTTCGGGCCCAAGAAATAACAGCACAGGGCACCTGACCGGTTGTTCGCCTAAGGTCCACTGTCCAGAAACTCACCTGCAAGCTATTGATTCCACTTGCAGCCGCTCAAGTGAGTTTCTGGCTCTATGGACCCGGCGGCCGCCTGGTCTAGGCTTCCATGTCGCACGCTCGGCGGCAGGATCCCGCGTTAATTCAATTCTGATCTTTCCTTTACGACTTCCTTATGCCGCGCCAACTACTCTTTGTACGTGGAGGCACACATGCGGACTCAGGCTGGGCTGCACATCGATCCGGGAGCGCTCGCAGCGGGACCGGGCGCACGCGAACTGGAAGTCGTCGTGCCGTACACGGAATGGGCGTTGGCCGAGGCGACGCTGCAGCGGGCCGCGGTGCTGGCGGCGGGGCTCAATGTCCGCGTCCGGCTGGTAGCGGTGCACTCGGTGCCATACGCAGTGTCATTCGGCTGCCCGGCGGCGGTGCATGCGCATCTGGTGGAACAACTGGTAGACTTGGCATCGCGGTGCCAGTTTCCGGTTGAGCCGCAAGTGGTGATGGCGCGTGGCTGGGTAGAGGGCTTTCAGTACGCGTTGCATCCCGACTCCACCGTGCTGGTGGGCACGCGAAAACATTTTTGGCGCACGCGGGAAGAAAGCCTGGCGCGCGACCTGGCTCGCGGCGGGCACAACGTCGCATTGATCCATGTGGAATAGGTGAACCATGCTGGACGTGATCTTCGTTCTCGTGACGATTCTGTTTTTCCTTGCCGCCTGGGCATTTACGAAAGGATGCGACCTGCTTTAGACAAACCTATGGAATACATCGTGGGATTGATTGTAGCGGCGGGCCTGGGGGTGTATCTGTTCTACGCCCTGCTGCGCCCGGAGCGTTTCTGAAGGGGAGCCGATGACCACCAACGGACTGTTTCAAATCGGACTTTACCTGGCGGTGCTGCTGCTGCTGGTGAAGCCGCTGGGCGCTTACATGGCCCGCGTGTTCCAGAGCGAGCGCACGTTCCTGCATCCGGTGCTGCGGCCTATCGAGAACCTGATCTACCGAATTTGCGGCATTGAGGAAGCGGCCGAGCAAAGCTGGAAACGCTATGCCGGCGGCGCGCTGGTGTTCAGCGCGGTGGGCATGCTGTTGACGTACCTCTTGATGCGTGTGCAGCAGTGGCTGCCGTGGAATCCGCAGGGGCTCGGCAACGTGGCGGCGGACCTGAGCTGGAACACGGCGGCCAGTTTCACCACCAACACCAACTGGCAATCGTACACGCCGGAAACCACCATGAGCTACCTCACCGAAATGGCGGCGCTGGCCACGCACAACTTCTTTTCGGCGGCAATGGGAATGGCGGTGGCGATCGCGGTCGTGCGCGGCTTCTCGCGGCACTCGTCGAAAACCCTGGGCAATTTCTGGGTGGATTTCACGCGATCCATCGTTTACATTCTGCTGCCGCTCTCCATTGTGGTTGCGCTGCTGCTGTGCTCGCAGGGAGTGATTCAGAACCTGCATCCGTACACCAAGGCGGCGACGTTGGAGGGCGCGGTGCAGACACTTCCGCAGGGGCCGGCGGCTTCGCAGGAAGTCATCAAATTGCTGGGCACCAACGGCGGCGGATTCCTCAACGCCAATTCGGCGCATCCTTATGAGAACCCGACACCATTTACCAACTTCATTCAGATGCTGCTGATCTTCGTGATCCCGGCCGGGCTGACTTATACGTTCGGCAAAATGGTGAAAGACACGCGGCAGGGCTGGGCGCTGCTGGCCGCCATGACAGTGCTGTTCCTGGCCGGCGTGTTTGTCGTCTACTCGGCCGAGCAGGGGGGCAACCCGATACTGGCGAAGCGAGGACTGCAAACCCAGGCAACGGCGACGCAACCGGGCGGCAACATGGAAGGGAAGGAAGTCCGCTTCGGCATCGCCAATACGGCGCTGTTCACGGTGATTACCACGGACGCGAGCTGCGGCGCGATAAACAACGCGCACGACAGCCTGACGCCGCTGGGCGGGCTGGTCCCGCTGGTCAACATCGAGTTGGGCGAAGTGGTTTTCGGCGGCGTCGGCTCGGGGTTATACGGCATACTGTTGTTCGCCATTCTGGCGGTGTTCATCGCCGGGCTGATGGTGGGGCGCACGCCGGAGTACCTGGGCAAGAAGATCGAGCAGAAGGAAGTGAAGATGGTGATGCTGTCGGTGCTGGTGATGGCGTTCAGCATTCTGGGATTCGCCGCGGCGGGGATCAACCTGAGCACGGTGGGTAACAGTTTGACCAACCACGGGCCGCATGGGCTCTCCGAGGTTCTCTACGCCTACACTTCGGCGGTGGGGAACAATGGGAGCGCCTTCGCGGGGCTGAACGCCAACACGATGTACCTCAACGTCACCCTGGGCCTGGCCATGCTGTTCGGGCGATTTCTGATGTTGATTCCGTTGTTGGCGGCGGCGGGAAGCTTGGCAGCCAAAAAGCAAGTGCCGGTATCGGCGGGGACCTTCCCCACACACGGGCCGCTGTTTGTGGCGCTGCTGGTGGGCGTAGTGGTGATTGTGGGGGCGCTGACGTTCTTCCCTGCGCTTTCGCTCGGTCCGGTGGTGGAACATTTCCTGATGCAACAGGGGAGGCTGTGGAGCTAAGATGCCCGTCGCAACCGTAACACCCGTCAACACCGACGACACTTCGTTGATTTCGAAAAGGGCAGCGCGCGCCCGGCCGCTGTTCGATCCGCCGATCGTGAAGCGGGCCATCGGCGATTCGTTCGTCAAGCTGAACCCGCGGGCGATGATGAAGAACCCGGTGATGTTCGTGGTGGAAGTGGGCGCGGTGATGACCACCATCCTGGCCGCACGCGACTTGGCATCCGGCGCGGCCCTCGGCGGTTTCACTTTTCAGATCACCCTGTGGCTGTGGTTCACCGTGCTGTTCGCCAACTTCGCCGAAGCCATGGCGGAGGGCCGCGGCAAGGCGCAGGCCGACACGCTGCGCAAGACCAAAACCGAGACCACCGCGCGCAAGCTGATTAATGGCAAGACGGAAACCGTGGCGGCAACCATGCTGCGTGCGGGCGACGTGGTGCTGGTGGAAGCCGGCGAGACCATCCCCGGCGACGGCGACGTGATCGAGGGCATCGCCAGCGTGGATGAATCCGCCATCACGGGCGAGAGTGCGCCCGTGATCCGCGAATCGGGCGGCGACCGTAGCGCGGTGACCGGCGGCACCAAGGTGCTCTCGGACTGGATCAAGGTGAAGATCACCTCCAACCCGGGCGAGACATTTCTGGACCGCATGATCGCGCTGGTGGAAGGCGCCGAGCGGCAAAAAACGCCGAATGAAATCGCGCTCAACATCATGATCGCCGGGCTGACGCTGGTGTTCCTGCTGGCGGTAGTGACGCTGCAGCCGTTCGCTGCCTTCAGCGTGCACTCGAGCGGCAGCGGCACGGCGCCTTCGGTGACGGTGCTGATCTCGCTGTTGGTGTGCCTGATTCCCACCACCATCGGCGGCCTGCTTTCGGCCATCGGCATCGCCGGTATGGATCGTGTGATGCAGCACAACGTGCTGGCCATGAGCGGCAAAGCGGTGGAAGCGGCCGGCGACGTGAACACGCTGCTGCTGGACAAAACCGGCACCATCACGCTGGGCAACCGGCAGGCGGTGGAATTCATTCCGCTCAACGGGGTGACGGAGGCCGAGGTGGCCGACGCGGCGCAGCTCTCCAGCCTGGCCGACGAAACGCCGGAGGGCCGGTCGATCGTGGTGCTAGCCAAGCAGCGCTACAACATCCGCGGGCGCGAAGTGGCGGAACACGAAGCCCACTTTATTCCCTTCACGGCCCAGACGCGCATGAGCGGCGTGGATATCGATGGCCGCCAGGTCCGCAAAGGCGCAACGGATTCGGTGATGGAGTTCGTGGCTGAGCACGGCGGCGCGCCCTGCGGCGAGCTGACCGAAATCACCGACCGGATTTCGCGCTCCGGCGGCACGCCGCTGGTGGTGGCCGATGGCGGGCGCGCGCTGGGCGTGGTGCATCTGAAGGACGTGGTGAAGGGCGGCATGCGCGAGCGCTTCGAGCAGTTGCGCGCCATGGGCATCCGCACCGTCATGATCACCGGCGACAATCCGCTGACCGCTTCGGCCATCGCGGCCGAAGCCGGCGTGGACGATTTTCTGGCGCAGGCTACTCCGCGCGACAAGATGGACCTGATCAAGAAGGAACAGGCAGGCGGACGCCTGGTGGCAATGACCGGCGACGGCACCAACGACGCGCCGGCGCTGGCGCAGGCCGACGTGGGCCTGGCCATGAACACCGGTACCATGGCGGCCAAAGAAGCCGGCAACATGGTGGACCTGGACAGCAATCCCACCAAGCTGATTGAAATCGTAGCGATCGGCAAACAGTTGCTGATGACGCGCGGCGCGCTGTTCACGTTCTCCATCGCCAACGATGTCGCCAAGTATTTCGCGATTCTGCCCGCCATGTTCATGGTGACCTACCCGGAAATGGGGAAGCTGAACATCATGGGCCTGCACACGCCGCAGAGCGCGGTGCTGGCGGCGGTGATCTTCAACGCGCTGATCATCATGGCGCTGATTCCGCTGGCGCTGCGCGGCGTCAAGTACCGCCCGATGAGCGCGGCCTCGCTGCTGCGGCGCAACCTGCTGATCTACGGCGTGGGCGGAGTGATCGCGCCGTTCCCCGGCATCTGGTTGATCGACCGGCTGCTCGGCCTGCTGCGTCTGGCGTAAAGGAGACTCGACATGAAACAGCTCATGATTGCGATTAAAGCGACGCTTCTACTGACGGTGTTGACCGGCCTGCTGTATCCGCTGGCGGTGACGGGACTGGCGCAGATTCTCTTTCCCCACCAGGCCAACGGAAGCTTGAAGGTGGTGAACGGCAAGACGGTGGGCTCCGAACTGATCGGCCAGAGCTTCACTAAAACCGAATATTTTCACGGGCGCCCCTCGGCCGCGGGCAATGGGTATGACGGCTTGAACTCGGGCGGCTCCAATTACGGACCGACTAACCAGAAGCTGAGTGACCGTGTAAGTGACGATGTCAAGAAGTTTCGCGCCGAGAATCCGACCTACACCGGCCCCGTGCCGGCGGACCTGTTGACCGCATCAGGCAGCGGCCTCGACCCGCACATCAGCCCCGCTTCAGCCGACGTGCAAGTAGCCCGCGTGGCCGCGGCGCGCGGCGTGCCCGCGGACACAGTTCGCCAGCTTGTGCTCGCACACACCGAAGGCCGGCAATACGGCCTCTTCGGCGAGCCACGAGTGAACGTGCTCGAACTGAACGTGGCATTGGACCAAGCGGCGCCCGTGCGGAAATAGGTGCCAATGCCCGCCTGCGGGCGCGCTTCTTCGAGGCTTCGCGAACGGCTGCCCAACTGGGCGGCGGGTTAGTTTGGCCGTGCGGCCGGTCACTTCCGCAGGTCGGCGGCGGCGCGACTATTTGGTCTCTCTCTAGCAGGTTGGGTCTGCCAACTGGAGTCACAAGACTAGAGATATCGTGCGGACCATCGCGGAGCATTTCGCCGCATTCTACAATAGGCGGTGCGGCTCAACGATGCAATGGGAACTTGAGCCGGCCGGCCAAAACCACAAACAAACAGGTAGAGGATTTTGGACAAGAGGATTCCATTGGTGATCCGGCAGGTTGCGTACAATCTACGTGGCGGATTCCTGGTTCGTCCTCTAATCATCACGCTCACACTCGGTTGCGTCGGTGCGGCGCTGTCGTTCCTCGAAGAGCTAATTCCCGGGTTCTCCGATTTCATTCCCAAGTTGCTCCTTCCGTCTCGTTCCGATCCACAAGTGGCGCAGGTGATTCTAGGGAGCATCGCGACCTCGATCATGACCGTGGTCTCGATCGTTTTCGCGATCCTGCTGATGACGCTCACGCTGGCCTCCATGCAGTTTTCCCCGCGCATCATCGTCAGCTTTTCCAGGGATCGCGTGACGCAATGGACGCTGGGGATCTTCCTCGGCACATTTTCCTACTGCATGGCCGCGCTTCCAGCGGCGCACTCGGTCCCGCAACCGTTCGCGCCGGTCGTCACGGTGCTGGGGGCGATGCTGCTGGCGCTAGCCTGCGTCGGCTGGTTGCTGTTCTTCATCCATCACATCTCGCGCGCGATCAGCGTCAACCACATCGTGGACCGGATCGCTTCGGAAACCGAGGCGATGATCGAGGAGTTGATGCGGTGGCCGCACCGGCCGGGCCGCCCGGAAGGCGACGATCCGCGACGGGGATACACCTGGGAAACGACGCTCACCAGCCAGGTTTCAGGCTACATCCGCTTCCTAGACACCCGGCGCCTGGTCGCGGTCGCCAAGTCGCACCACGTCAAAGTCGACGTCTTACGCCGCGTCGGCCACTTCGTCCCGGCCGGAGTGCCGCTGATGAAGCTTTCGAGGGGCGACCGGATGCAACTGGATGGGAGCGAAGAGCTTCGCGGAGCATTCGACTTCGGTCCCACCAGGACCCTGCAACAGGACGTGGAATTCGGAGTTTTGCAGATTGTCGACATCGCACTGAAGGCCATTTCACCCGCGGTCAATGATCCCACCACCGCGATCGGTTCGGTGGACCAGTTAAGCCGCATTTTGATCCGGTTTGCGTCGCGTGAAACGCCGGAGTCGACTCTCTATGATCCGCCTGGGGTCTTTCGGGTTCACGTTCCATGGATCGGCTTTGAGCGGCTCCTGGATTCGGCTTTCGAGCAAATACGCTTGTATGCCAGAAGCGACGTCGCGGTCAGCTTGCGCCTCTTGCGTGCGCTGGCTGACATCGCTGTCACTACACCCGACCCGCTGTTCCGTCGAATTCTCGCGGAGCGCGGCCGGCGAATCGTCGAGGGTTGTGCAAGCTCCCTCGGCGAGGAAGAACTGGAGCCACTTCGTGCGAGGGCGGCGGCGCTCGAGAATCTCACTGCCCCACCTCAGGCGGGCGCCGAGAACCTGAGTGGGCCTTGAGTTTGAACCGCCCGGGAGTTGGCGGCGTGGAGCCGCTTTTGCCAAGCCGTCCGCAGGGTTCATGCCTAACTATGAAGCCGTATTCCTGGCTGTCCAGCGCCGGGCGTCAAGCGCCGATGGAGTCGAAATCCGCCGCTTCCCCGGCTTTGGCGACTGAGATGCCAGGAGCGATCGCGCGCACCAGGCCGGCCAGCACGGAACCGGCGCCGGCCTCGAAGGCGCGCTCCACGCCGCTCGCGGCCAGCAGGCGCACGCTTTCCACCCAGCGCACCGGGTTCGGCACCTGTTGGTACAGGCCCTCGCGAGCTTCGGCGCCGGTGCGGATTTCGCGCGCCTGCCAGTTATTGACCAGCGGGCAAGCGAGATCGGCGAATTCGGTCGCGTCCAGATTGGCGCGCAGCCGCTCCTGCGCCGGTTGCATCAGCGCGCAATGGAACGGCGCGCTCACCGGCAAGGGCAGCACGCGGCGGGCGCCGGCGGCTTTGGCGAGCGTCATGCCGCGCTCGACGGCGCCGGCGTGTCCGGCGATCACCACCTGGTCCGGCGAGTTGAAATTGGCCGCGCTGACCACTTCCCCTTGCGCGGCTTCGGCGAGGATTGCTTCGAGCTTGCCCTCTGGCAATCTGAGGATGGCGGCCATGGCACCCACGCCCGGCGGCACCGCCTCCTGCATGTAGCGGCCACGATGGCGCACCAGGCGGACGGCGTCGCGGAAGCGGAGGCTCTTGGCGGCGACCAGCGCGGCGTATTCGCCCAGGCTGTGGCCGGCCACGAAATCGGGGACAAAGCCGCGCTCGCCGAGCACGGCCCAGGCGGCCACGGAGACCGTCAGCAACGCGGGCTGCTGGTTCTCGGTGAGCTTGAGCTGATCGTCGGGACCTTCAAAACAGAGGCGCGAAATGGCGAAGCCGAGTGCATCGTCGGCTTCTTCAAACGTGCGCCCCGCCACGGGAAACCTATCGGCAAGCGACTTACCCATGCCGGCGTATTGCGACCCCTGGCCAGGAAAAAGGAAAGCGGTTTTCGGTGTCAAAAAGGATTATAACTGGCCGCGGCGGAGCTTTGGTTCATTGAAAGAGCCCCGCTTGCCCTGCCGCTGCTACTTGGTGTAGAGTAAAACTTCGATGCCGCGCTACTACGCCAGCTCATTTAGCGGCCGGTTCTGGTTTAGCCAGATCCGGTAGAGCGGCGTTGGTTGCGTCAGACGTTGATGGATTTCGAAACCGGCCCGCTCTTTTCGGAGCGGGCTTTTTGTTTTAGGGGGAACGGCGATGGTGATTTCGATGCGGCAGCACGCCAGCAAAGAAGAAATCGAACACGTTTGCGAGCGGATTCAGGAGTTCGGATACAAGGTCCACTCGATTGTGGGCGAGTCACGGGTGGTGATCGGCGTAGTGGGGGTCGGCGACGTCACCGCCTGCCTGGAATCGCTCGAGGCCACGCCTGGGGTGGAAACGGCGGTGCGTATTTCGGCGCCCTACAAGTTCGTCAGCCGCGAATTCCGCAAAGAGCGCAGCGCCATCAAGCTCAATGGGATCGAAATCGGCGGCGCCGAATTGATCGTGATGGCCGGGCCGTGTTCGGTGGAAAGCGAAAAGCAGATCATGCAGACGGCGGAGGGCGTCGCCGCGGCGGGCGCCCGCGTGCTGCGCGGCGGAGCGTTCAAGCCGCGCACATCGCCGTACGATTTTCAGGGCATGGAGCTCGAGGGGCTGAAGCTGCTGCGCAAAGCGAAGGAAGCCACCGGCCTCGCGATCGTCACCGAGGTGATGAGCGACAGCGACGTGCGACTGGTGGCCGAATACGCCGACTGCATGCAGGTGGGCGCGCGCAACATGCAAAACTTCGCGCTGCTGAAATCGCTGGGCGGCTGCGGCCGGCCGGTGCTGCTCAAGCGCGGCATGAGCTCTACCATCAAGGAGCTGCTGATGTCGGCCGAGTACATTGTGGCGCACGGCAACCCCAACGTGATTCTCTGCGAGCGCGGCATCCGCACGTTCGAAACCGCCACGCGCAACACGTGCGACATCACCGCCGTGCCAGTGTTGAACGAACTGACGCACCTGCCGGTGGTTCTCGACCCCAGCCATGCCACCGGCAAGCGCAGCCTGGTGCCGGCGCTGGCACGCGCGGGCGTGGCCATCGGGGCCGATGGGATCATCGTGGAAGTGCACCCGTATCCGGAGAAGGCCGTCAGCGACGGGGCGCAGTCGTTGACGCTCGATGGATTCGCGGCGATGATGCGGGATCTGGCGCCCTATATCGAGATGTGGCGGCAGGCGCGCGCGGCCCAGAGCGCGGCGCTGGCGACCGTGGTCTGAGCGCGAGATTCGGTTGGCAGGCGAAAGCGCCTGCCCCACTCCGACGGCAATGTGGGACAGACGCCCGGGTTACGGGTCCGAAGCGGACTTCCGTCTGTCGACACACCCGCAAAAACCTATAATTCCGCCACTGGCTCTGCCTGACGGGCGCCAACGCGGCCGGCGACGATGTCGGCCAGGAAATAGTTCTCGCCGTGGAATGGGCAGCCGGCCAGGCGGCGCAGCATGGCGATTTGGCCGACGTGGCTGAGCGCATCGGCAATCGGGCCCTGGAACAGCTTTTCGGCAGGGCACGCCGACGGTACATCGGACGCCAAACGGCGGTCGAAGGCTTCGAGCGCGGCGAAGAAACGCGCCGTGCCCTGCTCCCAGGCAAGCGGCGGTGAATCGTGCCAGGCCTGCTTGCCATCCGCCATCGAGAGCGACCAATCCAGCAGATCGCCGATGTGCGCCAGAATTTGGCCCGGCGTGCGCGGTTGCTCCCCCACCCGAAATGCCGCGAATTCGACCGGCGCCCCGCGCAACGCCTTGCCGCCGCGGTATGCCAGCGTCGCCAGCGTGTGGCGCAATAGGGTGGTTTTATCGTCCATTCAAGATACTTTACCGAAATCTAAGAAGCCGCGCTGCGGGTCGGTGCTCAACAGCGTCACGCGCAGGCGGTCGCCCACGTCCAGCCCCCGCTCGCCGCGCATCAGCCGGCCTTCCACCGGCGGATCGAAGATTCTCACGAAGACGCCCTTGGGCGTGTTGCCGGTCACGACTGCCTGGAAGTTTTCGCCGATTCGATGCTGCATCGCCACCGCCGCCAGGCGCTTGTTCATGGCGCGCTCCACTTTGCGCGCGGCATCCTCTTTCAAGGTGCAGTTCTTCGCGATGCCATCCAGTTCGTCGTCCGCGTAACCGGCGACCGTCCCGGCCGCGTGCGCCTTGATGAGGCGCTGGGTCACCATGTCGGCGAAGCGGCGGTTCGGCGCCGTCGAGTGCGTGTAGTCCTGCGCGGCGAGGCCGAAATGGCCCTGCGCCGGATCGCCCGGCCGCATCAGCACGTACTCACCCGGCCCCATCAGCTTCAGCACCGAAAGCGAGACGTCGGCATAATGTACCGGGTCGGCCGCTTTGCGCCGTACCAGGAAAGCGTTGAGCGCCCCCGGATCGGGCGTGTCGGGCAGCGTGTCGCCGGTTTGCTTCGCCAGCTCGACAATACGCGGCCAGCGCTCCGGCGCTTTCACCACACGGCGGATCGAGGAGACGCCGGCATCGCGCAGCGTGCGCGCCATCACTTCATTGGCCGCGATCATGAAATCTTCGATCAAGTGCGCCGCGCGGTTGGCGGCACGAGCGGTAATGTCCTGCACCTTGCCATCGGCGAACACCGGCTGCGCTTCCAGGCGATCGAAAGTGAGCGCGCCAAGCCGGTGGCGCGCCTCGCGCAGGATTCCAGCGGCCTCATCCTGCAACTTGAGCTGTGCGGCCAGTTCCACGGAGGCGGCGACTTTCGCGGGCGCCGGGCCCGTGCCTTCGAGCCACGCGCCCACGCCGTTGTAGGCGAGTTGCGCGCGGTTGCGCACGCGGGCCCGATAGATGCCGCTCTTCGTGACCGATCCATCGGCCGCCATCACGGTCTCGATGACCACCGCGGCGCGCTCCTGGCCCTCGTTGAGCGACGTCAGGTCCGTCGACAGCCGCTCCGGCAGCATGGGAAAAGTGCGGACTCCGGTATACACCGTGGTGGTCTCCTGGGCCGCGTGCGCATCGATGGGCGTCCCCTTGCCCACCAGCGAATCCACGTCGGCGACGCCCACCAGCACGCGGATGCCTTCGGCCGTCCGTTCCGCCCATTCGATCTGGTCGAGATCGCGCGAGTCGTCGTTGTCGATGGAAGACCACAGCAGGCCCGTGAGATCGCGCAAGCTCGCGTCCGAGCTTGGCTGGATGGCCGCAAGCTGGCGCTCAGCTTCGGGTGAAAAGTCCGGCGCAAAGCCGTGGTCGATCATTTCCTGGCGCGCCGCCGCCAACAGGTTGAAGTCGTCGTGAGGCATGAAACGATGAGGGTAGCAAAAGCCGGAGCACAAAACACGGCGCGCGGGCAGTTACCTGTCGGGCAGGAAGCCAATGCGGCGTTTCGTTACCGGAGGCCCTTGCTGCAACCTCTTGATCTCTTCCACTACCCCCAGGATGATCGAGCCCTGTCGTTTTTGCGTAGCGTCAAGCCTGCCAACCTTGCGGGCGAGTTCTTTATGGCTTGCCACCACCTCGCGAAGTTTCACAAAAGCTCGAATGATGACGATGTTCATCTGCGCGGCGCGATCGCTATTGAGCACTGAGGCGAGCATCGCCACGCCGTGCTCGGTGAACGCGTATGGCAACGTGCGCCGTCCGCCGCGTCCCGCCTTTGACATCGCAATTTGCGATGTCAAAAAGCCCGCCTCCTCGCGACTGAGCTGGAGCATGAAATCCGCGGGAAAACGTTTGTGGTTACGTTTGACAGCTTCGTTGAGGCGGAACGTGGGCACGCCATAGATCTCGGCCAGATCGGAATCCAGCATGACCTTCTGGCCGCGGACGAGATAGATCCTCCGCTCAATCAGCCCCACCGGCACGGGCAGCTGCCCGGCAAGGGAGGAAGGCCTCTTGGTTATTTGTGGCGCGCGTATTGCCAAACCAAACTATAACGGATCTCATCCTCACGGAAAGGACTATTTCTCCGCAGCCAGCGCGGCCGGCTCCATCAGCCTGCAGGGGCACGCCCTGTTTGACATCGCAATTTGCGATGTCAAAGAAAATCGCTTCCACGGAACTACCTTCGCAACCGCCACGCCAGCAGCAGCCAGCCGGCGATAAACGCAATCCCGCCGATTGGCGTGATCGCGCCCAGCCAGCGGTTGCCGGTGATGGCCAGCAGGTAGAGGCTCCCCGAAAAGAAGACGATTCCCGCCAGCAGCACCGCGCACACCGTGCCCGCGGCATCCTCTGTCAGCGCACTCGTCCGCGGCAAAATGGAAACTACCAGAATTCCCAATGCGTGCAAGAAGTGGTAGAGCGCGGCCTTCTCATACACGCTCATCCGGTAAGCGTCCACGCGCTCCCTCAGTTGGTGCGCGCCGAACGCGCCCAAGGCAACTGCCAAGGCCAGCAGAATCGCTCCCGTCATGCTCCAGTTCATGTTCTTCCGCCTTTTAATGCGAAGGATACCAGAGAGACCGTCGGAGCAGGCTTTCGCTTTCGGGCTTGCTCGTGCCGCCACTTGTTATGATTGGTGGCGAAGCGATGAGCTTTCTGCGCTCCCTGCTGTTTTCGACCCCCCTGATCGCGCTCGCCACCATGATCATGGGAACCCTCTCGCTTCTGGCATCGCTGGTCGACCGCACCGGTCGCACTCAGCACAAGCTGGCGCGCATTTGGGGCAGGATGCTGCTCGATGTGAGCTTCATCAGGGTTCGCACCGAGGGTCTCGAAAAGCTTGACCGGAATGCCGCTTATGTATTCGTTGCCAATCACGCAAGCTACATGGATATCCCCGCGCTGCTGGCCTACCTGCCGTTTCAGTTCCGCTTTTTCGCCAAGCAAGCGCTGTACAGGATTCCGTTCCTGGGCGGCCATCTGAACCGTGCCGGCCATATCCCGGTGGATCGTTCCAGTCCGCGGGCTTCGCTCAAGAGCATGAGCGAGGGTGCCCGCATCGTGGCTCAGCGCCGCATTTCAGTGTTGTTGTTTCCAGAGGGCGGACGCTGCCCCGAAGGACTGAGGGAATTCAAGGAAGGCGCCGCTTACATCGCGATCAAGGCGGGCGTGCCGGTGGTGCCGATGGCGCTAGTCGGCATGCGCCGACTGTTGCCCATGGGCTCGATCCACCTGCGCAGCGGCGAGGCCGTCCTGCGCATTGGCGATCCCATCCCCACCGCCGGCATGGGGCTACACGACCGCACCGCGCTCAACCAACGTCTGTATCAAGAGGTTGCGCAACTGCTGGCGGGGGGACTGTAGGGGCCGGGCATGCCCGGCCCGCGGCTGAGTTACCGCGCCGCCATCAACGCGCGCAGCCGCCGCGCCCGTTCCGGGGCGCGCAACTGGCGCAAGGCTTTGGCTTCAATCTGGCGAATCCGCTCACGCGTGACGTCGAACTCCTGGCCGATCTCTTCCAGCGTGTGCTCCCGTTCGCAGCCGATCCCGAACCGCATGCGAATCACTTTCTCCTCTTTCGGAGAAAGCGTCTTCAGAATGCCGGCCGTTTCGTCGCGAACGTTGGTTTCGATTACCGCATCCACCGGCGACCCTACCCAGCGGTCTTCGATCAGATCGCCGAGAGCCGATTCGCCGTCGCGGCCCACCGGCGTTTCGAGTGACACCGGGTCGCGGGAAATGGTCTTCAGCTTTTGCACCTTCTCGACCGGGATTTCCATACGCCGGCCAATTTCGTCATTCGTAGGAGTTCGGCCCAGTTCCTTCTCGAGTTCGCGGGTGGCGCGCAGAAACTTGTTCATGCTCTCGTTCATGTGCACCGGAATACGAATGGTCCGGGACTGGTCGGCGATGGCACGCGTGATGGCCTGCCGGATCCACCAGGTGGCATAAGTCGAAAACTTGTAGCCGCGCCGGTATTCGAATTTGTCGGCTGCGCGCATCAGGCCGATATTGCCCTCCTGAATCAGGTCGAGGAGGTGCAACCCACGATTTACGTATTTCTTAGCGACCGAAACCACCAGCCGGAGGTTGGCCTCGACCAGATCCTTCTTGGCCCGCTCGGCTTCCGCTTCACCGTGGCGGATCACGGTCAGGGTGTGGCGCAGTTCGGGCAGCGAGGCGCCAGCGGCCGCTTCGCGCTTGCGGATCTCGCGCTTCAACTCCCGCAGGCGGGCTTGCAGCAGCGGGCTGTTGCGCGCTTCCAGTTTTCTGATTTCGCCATCCAGGTGGTTGATCTCCTCCACGGCCCGCTCAATTTCGCGCGCGAAGTCTTTCCAGCGGTTGCCCCTGAACGGGCAGCGCCGGATGGCCAGCGAGGTTTCCACTTTGGCCCGATTGAACTTGCCCACCAGCCGTTTACGCGGTTTCTTGTTGGCTAGGGGGGTAGCTTCCACTTTCTCTTCCAGTTGCTGCTGTTTTTTGTGGAGTACGATTACATCCGCGAACAGCTTGGAGGCATCCGCCCGCACCTTCAGATCCGCCGGAGATCCTTCTTCCACATCGCCCAAGTCGGCAACCGACTCCAGTTCGATGGCACCCTTTTTCAACGCCTCCGCCATATCCAGGGCCACGCGCTGCACCACGGCCGAACGGCTAATAGCCTTCTGCATCCGTAGTTTGCCGCGTTCCATGCGGCGTGCCAGGTCCACTTCGCCTTCGCGCGTCAGCAGCGGAACCGCTCCCATTTCCCGCAGATACACACGCACCGGATCATCTGTGTAGATGGATTCTTCCACCGGTGGTTGATGCAGAAAGTCGGTCTCGTGCGCAGCCTCCGCATCGAAGAATTTGGCGTCTTCTTCGAAGTTCAAGCCCAGACTTTCAGGATTCTCAGCGAGAAAATGATCTTCAAAACGGTCCACTAAGACTCACCTCCCCAAAGGAACGGAGAAACGTACGCAAATTATGGGAAATAGGATATTTGCTGAAAATAAACTCGACTTGCGGGTTGTCGCCCGGCCACATCGCGCAACTGTCAGGCACAGGGCAGATCTTCCAAATAATCATACCACCGTTCCCTAACAAAATTAAAGCTCTATTTTTAGAGATGTCTTGAAACTGATAAGGTTACACAACATTTGCCGGCCGCCACGACTCAAGGCAACTTCTGCCGCATCAGGTTCTTGAGCTCGTTGAAAAACGCCTCCTCGTCCTGAAAGTCCCGGTAAACCGACGCAAATCGTACGTAGGCGATCTTGTCCAGCTCCCGAAGGCCTTCCATCAGGAATTCTCCTATTTCTGTAGTTGAAATTTCCCGGTCCGGCGAGTCGGAGACCTTCGCTTCCACCCGGTTCACCAGCTCGGAGAGCTTCGACACACTAATAGGACGTTTCTCGCAGGCTTTCAGTAGCCCGGTCAATACCTTTTGACGGTCGAACTTCTCGCGGCGACCGTCTTTCTTGATTGCCATGTAAGGGACTTCATCGATGCGCTCGTAGGTGGTGAATCGCCGCTCACAGGCAAGGCACTCGCGCCGGCGGCGTATGGCGTCGCCTTCCTTGCTTTCCCGGGAATCCACCACCCTGTCATGTAAGTGACTGCAAAAAGGGCACTTCATTGTTCGTTGCGTCCCATCCGGCGCAAGCTGCGCCAGTCCAGCCCTTCCTTAAGCGTGAGCATCAACCCAACCGGAACTATTACTACAAAACTAAGAATCCAAATCAGAATAGCGAATGAAGTCGCGGGCTCCAGCCGCACCCGGAACAGTTCGGTCAGAACCACCACCGCCACCACCTGCAATCCGCCTCCGATCCCAGGAATCTGTACGGCGGCTCCAAACGAAATGAATCCCACAAAAATGAGGACATCCACGAAAGAGAAATGCAAAACCGCGGCGAACGAGCGGGCCAGACACCAGTAGCACGCGGCGATCAGCATCCACTCGAGTACGGAGTACAGGAAAATCGCCAGCAGCGCTCCATCGCTGCGGATCGATTCCACTCCCTGGACGCACGCCACCAACAGCTTTTCGGCGCGCGCGAAATATCGCTCCGGCCAAAAGCGGATGGCGTGGGTCAGGTAGCGGCGGACTGGTTCGGCGAAATGGCGCATGGCAAACAGCAGGACCACCAATCCCAGACAGGATGCGGCGACAAAACGTCCGCCGGCGGCCAAGACCCAAGCGATCCTGGGCCCGACGTGTACGCCGGTCGAGGTGATGCGCATCATGGCGAAGGCGAAGAGCAGAAGCGCCATCAGCAAATCGAAGATCCGCTCCAGCAGCCATGCCGCCAGTTGGGATGGAAACGGGACCTTCTCCTTGACCGCGATCAGGTACGGCCGCACGAACTCGCCGGCGCGGCCAAACAGAGTGATGGCAGTGAACCCGATCACCGTCGCCGAGAGCAGGTTGCGTATCGACGGGCGTGGCTTGAGCGGCTTCAGGAACACCGCCCAGCGCAAGGCCCGGACATAATACGAGCCGGCGACGGGAACCAGGGAAACGCCAACCCATCTCCAGTCCAGTCCAGCCAGCGCCGCGGCCGCCAGACGCCAATCGAATACCCGGGGGGAGAATCGCCATACCAGACCAATTCCCACGGCAGCCACGACCAGGCCGGCCGCGGCCCATTTCCACCAGCGGTGCTGAATCGAACCTCCTCGAGAGCCTCACGCGCGTCTCCCAAGCGGGGAGACAAGCGCCTGTACAAGTATCTCAAAAGAACCGGAATACGGGAAAAGATTGAACCTGGCACGAAAAAACATCGTTTCTTTATACGAAGGAATGGAGTGATGGCAACCGCGACGCTAGCCTTGGGAGTCTTCCAGAATTCGCCAACCGGGCAGGACGCTCTGGGCGGGCTGGCAGGTATGCGAGCGAGCCATGTGGTAGAACGAATCTTGGACCAGGACTGCTCTCTCGTTTCGCGGTGCCTGCGCGGCGACGAGTCGGCGTGGGAGGATCTCGTCCGCCTGCACAGCCGCCGCGTCTACGGATTGTGCTACCGCTTCACCAACAGCGGCTCGGAGTCACAGGATCTGACGCAGGAAGTCTTCCTGCGCGTCTTCCGCACGCTGCACTCTTTTCGCGCGGCGGAAGGCTCGTTCGGCACCTGGCTGGCGCGCCTCACGCGCAATCTTTTGATCGATCATTACCGGCGGACGCGTCAGGACCGGGTGACGGATTCGCTCGACGATCAGCTCCCCGTCGTCGCGGATCGAAGCGCCGCGGGTGCGTCTCGTGCGGACCAGGCCGTGGCCGGCCGCGAGGCTAGCGAGATTCTGCAAGCCGCGCTGCAGAAGCTGTCGCCCGATTTGCGCGAGGCCGTCATCCTGCGCGACCTGCAGGAAATGGAGTACCGGGAAATCGCCCACGTGCTGGTGATACCCGAAGGCACCGTGAAATCGAGAATCAACCGCGGCCGCGCCGAGCTGGCACGGCTGCTGCGCAAGCAGAAGCTGATAGTATGAACTGCGCCGAACTGGACATCCTGCTCTGCGAATACGTGGATGGCACGCTCGACGCGGCCACGCGGGCCGCGGTGGAACTCCACCTGGCCGGCTGCCCTTCGTGCGCCGAACTGGCGCGCGATTCCGCCGCCGCCGTCCGCTTCCTCGGGCGCGCCGCCGATGTGGAGCCTCCGGCCGAGCTGGTGAATCGCATCCTCTTCGCCGCTCCCTGGCGCCAGAACCCTAAATCGAAGCCGCGCAAGTGGCTGGCCGGGCTGCTCAGCCCCATCCTGCAGCCGCGCTACGTGATGAGCTTCGCCATGACCATCGTTTCGTTTTCGCTGCTGCGCTCGGTGATTCCGGTGCGCAGCATCCGGCCCGACGATCTGCGTCCTTCCAAGGTTTGGGCGGGCCTGGAAACACGCGTGGAATATGGCTGGGGACGCG
The DNA here is from genome assembly GCA_003142185.1 of Bryobacterales bacterium. Taxonomy (GTDB): domain Bacteria; phylum Acidobacteriota; class Terriglobia; order Bryobacterales; family Bryobacteraceae; genus Bog-375. The sequence continues at coordinate 35,605 of PLOR01000076.1, forward strand.
TGGAAAAGTTTTACGACAATCTGAAAGTGGTTTATCGGATTCAAACCACACTGCGAGATTGGCAACAACGGGAAGACGAGCGGGAGCCCGCGGCTCCGCTCCGCAAACCCGCGTTCAACGACGAGCGGAAGCTGCCGGTTGTCTCCGCTCCGCCGGCCGGGGAAACACAGGGCGGGGCCGCTCCCGCCCAGCGACCGGAAACATCACACTGAGGGAAATGCCATGAACTGTCAAAATCATCCGGACGTAGCTGCAATCGCTTATTGCCGAACCTGCGGCAAGCCGGTATGCGGCGAGTGCCGCCGGGAAGCATCGGGCACTGTGTACTGCGCCGAGCATGCGGCGGCCGCCGCGCCGCCGCCCTTCACCGCGCCGCCTCCGCCGTACAATGCGCCGCCTCCCGCGGCCGCGCCGCCTTACGCGCCGCTGGTCGCGCCCTCTCCCTATGTTCGTACCGATATCCATCCCGGGCTGGCATTTGCGCTGGGCTGGATTCCCGGCGTTGGCGCCATCTACAACGGGCAATACGCCAAGGGCTTGATCCACGCCGTGGTCTGGGGCGTGCTGATGAGCATCGCCAGCTCGGATGCCATTCGCGATCTGCAGCCCGTCTTCGTCATCATGGTGATCGCCTGGATGGCCTACATGGTGTTCGAGGCTTACCGCACCGCGCAGAAGCTGCAACGCGGCGAATCGGTGGATGAGTACTCGAGCGTGCTCCAGTTGCGCGGCGGGCCCGGGCGGTTTCCGATGGCCGCCGTGGCGCTGATTGTGCTGGGCGTGCTGTTGCTGCTACACACCCTCGACCTGGTGAATTTTCAAAGGATCGTGCCGTACTGGCCGGTGCTGCTGATTGCGGCTGGAGCATATATGCTGTGGTCGCGTTTTGCCGGTCAGGAACCGGCGCCGGGAGAAATGCGCCATGAAAGGTGACCGCAACATATTCAGGGCGGTTCGCGGACCCGTGACGCTGATCACGATCGGAGGCCTGTTTGCCCTGCAGAACTTCACGCCCTACGACTTCGGCCAGACTTGGCCCGTGCTGCTGATCGTATTCGGCCTGCTGAGTCTGCTGGGGCGGACCATGGCGCCGCCGCCGCCCGCCCCGCCGCCACCGCAATACGCCTGGCAGCCGCCAGCGTGGCAACCGCAGCCGCCTGCCGATCAGCCGGCGCCTGGCGGGTACCGCGCCACGTCTTACGCGCAGGGCCCCTATGCGCAGCCGCCGGCCGGCGCGGATCCGGGTGCGTCATCCAGTCCGGCCAAGCCGGATACTCCGCCTGAAAGTTCCACTCCTGGAGGTGCTGTATGAGACCGCGTTCTCTCACCGGGCCGCTCATCCTGGTCATCATCGGCGGCCTTTTCCTGTGGCGCAATCTCCACCCGGAGGCGCCCATCTACGAGATTTTCGCGCTCTACTGGCCGTTCCTGCTCGTCCTCTGGGGCGTGTTGCGGCTGATCGAAGTCGCCTGGCCCGGCTCTCCCTGGAAGAGCGGCTTCAGCGGTGGCGAGGTGGTGCTCGTCATACTGGTCTGCCTTCTCGGCTCGGCGATGTGGGCCGGCTACCGCAACGGCATCCACTGGAATGGTGAAGGTCTCAGCGTCTTCGGCAATGAGTACGACTATCCGGTCTCCGCCAAGGCTCCGGCCGCCGGGATGAGGCGCATCGTCTTCGACATCGCGCGCGGCAATATCAAGGTGACCGGCGCCGATACGCAAGAGGTTGCGGTGAGCGGCAACAAAGTGATCCGCAGTTTTGGGCGGGAGGATGCGGACCGCACCAACAACAACACGCCAATCGAGGTGGTGCCCGAAGGCGATCACCTGCTGGTCCGCGCCAACCAGGATCGAGCGTCCAATAACCAGCGCGTCTCCGACGATATCGAAGTGACCGTGCCTCGCGCGATGGCGGTGGAAGCCCGCGGCCGGCGCGGCGATTTCGAGATCGGCGATATCGATGGCGATGTCGTGCTGGGAGGCGCCCACGGAGACGTGCGCCTGTCCCGGCTGGGCGGCAACGCCCGCGTGGAAGTGAACCACAGCGAAACCATCCGCGCCGTGGATGTGAAGGGCCATATCGATGTGCAGGGTGAGGGCTCCGACCTCTCGCTCGAAAACGTGCAGGGGCAGGTCACCATCAGCGGGGCTTTTACCGGCACCCTGGATTTCAAGAACCTGGCTAAGCCGCTGCAGTTTGAAGGCGCGCGCAACACCGAGTTGCACGTGGAAGCCGTGCCGGGCAACATCAGCATGGACATGGGCGAATTCACCGCCAATGGGCTAGTGGGACCGGTGCGGCTGATCACGCGCTCGCGCGATATCAAAATCGGCCGCTTCAGCCAGACCATGACCGTCGAGACCGAGCATGGCAACATCGAGCTCGATCCGGGCATGCCCGTGCCCGCCATTGAAGCGCGCTCCGGCGCCGGCAACATCGAGCTGACGCTGCCCGAAAAGGCCGCCTTCCAGCTCAGTGCCACCGCCGAGCGCGGCGATGCCACCAACGATTTCGGCGAGCAGATTCAGAAAGAGAGTTTCGGACGCAGCGCCACTTTGAAAGGCAAGGTGGGCGATGGCCCATCCATCCGGCTCACCGCCTCTCATGGCGAGGTGGAAGTGCGCAAGGGCGATGACTCGGTGCGCCCGCCCGATACCCCCGCCGCCGCACCCGCCGCACCGGCTCCGCCAGCACAACCCAAGGCTCCGGCTAAGAATCTCAAAGACTCCGAGATCAAGCTGTGAACCCCGGCAGCGGGGCGGGTGCGTCCGCCCCGCTGCTGATTCTCTTCCTGGTCAACGTTCTTAATTTCTACGACCGGCAGGTGCTGGGCGCCGTGCTCGAACCGCTGCACCGCGAGTTCGGTCTTTCCGATACCCAGCTCGCCGTGCTGGCCACGGCCTTCACGCTGCTCTACGCGGTGGCGGGCTTGCCGCTCGGGCGGCTGGCCGACACGTGGAGCCGCAAACGTCTGCTCACCATCGGCGTCGGCGTGTGGGGCGCGCTGACAGCCCTCGGCGGGCTGGCCTCCAGTTACGGGATGTTGCTGGCGACGCGCCTGGGCGTGGGGATCGGCGAAGCCACCTGCGCACCCGCCGCCACAAGCTGGATCGGCGACCTGGTGCCCGCCGGCCGCCGCGCGCGCGCCATGGCCACGTTCATGATGGCCGTCCCCGTGGGCGGATTTCTCAGCTTCGCAGTGGGAGGCCCGATGGCGCAGGCCTGGGGCTGGCGCATAGCATTGGTGCTGGCCGCGCTTCCAGCGGTGGCGCTGGTGCCCGCGCTGGCGGCACTGCGGGAGCCGGTAAGGTGGGGCAGGTTTCAACCTGCCAACGCCCGCTTGCGGGCGGGTGCTCTCCCAGTTTCCGACGGTCCCCCCTCCGAATTGGGCCATGACCGTTCCGAACCGAGCCACGACCGTGAGGGAGTGGTTCACCGCAAGGACGCAACCTCAAACGTCGAGACGCTCAGCCCCTGGCTGCTGGCGCGCATCCCTGCGTTCTGGTGGATCGCCGGCTCCGGCGCCATCGTCAATTTCATGCTCTACAGCTTCTCGCTCTTTCTGCCGGCGTTTCTCACCCGCTATCATGGCCTGTCGGTGGCGCGCTCGGGCGTCTGGAGCGGGGTTGGATCGGGCGCCGCGGGTGTGCTCGGTGCGCTGGCTGCCGGTTACCTGGGCGATCGAGTGGCACGCGACCTCGGCCGCCGCCGCCTCCTGCTGGCCGCTGCGGCAGCCGCTCTCGCCGCCCCGCCGGCCTTTGCCGCCATTAGTCTGCCCGCCGGTAGTGTCGTCGCCGCAGTTCTGCTTCTCATGCTGGCTTACGGCTTGTGGCAGACTTACTACGGCTTGGTCTACGCCGCCATCCAGGATATCGTGCCCGGACAGTTACGCGGCACCGCGATGGCCACTTACTATCTCGCCATGTACTTATGTGGCGCGTCCTTCGGCCCGCTCGTGACTGGCCGCCTCAGCGACCATTTCGCCCGTGTGGCCGCTAACTCAGGCATCGCGCTAGAGGCCGCCCGCGCGATCGGCTTACATCAGGCCATGTATCTCATCCCCGTGTGCTCGGTGATGCTCGCCGCCGTGTTATGGACGGCAGGCCGATCGTGGAAGCAGGAGTAACTGCGTGGTGTGGGCAAGCCAAAGAGCATGCCTCACCGACGGCACGCACGGTATTGGTGGGGCAAGCTTAAAGCTAAAGGATGCCCCACCCGCCCCCTGTGATACCGTGAAGGTGCATGGAGCGCACCGCCGAACTGAGCCTCTGGACGCCGCCATCCTGGCGCACGCGCGACGCGCTGCAGCAGCCCGAGTACCCCGATCCGGCCGCTCTCGAAGCCGTCCTGGCGGAGCTAAGCGCGCTCCCGCCGCTGGTCACCAGTTGGGAAATCGTGCAACTGCGCCAGCTCCTCGGCGAGGCCACGGCCGGCCGCTGCTTCGTGCTGCAGGCGGGCGATTGCGCCGAGCGATTCGCGGCCTGCACTCCCAACCGCATCACCAATAGTTTGAAAGTGCTGCTGCAAATGAGCCTGGTGCTGGTGATGGGCGCACAGCGGCCGGTCATCCGCATGGGCCGCTTCGCGGGCCAATACGCCAAGCCGCGCTCGGCCGCCACGGAAGTGCGCGATGGCGTGGAGCTGCCCTCCTACCGCGGCGACAACGTCAACCGGGCGGAATTCACGCGCGAGGCCCGCACGCCCGACCCCGCGCTTCTGCTGCGCGGTTATGAGCGCGCCGCGCTTACCCTGAACTTCGTGCGCGCGCTGGTCAAGGGCGGCTTCGCCGATCTCCATCACCCGGAGTACTTCGAGTTGGATTGGGCCGCCCGCTCGCCGCTCGCCGAAGAGTACCACCGCATGGTCGAAACCATCAACGAATCGCTGCGTTTCACCGAGCATGTGCTGGGCGTGCGGGCTGGCGCCACCGACCGCATCGATTTCTACACCTGCCATGAGGCCCTGCACCTCGGTTCGGAAGAAGCGCAGACGCGCCACGTGCCGCGCCGTGCGGGCTACTTCAACCTGGCCACCCATTTTCCCTGGATCGGACTCCGCACCAACTCGCCCGGCGGCGCGCACGTCGAATACATGCGGGGCATCGAAAACCCCATCGGCATCAAGGTCGGCCCCGGTACCACCCGCGAAAGCATCGGACGCTGGTTGGAGGCGCTCGATCCGGCGCGCCAGCCGGGGCGCCTGACGCTGATTCATCGCTGCGGCGCCCGGCGCATCGCCGACGAATTGCCGGCGCTGATCGAAGCCACGCGGGCCGAGGGCGGCAACGTGTTGTGGATCGCGGACCCAATGCATGGCAATACGCAAACCACCTCCAGCGGAGTGAAGACGCGCCGCTTCGAGGATATCTACTCCGAGGTGGAGCAGTCCTTCGATATCCACCGCGCCCTGGGGTGCAAACTCGGTGGCGTCCACATCGAAGTAACCGGCGAGAACGTCACCGAGTGCACAGGCGGCTCCAACGGGCCCAGCGAATCCGACCTCGGCCGCGCCTATGAATCCGAAGTCGACCCTCGCCTTAACTACGAGCAATCGCTCGAGCTGGCCTTCCTCATCGCGCGCAAGATGAAAGCCGACGAGCAGGCCGCATAACCACCCGATTCCGGAAGCGTGGCAGCGCGGCGTGCACCGACAAAGAAATGTCGAGACGACTCTCGACACATCAGGCTTGACAGCCCGCGCCACACCTAATTGCCGATGTTGAGCACTTCAAAATGGAAGCGGTGCGGCGGCAGCAGCATCAGGGCTTCGGGAACCAGGTGCGACCAGGTCCGGTAGGCCGTGTCGGCGACCGTGGAGTTCAGGTACAGCAGGAATTGGTTGGAGCAGCAATCGATGGGCGGCGGCTGGCGGAAGGTGAGCCGCAGGCCCACCGCGCGCTCCAGCGCCACGCCCGCCGTGGCGACTTGCTTTTCCTCGAGCAGGGTCACGAAACTGGAGCGGCTGGCATGCGGCCACACATCGGGATGCAGCAACTGGCGAAGCACGTCGGCGCCCTCGAAGGTGATCTCGCACTGCCGGATCCATTCCAGAATGGAATCGCCCCACTGCCATTGCGCCCGCAGCCCCTGGTACCGTTCAGTCAGTTGCACAGCGAGTTCGAACTTGCGGTGCTCCAGCACCTCCTCGGTAGCATCGCTCGCCGCCAGCATATCTTCGGCTTCGGGCATCACCGAAGCCAGATCTGGCGCTTCTTGGGCGGGTGAGTGGTCCGCCAACGAATTGAGCAGCAGCGGCGGGAGCTCATGCGTTCCGTTGCCCGGAATGTCGATATAACGCGCGTCGCTCATCGCTAGCCTCCCCTACTACATATCGACGTAAAACCACGGTGCACTTGTTTCATTTTGTATGCAAGCTGGTCGAAAGTGAACTAAAAAGACTTGATGCGGGTTATGGCTCTGGGTGATGAGGCGCCGCCTGCCTGCCCTGGCTGGACGGATAGCTGCGGTTCAAGATTCGCCGGGGCCGGACGAAAAGCCTTTTGAAAGGCAGTGCCGGTGGCCAAGAACTCGGGTCCAGGGAGTGCGCGTCCGACCGTTCCAGTGATCGGTGTCGATGCGAGCGAGTTGCGCTGGGTTCGCGCGCTGATCTCGCTGCTCCGCCACCCGGACCCAGTGGTGCCGGAGCTAACCCGGCACGCGCTCGATTATTTGAGCGACTCAGCCGCGTCAAGAAAAGCACCACGGTTGGACAACACGGGCTGAGCCCCCCCGTGGCGCAGGCTGTCGAGCCTGCTGAGCCGAGAGTCATCTCGGCTTTTCTTGGTTTTCTTAGCGTTCCCGCCCCTCCTCACGCCTTCCGGAAAAACGGAATGCCGTCGCTTGGTTCGGCTTCCGCCACGCGGTCGCCAATCGCGACACGGTCTCCCAGCACGCGCGCGGTCACACGTCCGCCTCCATCGAGCGCCACAATCGCCGTCTGGTAGGGAACGTCCGCGGCGAACGCCTCCGGCGCAGACCAGATCACGGTCTCGGTATACACGGTTCCGCTTCTCATGCCGCTGCTCCGCCTTTCATGCTGCCCCGAGGATAGTGACCACGCAAGTGGCCCCGGATCCGCCCAGGTTCTCCGCCAGCGCGAGCGAATGCCGCTCGATCTGCCGCTCTCCGGCTTCGCCGCGAATCTGCAGCACCAGGTCGCAGATCTGCGCCACGCCGGTCGCGCCCACCGGATGGCCCTTCGATTTCAGGCCGCCGCTGGTGTTCACTGGCCGCTCGCCCCGCAGCGCCGTGCACCCTGCAAACGCGTACGGCCCGCCCTGTCCCTTTTCCACGAACCCCAGGTCTTCGGTGGCGACGATCTCGGCGATGGTGAAGCAGTCGTGCAACTCGGCGAACTCGATCTCGCGCGGCGTCACGCCGGCCATCCGGTACGCTTGTTCGCCCGCGCGCCGAACGGCCGGAAAAGTCACAATGTCCGCCTTCTGGTCCAGCGCTACGTAATCCGAACATTGCGCGATGCCCAGCACGCGCACCGGTTTTGCCGTGAATTCGCGGGCGCGCTCGAGCGGCGCCAGCAGCACCGCCGCCGCGCCATCGGAAACCAGCGAGCAATCGTATAGGTTGAGCGGCTCGGCGATCGGCTTGGCCTTCATCGCCTGTTCGAGCGTGATTACCTTGCGCATGTGGGCATCCGGATTGAGCGCCCCCGCCGCGTGGTTCTTCACCGCCACCATGGACAGGTGTTCTTTCTTGGTGCCGAACTCGTACATGTGGCGCCGGGCGATCATCGCGAACAGCGAGGCGAAGGTCGATCCCACCTTCATCTCGCCCGAGCAATCCCCCGCTTCGGCCAGAATCTGGCTGACGCGCGCGGTGGGCTGGGAGGTCATCTTCTCCACGCCCACCACCAGCACCAGGTCGTAGACGCCGGCCGCCACTTCCGTCCACGCGTGGAAGAAGGCCGAGCCGCTGGAGGCGCAGGCCGCTTCGATCCGTGTCGACGGCACGCCGTAGATTCCCAGCGCCGTCGATACATACGGCGCCAGGTGGTTTTGCCCCACAAATGCCGGCCCGGCGAAATTCCCCAGATAAAAGGACTCTACTTGCGCGGGCGCCGCGTGGGCGTTGCGCAGGCATTTCTCGCCGGCTTCCACCGCCAGGCTGCGCAGGTCCCTGTCCGCGAAAGCGCCGAACGCCGTCTTGCCGATCCCCACTATCGCAACCGGTCTCATCTCAACCACAAGCTTACAACGTTGGTAGGGCATGCTTTAAAGCTTGCCCAACACTGGAGCTAGCTTTCCCGCCATTGGTAGAATGAGCTTAGCGGATTTACTGCGCTTTTCGTTTCCACGTTTTGCGGGTTCCGGCGTCATCTTGTTAGGAACCTGTGACGACTGTCGTTTTGAGCCAGATGAGCGAAGTCATCGACCCGGGACTGGAGCTGCTCGATCGGCAAAACCGCTTTGTTAACGAGCACTTGCGGCGGATCTTCGTGCAGATTTATCGCATTGTCCGCAACCGCGCCGACGCTCAGGATCTGACCCAGGAAACGTTCATCAAGGCGCTCCAGCGGCAGGAACAGCTAAAGGATGAGCAGAAGGCCGCCCACTGGCTATCGAGAATCGCGACCAACACGGCCATCGATTTCATGCGGCGCAGCGCGCGCGCCTCGTTCTGTGACATCGAGCTCGCCCCGCCGAGCCTCGCCGAGAGCCCGGAGCAGGCGCTGCTGCGGAGCGAGCATCACGATTATCTGGAAGATGGATTGCGCCTTTTGAGCCCACGCGAGCGGGCGGCGCTGATCCTGCGCGACGTGGAGGGTTTGCCGGCTGAAGAAGTGGCCCGCCACCTCAACTGTTCCAAGGCCACGGTGCGTTCGCACATCGCCAATGCGCGCACCAAGTTTCGCAAGTACGTGGAGAGAAGAAAGCGGTAAGCGGATGAAACACCCTGACCAGGAGACATTGGCGTTACACGCGGGCGGCGACCTCGGTCCCATCGCCCGTTGGCGCGCCCGGCGCCACTTGGCGCGTTGCGCGCAATGCCGGGAAGAAGTCGCCGGCTTCGACCAGTACCGCCAGCTCCTGCCTTCGCTCGACGATTCTCAGGACGTCCACTGGAGCCGGCTGGCGGCGGAGATGAAAGCCAATATCCGGCTGGGTCTGGCCGCCGGCGAGTGCGTTTCCGTCGCGGGTCCGGTCTGGTCCGGTGCGCGGGTTGGCGTCGCGCTGGCCAGCGTAGCCGTGTTGCTGGCCACCGGCGTGGTGCTCGAACATCCGGGCCCGACCGTGGCCCGCGAAACCGGAGTGGTGGTGCAGGCCACCGCCGATGGCGTCCAGGTGCGCGAGGGCGGCCAGTCGATGGGACTCATGCATTCCGGCACCAACAAAGAGGCGGTCACTTACCAGGTGGGCGCCCAGGGTTCGGTGGAGGCCCGTTACGTGGATGCGGAAACCGGCTACGTCACGGTGAATAAAGTCGATGTCGAATAAGCCGCGAGTTGCGTTGCTGGCCCTGCTCGGCGCTGGTGCCGCGCTGGCGCAGGACGTTCCGATCGAGGGCCGCGTCAATATCAACCTGGGCAAGGATTCGCCGGTCGCCCTAGTCGGCATGTCCACCGGCGATTCGCACTCGAGTTCGCGCGGCGCCGCCCTGGTGCTCGATCTCCACATGGCGCTCACGCTGCGCAACACCGGCGCCAGCCGCATCCATGGCGTCGCGCTGCGCGTGGTCTCGCAGGAGATCACCGTCGGCGGCAAAGGCTCGGTCTCCATCCCCAGCCTTAACATCGGCCCCGGCGAATCTTTCCCGATTCGCATCGATATGCAGTTGATGCGTCCCACCCAAGTAGCCGGCGGCCCGCTGGTGGATGTCAATTTGGATGGCGTGCTCTTCGAGGATCTCTCCTGCTACGGTCCCGACCGGCTGAGTTCCTGCCGCACGCTCACCGCCTGGGACCTGGAAGCGCAGCGCGACCGCGAGCACTTCAAACACATTCTGGCGCAGGCCGGCCCTAAGGGCCTGCGGCAGGCCATGCTCGATAGCATCGGCCGCCAGTCGGCCCGGCCGCAACTGGACGTGCGCGTGCTGCGTGCGCCCGCCGTCACTTCCGCCGCGCTCGGCCCCGTGCACACCGAGCAGTTTGCCTTTCTCGATTTTCCCGATTCGCCCTTGCAGCCACTCGATGGCTGGGCGCAAGTTGCCGGCAATGAGGCGCGCTCGCCGCGCATTCAGGTGCGCAACCGCTCCGCGCAGACCATCAAGTATGTCGAGCTCGGCTGGCTGGTGAGCGATCCCGGCGGCCAGCAGTACCTGGCGGCCTCGCTGCCCGCCTCCGATCCCGCGCTGTACCTGCCCGCCGGCAAGACCGCCCGCGTCGAGCAGGATACCGCATTGCGCTTCACCCGCGCCGGCCAGCCCGTCAGCATTCAGGGCGCGGTGGGCTTCGTCAGCCGCGTGCAGTTCGCCGACGGCAAGCTGTGGGTGCCCAGCCGCGCCGATCTCGAACGGGATTCGCTCGTCAAAGTGCTCCCGGCTTCGGCCGAAGAGCAGCGCCTGAACGATCTTTACCTGAAGCGCGGCCTCGACGCGCTGGTTCAGGAACTCAAGAAGTACTGAAGTGCTCGCCTTCCTCCGCCGCATTTGGCCATTGCTCACCGTCATGGCGCTGATCGGGGCGGCATACGACGGCTGGATCTTTTACGACCGTTGGCAATCGGACCGCGACGCCGAACGCGCACACGCCGATGCGGAGGCGGAACGCGCGCGCAAAACCATTGCTGCAATCGGCGGCGCCGATTTTGGGATCCGCAGCTTCTACGCCTCGCCGCCCGTGATTCACCGCGGCGAACCGGCAAGCCTCTGCTACAGCGTGTTCGGCGCCACCACGTTGCGCCTGGATCCGCCTGTCGCCGAGGTCTACCCCACGTTCAACCATTGCATCCAAGCCTCCCCGCGGCAAGACACCGAGTTCACCCTCACCGCCGCGGACGCCGCCGGCCATACCGCAACCGCCAAGCTCGTGCTCAAGGTGGCGCGATGAGCGGCCGCGCTCCACAACGGAGCCGCGACCAAAGGGAGCGGTCATGCTGGAGCCATGCCGGAAACCTTGACAGCCGTAGACAGTCGAGTGAATACTGACAACGGAAAAGAACGACGGAAACTCCCGCCAAGAGGCTGGCTATGTGGAAGCGGATTGCACTTGCGAACCTGATCTCAATGGCCTGTTGCGCCGCGTTTGGCCAGAGCGCACCGGCCGCGCCCGCCGAGCCGCCGCCCGAGTTCGAGGTGGCGACCGTGAAGCCGGCGCACCCCGAGGGCTTTTCTTACTCCATGGGCGTGCAGTTCGACCCTGGCCTGGTTCGCATGAACAGCACGTCGTTGGAGAACTGTATCGAGTGGGCGTATAAGCTCAATTCGTATCAGCTCTCCGGGCCGGATTGGATGAAGAGCGATCACTACGACATCACCGCCAAAATGCCCGCCGGCGCGACCCAGGAGCAATTTCCGGCCATGCTCCAGAAGCTGCTGGAACAGCGCTTCCAGTTGAAGTCCCACCGCGAATCCAAAGTGTTGCCGGCCTATGCGCTGGTGGTGGCCAGCGGGGGGCTGAAGATGCACCCATCCAAGACCAGGCAAGGGGGAACGACGCAATGGGGAATCGGCCACGTGGAGGCGCATGAGACCCCGTTGTCCTCGCTGGCGGCCTCGCTATACGGCTGGGTGGACCGGCCGGTGGTCGACGAAACTGGCGTTCCGGGCGTCTTCGATTTCACGCTCGATTGGGCCGAGGACGAAGAACACGAAGCCGCCGGCCTTCCCTCGATTCGTGTCGCGCTCGAAGAAAAGCTGGGACTGAAGCTCGAGCCGCGCAAGCTGCCGGTGGACACGTTCGTCATCGATCATTTGGAAAAGAAGCCCAGCGAGAATTAATCGCGGGGCTGATCAAGGAGGTTTCCAAGCTATGTGGCAGAAGCTTCTCGGAACACGCAACAGCATCCCGCTGGCGATCGTCCGGCTGGTGCTAGGCCTGGTGATGTTTCCGCACGGCGCGCAGAAGATGCTGGGCTGGTTTGGCGGCAACGGATTCAGCGGAACCATGGGCTTCTTCGCTCACCAGGGAATCCCGGCGCCGCTTGCCTTCCTGGCGATAGCTGCCGAGTTCTTTGGCGGCCTTGGGCTGATCCTCGGGTTTCTCAGCCGCATCGCCGCGTTTGGCGTTTTGTGCAACATGGTGGTGGCGGTGCTCACCGTGCATCTCGCCAACGGTTTCTTCATGAACTGGGCCAGCGCGAACAAGGGCGAGGGCTTCGAATATCACCTGCTGGCAATCGCCATGGCCCTGGCGGTAATGATCGGCGGCGCCGGCGCGACCTCGGTGGACCGGGCGCTGAGCGGGAGCGATTCGTCGGCATCCTCAACTCGACCGTAGGGGCCGGGCATGCCCGGCCCGGTTCGCCACGACGCGGGAATGCGATGTCGTATTCGCGCCACTCCCCGCTAACCCAGCTTCTCCAAGTCCAGCTTCGCTTCCCAGGTCTCCTTCGACCGCACCAGCTCCTCCCAGGTGACCTCGCGGCCCGTGTACATCGCCGTTCGGCCCAGCATAGCGGAAAGCGACGACTCCACGCCGGCGGCTACCTGATTGTGAAACCCGCCCGACGTGATGCTCGCGATGAACGACTTGTGCTTTTCCGCGTCCGCCTCCGCCAGGTTATCGGCGAAGGTGCCCGCGGCCGAAAACTGGCCGTCCTGTTTCTTCTCGCTGCCTGCCCAGGTCCAGTTCTCCTCGCCGGTGATCCCCAGCGGACCCGAGTAGGGCGACTGGCTCTCGCCGCGGGCGCCGAAGAACCGCTCGCTGACGTCGAAGGCGCCCTTGCCGAACTGCTTGGAAGCGAAGCTCACTTGAACCTCGTTGGGATACCAGTAGGACACCGCGCAATGGCCGTAGACATTGCCCGGCTCCGATCGCCCTCTGCGCCCGCCCGTGCCCACCGCCTTCACCGGGTGCCCCTGTAACACCCAGTTGCAGATGTCGATGGCGTGGATGTTCTGCTCGACGATGATGTCGCCGGAAAGCACGCGGTCGAACAGCCAATTGCGGAGACGCCATTGTGCCGGCGGCACGTCCGGGTGCGAAGCCTGATTAAACGGGCAGTAGTAATAGGCCGTGCCGAAACTGATCTCCCCGATGGCGCCCGCGTGGATGCGCTTCACCAGCTCGACAAACGGCGGCGCCTGGCGAATCTGGAATCCAACCTCAAGGCTGACCCGGCCCTCGGCTTTCTTGCCGATCTCGAGCACACGGCGGGTTCCCGGTACGTCCACCGCTACCGGCTTTTCGCAGTAAGCGTGCTTGCCGGCATCGACCACCGTTTCCAGATGCTGCGGATGGTAGTAGGGCGGAGTCGCAATCACCACCGCGTCGACTTCGCTCGATCGGGCAATCTGCTCGAACGCCTGCGGGCCGCTGAAAATCTGCCCGGCATCGATCCCGGCAACGCCCTGCTTCTCCGCCAGTTCGTCGAAGTGCTTCCGGGCGCGCTCCAGCTGGTCGTCAAAGAGATCCCCCAGCGCCGTTACTCGGGCGCCGGCGTTCACCATCATACTGGTGGCGTCCGCGGTTCCTCTTCCGCCGCAGCCCAACAGCCCGACGCGAACTACCGAATTGGCTTGCGAGCCGCGCGCCAGCCGCGCGCCGATCACCGTCAGGCCGGCCGCTCCCAGAAAGCTGCGCCGGTTCCATTCCTTCTTGTTCTGCGGCACTTTCGCCCCCTCCCAAAATGGGGGCTGGCTCGAATTTCGCCGCCTTTGCGAAATTCGTGCCTGTACCCATTTTGCCCTGCCTGTACCCCTCCTCAGCCGATCAGGCCTTCGAGGTAACGCTTCGCCGCCAGGATGTCGGCGGTCTGCTGCGGCCCGGAGATCTCCCGTTCGATCGTGATCGGGCCGCTGTAACCAATTTCCTTGAGCCGCGCCAGGAAACGCGGGAAATCCACTTTCCCCTGGCCGATCGACGTTTCCTCCCCCAGTTTCTCCGGATCGGTCGGGTACCGGCCGTCCTTGGCATGTACCCCCATCACCAGCGGCCCCAGCACGTCGAGCGCATCCACCGGGTTGCCCTTGCCATAGAGAATCAGGTTGGCCGTATCCATGTTCACCCCGATGTTGGGGAACCCGGCCGCACTAATCACGCGCAGCAGCGCAAGCGGAGTTTCCTGGCCCGTTTCGCAGCGGAAGGTCTGGCCGTTGCGCTTGCAGTGGTCCGCCACGTGCCACAGCACATCCACGCACGGTTTGAACACCGGGTCTTCCGGATCCTCGGGGAGGAAGCCGAAATGGCGCTGCACGGCTGGAATGCCAGCCGTCTTGGCGAAGTCGGATGCCTTATATAGGGCCATCACCCGAGCCTCGCGGGTTTTCGGCGGCACCAGGCCCACCGTGCGCGGCCCATCGCGAAACGTGTAGACCTCCGGCCCGGGGCCAGTCACAATCAGCGAAGTGCCCTCGATGCCGTAACGGTCCAGAGCCGCCCGCAGGCCCTTCGCGGTAGCCCCATCGTACGACGCCACGGTGACCTGGCAGGTGGGGAAACCAAGTTCCTTTACGCGCCGGATTCCCGCGTCCGGGTTTTCGCAATTCGCGACAACACCCAGGCGCAGTGGCTTGGCAGCCTGCTGGGCGCGCGCGGCAACCACGACCGCCGCCGCCAGTTGCAAAAACTTCCTACGTCCGGGAGCAACCACCGGAAAACCGCGCCCGGTTTCTCCGCCTGTTACCATAAGTTTCAACTCCCTGAACAGCATTCTATGCCCGAAAAGCCATACGATCACGCCAAAATCGAACTTAAATGGTACCAGCGCTGGCAGAACGCCGATTTCTACCGGGCGGAAGAGAATTCCGCCAAGCCTAAATTCTATGTCTTAGAAATGCTGCCTTACCCCAGCGGCACGCTGCACATAGGCCACATTCGCAACTATTCGATCGGTGATGCCCTGGCGCGCTACAAGTGGATGCGCGGTTTCAACGTGTTGCATCCCATGGGTTGGGATGCGTTCGGATTGCCCGCCGAAAACGCCGCCATCGCCAACCGGCAGCCGCCGCGCCAATGGACGCTACAGAATATCCAGGCGATGAAGAAGACTCACCGCCGCTTCGCCTTCAGCTATGACTGGGACCGCGAAGTTTCCACCTGCGAGCCCGAGTATTACCGCTGGAACCAGTGGTTCTTCCTCAAGATGCTGGAGCGCGGTCTGGCCTACCGCAAGAAAGCGCTGGTCAACTGGTGCCCGAAGTGCGCCACCGTGCTGGCCAATGAACAAGTGGTGGAAGGCTGCTGCTGGCGTCACGAAGATACCCCCGTCGAACAGCGCGCGCTGGAGCAGTGGTTCCTCAAGATTACCGCCTATGCCGACCAGTTGCTGGCCGATATGCGGCAGCTCGAAGACGGCTGGCCGGAGCGCGTGCTCATCATGCAGCGCAACTGGATCGGCCGCTCCGAGGGCGCCGAGATCGATTTCACCCTCGCCGGAACGGACCAGAAGATTCGCGTCTTCACCACTCGCGTGGACACCATCTACGGCGCCACCTGCGTGATCCTGGCGCCCGAGCATCCGCTCAATGCGCAACTGCTCGATCCGGCGGGTCAGGCGCGCGCCAAGGCCATGGTGGATGCGCGCGCCGGCCGCGACCCCGGCGATATCGAAAAGGAAGGCTTCTTCAGCGGCAGCTACGCCGTTAATCCCTATAGCGACGAAAATGTGCCGATCTGGGTCGGCAACTTCGTTCTGATGGGTTACGGCACCGGCGCCATCATGGCCGTGCCCGCGCATGACGAGCGCGACTTCGAATTCTGCCGCAAGTATTCGATCGCCATCCGCCCGGTGATCCGTCCCGTGGGTGGCGAGCTGGGCGTCGAGCCGGGCCTGACAGTCGCGTTCACCGAGGATGGGATCGTCGAACATACCGGCGACTGGTCCGGCCTAACGAGTGAGGAGGCCCGCGACAAGATGGCCGCTCATGCCAGGGTGAATGGCTTCGGCGACGCGGCCGTTACCTTCCGCATCAAGGACTGGGGCATCTCGCGCCAGCGCTATTGGGGCACGCCCATTCCGGTGATCTACTGCCCCGCCTGCGGTTTGGTCGCCGTGCCCGAAGACCAGCTCCCCGTGCGCTTGCCTGATCGTGTTGAAATCACCGGCGCCGGCCGCTCGCCGCTCGAGAACGTGCCCGAGTTCGTCAACGTCGCCTGTCCGAAATGCGGCGGCGCCGCACGGCGCGAGACCGATACCATGGACACCTTCATCGATTCGTCCTGGTATTTCTACCGCTATTGCGACCCGCACAACGACAAGGCTCCCTTCGATCCGGCTAAAATCGCCTATTGGTTCGAGATCGATCAATACATCGGCGGCGTGGAGCACGCCATTCTGCACCTGATTTACTCGCGCTTCTTCACCAAGGTGATGCGCGATATCGGCCTGATCCGCAACAGCGAGCCCGTCCGCCGCCTGTTCACCCAGGGTATGGTGATCGCCGAAGGCGCCAAGATGTCGAAATCCAAAGGCAACGTGGTGGGCGCCGACCTGCTGGCTGAAAAATACGGCGCCGATACCGCGCGCATGTTCGTGCTCTTCGCCGCGCCGCCCGAAAAGGAAGTCGATTGGCGCTGGGAAGGCGCCGACGGCATTTACCGCTTCCTCGGCCGCGTCTACCGCTTCGCCACGCGCCGCATCGGAACCGCTGCGCCCGAAGCAGGCGCCGCCGACCGCCAGGTGCTGCGCAAACTCCACCAGTGCCTCCAGAAGATTACCGAAGATTTCGAGTCGCGCTGGCACTTCAACACCTGCATCGCCAGCATCATGGAACTGGTGAACGTGCTCTATGCCGAAGAGGAGAACATCGGCTCCGCGGTGTTGAACGACGTCCTGGTTAAGCTGGCGCTGATGCTCGCCCCGTTCGCGCCGTACCTGGCGCAGGAGATCTGGGAGGAGCTTGGTCACGACGGCCCGGTTTTCCGCCAGCAGTGGCCCGCCTACGATCCCGAACTCGCCAAGCCCGAAGAAGCCGAGATCGTCGTCCAGGTCAACGGCAAACTCCGCAGCCGCGTTTACGCCCCGTTCGGCACGCCCCAAGACGCGCTGGAAAAGCTCGCCCTGGCCGACCCGAAAACCCAGCAGTCCATCGCCGCGAAACAGATCGTCCGCATCATCGCCGTCCCCGACAAGCTGGTAAACATCGTCGTCAAGTGAGCCGAATCTCGTGCAACCCAGCTCAGCGGACTGCGCGTGATACCAGCCAAGTGGCATGGCTCTGGGCCGAGCCGGATTCCGTAAGCTCGACGGCTCATGGCAAATCAAAGGTCACGCACGGTCGTTCACCTGCTGGCGTGAATTCGCACAGACATTCTCTGGGCCAGTCTCACCCGGAACATCTCCTTCACCTTCGGGCTCGGCGCGTCCACAAATTCACCCCCGGCTCTGCAGCAGACCTCTGTGTGGGCGTAGCAGCACTCAAGCGGCTTATGGATGGGCTCGAACTGAAATGCTCTGCCATCCTGGCCATCTATCGGCGTCGGGAGGTCGGTTGATGAACATTCCAGAACTCCCCATCCATCTTGCAGCTTCTGGCCGTCACAACAATCCGAGTGCAAAACGTCTTCCGGCCTGCTGTACTTTTCGCGATTGAACGACTGGCGCGGGAACCTGAAGGCCGCCGGAAGTAACCGCTGGTTTTGAAAGTGTTCCGCCCTGTAGCGCCTGAACAGAAGTTCCCCATTCGTGAATACTTGATCCTCGGGATCGCCATTTCGGTACCGAGGATGTCCGGGCTCACCCGAGCAGCACATAGCTTTCAGCCGAGGTACGTCAAGATCCTGCCAGCCACGTCTGCTCGGGAAATGTCGCGGCCGATCTCAAGAACCTCTGCGTTGCCATTGTGATCGTACATCACGAGTGTCTGAGACCCCTGATTGTAGCTTTCGATATAGACAGTCCGATGGCCGGTCATGAAGTAAATCGAAATACCACCCTCGGCAGATGGGACGATTGTGGACGGCAGGATCAGAGCGCCGGCCAGTTCCTCCAGGATCTCTTTTGATGCACGAACCGCATTGGCGTTTGGAGGCTCTGCTCCATATGAGTCCCAGTCCCTTTCCATGCTGGAAATCCGGTCCAGTGCTCCTTCGGCATCGATGAGCCCATACTTGATGGTCAAGAATGTGCTTTGCTCCAGCCTGCGCAACCAGTCATCCCGGAGTTCACTGGTCCGCTGGTTGTAGCTTGGCGTCTCGACGCGGTGAACTGCCGGTCCAAATCGATCAGGCCGGAACGGTGGCAGCGGGACTGCAGGCATTAGCTGATTAACTCCCTCGTGTTATTGGTAATACAGCCTTCAAAGATCAAGTTCTTTCGCAAGCGCAGCGCCTCCAACACGTTCCATATTTCGTCGTCCGACTCGAGTTTGAGCCCCTGCTTGAACACATCAATATCGAGCACCACCGACGCGACGTCTGGGCTGGACGGAGGAACCATCGCCTCGTTGAGGATCAGCATGGCGCCTAGATCCTCTTGCGGAATCTGAACTTGTAGGAAGAACCCTGCCAACAGCTGAGGTAGGTCCGACGATATCTCCGGGTAGAGGCGGATGAAGTCCCGAAAATCCCGTATCGGCAGCGGAAGATCCAGTTGGTTCACGTACCGGAGCCCAATACGGACAACCGGGAGCGCACCAACGATCTGCCGGTATGATTCCCAAAGCGTCTTCGCTTCGTTTCGAAGCTGCTTCCACGTTTGATATGGAGCCAGCCTGCTGAAGGCGAAGCCGTTCACCTTGAACTGTACGACATGCTTCCCTTCGCCTCCGACGAACGCATAGCCCATATCGTCCTGCTTCGCCGTCGCTGTGAGTACACCCCCCTCAAGCTGTCCTCGGAGCTGGCCCATCATCACCTTTCGGCGTTCCGCATAGCCCTTGGGCAGCGAGATATCAACCTTCTCAAAGTTCGCCAGGCTGAGCGATGGCGACTCGACTTGGATATCAATGATCGCCTCTTTGATTGGGGCCTTGTCGTAGTGCCTGTCCTTCAGCCACGACATCCACTTTTGAGTCGCCATGTCTCCAACGTTATCATTCTGGCGTGCGCTGGGCCGCTTTCCTGATGCGGGCCGCTACAGCCTTGCGGGCAAGCTCACTTCGCTGTTCGGGCGTGAGTCCGCCCATCCGTTTCTTGCCACCGATCTTACCACCCCGAGATCCCTGTTCCACGAAGAAATCCCGAACATTCTTTGGTAGTTTTGTTCCGGCCACCCTAATTCATCCTAACCCCCTCTGGATCATTTGACAAGCCGAGAATGTGCCAGCCCAGAATATGCCCCGTGCACCCGCTGAGCCGTGCAAGTTCAAGAAGAAAACGCGTTAGCCTAGGTTTTCCCGGCAACGCGGGAAGAGTGTCTGCTACCCCGCTTCGATCACGCCCTGCTCAACCCGTTGGAACTTAGGCTCAAGCTCGACAAGCATGCCACGCAGCGCGCCATCACCGCGAGACCAAACATCGGCGGCTGACGCATCGACACCAGCTCTCCAGCACCTGAAGCCGAGATCGTCGTCCAGGTCAACGGCAAACTCCGCAGTCGCGTCTACGCCGAGTTCGGCACGCCCAAAGACGAGCTCGAGAAGCTCGCTCTGGCCGACCCCAAGGTTCAGCAAGGTATCGCCGGCAAACAGGTGGTGCGGATCGTCACCGTCCCCGACAAGCTGGTGAACATCGTCGTCAAGTGAGCGCGGGCAGACCGCCGCGCGCGCCCGCCTTAAACCTCCGCCGGCGCGCCCGTTTTGGCCATGGCCAGTAACTTGTCGTCGAACCCGAAGCCGGCCGTGCGCGGTTTGTGATTGCGCGCGTACCAGCGGTAGGTTTCTTTGAGGGCCGCCTCGAACGCCGTGCCTTTCACTTTCAACATGCGGCTGACCTTGCCGATGTTCATCGTGATCGGCGGCACATCCAGGTATTCGCCGAAATAGTAAGGCTCCTCGAAGGCGTTGCCGCCGGCCTGCTGAATCAGGTCTCGCGGCACGCGGGCCAGCGTGGCCTCGGTGTTGGCGGCCTTGGCCAGCCGCTCCACCAGTTCCACCTGGGTGAGCGGCTTCGAGTCGCCGATGTTGAAGGCCTCGCCTTCGGCGCGCGGTTCGATCATGGCTCGCAGCATCGCCGCCACCAGGTCGCCCACATAAACGAACTGCATCAGCCGGTAGCCGTCGCCGGGGATGACGATGGGGCGGCCGGCGCGCAGCCGATCCCAGAAGAATTGCTCGCGGTAGAACGGGTTGTTGGGTCCGTACACGAACGGCGGGCGGAAGGTCACCACTGGCAAGCCGTGCTGCGCGCGCATGCGGAACAGCAGCCGCTCGGTGGAAGCCTTGTGGCGGATGTATGGGTTCGCGTGCGAATCCGGCGCCAGCGGATCGCTTTCCTTGTGGTTCAGCCCGTCGCCGTAAGCCGCCACGCTGGACATGAAAATGTAACGGCTGAGCCGGCCGCCGCACGCCTGTACGGTGGCTTCGACCTGCGCCGCCGTGGTGCCCCGTTCCCAATCGTAGACGTTGTCGAACACCACTTCGAAGCGGCGGCCGCTCAGCGCCTCGCGCACGGATTCCGCGTCGTTGCGGTCGGCCACCATGTTCTCCACCCGCCGCCCGAAATCGTGCTTCGGCTTGCGGTGCAGAACCGCGACGTCATGCCCCGCCTTGACCAACTCCTCGACCAGGGAGCGGCCGATGAAGAGCGTGCCGCCGATGACCAGTACTTTCATACTCTCCCAAAGATATTAGACGCAACCGCCCGCCGAAATGGTCCGGCGGGCGTTGCCCGACGTTTTTCCCCGATTAATAAAGATACTGCGATCAGTCGTAATATTCCAGACCCAAGTGCGTGATCAGGTCCTCGCCCCGCATCCAACGCAGCGTGTTTTTCAGTTTCATGAGCTGGATGAACACGTCGTGCTCGGGGTAGACCTCGGGCGCGTGCATGGGGGCTTTGAAATAAAACGACAGCCATTCCTGGATACCGCGCATCCCAGCGCGCTGGGCCAGGTCCATGAACAGCACGATATCGAGCACCAGCGGCGCGGCCAGGATGGAATCGCGGCACAGGAAGTTTACCTTGATCTGCATCGGGTATCCCAGCCAGCCGAAAATGTCGATGTTGTCCCAGCCTTCCTTGGCGTCGCCGCGAGGCGGGTAATATTCGATGCGCACCTTGTGATACACGTTCCCGTACAGGTCCGGGTACAGTTGCTTCTGCAAAATGTATTCGAGCGCCGAGGACTTGCTCACTTCCTTGGACCGGAACGAGCCTGGGTCGTCCAGCACCTCGCCGTCGCGGTTGCCCAGAATGTTGGTCGAGAACCAGCCGTTGACGCCCAGCAGGCGCGATTTCAAGCCGGGCGCGATCAGCGTCTTCATGAATGTCTGCCCGCTCTTGTAATCCTTGCCCGCCAGCGGCAAGCTGCGGTCGCGCGCCAGCTCGAGCAGCGCCGGCATGTCGGTGGTCATATGCGGCGCCCCGTTGGCATACGGAACGCCCGATTTGAGCGCCGCGTAGGCGTAGATCTGGCTCGGCGAAATCTCCGGATCGTTCTCCCGCAAACCGCGTTCGAAACGCTCCAGGCTCGAATGGACCTCCGCCGCTTCGTGATAGACTTCCGTCGACCCGCACCAGATCATCGTCGTGCGCGAGACTTTGGTCCTCTTCTGGAACTGGCGGATGTCTTCCATCACCCCCTCGGCGTAATCCATCTTGCTGCCGCCGGCTTTGACGTTGGGGCCGTTCAGGCGCTTGACGAATTTCTGGTCGAACACCGCCTGCATCGGTTCAATCGCTTCGAGCGGCTCTTTCAGCGATTGAAGAAGCGGCATTTCCAGCACACCCGCCTTGACTGCGGCTTCGTAAGCGTTGTCTTCGAAAATATCCCAAGTGGCGATTTCCAGGTCTTCCACGTTGGCCAGCGGCACGAAATCGCGGATGGCGGGACTGCGCCCTTCTGTCCGCTTTCCGAGTCGTACCGTGCCGAGTTGCGTCAGGGATCCGATTGGCTTCCCCAGGCCCCGCTTGATGGCTTCCAGACCGGCGATGAACGTCGTCGTCACGGCGCCCATGCCGGGAATCAGCACACCGAGTTTACCCTCGGCGGGCGCGATGCGGACGTCTTGATTAGGCAAGTTTTACTCTCCTTAAAAGGTGAAATGCTATAATACCAACTCGATGCGCGAACGTGCGACGGCCACCTTGGCGACAATTGTCGTCGATGACGAGCAACTGGCCCGCGAAGAGCTTGCTTTCCTCCTCAAGGATTTCCCGGAGATAGAGGTTATCGGCACTGGTTCCAATGGGTTAGAGGCGCTAAACCTGATCGAGAAGCTGGAGCCGGAAGTGGTTTTCATGGACGTCAACATGCCCGGATTGGACGGCCTGGGCGTGGCGCAACGGCTGCGGGAAAAAGGCATCGACCCGCCGCATTTCATTTTTGTGACAGCCTACGACCAGTATGCCGTGGAGGCTTTCCGGCTCGAGGCGATGGACTATCTGCTCAAGCCGCTCGACCGCGGGCGGCTGGCCGAGACCATCGACCGCGCGCGGCGAGTCATCCTAGAGAAGAAATCGAGTGAGCCGGCCGCCGCCCGCGCCGCCGCTCCGGTCGCCACGCCTCGCACCAAGCTGATGGTCAAGGCCGCCAACCGGAATTTCATCGTGGATGCGAGCGACGTCATCTACGCCACCATCGATAGCGGCCTGATCACGCTCGTCACCACTTCCTTCGAGGGCCAATCGAACTACCGCACCATCGAAGACCTGCAGGCCAACCTGGACCGCGAGCTTTTCTGGCGCGTCCACCGCTCCTACCTGGTGAACATCAACCGCATCAAGGAAGTGGTGCCTTGGTTCAAATCGAGCTATCAGCTCCGCATGGACGATAAGAAGCACACCGAAATCCCCGTGAGCCGCGTGCAAACCCGGCGGCTGCGGGAGTTGTTCAAGCTGTAGACCCCGAAGGTAGGACGGACGATCGGTTTATGTCGTCTGTTGGGATCGGCCGCCGGCCCGCGAAATTTCCTGAAAAACTCCGGTAGCGCCGGCGGTCTTGCCGCCGGTGATTTGCCGGGATTCTTGGAACTTCGGGGCGGTCTTTCGCCCCTGTCAGGTTTTCGTGCTCCTGCGAAAATGACAGACCACGAAAACCGATGGTCTGTCCTGCTTCCCGCCAAAACGGTCGGGATCTGACCAAAACCTATCGGAAACAAAGAACTTAAAGCCTGTTTTGGTTCGATTCTGACCGAATCACCCCTTTACGAAACCCTAATGGTTCTTCTATGCCTTATTTAGCAACTTCCGCCTACGATTGCTGTGGAGCCACTATGACCCCAGTCAGCGCCGGAGACGAAATTGATTGTTACAGAATTGAGAGCATGGTCGCCCGTGGCGGCATGGCAACCATTTTCCGCGCCGTCGACATGCGCGACGGCCGCACGGTTGCCATCAAGGTGCCGCATCCCGAGGCCGAGTGCGACCCGGTCTTCTTCGACCGCTTTCAGCGGGAGATCTTGATTGGCAGGAAACTTAACCACCCCGGCGCCGTCAAAACGCTCAACAACGGCGATGGCAGCCGGCTGTATATGGTCATGGAGTGGGTGGACGGGCGATTGCTCCGCCAGGCGATGGCGGATGAGGGCCGCTTCTCCATCGATCGCAGCCTGCGGACCGCGCTCGCCATCTGCGAAGCCCTCGACCACATTCACTCGAAGGGCGTGGTGCATCGCGATCTTAAGCCGGAGAACATTTTGCTCGACTCGAATGACGGAATCAAGATCATCGATTTCGGCATCGCCTATACCGCAGCCACGCGCCGGCTCACCTTCGGCAAACTCTCCGAGCTGATGGGCAGCCCCGACTACATTTCACCCGAGCAGGTGAAGGGCAAGCGCGGCGATGCGCGCAGCGATGTCTACGCGCTCGGCGTAATGCTCTACGAAATGCTCACCGGCCGGCCGCCGTTTACAGGGGACAACCCGTTCCAGGTAATCAACGACCGCTTGGTCAACCATCCGGTGCCGCCGCGCGAAATCAATCCCGAGATCCCGCCTCAGCTCCAGGAGATCCTCTACCGCGCGCTGGAGCGCGAGCCCGCCCAACGGTACGCCAGCGCCCGCGAGTTCGCCCGCGACCTGGCGGATCCCGGCCAGGTGACGGTACGCGACAGGCCGGAGCTGCACGATTGGCAAACGCGCCGTTCGCCGAAGGCGCGGCGCCTCTTCTCCTACGCCATGCTGGCCCTGGTTCCGGTGCTCGTCTTCGGCCTGCTCCTGATCGCTGCGCACCGTGGGTGAGAGGGATCTCGGGGCGCAACCATTCCGCTCCGTCAGAAGCCATAAAAGAAGCATGGCCACGGATGAACACAGATGAACACAGATGAACACAGATGAACACAGATGAACACGGATAAGAGAATAAAGAGTCCTTATCAGTGTTCATCTGTGTTTATCTGTGGCTCGAAATCAATTCCCCGCGGTTGCGCCCGGAGCCACGGCGCCGCGTCCCCTCTTATAATGAAAAAGCATGCTCCGCAAGCTTTCGCTTTCCTTCGCAGCCGTGTGCCTGGGCGCATACGGCCAGACTCAGACAGCCACCAAAGGCGCATCCAGCCCGACGCCGTCGGCGCTCGACAAAGCCACGTTGGAAGCCTATGTGCGCCACATGTATGTCATGGACTCGCGTATCGGGGTGCAAATCTCCGATCCCAAGCCCGACGAATTGCCCGGCTTCTCGGAAGTGACCGTGCGCGCGTCGATGGGTCTGCAGAGCCAGGACATTGTCTTCCACATCTCCAAGGACGGCAAGAAAATCGTCCAGGGCGCCGTGTTCGACATCGGCCACAACCCCTTCCAGGCCGACCTCGACAAGCTCAAGACGGAAGGCGCGCCGGGTATGGGAACTTCGGGAGCCCCGGTGGCTATCGTCGAATTCAGCGACTTCGAATGCCCGTACTGCAAGGAAGAAGCCAAGCTGCTGCACGACAACCTGCTCACGGCTTACCCCACGCAGGTGAAACTGTACTTCAAGGAGTTTCCGCTCGATGCGGTTCATCCCTGGGCCAAGCGGGCTGCCATGGCGGCGCGTTGCGTCCAACGGCAAGGTCTGGACGCGTTCTGGGCCTACCACGACTGGATCTTCGCGCACCAGGACCAGATCACGCCCGACAACCTGCGCGATCAGGTGATGGACTGGGCGAAGGGACAAAGCCAGATCGACGCCATGAAACTGGGTGAGTGCATGGAAAACAAGCTGACCGAGGCCGAGGTGGATAAGACTGTGGCGCAAGGGCATGACCTGGCCGTCAATTCCACGCCCACGCTGTTTGTGAACGGCCGGCGCATCGAAAAAGCGCTCGACTGGCCGACCTTGAAGAGCATCCTCGATTTCGAAATCGAATATCAGAAAACCGCGCACAACGCCGGCGACGATTGCGGCTGCGAGCTCAAGCTGAACCTGCCCGGCCAGCCCGCGCCCAAATCCACGCTCGGCCTCCCGGCCCAGAAATAAGCCACCATGGCGCGCGCTGTCCAGCGCAATGCCGCATATTTTTCCCTTTCCGAGCGCCAGCGCTAATATGTGGGGCGGACGCCCTCGTCCTGGGGTCCCCTCTGGGGACGACCCCCTGGTCGCGCATCGCCTTGGGCAACCGACGTTTCTTCGTGCGGCCGCCACCCTTAACTTAAGCGTTAGGCGCCTAACTTAAGCGTTAGGCGGCACCTGGCCGTGCCAACCTCATACGTGGTGTTTTGTATCAGGGCACGGCTTTGAGCCGTGCCGCAAGACGCAGCCATCATGGGGCTTTAGATGGAATGAGAAGG
>PLOR01000037.1 GCA_003142185.1 Bryobacterales bacterium
CCCTGATACAAGGCGTCCAGCTTGGGAATTCAGGCTTAGTGCAGCAATCACGGAGTCGTGCATGACCGCTCCCTATGGTCGAAGCTCCGATAGAGATCGGCGGGCGGGTTGACAGACGAAAGCGTCTGTCCCACTTTGCGGTAGAGGAATTCGCAGGCGAGTGGGGCAGGCGCTACGGTTTCCGGGTCCGAAGCGGATTTCGCCTGCCAACCGATTCATTCGTACTCGGCGCGCCCTATCGGAACACCATATGCTCTGGCTCGATTTTGCGCGCGGCGCACCAATCCAGGTAGAGGCGGCCGTAGCTGGCGGTGATGTAATCCTGCTCGCGAAAACCCAGCCGCCGGGCCATCCGGTCGATCCAGCGCGGGCTGCCTTCCAGTTCCAGGTAGATGCCGATCGGCGTCTCATCCAGCGTCGCCACGCCGGAGGTGCCGGGAAGGCGGAACTCGGTGCGGTACTTTTCGTAGCGAAACGCCGGCACATACCCGAGGCGCCGAAGAATCAGGCCGCACGTGGCGGCGCTCGACAAAGTGAGCTCCAGTTCCTCGCGCGTTTTGTGTTTGGCCGCCAGCGGTGGGCCTTTGAAGGTGAAGGTATCCGCGCCGGGCGTCTCGCGCACGCGCAGCAGAAGGTTCGCCTGGCGCAAGCCGCGATCCGCCGTGTCGAAAACCGTGTTGGCTTCGAAGACGCGGCGGCGCGCCACACGGAATCCGGCCTTGCGCAGCAGGCGCCGCGCGTCCGCCGCGTCCGGCGCCACCAGCTTGATTTCGGTCTCTTGGGTTCCGCGGAGCATTTGTTCAGTGGCTGCGAGTTCAATCGCCGCGATGGTTGTCGAGAAAATCGCGGTCGACTGGCTTGCGGCCGCGAAACCCTTCATCCACGCCGTGCCAGAAGCCGATGCCAGCCTCGCCCAGCCGCCAGCACAGGTACACTTCATCGCCGCGCAGCAGGGTAGGGAAGTCCACCAGACCGGTGTCCAGGTCCTTGATCACGCAGCCCAGGTCCTGCACCTGCTCGATGGCGGCGCGCAAATGGCAGGCGGCGGTTTCGCTGCGCGTGCGAACCGCGCTGACGCGGCCACGATCCAGATTCACGCCGCCCATCAAGGCCACCCGTTCGCGATACTCCATGAGCTCGCCCTGCGCCTGTTCGAGGTCGCTTTTGAGATCGATGGCGCTCCGCAGCAATGGCTCCACGCGAGACAGCAGCCGCTCGGCTTCGGTCAGAGTGAAGCGCTTCGGCATGTCAGAGGCCGGACACCTGGACCGACATGGTGCGGCTGCGCGGCCCATCGAACTCCGCCAGAATGATGCTCTGCCAGGTTCCCAGCAGCACGGCGGAATTGCGCACCTGCAGCGAAAGCGCCTGGCCCATCAGCATGCCGCGCAGATGCGAATCGGCATTGCGGCGATCGCAATCGCTGTAGTGCGGGTCGTTGTGCCGCCAGTTGGCGTCGCGGCGCACCAGGTCTTCCAGGATCGCGCGCATGTCGGCGAGCAACGCATCCTGCCATTCGTTGAGGAAGACCGCTGTCGTCGTGTGCAGCGATTGCAGGTGAACGATGCCTTCGCGGACGCCGCTCTTGCGCACGATGTCGTTGATCCGGTCGGTGACGTTGATGAGCTGCAGGCGGTCGCTGGTGATCCAGTCCACCACGCGATGGAAGATTTTGAATGACGACGATGGCGCCGCCGGAGCTTCGGCTGCCGCTGCCGCAATAGAGCCGTCGTGAGATTTCATGGATGTTTCCACGCCCCCCTTCACAGTTAAGATACGCCGGCCACGCATCCAGTAACAGAAAGGTGGCGGCGGTTTTTCTTCAGTATAGCGCCGGCGCGAAGGATCCATCCCGCGGGCTGTGAGAAATGCGGGGCAGGCGCCGTTCTACTTAAATTCGAGGGAGCGCACCTGACCTGCGGCATCGGGCTGTCCGGGCAGGGCCCGTATTCAATGCGCAAAGCGCGCGGGGGCTTCTGCGGGCCGCACTGCAGGTCGACCGGTGCGCCGTTGCCGCTGCGGATGGTCACCGATCGCGGGTCGGTAATCACGAAGATCCTGATCTTGCCGTCGGTGCGCACGTGGAGGCGGGCAGCCTTGCCGCATTCCAGATGCTCGAGCGTGCCTTCGACCGAGGGTAGCGCAGGCGCAGGCTGCGCGTGTGGCACGCCGCTCTCCTGCGCGGGCCCTTGGTGGACCATGCGCGGCGCTTCGCTCAAATCGCCGCTGGTTCGCTCTGACCCGCTCGAACCGGTTCGCTCTGATCTGCCGGAATTCGCTCTTGCTGCCGGCGCTGCCAGAGACTGATCGAGGTTATCCAGCGAGGCCAGTTCCCCGAAGATGTGCGTGAAGGTGCGCGCCTTGGCCGTGAGCGCCTTGGCCTCCGCGGTGTAGCCGAGGCGGTATTCCGCGTAAGCCAGGTCGTAAAAGTAATGGTAGGCCTGCGCGGGCTGCACCTTCTTCACCGTGCGCAGTTCGGATACCGCGGCTGCGTAGTTGCCCTGCTGCATATAAGCGGAACCAAGCTCGAAGTGGATTTCATCATCATTGGGACTAAGCTTGGCGCCTCTGCCCAAAATGTCAATGGCGTCGGCGGAGCGGCGGCTGTAGGCGAGGACGCGGCCGTAATCGAGGAAGAGGCGCGGGTCCTGCCCGCCCAACTCCACGGCGTGCGCGTAATGCCGCGCCGCATCGTCCAGCTTGCGCTCGAACCAGAGGAACTGGCCCCAGCCTTCCTCGACCTCCCATTGCTTCGGGTACTCTTGCGCGAGCGCCTCATAAGCAGCGGTGGCCTGTTCGCTCCTGCCGCGGGTGTTGGAGAGCATCTCGGCTAGCGCCAGGCGCGCGCTCATAACGGCAGCGGTCTCGACCTCGGGCGTTTCCACCGCCTTGGGTAACTGAATATTGAACACCATTACGTTGATCGTCCCGCCGCGGAGATAGCTGCGCAGGTCCGATTCGATCGCCGCGATGCTCTTATGGTAGACCGCCTCCAGCGCGGCCGCGGAGTCACCCTGCTTCAGCGCCCCGTCCAGGGCTTTGAGCTGCGGGCGATAGGAAGGATGCAGGAACAGCATGTGCACCAACTTCCAGCTTTCGGCGTAGAACATACCGGCCTTGGATTTTTCGTTGTAGTAAGGCGAGCTGTGATCCACGGTCAGCAGGGTTGCCAGAGGGAGCCATCTCTCCCTCTCGAGCGTCAACATGCGAACAGGATGTCTTGCCCGACCTTGATCTTGTTCCCCATTGGTTCCAGGTTGGAGAAGAGCTCGGCCAGGCCTTCATTGAACCACGGCGGATATTCATGGCCGCTCTCGTGCACCATCATGTGCGTGAACTCGTGAACGGCGACAGGGTAGTGGTCGATGGAGCCGTTGCTCATCACGATGAAGTCGTGCGCGATGCCGGCGTGGAAAAACGCGCTGGCGAATTCGGTGGGGCGGTACTGGTCGAACTCTTTTTCGTTACGAAAGGCGATGATGCACGCCGGCTTGGCGTCGGGTAGGTGGTCTCCGAAAGCCTGCACGAAGAAGCTGCGAACCTGCTCGAAGTGGCGGATCAGGTCGCGGCCGGACCGTTCACTGCCGGTGGTGTAAAGCTCGAAGTTGACTGATGTGATTTTGAGCCACGGGTCGGGCTGGGCACCCGCGGCGGTTATGGCTGCGGCGATCAGTAGAATCGCTCGACGGTGCGCGAAGCGAGGCATCACGCCGGAGCCCGGTTTCTAGTCGCTTTCGCCGGCGACGACTTCCTTTTCGGGACCGCCCGGCAAACCCCGCTCCGCCAGCAGCAACCGGCGCAGCGTGCGCAGGTTGTTCAGCAGGCGGCGGCTGGCCGTGATGTGCAGGTTCAGCTTGGCCAGACTGTAGGACACCAGCAGCAGAGCTTCTTTGCGGCGTTCCGCGGTTTCTCGCTCGGCCAGCGCAATCTCGGCTTCCACCTCGCGCCTGGCCTCATCCAGAGCCTCGGCCAGAAGGGCCACATACTCGTGAGAGCTCTCGATATTATCGAACGGCGTTTCCGGCTGATAACTCACTCGCCACGCCTTTCCAGCCGCCAAGCCGGGAAGCCTGGCAAGCCTCAATCATTGTCGCACAAACCGAAGCCGCCATGTAACGCAGTATTCACTATCCCAACGCCAGGGCGACCAGCGTGGGGCAGGGGATTTCCTCCCCCGCCAGTTGTTGGAGGAAGGGCATTTCGAGCGCGTCAGCATCCAGTTCCACGGCGCACCCAGCGATCTCCTCCTCCGTCGCACCGGGAAAGCACAGTTCGCAGACCCCCACCGCGCCGCCCGATCGGATGGCGGGTCCGAACGTGCGGCAGGTTAGGGGCCGCGATTCGTACAGATCGCAGGTTCCGGTCGCAGGGTCGAGCACCGGGCACGGCTCGTCATCGTCCGCCGCCTCGCTCAGCACGCGATTCGCGGTGTCGCCGGGATACTTGCGCCGCAACCGCGCTGCCGCTTCGCCGGCGCGGGTGCGAATGCGCGTGGCGCGCGCCGGGTCGCGTGTCTCCAACTCCGTCAACCCGCGGCGCAGGCGCTCGGCGTCCAAGCCGCTGATCTCGAAAGCGCCCAGGCAGCACTCGCAACACCCGGGCCGGCACTTGAGCCAGCTCCCGGCTTTGCGGTTGGCTTCTGCCAGCGCGGCATCGATGACCTGAATCAGTTTTGTAGAGTCCGCCACTCCTTACAAGGATAGCGGACGGAGAGGCTCGATTCGATTCGCACGGGGAACAAACCGGCCTCCCGGCGCGTAGAGGAAGGGAGAGGTTCACGCGCGTGAAGTTTCTGTTGTGGTGTATCCTGCTCGTGCTGTGCTGGCCGCTGGCGCTGGGCGCACTGGTGCTTTACCCGCTGGTGTGGTTGCTGCTGCTGCCGTTCCGCGTGGTCGGAATCGCGGTGGAAGGCGCGCTGACGCTGGTCTGGGCCGTAGTCACGTTTCCCGCGCGGTTGCTGCGCGTGATCTGAAACTTGCCGCCAAGCGCGCTAATTGGTCAACTGGACTTCGACGCCAAGCTGCGGTCCCGGCGGGAAGTTGCGACCCTGGGTGCGAAATTCGTACCGCTCGATGGCGACTGCGGCGCTTCTCTCGTTGCTGCGGACTACGCATCCGTAGATCATGAGCTTCATCGGGCAGTTGTCATTGAGCAGGACCGGCCACGTCATCGAGAGTTCGACCGGCATGCCGGTGGTGAGCATACTTTCCGTGGAAAACCAGACGCCGCCGCTGGAGATGTTCATCGTTTTGCCGTTTCCAGTCTCGGCAATCCGTTGACCGTAAAGCATCTTGTAGCGGACTTCCTGTTCGATCTGGAAACGCCGCTTGTTGCGTCTTTCGCGCTCGCTGTTTCGCAATAAACTGTCGTCCTGTATCTCGATCACCCGGCACCGCCTTCTCTTTGTGAAGATAACCCGTTTAGGATCAGTCGCTCAAGATGTCTTTGGTTAGGCGGGTGGCGTTAACTGGGGGCCCCGAAGTTAATCCTTACCGATGGCCTATTTCCGGCCATTTGAGAGCATTACGGCATCGGGTCCAAACTTCGGTACTAGGAACGAGGTACCGTCCGCGATCGCGTCAGCGCCCAAAAAATTGTTTCAAAATAATTTCAAAAAGTACTGGACAAGCAGGTCTTAAATTGCTAATATCAATCTCACAGACAGCATCCCTGGCGGCGAGTCCCCTCCCGCCGCCAACCCTCTGAGTGCAAGGCCCCGAGATACCCAGCTCGGGGCCTTTTCATTTGTCCGGCCAAGTCGGCATCCATCTTTCCCCTATAGGCATTTTTTCACACTACGTTGAGAGATTCAACGTCGAGAAGGCTTCCCAGAACAAACGATTAGTACTTCTGGAACCAAACTCCACCAGAAAATGGGCTTCTCGCCAGGAAACCTTCACTCAGTTGTAGACAAACAGATCCGAAATCGTTATTATAGATTCAATACAGACAGCATCCTTGGCGGCGAGTCCCCTCCCGCCGCCACTCTCTGAGTGCAAAGGCCCCAAGTTACCCAACTTGGGGCCTTCATTATTTCCGGGGTGTTGCGTCTTGAGGGGCCGTCCGCGCTGCCCCCGCCTAGAACAGCCGGTCCTGTTTCTTCAGGTTGCCGAATGTGTTGACATTGGCAATTGAGAACGAAAACATGATTTGGCTTTCGTCGCGGATGCCCGCATTGTAACGGCGGTATTCCACGTTGAAGCCGCAACAATCGGTATTGTACGTAACCAGCGTGGTGGTGTACTCCACCTTCCCGAGGCGATAGTCGTAAACGGCTTCTACGCCGGCGTTCCAGCCGCGGTTGTTAGGATCGCCGTACTGCACGCGGGCCCGGTACTGGTTGGCGTAGGGAACCAGCAGCGGATTGGTGTGCACCTCATAGTCGCCGGCCGAGAAAAAGTACTTTCGCCAATGGTAGTCGACGGCGAAACCGCTATCGACGATGGCGTGGAACCGCGGATCGTAGTCGGCCTGCCAATTCACACCCAGGCCGTTGAGCGGGCTGGCGCGGAGCGTGGAAACCACCGGAGAATTGCTGCGCGGGCCGAGCAGGAATGCGTAGGCGCTGAGATCGGCGGTGGCCGCGAACAGGTTCGACTGGCCGGAAACCACCGCCCCGCCGAAGGTCGGGTCGAAGTACTGCTTCTCCTTCAACTCCCAGGTCAGGATCTCCCTGACGGAATCGCCACGCTTGGCATACAGACGGTTGGCGAGGGAGAACTCCAGCTCATTGGTGTCGCTCAGCAGGTCGGTTTCGTCGAAGCGGACCACGCGGTCGAAGTCGCTGCCGATGCCGCCGACGTAGCGGTAAGTCGCGCGCGGTTCGATGACGTGCTTCACCTTGTCGCCGAAGATGGTCTTCTTATCAAAGACGCGTCCCAGCGACGGAAAAATCAGATCGAGCGAAAAGTCACGGGCGCTGGTCACGAGCTTGCCGCCCACCACCTGGTAGGCCACATAGCCCACCTGTTGCGAGACTGCGGCGTTTTCGGCCTGGCTCTGCCCGTAGACGGCCTCATCGATGCCGGCGCTCGGCACCAGGTCGATGTGCCAGAAGTGTAAAGCACTGGTGATGTGCGGGGAAAGTTCGAGCCGCGGCGTGAACTGCTCGGTGCGGAACGTTTCGTAGAGCGTGTTCCCCTGCGGGCCGCCCAGGTTCAGATCGGAATTGAAGATGGGTTCGGAGCGGGAGAGCAGACCGGCGGCGGAATAGAATGAAAACCAAATCGGCAGGTTCTTCCAGATCGCGTGGTCGCGGCCGTCGACTTCGACGTCCGGCAGTTTGTGGATGATAACGGCATTGGTCACGGCCGGCGTCTGCCCGTTGGCCTCGGTCAACGGCACCTCGGTGCTTTGGAAATTCTCCAGCCGCGCGGTGACGATGTCCACCCGGAAGTTGGAAAAGTCCTTGCTCACCGAGCCGATGGAATGAACCTCCGAACCAATGGCTTCATTGAAGGATCCCGACCATTCCTGGCGGAAGTCGAAGGAGCTGACATAGTTGACGTTGGCGGTACCGCTCCAGCCGTGGCCCAGGTCCAGGTGGCCGAGCGCATAGACGTTGAAGCCGGAGTAGTGCTCGCCCGGACTGGTGCCTGGGATAACGCCGGTGCGGTCCTGCACGCCATAAAGGATGACATCGAAATCGGTGCCCGGGCGCGGCTTGCCGCGAATGTCCACGTGGTGCGCGAAGGCGGCGGTGTTGTAATCGAAGAAACGGTAAGCGATGTCGAAGCTGCGGCTGATGGCCCAGTAGTAGCCCAAACCCACCATCGGGCCGCGCTGCGAATGCGCCACCAGGTTGGGCAGCATAAATCCGCTGTGGCGCGGCCGCTTGGCGAGCGAGTGGTAGAAATAGGGCGTGTAGAAAATCGGTACCTTGCGCAGCAGAAACCGGCTCCGATAGGCCAGCGCGCGATCTTCAGGAATGATGTCGAATTTCGGGCCGCGCAGCTTCCACCACGGACCCGGTATTTTGCAGTTGGTGATCCAGCCGTCGTACAGCAGGTACTTGTCGCCGATGCGCTCGGCCCATTTGCCTTCGAAATGAAACGGGCTGTTGCCGGTCAGGATGCCGCGGCGCACCACCGTTTTGGGCATGGATTCGCCGCGCACGTTGTAAAACTTGCCCTTCTGCTCTTCGGTGTTGTACTCCATGCGGTCGCACCAGATCTGCTCGTTCTTTTCGAAGCTATGGTAATAGACGTTACCGGTGGCGACCACCTCGTGCGTGTCTTCGTTGAATTCCATTTCGTCGGCCTGCGCCAGCAACGCCTTGCCTTCCAGTTGCACGTTGCCGCGGCCCTTCTTGACAGGGCCTTCCGACTCCTGATAAACGGCCCAAAAAATCCATTGGGTGAGTTCGAGAGTTTTGTGATCGGGAAGCTGCGGCGCCGTAGCCTGCGCGGTGTTATCGGCCTTGGCAACCGGGGCGGTGACACCGGTTTGCAGAGCGGCAGCAGGCGGGGCAGGGGAGGGCGGCTGGGCGCTTGCCGTATTGACCAACACCAGCCAAGCCAATGCGGTAACTCGAAAAACGCAGGTGAAGCTACACGAATTTCCGTGACAAGAGCCACCTCTTGTGCTAAGAAATGGAATAGAGCTTGGCGAAAAGGGCCCCAACCACAGACGGTACCACAGAATGCCGGCTAAGGTTCCGGGCGATTCGCGCACAGTGTGAAAGACCATGACTTGCAGTTATTGCGGAACGCAACTCGGGCAAAGCGAACAGCGCTGTGGCCGTTGCGGGCGTAAGGACGATGACCGGTTGACGGGCGGGTTCAGCCTGGTAACCGACGGCGCCCTGGCGGCTGCACCGAGGCCGGTGCCGCAGGCGCGTGTGCCGCTGCCGCGGCCGTCGCGCGACATGGGCCGCGCCGTACAGGTTTCGCTGTTTCCCGACAAGCTGGCGTCGAGCGTGGTTATGATCGCACCCGCGCGGACGAAGACGGCCACTCGCAAGCCCAGAACCAGGACCGGCACGCGCGTGCCGGAGGGACAGGGAAAACTGGAATTCCTGGAGGCAGCTCCCTCTAAGGCGCGCACGCTGGGCACCACCGTCGAGGCCAGGATTTACTGCGATGCGCAGGCGGCGACGCCGCTGCATCGCGCGGTGGCGGCGGCACTGGATTGGGCCATGGTGCTGATTGCCTATGGCTGTTTTCTGCTCGCGTTTCGTCTCCTCGGCGGCCAAGTCGTCTTGAACAAAACCAATTTGATGGTTTTCGGAGCGGCGTTGCTGCTGATCGGCTTCACTTACGGCTTGCTGCCAGTGATCGCCGGCACCGAGACTCCGGGTATGCGCTGGACCCGGCTGCGGCTCACCACGTTCGACGGCTTCCCTTTGGAGCCGCGCCACCGCTTACTGCGCATGCTCGGTTCTTGTCTGAGTGTATGCTCCGCGGTGGGCTTGTTGTGGTCGCTGGTGGACGAGGAAAGCCTGGCCTGGCAGGACCATATTTCCGGCACTTTCCCGACCCTAGCCCTGGATCGGTAGGGCACGCTTTAGCTTGCCGAGGCCCGCTTGCGGGCGCTTCGAGTTACTGCCGAGCGCATGGGGATACGAGCTGTGTATCAGGGCACGGCTTTAGCCGTGCCGCGGAATCGCAGTTAGGAATGGGCTTTAGCCCCTGGTAATGTGAGGCAGGGGCTAAAGCCCGATGATGCGTGCATTTTGCGGCACGGCTGAAGCCGTGCCCTGATACAAGACACCACGATTGGGTTGGCGCGGTTAGGTGACGCTCAAATGCAGAAGCTCCAGACGCCCGCTTGCGTGCGTTTTATTGACAGCCTGTCCCAGTCCCTACAGATTCGCCGCGGCTCTCCGCAGCCGATCCAGCACGCCGGCCCACTCTGGCGTTTCCGGCGGACATTCCACCGCGATCCACTCTAAGTGCTCGCCATCGAGACAATGCAGCGTTCGATAGAGAACCGCGGCATACTCGCGCGGATCGGCAGGCATTTCCCGACCGAGCCGCAGGCAGGCGCCGCGGCCTTCCGGCGGCGGACTGCCGGGAGAGATCAGATAGAGTGACGTGGCCGGCCGATAGTGGCGAAGATGCATGCCGGGCGATGGGTGCGGCCCTTCCGCGGCTGCTTCGGCTATGGCCACCGGTCCGATCAGACTTTCGATTTCGGGCAGCGGGATAACGCCGGGCCGCAGCAGCAGCGGCACGCCCTCGAGCGACAGCACGGTGGATTCGATACCCACCCGCGCCGGGCCGCCATCCAAAACGAAATCGGCAAGCTCGCCGGGCACGTCCTCCGCCGCGGTGGGCGAAAGCTCGGTGAAGCGGTTGGCGCTGGGGGCGGCGATCGGCACTTGCGCGGTGCGGATCAAATCGAGCGCGAGGGCGTGCGCGGGCATGCGCAGCCCCACCGTGGGCAGGCCCGCGGTGACAATGTCCGGCACCACGCTGCGCTTGGGCACCACCAGCGTCAGCGGCCCCGGCCAGTAGTGGTGCGCCAGAACCTCCGCCGCTTCCGGCCAATCGGCAGCCAGCGTTTGCGCCATCGCAATCGAATCCACGTGAACGATCAGCGGGCTCGAGCGCGGCCTCCGCTTGGCGGCGAAGATGCGCTCCACCGCCGCCGCGTCAAGCGCATTCGCGCCCAACCCGTAGACGGTTTCGGTCGGGAAGGCCACCAGGCGCCCGGCGCGGATCAACTCCGCGGCATGGGCTACGCTGGTTTGGTCGGCGCTCACTCCGGCGCTTCGTCCTTGTCGTCGCCGGCGACGCGGCCGGTCTTGCGCCATACCAGGTACGCGTGGATCATGCCATCCAGGTCGCCCTCCAGCACGCGGTCCACGTCTCCCAGCGACAGCTTGCTGCGCAGGTCCTTCACCAGCCGGTACGGCGCCAGCACGTAATTGCGGATCTGGCTGCCGAAACTGGCTTCCAGCTTGGAGTCCTCGGTCTTTCGCGTCTCCTCGCGTTTCTTTTCCAGCTCCAGCTCGTACAGCTTGGCGCGAAGCTGTTTCATGGCGGTCTCGCGGTTCTTGTGCTGCGAGCGCTCGTTCTGGCATTGCACCACGGTCCTGGTGGGCAAGTGCGTGATCCGCACCGCCGAATCCGTCATGTTGACGTGTTGCCCGCCGGCGCCCGAAGAGCGGAAGGTATCGATGCGGAGATCGTCGAGCTTAATCTCGATCTTGATCTCGTCGTCCACCTGCGGGTAAACGAACACCGAGGCGAACGACGTATGGCGGCGCGCGTTGGCGTCGAACGGCGAAATGCGCACCAGGCGGTGAATGCCCGCTTCCGATTGCAGCAGCCCGTACGCGTTCTCGCCGTTCACTTCGAAGGTGACCGACTTGATGCCCGCTCCTTCGCCCTCCAGCCGATCGGTGATGACAGTTTGGAAACCATGCCGCTCGGTCCATCTCAGGTACATGCGCAGCAGCATCTCCGCCCAATCCTGGCTTTCGGTGCCGCCGGCGCCGGGGTGGATGGTGACAATGGCGCTGAGCGCGTCGTTCTCGCCCGCCAGCAGCATGGCGGTTTCCAGGCGATCGACGTATTCGGCGTAAGTCTTGACGTCGCGCTCGATGTCGCCGGCCATGTCTTCGCCCTCGCGCGCCAGCTCGAACATGGTGTCGAGGTCCTCGGTCAAGGCGCGAATGCGAGCGTCGTCGGCGATGGCCTCTTCCAGGCGCTTGCGCCGGTGCATTACTTTCTGGCTTTTCTCGGGCTGCGCCCAGAAATCCGGCTGTGCGACCTGCTCTTCGGTCCGGCTCAGTTCGACCTTCTGCGCGGGGGCGTCAAAGATACCTCCGCACGGCCAGGGCTTGGTCGCGAAGCGGCGCGTATTGGCGTTCCAACTCTTCGAGGGTCATGTGGGTTCAATCCAATTCTAACAAATACCCGGCTTTGCCTACGTTGCGCGCCAGTGTGCGGCCGATGCGGATCTCGACTCCTTCCGCCTCGTGTATGTGGCCGCAGAAGAAATAAAGCGGCTGCGATTTCTCGATGAACTCGCGCACCGCGCGCGAGCCCGCATGGAGGCCCGGGCGAATCTGGTCGAGCGCAGTGCCATAAGGCGGCGCGTGGCACACCAGCACCAGCGGGTCCAGATCGGCGAACTTGGCGAGCCGCGCTGCCATCTGGGGCTCGCTGTATTCGCCCGGCGTGTCGAACGGAGTTGGGCTGGAGTAGCCCAAGCCGGCGACCTGCCAGCGGCCGATCTCGATGTGCTGTTCGTGAAAGTTGTGCAGGCCGAAGCGCGCGCACATGCTGGCGATATCGTCGGACGATTCATGATTGCCCGGAAGCACGTAAACCTGGTTCGCGCGCCGCCCGAGAATCTCCCCGCAGCGTTCGAAGCCCTTGGCCCAGGTGACCTGGTCGCCGGCGGCAATGTAGAAATCCGCCTGCACGTCCAGCCGCTCTTCGAGCGTCTTCCAATCGTTATGGATGTCGGAAAAAATCAGCAGCTTCAATGAAGGGATGGTACCGCACCCGACGTCCGATCGACACCGATCGGGATTTTGCGGGGTGTTTTCGCAAGGTTGTCTTGATAACGCATGGGTTATTTATTTATCGCCGCTTGAAAAGATAACGCAGGTGTGATATTGTGGAGGAGTGGCGAGTTTATTGCTACCTAGGCGGCATGCGCCGAGACAACGTCGTTCGGGAGTGGCTGGCGACCGAGTCCGTGTCCGTTGCTCAGATAGCTGCCTTCCAGGAAAAAATCGACACCCTTGAAATGAGTGGGCCCACGATGGTCCCTGGGTTCATTTCGGAGACCCCCGTTGCCAAGGACATATACAAGATGAAGATAAAGGGCAACAAGGGAAGAAAGCAGCTCCGCCCCATGTGTTGCCGGGGGCCGTTCGGACCGAACGAGTATACGATTTTGGCAGGAGCTGTGGAGAGAGACGGGAAATTGGTGCCAGAGAACGTGAAGGACACCGCGAGGCTGAACCTCAACGAGCTGCGGGCAGATCCAACAAGGAGGGTACATGAGCGACTTGCGCCAAGACCTAAAGGCTGAGTTCGAAGATCCAGAGTATCGGTACGCTTATGCTGAGAGCTTCCTGAACACCAAGCTGGCGACGCAAATCAAGATCCTGCGGGAACAGCGGCAAAAAACACAGTCCGAGCTGGGGGCTGTGGTCGGGACCAAACAGTCCGGATTTTCCAGATTTGAGGATGTGAATCACTCGGTGTGGAAGACCGATACCCTTTGGAAAATTGCGCGCGCTCTTGATGTTCGGCTGGATATCGCTTTTAGGACGTTCGGCAGCATCATAGACGACAAGGAGCACTTTACCAAGGAGGCTATGCAGTGCCAAGATTTTGATCATGATCCAGCGTTCGCGGAGTTATCGGCTGCAGGGGTTGGTCAGCCTTGCCCCGCCAGGAGAAACCGTCGACGGATTTACTCCAGCGATGGCCGGCGTCATAGGCTGAGAAGCGCAGCTGGAGGAACTCAGGGGGTTGGCAGGGCATCCGGTGTCAGCGGCGGCGGCGTTGGCAGCGCAAGCTCGTCTGCACCCGCCCCCAATCTCATCCTACGAGCCAATGCGATGCAAGGGGTATTCAATGGGATCTGAAGAAACTAAGAACAAGGCTGAAGCCACGGAAGGCATGATTGATCTTGGCAAGCTGCCGCTAGAAGAGCCGGAACGCGGTGTTTTCGAGACGTACTCGAACGTCGTGAACATGAACTGGACGCTCACGGATGTCAGGATCCGCTTTGCTGAGTTGCTGCAGGTTCCAGACGATGATCGTCCTACATGGGAAAACCAGCACGGAATACTACTAGAGCGGGCCGCCATTACAATTCCCTGGCACGTAGCAAAGGTTCTCCGCGATAGCCTGATCGGTGTCATCAAGAACTACGAGGAGATCAATGGAGAACTCAGGCCCCCGAAGCTGCCCGCTCGGCCCTAGGGGCACGGCTCATGTCCGAATACGATAGCGAGCTTTCCAAAATCGTCGCCGAATTGAACCGGGCCGCGCCCGGCAACAAGCCGGCGTCGCGCCTGCCGGACGCGACCGCCTCGCTCGACAAGCTGCTCTCGTTTGCCGCCGCCCGCGGCGCTTCCGATGTCTTGTTGATCGCCGGGGCTCCCGCTGTGCTGCGCGTCAATGGCGCGCTGGCGCCCGGCTCCGGGCCGCCGCTCGAAGCCGACGACGTGCGCAGTCTGGTGCTGCCGCTGCTGGCGCCGCCGCAACTCGAAGAGCTGCAGAAAAACCGCTCCGCGGATTTCAGCTTCCTACGGGAGGGCCTGGGCCGCTTTCGCGTCAACCTGCATCACCAGCGCGGCACGCTGGCGGCCAGTATCCGCCTGCTGCCGGCGCGGATTCCTTCGCTCGAATCGCTGCACCTGCCGCCGGCGCTGGCCAAACTCGCCGAGCGGCGCCAGGGCCTGGTGCTGGTCACCGGAGCCACCGGCTGCGGCAAGACATCCACGCTCGCCGCGCTGATCGACATCGTCAACAGCCGGCGGCAAGCGCACGTGGTGACCATCGAGGACCCGGTCGAATATCAGCACGCCAACCGTTCTTCGATCATCGAGCAGATCGAAGTCGGCCGCGACACACCGGATTTCGCCGGAACCTTGCGCAGCATCATGCGCCAGACGCCCGACGTGATTCTGGTCGGCGAGATGCGCGACGCCGAGACCATGTCCACCGTGCTGACCGCTGCCGAAACCGGCCACCTGGTGCTTTCCACGCTGCACACCAACGACGCCATTCAGGCCGTGGCGCGCATTCTCGATTCGTTCCCCGCCGCCAACCAGCCGCAAATTCGCCAGCAGATATCGCTGGCCCTGGCCGCCGTCATCGCGCAACAACTCGTCCCCGGATTGGATGGCGTAAGCCGCTGGCCCGCTACCGAGATTCTGATCGCTAACGACGCCGCGCGCGCGCTGATCCGCAAGGGCGACGATCACCAACTCCGCAGCCAGATCTCCGTCGGCCGTGCCGATGGCATGATGACCATGGAGCAATCGCTAGCCGAGCTGGTGAGAACCAACCGCATCGCGCGCGACACGGCTTTCGCGCATTGCTTCAGGAGCGAGGATCTGCAGCGGTATCTGGTGTAAGGTGGGCGGGTCCCCGACCTGCCAACGCGGCGCTTTCGCCTGCCAGCCGCTCTTTCGACGGCGCCGGTCCCTTCCCACCCCCGCCCCGAAAATGGTACCCATAGTAAAGGCGCAAACCATGGGACTCGACATCGAACAACGGGAACACGAAGGCATTGTCATCCTCGATCTGAAAGGCCGCATCACGCTGGGCGCCGAGTCGAGCGCGCTCCGCGACAAGGTCAAAGAGCTGAACGATGCCGGCAGCCACAACCTGGTCCTCGACCTTGCGCAAGTCGACTATATCGATAGCACGGGTCTCGGCGCATTGGTGATGTGCGCCACCAGCCTGCGCAAGACCCATGGCAACGTGAAGCTGCTCAGCCTGAACCGGCGCACCTGCGAACTGTTGGTGATGACCAAACTCGCCACCGTCTTCGAGATTTTCACCGAGGAGCAGGACGCTGTGAACAGCTTTTTTCCCGACCGCGAGATCAAAGCGTTCGACGTGTTGAGCTTCGTCGAAGGCATGAAGAAGGAGGCATAGCCGCCGATGGCGCTGGTTGTCGTCGGAGGCGTGGCGGCCGGCATGAGCGCGGCTGCGCGGGCGCGCCGCCTGGATCCGCAGCTTCCCATCGTCGTTCTCGAAAAAGGGCCGGCCGTTTCTTATGGTGCGTGCGGGCTGCCCTACTTGCTGGAAGGCCGCGTGCGCGAGCCCGCCGATCTGATCGGCCACACGCCTGAGTACTTTCGCAAGGAGCGCAAAATCGACGTGCGCACGGGAGCGCGCGTAACCGCCATCTCCCATCCGCGCCGCGAGGTGGTGCTCGAATCGGGCGAACGCATCAAGTACGAACGGCTGGTAATTGCGACCGGCGCCCGCTGCGATACCTCCACGATTGCCGGCGCCGGCCAGCCGCACGTTTTCACTCTGCACACGCTCGACGATGCCGAG
Source organism: Bryobacterales bacterium (assembly GCA_003142185.1). Classification (GTDB taxonomy): domain Bacteria; phylum Acidobacteriota; class Terriglobia; order Bryobacterales; family Bryobacteraceae; genus Bog-375. The sequence goes on from PLOR01000037.1 coordinate 15,990, forward strand.
CGGCTGCGCGCCTTTCTGCGCGACCGCGAGCCGCGGCGCGCGGTGGTGATCGGGGCCGGCTATATCGGCGTGGAAGTGGCCGATGCGCTGCGCCGCAACGGCCTGCGCGTCACCGTGCTGGAGCGCGGCGCCGACGTTCTGCTGCGCGACGATGCCGCGTTTTCCGCCGCCGTCCGCAACATGCTCGAGACGCACGGCGTCGAGTTGCGCTGCGGCGTGAAGGTGGAGACGATTGAACCCGACCGCGTGGCGGACGTGCCCTGCGACCTGGTCATCATTGCGGCCGGCTTCAAACCGAACGTCGAGCTTGGCCTAGAAGCGGGCGTGGCGACCGGGCGCACCGGTGCCATCGCCGCCGACGATCACATGGAGACCAACCTGCGCGGCGTTTTCGTTGCCGGCGATTGCGCCGAAACCACGCACCTGGTCACGGGCCGGCCCACCTGGATTCCACTGGGCACCACCGCCAATAAGACCGGCCGCGTGGCGGGCGCCAATGCCGCCGGAGGCCGCGAGCGTTTTCCGGGAGTGGTGGGCACCTGCATCGTGGGAATCTTCGGGACCGCGTTCGCCGCTACCGGCCTTTCGGTGGCGCAGGCGCGCGCCGAGGGCCTTACGCCAGTGAGCGCGCGGATTGAGGCCCTATCGCGGCCGGGCTATTACGAGGGCGTCAAGACCACGGTCGAGCTGGTGGCGGATCGCGCTAGCGGCCGGCTCATCGGCGGGTCTGTGATTGGCGAAGACGGCGCTGCCGGCCGCATCAACGTCATCGCCGCAGCCTTGCACACTCGCATGCGCGTGGAAGATTTCGAGCGGCTGGACCTGGCCTATTCGCCGCCCTTTTCCCCCGTCTGGGACCCCCTGCTCATCGCCGCCCAGCAGCTTGTGAAGCAGTTGTAGGGTTAAGGTAGGACAGGCCATCGAGTTTTGTGGCCTGTCGCGACGCCTACCGTGGCGCACGCACTCGTGCGTGCCGCGTCGGCATTCCTGCCGACGCCCGGCTGGCGGCGAAGAAAGGTCGAGACGACTCTCGACCCTGCACGCTGGACAGCGCGCGCCACGGTGCTGAATCAGGACCGTGTCTGCGATTGCCGGGCGCGCTGGGCGAGGTAATGCCGATCGAGCGCTTGTCGAACTAGTGTCTTGATGACGGCTTGGCGACTCACGTTCAGATCCCGTGCGGTCTTATCCAGTTCCTCCAACATGGTCGCAGTCAGGTCCACGTTCACACGTTGAATCGGCTGAACCATGCGGCCCTGACCTTTGAAGAAGCGAGACACATCCTCGCCTTTTTCAGCCAACTGCGCAATTACATCGGCGGAGACCGGTTTGGCGGGTTTACGAGTTTTCTTCATATAAGCGGAAACGCACGGAGTGGTATGACTGTTATACCAGATTGGTGCGGGCGGGCGCGCCGTGGCGCACGTACTCGTGTGCCGCGTCGGCACTCGTGCCGACGCACGGCGAACCGAGCGAGCGAAGACGCGTCGAGAGGAGTCTCGACGCTGCACGCACGAGTGCGTGCGCCACGTCCCTTCTCGTATCATGGTCGTGTGCCGATATCAATGAAACCTCGGCGAGTCGTATCCCGGTGGCTGGCGCTGCTGGTGGCCGCGTTCGCGGTCTGCGTGGTACCCGCGCCCGCCGCCGGTGCGCAAAAACTCACCGTCGCGGCGGCGGCCGATCTGCGGTTTGCGCTCGACGAACTTGTCCTCCAATTTCGTGCCGCGCACCCCGCGGAAGACTTGGCAATCACCTATGGTTCCTCCGGCAACTTCTTCGCCCAGATTCAGAACGGCGCGCCGTTCGATGTGTTCCTATCGGCCGATGTCGACTACCCGCGGCGCCTCGTCGCGGCCAGTCTGGCGAGCAAGGATTCGCTGTTCCTCTACGGTGCGGGGCGGATCGTGGTCTGGGTACCGGCCGGCTCGCCACTCGATCCGGCTGCGCTCGGCATCCACGCGCTGGAAGCGGCTTCGGTGCGGCACATCGCTATTGCCAACCCGCAGCACGCGCCGTATGGACGCGCCGCCGTTGCGGCTTTGCGCTCGCTCGGCGTGTACGATCGCGTGGCGCCGAAGCTGGTGCTCGGCGAAAATATCGCGCAAGCTTTCGAATTCGTGGAAAGCGGCGCGGCGGAGGTTGGGATAGTCGCTCTCTCGCTGGCGCTGGCGCCCGCCGCGCGTACTCACGGCCGCTATTGGGAGGTGCCGCAGGACGCTTATCCGAAAATCGAGCAGGGCGGCGTGATTCTCTCCCGCGCGCCGGCCGGCCCCGCCGCCCGATTCCGTGCCTTCCTGCTTTCCGAAGAGGCGCGCCGGATCCTCAAACAATACGGCTTCTCGGTGCCGCAATAACATGGATTGGCAAGCCATCGGTTTGAGCCTGCGCCTGGCGCTCGCAACCACGCTGGTGCTCCAGGTGGTGGGCATGCCGCTGGCGTGGTGGGTGACCTTTTCGCGGCGGCGCTGGAAATTCCTGGTGGAAGCGGTGGTAGCGCTGCCACTGGTGTTGCCGCCCACGGTGCTGGGGTTTTACGTCCTCATCGCGATTGGCCCGCGCAGCCCCGTGGGCGCGCTCTATGCGCGGCTCACCGGCGGCCTGCTGCCATTTTCGTTCGCCGGTCTGCTGGTGGCTTCGGTGCTGTATAGCATGCCGTTCACCGTGCAGCCGATGGTGGCGGCTTTCGGGTCAGTGGACCGCAAGCTGCTCGAGGCCTCGTGGTGCCTGGGCATTTCCCGCGCCAGCACTTTTCGACGAGTGGTGATGCCGCTGGCGCGCCAGGGCATCGCCACCGCCGCCATCCTCAGCTTCGCCCACACGGTGGGAGAGTTCGGCGTGGTGCTGATGGTGGGCGGCAACATCGCCGGCGTCACCCGCACGGTCTCGATCTCGATTTACGACCAGGCGCAGTCGCTCGATTATGCCGGCGCCTGGCACACTTCGCTGCTGCTGGTCGCCTTTTCCTTCGTGGTGCTGGCGGTGACGTATTCCTGGCAGCGCCGTGCGTGGATGCTATGGCCGCCACACTAACCGCTAATTGCCGCTGTGTGCTGCCGGGAGGCTTTCGCCTCGATGCCGCGCTGGCCCTGCCGCTCGATGAGGCGCCAGTGACGGTGCTTTTCGGTCCTTCGGGCGCGGGCAAGACCACGCTGCTGCGCCTGCTGGCGGGCCTCGAACGGCCGGACGCGGGCAAGATCGTTTTTCGCGATCGGACCTGGTGCGACACCGCGCGCGGCGTTTGGCTGGAGCCGCAGCAGCGCCGCGCCGGCATGGTGTTTCAGCACTATGCGCTGTTCCCGCACCTGACGGTTGAGCGCAACGTAGCCTTCGCCGCCACAGGGCAAGCCGCCGCGCGAATGATGGAGCGTTTCGGGCTCAGCGGCCTGGCCGGGCGGCTGCCGCGCGCCATTTCGGGTGGCGAACAGCAGCGGGTGGCGCTGGCGCGCGCGCTGGCTGCCTCGCCGGATCTGCTGTTGCTCGACGAACCGCTTTCCGCGCTCGATGCGTCGGCGCGCATCCGCACCCGCCGCGAGCTGCGCGGGCTGCTGGCCTCGGCCGGTGTGCCCAGCATCGTCGTAACTCACGACCGCACTGAGGCCATCGCGCTCGCCGATTGGATGGCGGTGATGGTGGAGGGCCGCATCCTGCAAACCGGGCCTGTGCGCGAGGTCTTTGCCCGCCCAGCTAGCGCGCAGGTGGCCGAAGCGGTAGGAGTGGAAAATATTCTGCCCGCGGAGATCGTGTCGCGCGGGGCCGGGCTGCTGCGTCTGGCCGTCGGCCGCGCCGTACTGGAGTCCCTCGATGGCGGGGAAAGCGGGCCGGTGCTGGCCTCGATCCGCGCCGAAGACGTGGCGCTCACCCGCGATGCTGTGGGCGCCTCCACGCAACGCAATCGGTTGACCGGCGTGGTCCGCGCCATTGCCATCGAGGGCCCGCTGGCGCGCGTCGAAATGGATTGCGGTTTCGCTCTCGTCGCATTGGTCACCGCGCAATCCGCCGCCGACCTCAATCTGCGGCCCGGCGAATCGCTGGCGGCCATCGTCAAGACGACTTCGGTGCACGTGATCCCGGCCGGATAGCGAGCATCACTTCACGGCTACGGCGTCCACGGCGAAACCGGCGTCCATCGAGGGCAGGCCTTCGAACAGCAACAGGGTTCCGGCGGGCGGGCGGGCGGCATCGAAGACTTCCGCACGCAGCTTGCGCGCTTGCGCGGCGATATCGAGCGAGAGCGGATAATAATCGGCGAACGCCACGCTCCCTGGTGAAATCCCTGCCTGCGTCAGCTCCTTTTGCAGGCGGTCGAAAGCCAGTTGCGTGTCGCGCGGCTGGTAACCGAAGGAAACTTGCGCGCCGGTCAGCACCACTTCGGCGGAGTTCACCAGCGAGACCGACGCTTGTCCGGATTCGCGCGGCAGGCCATCAGGGTCCAGGAACTGGAGCGGCGCCGCCGGATCGGAACCCAAACGCGCCACGGCTTCGCAGGCGGCCAGCGCGCTGCCCGGCGACCGCTGCGTCTGCACGTAGTTCAACGCCGCGTGCGGGTATGCGGAATCCATCAGTATCCGCGTGGCAACCTTGTCGGCCAACGTGCTGACGAAACAGGTTACGCGCAGCACGTTCTGCGGCGTCGCGCCGGCGGCCTGGATGGCCTGGCCGAGTTGCGCCAGCGCTTTCCGGACCAGCGGCGCGGCCGGATCGAGCGGGCTCGCGGAAGCCGCGGCCTGGGCGGAGAAGAACGCCAGGCCGTGCGGGTTCACGTCCTTGTGCCCTTCCACGATCGTCTCCAGCACCACTTGCGCGCCTTCCATCGGCAGGCCGCCGGCACGCACCAGGGTCAGGGCGGGGAGTGGCCGCTTGCGCCCGGTGAACTCTTCGCTCACCAGGTCGCGCACCCGGCGCACGTCGCCAGATCCCGCCACGAATGCGCGAATTTTGAGCACGGTTTCGCCGCCCGATTGACGCTCGAGGGCCTTCAGCGCCTCGCGGATCTGGTGCGTGAGAAGGCCCTTGCCGGTGAGCGGCGTGACGTAGAATTTGAGGCGCCGCGGGTTGCCCGTGGTGACGGCAGGCAACTCGGTAGGAAGTTGCAGCACCTGCGTGCGCTCTTCTTTTTTCGAGCGTTTCTCTTCCGCGGGCTGTGTGGCACTGGCGGCAACCGCGGCCAGCGTCAGCAACATGATCCACTGCGGCAAGCGCGGTACGCGCATAGAACTTGGATTGTAGCAGAGGGGTGAAGGGAGGCCGGACGGCAGCGTGCCACGGGCGAATATCAACATCAGAACATCAAGAACATCGGAACAGGCTGCGAAACCCCGATGTCGGAGGTCGGCGAGCGCTTGGACTTGAATCGATGATGGGTCGCCTACAAGCGCCGGTGCGCGGGGCGGCGAGAGCGATGTTTCTGGATGATTCCGGCCAGAGCGCGCAACGCCTCATTTGCCTCTCCCGAACTCGGGAACGCGGCGGCAACATCGGGTTCCAGCACTACAACAGCGCTGCCCGCGGCGTACCGCGATGCGTATTTATTGCGCGAGGAGCGACTGAAATCGTACTCCGGAAGAATCTCGTCGGCATCAGGCTTGATGGCGACCGCGCCTTTATTGGGTGACTTCTTCATAGTTCCCTCGCTCAGGGCGGGTTGCCCGCCGCGCGCTGATGATGCGAATCACTCCAACACGGTCGGCATACATGACCGCGAGCAAGTGCCGGTCCTGCGAAACGCCCAACAGCACAAACCGCTCTTCCCCAATGGAATGACGCGGATCAGCCACGATGCGGCCTAGTGGATCGCCGAAAACTGTCGCTGCCTCCTCGAACGAGACTTTGTGCTTGGCGAGATTTGCCGCAGCTTTCTGCGGGTCCCACTCGAGATCTAACGCCAATTCTCATTATACTCGCAGGTCCCGGGAGGCCCGGTTGCAGCGCGGATTGCCTACGGCCGAACACCGTCTGGGCAAGCTCAAGCGTGCCCCGCCAATATGGTATGGTATGGATGGATGGACGCTTTGCCGCATCTCGATCATGGGTCGGAAGTGCCGCTTTACCGCCAATTGTACGAGCAGTTTGCAGAGAGGATTCGCTCGGGCGAGCTGGGGCAGGGTGAGCGGCTGCCAGCCACTCGCGAATTGGCTGGGTCGCTTGGACTGAACCGGACTACGGTCTCCGCGGCTTACGAGATGCTTGAGGCTGAGGGCATGATCGCGGGAAGGGTCGGGAAGGGCAGCTTTGTTACTGCGGCGCTTGTGCGTGGCGAGTTGGCATTGGCAGGTCGGGGACCTGCCCCACACGGCTGGGGCGCGTTGCTGGAGCGCGGCGAGGCGGCGCCTTTGCCGGCGGCGCTGGGGCGCGAGACCATCAGCTTTGCCACTTCGTGGCCTTCGCGCGAGCTGTTTCCCTTGGACGAATTTCGCGCCAGTTGCGCGGCGGTGCTGGGTCGTGCGGATCTGGCAGACATTTTGCAATTGGGGTCGCCTGCCGGATACGAACCGCTGCGCCGGCATTTGATCGAGGAAGCGCGCCGGCAAGGCTTGGCGGGCGCGGCGGACGATCTGCTGATCACCAACGGCTGCCAGCAAGGGCTCGACCTGGTGGGCCGCGTGTTGCTGCGGCCGGGCGACGCGGTGGCGGTCGAAGATCCGGTCTACCCAGGATTGAAGAGCCTGCTCACGGGGATGGGCGCGCGGCTGGCGGCGGTTCCGGTGGGCGCGGACGGGATGGAGATTCCGCGGCTGGTGCGCGTGTTGGAACGCGAGCGGCCGAAGCTGATCGTGGTGACGCCGGACTTTCAGAATCCGACCGGCGCCACGCTGCCGATGGCGGCGCGGCGCGGGCTGCTCGAGGCGGCGCGGGCGGCCGGCGTTCCGGTGGTGGAGAACGATCCCTATGGCGAGTTGAGATATGAGGGCCAGCCGCTGGCGGCGCTCAAGCAACTCGATGCGAATGGCGGCACGGTGCTGCTGCGCAGTTTTTCGAAGGCCAGTTTTCCGGGGTTACGGGTGGGTTGGGTGGTTGGCCCAAAGCCGCTGCTCGACCGGCTGCGCCATGCCAAGGAAGCGGCCGATCTGCATAGCGATCAGCTTTCGCAGGCGGTGCTGCTTGAATTCGCCGAGTCCGGGCGTTTGGAGGCGCATCGCAAGCGGCTGCTCGAAGCGGGCGGAGAACGGCTGCGGGTTACGCTGGAAGCTTGCCGGGAATTTCTGCCGGCTGGCACGGGCTGGACGCGGCCGGAAGGCGGCATGAACCTGTGGGTGAGCCTGCCGGAGCCGTTGGATGCCGGCGAACTGCTGCCGCGCGCGCAGAAACTGGGTGTGGCGTATTTGCCGGCGCGCTATTTTGCGGTATCGCGGCAGGAGCCGGGCGGGCTGCGATTGAGTTTCGCGGGCCTCGAGCCGCAGCAGATCCGCGACGGCCTCGCCATCATCGGGCAGTTGGCGGCGGCGGAATTGGCGAGTGCGCGTCCGAGCGGCGAGCCGGCGACGGCGATGGTGTGAGGTTGCGTATCGGAGCCGCGACCGCAGGAAGCGGTCGGCACCGGGATTACGGAGCGAGGTTTGGGGTCGAGATTTGTTGAAATAGTGGCCGGGAATGAAGAAAAGCCGAGATGACTCTCGGCTCTGCAGGCTGGACAGCCCGCGCCACGAGGGAGAAGCAATGTTTGATTTTACGAGCGAGACGTTTCGAGTGAAGGTCGGGCTGGCGGAGATGCTGAAGGGCGGCGTCATCATGGACGTCACCAACGCCGAGCAGGCCAAGATCGCGGAGGATGCGGGGGCATCGGCGGTGATGGCGCTGGAGCGTGTGCCTTCCGATATACGCAAGGATGGCGGCGTGGCGCGCATGGCCAACATCGGCATCATCGAGAAGATCATGCATGAGGTGAATATTCCGGTGATGGCGAAGGCGCGCATCGGCCACTTCATGGAAGCGCGCATTCTGGAAGCGCTGGGCGTGGACTTCATCGATGAAAGCGAAGTGCTGACGCCGGCCGACGAAGAGCACCACATTGCCAAGAGCGATTACAAGGTGCCGTTCGTTTGCGGCGCGCGCAACCTGGGCGAAGCGCTGCGGCGCATCGCCGAAGGCGCGGCCATGATCCGCACCAAGGGCGAAGCCGGCAGCGGCAACATCGTGGAAGCGGTCCGCCACATACGCACCATCGTCAAAGAGATGAAGCAGCTCACTGTGCTGGGCAAAGAGGAGCTGGTACACCAGGCCAAGGAGCTCCAGGCGCCGCTTGAGCTCGTCGAGTGGGTGGCCGCCCACGGCAAGCTGCCAACGCCGAACTTCTCGGCCGGCGGCATCGCCACTCCGGCCGATGCGGCGCTGGTGATGCAACTGGGCGCGGAGGCCGTCTTCGTAGGTTCGGGCATCTTCAAATCGTCCGATCCTTCGGCGCGCGCCGTGGCGATTGTGCAGGCGGCCAAGAATTTCGACAATCCGGAAAAACTGCTCGAAGCCAGCCGCGCGCTGGGCGAGGCCATGCCCGGGCTCGACATCGCCAAGCTGCCGGAGGGTGAACTGATGCAGACCAGGGGCTGGTAAATGAAGAAGGTGGGCGTGCTTTCGCTGCAGGGCGATTTCGCCGCCCATGGTGCGGCGTTGCAGCGCGCCGGCGCGGAGCCCGTGTACGTCCGCCATGCCGACGAGTTGGCCGGTCTGGACGGGCTGGTGATTCCCGGCGGCGAAAGCACCACCATGCTGAAGCTGCTGCGGTACGATGGCCTGATGGAACCGCTGGCGGAATTCGCGCGCCGCAAGCCCGTATTCGGTACTTGCGCGGGAGCCATCCTGATGGCGACCGAAGTTTCGGCGCCGGCGCAGGAGAGCCTCGGTCTGATGGATATGGCGGTGGAGCGCAACGGTTACGGCCGCCAGGTGGACAGCCGCGTCACCTCAATCAAACCCGAACCCGATTTCGAGCGGCGCACCGCGCCTGGCAAGCTGGAGGCCGTCTTTATCCGCGCACCGATCATCCGCCGCGTCGGCGCTGGCGCGAGAATACTGGCCCGCTACGGCGGCGATCCGGTGCTGGTGGAGCAAGGCCCGCACCTGGCCGCCACTTTCCACCCCGAGCTTAGCGCAGACTTGCGCGTGCATCGGCTGTTCCTGGAAAAACTGTGAGCGATCACCGCACCCGCGTTCTGTTCGTTTGTATCGGCAATTCCTGCCGCAGCCAGATGGCCGAAGCCTTCGCGCGGGCGCTGGGCGGCGACGTGATGATTCCGGCCAGCGCCGGACTGGCGCCCGGCTGGGGCATTGCGCCCGACACGATTCGCGCCATGGATGAGAAGAGCATCGTGCTGCGCGATCACTTCCCGAAGAGCCTGCGGAACCTGGCGCGCATCCGGTTTGACCTGGTCGTCAACATGAGCCAGCGCCCGCTTCCGCTGGAAGCCCCGGCTCGCCTCGTGGAATGGGAGATCCCCGACCCGATCGGCATGAAGTTTGAGGAGCATTGCGAGGTCCGCGACGAAATTGAGCGGAAGGTTGTGGAGTTGATCGAGGAACTGCGCCGCGAGGTGCATCCGCCGCAGTTCCGTGGGCAGGGCTCGGGCTACGTGCCGCTGTGACCGTCCTTGACTTTGGCGGCTCCGGTAATTTATTCTGACGATTCGCTTTGGCCGAGCGGCCGCTATCGCAATGGGGGATCTTTCGCGCCCAGCAACGGAATTCGTGGAAAGGTCGCTCGAATCGACCTTGGAGAGCGTGGACCACGCCGAAGACCTGGCCGTGGGTCTGGCGCGGCGGGCCGGTTTCGATGAGGAAGACCTGATGAAGATCGGGCTGGCCGTGCGCGAGAGCATGGTCAACGCGGTGGTGCACGGCAATCGGTACAACACGAATAAGAAGGTGCGCTTTTCGGCCAGCATGAACGGCAGCCGGTTCACGGTGCGGGTCACCGACGAGGGTGAGGGTTTCGATTATGTCAACCTGCCCGACCCGTTGACGCCGGAGAACCTGCTGCGCACCTCCGGCCGCGGCATTTTTCTGATCCGGTCGTTTATGGACGATTTTCACGCCCGGCGTTTGGAGCCGGCGGGAACCGAAGTAACTTTAGTGAAGTTTGCGGTGTCTAAATAGATTCTTAAGAATCCCAGGAGGATATTCAGTGAGCGTTAAGTTGAATACTCGGCAAGTGGGCGACGTCTCCGTTGTGGACGTGGCCGGGCGAATCACTCTCGGCGAAGGGTCCAGTGCGCTGCGCGAGACGCTGCGAGAGATGGTGAGCAAGAACCAGAAGAAGATTCTGCTCAACCTCGGAGACGTTTCCTACATCGATAGCTCGGGGATCGGCGAGCTGGTATCGGGCTTTACCACAGTGACCAACAGTGGCGGGCAGTTGAAGCTGCTCAACCTGAACAAGCGGGTGAAGGACCTGTTACAGATCACCAAGCTGTATACCGTCTTCGACGTGCACGAAGACGAAGCTCACGCCATCCGCGCGTTTGCGTAAACGGGTGTGGCGCACGCACTCGTGCGTGCCGCGTCGAGACTCTTCTCGACGCGTTTTCGCTGCGGTCCGGCGGGCGTCGGCAAGAGTGCCGACGCGGCACCGAGGAGTGCGTGCGCCACCGCTACCCGCCGCCGACGAACTGGACGATTTCGATCTGCGCGCCCAGTTCGACCACGATGTCGCTCCACTGCGCTTGTTTAACGATGCGGCGGTCGAGTTCGACGGCCACGCGGGCGGGATCGAGTCCCAGCCGCCGCAGCAGTTCCAGCAGCGTTTGCTGCGCGGCCACGGTGCGGGTTTCGCCATTGATGACTACTGGAATCTCCATCGCCGGTTGACACTCTACTTTTGCAACCATTATAGTCTAAGGTTAGGCCGCAGCTTCCCGAACCGTCATGCCAGAATCTTACGCGGAACAGTACTTTCCTGTCCTGGTGCAGGCCTTGCTGGCCATGGCGCTGGCGGCTGGCTTGCTCACGGTTTCCTACCTGCTCGGCAAGCGCGTGCGCAACCGCGTGAAGGACATGCCTTACGAATCGGGCATGGTTCCTACCGGCGACGCGCGGCACCGCTTCAGCGTGAAGTTTTATCTGGTGGCGATGCTGTTCATTCTGTTCGATATCGAGGCCATCTTTCTTTATCCCTGGGCGGTGGTGTACCGCGAGCTGAAGATGTTCGGGTTCATCGAGATGCTGGTGTTCGTAGTGCCGATTCTTGCCGGGTTTTTTTACATCTGGAAAAAAGGCGCCCTCGATTGGTCCCCCGATTCCACCTTGAACCGAAAACGGTAACGACTGCTATGCTGCCCGATCCATTGCGCGAACAGGCTCTGGCCGTTGCCGTGGCGGACTTTGATGCCGACGCAGTCACCGGCGGCAAGTTCGACCGCGGCGAGTTGACCCTCGAAATCGCTCCGGCCAAGATTTTGAGCGTCTGCGGGTTTCTGAAATACGATCAGAAATTCGTACGTTTGAGCTCGGTTACCGCGGTGGACCGCTTGCCGGCCGAGCCGCGCTTCGAGGTGGTCTACCATCTGCATTCGGTGGAGAAGAACCAGAGGGTGCGTCTGAAATCCCGGGTGAGCGGCGCCGACCCAGCCATCGAGAGCGTCACTTCGGTGTGGCGGGGCGCCAACTGGTATGAGCGCGAAGTGTTCGACCTGTTCGGCATCCGCTTCCTGAATCATCCCGATCTGCGCCGCATTATGATGCCTGACGATTGGGAAGGCCACCCGCTGCGCAAGGATTATCCGATCACGGGGACGAGGATCTGAATGAGCGAGCCGGACGTACCAGGAGTTGCCGCCACGCTGGAGAGCGAAGAGCTCAGCTCCGGCAGACGCACGCTGGTGCTCAACATGGGCCCGCAACATCCCTCCACGCACGGCGTGCTGCGGCTGCTGCTGGAGCTGGATGGCGAGACCATCGTGCGTTGCCAGCCCGACATCGGCTTCCTGCACACCGGCATCGAAAAGGAATTCGAGGTCAAGCTCTATCAGCAGGCGGTCACCCTGACCGACCGCGTGGATTACCTGGCGCCGCTTTCGAACAACCTGGGGTGGTGCCTGGCGGTGGAGAAACTACTCGGCCTGGAGATTCCGCCGCAAGCGCAGTGGATGCGGGTGATGCTGACGGAGTTGACGCGCCTCAACAGCCACCTGGTCTGGCTGGGCACCCACGCCATCGACATCGGCGCCATGTCGGTCTTCCTCTATTGCTTCCGCGAGCGCGAAGACATCCTGCGCATCTTCGAGATGTTTTCCGGCCAGCGCATGATGACCAGCTACTTTCGCATCGGCGGGCTGGCGCTGGAGCCGCCGCGGGGCTGGCAGGAGCGGGTGAAGAAGTTCATCGACGTGTTTCCCAGCCGGGTGGACGAGTACGAGGATCTGCTCACCAACAACCAAATCTGGATCGGCCGCACGCGCGGCGTCGGCACGTTTCCGATTGAAGATATGCTCGATCTGGGCGTCACCGGTCCCATGCTGCGCGCCGCCGGGTTGAAGATGGACGCGCGCAAGGACGCGCCTTACTCCAGCTACGACAAGTTCGATTTCGAAGTGCCGGTGCGCACCGAAAACGATGTTTACGCGCGCTACCAGGTGCGCATCGAAGAGATGCGGCAGAGCGCGCGCATCGTCCGGCAGGCGATGGACGGCATGCCGCCGGGCCCGTGGAAGGCCGATTCTCCGCACGTGGTGCTGCCCGACCGCGACAAGATGAAGACGCAGATGGAGGCGCTCATCTATCATTTCAAGATTGTGACCGAAGGCTTCCGCGTGCCCGAAGGGGAAGTCTATCAGGTGATTGAATCGCCGCGCGGCGAACTGGCTTATTACGTGGTCGGCGACGGCACGGCGCGGCCGTACCGCGTTCATATGCGCACGCCCAGTTTCGGCAACCTGCAGTCTACCTCGCGCATGGTGGAAGGCACGCTGATCGCCGACGTGATCGCCGCCATCGGCAGCATGGATTTTGTGCTCGGAGATACGGATCGATGAACCGCCCATGACATTCTCTCCCCAATTGGAAGCCAGGTTCGCCAAGCTGCTTGAGAGCTATCCGGCCGGGCGCCAGCGCGCGGCGATGATTCCGATGCTCCTCTATGCGCAGGATGAAATCGGGTCGGTTACCGATGAGTTGGTCGAGGAAGTGGCGCAGCGCGTCGGCGTGACGCCGCTGCAGGTCAACGAAGTGGTTTCGTACTACAGCATGTTGCACCGCGAGGCGCGCGGCAAGTATCACGTGCAGGTCTGCACCAACATCAGTTGCCTGCTGCATGATGCCGACCAGTTGCTGGAACATACTTGCCAGAAGCTCGGCATCGAAAACCACGGCGTAACCCCGGACGGGCAATTTTCCATCGAAGAAGTGGAGTGCATGGGCGCGTGTTCCTGGGCGCCGGCGATTCAAGTCAATTACGATTACCATCACTTCGTAACGCCGGAGAAACTCGACCGGCTTTTGGACGGTCTGAGGAAGAAGCAATAGAACATGCTGTATAACGAACCCAGCCCGCTCGAAACCAGAGTGCTGTCGCGCCGTTTCGGCATGGCGCATTCCGAGTCCATCGAAACCTATCTCGCGACCGAGGGCTACCAGGCGTTCCTCAAAGCCTCGAAGATGACGCCCGACGAGATCATCAGCGAGATGAAGGCGTCGAACCTGCGCGGGCGCGGCGGCGCGGGGTTTCCCGCCGGCATGAAGTGGAGTTTCGTGCCGCGCACATCGCCCAAGCCGAAGTACATCGTCGTCAACGCCGACGAAGGCGAGCCCGGCACGTGCAAGGATCGCGTGCTGATGGAAAACGATCCGCACCAGTTGATCGAGGGCGTTCTCATTGCCGGGCTGGCCGTGGACGCTCACGCGGGCTGGATCTACATTCGCGGCGAGTATCGCTACCTGATCGACATCATGGACCGCGCCATCGCGGAAGCGCACGAGCGCGGCTGGCTGGGCAAGAACATTCAAGGCACGGGCTTCGATTTTGATCTCTACACGCACACTGGCGCGGGCTCGTACGAATGCGGCGAGGAATCCGCGCTGCTGGAATCGCTCGAGGGCAAGCGCGGCGTGCCGCGCATCCGGCCGCCGTTTCCGGCTGTGGCGGGTGCGTTCCAATGTCCCACGGTGCTGAATAACGTCGAGACATTTTGCGCCGCGCCCGCTATCCTCCTGAACGGTGGCGCGGCGTTCGCGGCGCTGGGCATTCCCAAGGCCGGCGGCACCAAATTGACCTGCCTCACCGGCCACATCAACAAGCCCGGCGTCTACGAACTGCGGCTCGGCTTCCCGGTCAAACAGATGATCGAGGAAGTGGGCGGCGGCATGCGCAATGGCAAAAAGCTGAAAGCGTTCATACCCGGCGGATCGTCGTGCCCGGTGCTGACGGCGGCGGAGTGCGAAGGCGCCACCATGGATTACGATTCCATGGCGCAGCGCAAGAGCATGCTCGGCTCGGGCGGCGTGGTCATCATGGATGAAGACACCTGCATGGTGAAGGCCTGCCTGCGGCTGATGAAGTTCTATGCCCACGAAAGCTGCGGCTGGTGCATCCCTTGCCGCGAAGGCACGGCCTGGCTCACCAAAATTATGACGCGCTTCCACTCCGGCGGCGGATCGCCGCAGGATATCGGCCTGCTGGGCGACATCGCGAAGAATATGCTGGGCCGCACCTTCTGCCCGCTGGGCGACGCCGCCGCGCTGCCGATGATTTCCATCGTCGAAAAATTCCGCGGCGAATTCGAGGATCATCTGAACGGCAAGCCGTGCCCCTACGAGCATTCCAACCGGATGGTGACGGCGTAATGGCTGACACGGTAAAACTCACGATCGACGGCCACGAAGTGCACGCGCCGGCTGGAATGCTGGTCATCGACGCTGCGAAACTGGCCGGCATCGAGATACCGGCGTTCTGTTATTACGAAGGCCTGACGCTCCAAGCCGCCTGCCGCATGTGCCTGGTGGAAGTGGAGAAGATGCCCAAGCTGATGACGGCCTGCACGCTGCCGGTGGCTGAGGGGCTGGTGGTGCGCACGGAAACGCCGCAAGTCGCCGCGGCGCGCAAGTACATGCTCGAATTCCTGCTCACCAACCATCCTCTCGATTGCCCGGTGTGCGACAAGGGCGGCGAATGCGAGCTGCAGGACATGGCGTTCCGTTACGGCGCGGGCGAGAGCCGTTACAACGAAACCAAGGTTCACACGCCGGAAAAACAATATTCGCCGGTGGTGTTTTTCGATGCGCCGCGCTGCATCCTGTGCTACCGCTGCGTGCGCATCTGCAACGAAGGCATGGGCGTCAACGCGCTCGGGGTGGTCGAGCGCGGAGCGGTTTCGGAAATCGCGCCGAATCACGGCGACCACCTGGAATGCGACGAGTGCGGCGCCTGCATCGACATCTGCCCGGTCGGCGCGCTCACCAGCGGCATCTACCGTTACCAGACGCGGCCTTGGGAGATGACCCACGTTGGCACCATTTGCACACACTGCTCCGACGGCTGCAAGACCACGCTCGGCACGCGCAATGACCGCATACTGCGCGGCAACAATCGCGACCGCTCCGGCATCAACGGCGAGTTCCTGTGCATCAAAGGCCGCTATGGCTTCGATTTCTACGACCATCCCGACCGCCTGCAAGCGCCGCTGATGCGCGTCAATGGCAAGCTGGAAGAGGTTTCGTGGGCGCAGGCGCTGGCCGCGGTGGCCGAGAAATTCAAGCAGACGATTGGCGCGGGCACTTTCGGCATCGTCGGCTCCAACCACACCACCAACGAAGAGAATTACTATTTGCAGAAGTTCGCGCGGAGCGTGCTCGGCACCAACAACATCGATCATCATCGCACCGGCGACGTGGTGACGCTGGTGGACGCGTTGAGCGGCAAATCAGGCGCGTTGGCCACCGTGGCGGACCTTTGCGAGCGCAAGGCCTTCCTGGTGCTCGGCGCCGACCTGGCGCTGGAGCATCCGCTGCTTTCCTACCAGATCCGCGCCAATTACCGGCATCACCAGGCGCACGTTTACGTGGTGACGCCCAAGGCCGTGCGCGAAGACAAGTATGCCGCTGCCACCATGCGCGGCCGCGATTACGAATCGCTGCGCGACAAGCTGAAGGCCCAGCCGGAGCTGGTCATTCTGTTCGACGATTCCTACCAGGGCGGGGAATTGCGCAAGCTGGTGGACTTCGGCGAATCGCTCGGCATCCCTGTGCGCTACGTCTGCCTGGTGGATTACGCCAATTCGCGCGGCGCCATCGACATGGGACTCACGCCGGAGTTGCTACCTGGTTACCAGCCCTCCGGGCAATCTGGCCTGCATCTCGACGAAATGCTCGCGGCCGAATTGAGCGTGTTGTGGGTAGTGGGCGCCAATCCGTTGGAGAACGCCGCGCGCAAATCGGGCTTCCTCGTGGTGCAGGATTTGTTTCTCACGGAAACCGCGCTCCAGGCCGACATCGTGCTGCCGGCCGCCTGCGCTTACGAAAAGAACGGCACCGTCACCAGCGGCACCGGTGAAGTACAGCGACTCAAGCGCGCCATCGAGACCATGGGCGCCAAGCCGGATCTCGAGATCATCGGCTTCATCGCGCGCGAAATGGGAGCCGCGGCCGCGCTGGGGCCCTGGACGCCGGACGCGGTCTTCGAAGAAATCCGCAAGAACGTTCGCGGCTACGATGTCGCCATGCCGGCGCTCTCGACTGGCGGCGCGGCGCAGACCATGCCGGTCAACGGGCGCGTCGCCGTCCCCGGACCGGCCGGCCTGGTAAGGTCGGATCGCAACGGCCTGTTCGCCTCGGGCACGCTGGGGCGCTATTCTAAGGTACTGAACTCGGTGCTGGAAAGCCGCTTGAGCCGCTAATGGACTCGTTCATCGTCATCAGCCTCATCAAGATATTCGTGGTCTTCGGCGCGCTCATGACCATCCTCGCCTACCTGCAATGGGTGGAGCGGAAGGTGATCGCGCATATCCAGGTGCGGCCGGGCCCCTATCGCGTGGGCCCGCACGGCCTGCTGCAGCCGCTGGCCGACGTGATCAAACTCATCACCAAGGAAGACCTGGTGCCGCCGTATGTCAACAAGGTGCTGTATCTCGCGGCGCCGTTCCTGGCGATCACCATGGCGCTGCTTTCCATCTCCGTGATTCCCTTCGGCCCCAAAATCCAGGTGGCCGGCTACCAGACCTGGATGCAGCTCACCGACCTCAACTTCGGCGTGCTTTTCATTCTGGGCATTTCTTCGATGGGCGTCTACGGCATCGCGCTGGCCGGTTGGAGTTCGAACAACAAATACGCGCTGCTGGGCGGCCTGCGCAGCTCGGCGCAGATGATCAGTTACGAGCTGCCGCTCTCGCTGGCCATCGCCGCGCCGCTGTTGATTTCGAACACTCTGAGCCTGCGCAAACTCGTGGAGACGCAGGATGGCTGGCTGTGGAATTGGAATCTGTTTCACGGCTTTCAGTATGTGAGCTTTGTCATCTTCATCATCGCCGCATTCGCCGAAACCAACCGCGTGCCCTTCGATCTGCCGGAAGCCGAAAACGAGCTGGTGGCGGGCTTCCACACCGAGTACAGCAGCATGAAGTTTGCCTCGTTCTTCATGGCCGAATACGCCAACATGATCACGGTGAGTTGCATGGCGGTGTTGCTGTTCCTCGGCGGATGGGTGGCGCCGTGGCCGGCCGCGTATGGCTCCGGTTACGTGCCGGTGGTGATTTTCGCGGTCGCCGGTGTGATCACCATCTGGCGCGGGCTGAACCCGCGCCGCAAGCGCGACCGTTACACTTTCCCGCCGTTCGGCGTGGTTTTCCTGATCGTCGCGGCGGTTTTCCTGGTGCCGCTCTTGCAGAGCGCGCTGCTGCCGTTGTTCTGGTTCTGCGCCAAGACCGGCGCCATTCTGTTCCTCTTTATCTGGATTCGCGGCACGCTGCCGCGCTTCCGTTACGATCAACTGATGGGCTTCGCCTGGAAGGTTCTGTTTCCGGTCGCCATGTTGAACCTGCTGGCCACCGGCCTGGCGATCGCCGTGTTTTCGTGAGTCAAAGCGAATGGAATTGATTCTCTTTCTCGTATTCGCAGGCATTGCGGTGGTGGCCGCCATCAACGTGGTGGTGCAGCGGCATCCCATCTCGAGTGCCGTTTCGCTGATCGCCGTGATGGGGTCGCTGGCCGTGTTGTACCTGTTGCTGGGCGCCGAATTCATCGCCGCCGCACAGGTGATCGTCTACGCCGGCGCCATCATGGTGCTGTTCGTCTTCGTCATCATGCTGCTCAATGCCGGCGGCGAAACCAAGGCCGGCCGTTCCTTCGTCGCCAGCCTGCTGGGCGTGCCGGTGCTCGTGGCGCTGCTGGCGCTGCTGGCGTTTTTCACTGCGCGCATCTACCCGCGCGATACTGAGGTGCACTTCGGCGGCTTCCGCGGCGGCACGGCGCAGTCGGTTGGCCGCGCCCTGTTCACCACTTACCTGCTGCCGTTTGAAATCACTTCGATTCTGATCCTGATCGCGATCGTCGGCGCCATCGTGCTGGCGCGCAAGGAGCTCGAATGATGGGCCACGTCCCGCTTTCCTGGTTTCTCATGCTGAGCGCGGTGCTGTTCTCGCTCGGCGTGGCCGGCTTCATTTTCCGCCGCAACATCATCACCATGTTCATGTCGATCGAGCTGATTTTGAACGCCGTCAACCTAACCTTCATCACCTTCGCCTACCAGCGGCAGCAGGTGGCCGGACATCTGCTCGCGTTCTTCGTGATGGTGGTGGCGGCGGCCGAAGCCGCGGTCGGCCTGGCGATTATTCTGACCGTTTTCAAGAACCGAGAAACCCTGAATATCGACGACCTCGACTCGATGAAGAACTGACACCCGACCGATGCAACTCTGGCTCATACCGATACTTCCGCTGGCCGGCTTCCTCATCAACGGCCTGTTCGGGCGCCGCTTTTCCAAGGGGCTGGTCAACGCGTTCGCCATCGGCAGCGTGGTGCTCGCCTTTCTGTGGGTGCTGAAAACCCTCTTCGGTCTGGGCGGCCTTACCGCCGCTTACACTGAGCATTACTTCACTTGGATTCAGAGTGGCGCGCTTTCGGTCGGCTGCGATTTCTCGGTGGACCGCCTCACCGCCGTCATGCTGCTGGTGGTCACCGGCATCGGCTCGCTGATCCACATTTACGCCATCGGCTACATGGCTCACGAGGGCGGCTACTACCGCTTCTTCGCCTACCTCAACCTCTTCATGTTTTTCATGCTGACGCTGGTGCTGGCCGCCAACTACCTGGTGCTGTTTGTCGGCTGGGAGGGCGTCGGGCTCTGCAGCTACCTCTTAATTGGTTTTTATTTCGATAAGAAAATCGCCACGGATGCCGGCAATAAGGCGTTCATCGTGAACCGCATCGGCGATTTCGGTTTCTCGCTGGCGATGTTTTTGATCTTCCGCCAATTCGGCTCGTTCGATTTCGCCCACGTGTTTGCGCAGGCGCCGGCCGCGCCAGTCGGGCTGCTCACCCTCATCGGCATACTGCTGATGTTCGGCGCGTGCGGCAAGTCTGCGCAGATCCCGCTCTACGTCTGGCTGCCCGACGCCATGGCCGGCCCCACGCCCGTCTCCGCGCTGATCCACGCCGCCACCATGGTCACCGCCGGCGTCTATATGACGGCGCGGTCGTGGGTCATTTACACGCACGCTCCCATCGCGATGGACGTGATCGCCTACATCGGCATCGCCACCGCGTTCGTCGCCGCCACCATCGGCCTGGCGCAGAACGATATCAAGAAAGTCTTCGCGTACTCGACGGTTTCCCAGCTCGGCTATATGTTCGTGGGTGTCGGCTGCGGCGCTTTTTCGGCCGGCATCTACCACCTGATGACGCACGCGTTTTTCAAGGCGCTGCTCTTCCTCGGCGCGGGCGCGGTGATCCACTCACTTTCCGGCGAGCAGGACATGCGGCAGATGGGCGGGCTCCGCGCCAAGATTCCCTGGACCTTCGGCGTGATGCTCTGCGCTTCGCTCGCCATTGCCGGCTTCCCGTTTACCTCCGGCTTCTTTAGTAAGGATGCGATCCTGCTGGCCGCCGATCATCGCGCGCCGTGGCTGTACTGGGTCGGCGTCTTCACCGCCGGCATGACCGCGTTCTACGTCTTCCGTGCGTTCTTCATGACCTTCTTCGGGAAATATCGCGGCAAGGAGCATCCGCACGAATCGCCGCCCGTGATGCTGATCCCGTTGGTGATTCTGGCTGGCCTCTCGCTAGTCGGCGGCTATCTTTTCAAAATTCCCGACTTTCTCCGCCCCGTTTTTCCGGCGGTTGAAGCGCCAGAGGCGTTTGGTCCCATGGCCGTCGCCAGCGCCGCCGGCCTGCTGGGTATCGCGCTGGCTTACCTGATGTACGTGTACCGGCCGGGCATCCCCGATTCCATCGCGAGCGGCGCCAAGGGCCTTTACACGCTGGTTTACAACAAGTATTTCGTGGACGAGATCTACGATGCGGCCGTGGTCAAGCCCCTGGTGGGCGGCTCGCGCGTGGTGCTCTGGAAGGGCTTCGACGCCGGGCTGATCGATGGTACGGTCAATGGCATCGGCGCACGCGCGAAAGGCATCGGGGGCGTGTTGCGCCTGGCGCAATCCGGCAACACACGCAGTTACGCCACGTGGATTGCGTTCGGCGGCGTGTTGGTGATCTTTGGCATGGCGGCCATGATCGTGTTGGGAGGCCTGCGATGAACCTGCTGCTGCTCGTTCTCCTGCTTCCGGCCGCCGGATTCCTGATCGCGCTGGCGCTGCCGCGTTCCTCGCCGGCTTCGAGCCGCTACTGGGCGCTGGCGATTTCGCTGGTCACCTTTCTCGCTTCGCTAGCGCTGCTCGGCTGGTTTGACCGCAGCGTCGCCGGCGATCAATTGACCGTCGATCTGCTCTGGATCTCATCGCCCGAAATCCGTTTTCACATCGCAGCCGATGGCGTCAGCCTCTGGCTGGTGCTGCTTTCCACCTTCCTCACGCCCATTTGTGTGTTGATTAGCTGGAACCACATTCAGAGCCGCGTTAAGGAATTCTACGCTTTCCTTCTGCTGCTGGAAGTCGGCCTGGTGGGCGTGTTTCTGGCGCAGGACCTGTTTCTGTTTTACGTGTTTTGGGAAGTCAGCCTGGTGCCCATGTATTTCCTAATCGGTATCTGGGGCCACGAGCGCCGCATTTACGCCGCAGTGAAATTCTTTCTCTACACCATGGCCGGTTCGGTGCTGATGCTGGCGGCCATCATTTATCTGTACAATCGCGCCGGCACGTTCGGCTACGCGGCGATCCTGGATCAGCTCGCGAGCGGCCGCCTCGCCTTCACCGCCTTCGAGCAGATGCTGCTCTTTCTGGCCTTCTTCGTCGCCTTCGCCATCAAAGTGCCGCTGTTCCCTCTCCACACCTGGCTGCCGGACGCGCACGTCGAAGCTCCCACCGCCGGTTCCGTCATGCTGGCCTCCGTCATGCTGAAGATGGGCACCTTCGGTATTTTGCATTATGCGCTGCCGCTGTTTCCCGCCGCCGCGCGCCGCTGCGCTCCGTGGATCGCGGTGCTGGCCATCATCGGCATCATCTACGGCGCGCTGGTCGCCATGGTGCAGCCGAATATGAAAAAGCTGGTGGCGTATTCGTCGGTCAGCCATCTCGGCTTCGTCGTGCTCGGCATCTTTTCCTTCACCCAAATCGGCCTCGATGGCGCGGTCTACCAGATGCTCAATCACGGCATCACCACCGGCGCGCTGTTCGCGCTGGTCGGGCTGATGTACGATCGCCGCCACTCGCTCGCGATTGAAGATTACGGCGGCGTCGCCACCGCCGCGCCGTGGCTCTCCACCGTGTTCCTCATCACCACGCTGGCTTCCATCGGACTGCCGCTGCTGAACAATTTCGTCGGCGAGTTCCTGGTGCTGCAAGGCGCCGCCCTCGCCAATTTCAAATGGGCCATATGGGCCGCGCTGGGAGTCATTCTCTCCGCCTGCTACATGCTCTGGATGTACCAGCGCGTCTTCTACGGCGAGTTGAAAGATGCAGTGCGGTCGCACATGCCCGACCTCAACCTGCGCGAGTGGGCCGTCGTCGTTCCGCTGATCGCCATGATGGTCTGGATGGGCGTTTACTCGAAATCCTTCCTCGACCCAGTCGGCAAGACCACCGCCCGCGTGCTCGAACAAACCCAGGTCAATGTACCCTACCGGGTCGATCTCCGCGGCCCCGCGAGCACGGAGGTGAGCCGTGCCCGCTAGCCCCATCTTCAATCCCACCGACCTGATCCGCTTCCTGCCCGAAATCATCCTCACCGCGATGGGCACCTTGATCATGGTGCTCGATCCGTTACTCAACCGCCGCGAATCCAAGGTCTACGGAACGCTCAGCCTGGCCACGCTATTGGCCGCCATTCTCGCTGCGATCTACGCGTACTCCGACGCCGGCCCGGCATTCGGCGGCATGCTGATCGTGGATGGCTTCGCGACCTTCTTCCGCGTGCTGGTTTTGGGCGTCGGCATCCTCACCATTTTGCCTTCTTTCAGTTTCCTCAAACGGCAGCAGGCCGAAACCAGCGAGTTTCATGCGCTGCTGCTGTTCTCCATCGCCGGCCAATCGATTATGGCCGCGGCCAACGACCTCATCATCATCTTCATCGGACTGGAAATCTCCTCCATCGCCAGCTACATCCTGGCCGGCTATCTCCGCGATGACAAGCGCGCCAATGAGGCCGCGCTCAAGTATTTTCTGCTCGGTTCCTTCG
The DNA here is from genome assembly GCA_003142185.1 of Bryobacterales bacterium. Lineage (GTDB taxonomy): Bacteria > Acidobacteriota > Terriglobia > Bryobacterales > Bryobacteraceae > Bog-375. The sequence goes on from PLOR01000037.1 coordinate 38,691, forward strand.
CCACCGGTTTCTTCCTCTACGGCGTGGCGCTGATTTATGGTGAAACCGGCAGCATCAATCTCAGCGTGGTGCACGCCGTCGTCACGGGTCCCGACGCGCCCTTGCCGGTCATGGTCGGCCTGGCGGCGGCGCTGATGTTCGTCGGGCTGGCCTTCAAAGTCTCCGCATCCCCGTTCCAGATCTGGGCGCCGGATGTGTATCAGGGCGCGCCCACGCCGGTCTCGGCGTTCCTGTCCGCCGGTCCCAAAGCGGCCGCTTTCGCCATCTTCCTGCGCATCTTCATGACCGCCTTCGCGCCCATCGGCCACGCCTGGGCGCCGCTGGTGTGGGCATCCGCGCTTCTCTCCATGACCATTGGCAACTTCGCCGCGCTGCTGCAAACTAACGTCAAGCGCATGCTGGCCTACAGTTCCATCGCGCACGCCGGTTACGTGATGGTGGCGCTGGCGTCGCGCTCGGAAGTCGGTATCGCCGCCGCCATGTTCTACCTGGCCGCTTACGCGTGCATGAACGTGGGCGCGTTCGCCGTGGTCAGCCATCTTTCCGGCAAAGGCGAGCGGTATCAAAGCATCGAAGATTTCGCCGGTCTCGCGCAGAAGCAGCCGTTCGTCGCGGCCATGCTCTCCATTTTCCTGCTCTCGCTGATCGGTGTGCCGCTTACCGGCGGTTTCTTCGGCAAGTTTTATATCTTCAAAGCGGCTTTGGAATCGCACCTGGTGTGGCTCACCGTGCTCGGCCTGCTCAACAGCGCGGTGGCAGCGTATTACTACCTGCGCCTTCTCGTGATGATGTACTTCCGCGATCCCGGCGAAGCCGCCTCCAGCGCCGAGCCCCTCACGCCCGCGTTCTCCGCGGCTCTCATCCTGCCTGCCATCGGCACACTGGTCCTCGGAATCTTCCCCGGCTGGGTGCTGGATTTCGCGGGACGATCCGCCAGCCTGGTGAAGTGATGATCCGGCGCCGCTATCGTTTCAGCCTAAAAGCATGACATGACGGATCGCGAAAAAGACGAGCTCGCCGCCCAGGTCCTGGCCGTCATGCGGGCCCGCTTCGACCCGCCCGGCGCCGCCGATACCGAGGACATCCTGGAACGCGCCCGCTGCCAGGCCCAAGCGCCGCCTCCTGCCTCCGTGCCTGCTCCCGTGCCGGCCGCCGTCCCAGCGCCTGTTATCGCGCGCTCCCGTCCATCCGGCCCGGCGCCCGACATGCGCCTGGTCGATCGCGGCCTGATCGCCGCCGGCGCGCTCCTGCTGGCCGCCTACTTTTTCCGCCTGACGCGCCCCTCCCTCCACGTCTATTTCACGGGCGACGACCTGATGAACTTATATCGCTCCTGGGTCTTTTCCATCGGCCATCTCATCTCTGCCAACCTGCTGTTCTTCCTCAATTCCGATTTCATACGTCCCATGGGCAGTGTGTGGTACCGCGTGATCGTCGATTTCGCCGGTTTCCATCCCTTCTGGTTTCACGCTTCCAATCTCGCCATCCTGGCCGCCAACATCTGGCTGACTTATGCGGTGGCGCGCCGCCTCTCCGCATCGCGTGAGATCGCCGCTCTCACCGCGCTGGCGATGGCCTATCAGCAGCGTCTCGCGTCGCTCTATTTTGACACCGGATTCATCTACGACGTCCTCTGCTATTTCTTCCTCTTCGCCGCACTGGCACTCTATATGCGAATGCGCGCGCGTGCCGCGGCGTTCCAGCCCTGGCAATGGACGGCCCTTTTCGCGCTCTACATCTGCGCCTTGAATACCAAGGAAATGGCCGTGATGCTGCCGGCATTTCTGGGAACCTATGAACTGCTTTACCATCCGCCGCGCGCCTGGCAGCCTGCAAAGCTCTATCGCTGGCTGTTCCGCGAAGGCCTCGCCACGCTGCTGACCGGCGCAGTGGCTGTGCTATTCGTGGTTGGCCGATCGCTCGGCTCTCTGTCTATGGTTCATCTCTCCGCCTACCGGCCGTCCTTCACCTGGACTCAGTTCATGCTTACCAGCCGCCACTTCCTGGGAGACTTTCTCGCCATGCCGGACTGGCCGGCCTGGGCGGTGCTATTGCTGTGGACCGCGCTGGCCGCCATCGCGTTGGTCGCACGGTCGCGTGTGCTGGGCTTCGCCTGGCTGTACCTGATGCTCAGTCCGCTGCCCATTGCATTCATCGAGCCGCGCGGAGCGCCCCAATATTACGTGTGCGTGTTCGGATGGATGCTCTACATCACCGTCCTCCTGGTGAAACTTGCCTCGCTCGCCACGGGCGGTGTCCCGCTTGCCGAATGGTGGCTGTCGAGAGCCAGGGGCGCGGCTTTGTTTTTGCTCTCGATGGCGATTCTCTATGCGGCTTACAAGCCCTTGGGCTACGCCGGAATCTATAGTGCGAACGAGACGGCTACCCTGAATCGCAACACCGTGGCCCAACTTCATGCCGTCGCGCCCGTCATCCGTCCGGGCAGCCGTCTTCTGTTCTTGAACGATCCCATCGCCGCCGACCACTGGGACCTGTTCTTCATGGTGCGGTTGAGCTACGACGACCGAAACGTGCAGGTCGCCCGGGCGAAAGAAATGAAGCAGGCGCCGAGCGACCAGGAGATCGCTTCCTACGACTACGTCTTCGATTATCGCGACGGCCGCTTCTTCGAGCTGAAAAAGCCCGGTTCCTGACCGCATGCGGCGGGAACGCGAAACTGTTCGATCACGGAACCGTGAAAGAATCGGTTGGCAGGCGGAAGCGCCAGCCCCACTCGGCCGCGAGAGTGGGACAGGCGCTTTCGCCTGTCAACCCGCCGGCCGGGCGCGAATTCTTCGCAGTCCCTCACAATGTCAGTCCTCGGCACAAAATATGCTGGACGGTGTAGTGTTTCTTGCCCCCGGCGGGTCTTTGTAGCATGAGGACATGGTGATCCGCGGCCCAGGCCGCGGCGATGCCGCGCGCCCGCCTGCCCCGCGCCCCGCGCCCGATATGCGCCGCGTCGATCGATGCCTCTTCGCCGCCGGCGCGCTCCTGCTTGCGGTTTACTTCTGCCGGCTGACCCGCGCATCCCTGCACGTCTATTTCTCGCCCAACGATCTGATGAACCTGCACCAATCCTGGATCTTCTCCGCCGGCCTTCTCCTCAAATCCAACCTGCTGTTCTTCCTTGCTTTCGATTACGCGCGTCCCATGGGCAGCGTGTGGTACCGTCTGATTTTCGATTTCGCCGGCTTCCACCCGTTCTGGTTTCACGCTTCCGATCTCGCCATCCTGGCCGCTAACATCTGCCTGACCTATGCGGTGGCGCGCCGCCTGGCCGGATCGCGCGAAATCGCCGCCCTCACCGCCCTGGCGATGGCCTATCAGCTTCGCCTCGGGTGGCTCTACTTTGATACTGGATTCATTTACGACGTCCTCTGCTATTTCTTCCTCTTCGCCGCGCTGGCGCTCTATCTGCGAGTGCGCGCGCGGGCTCTGGCGCTGCGGCCCTGGCAATGGGCAGCCCCGTTTGCTCTTTACATCTGCGCCTTGAATTCGAAGGAAATGGCGGTGACGTTGCCGGCGTTCCTGGGAACCTATGAGCTGCTATACCATCCGCCGCGCGCCTGGCAGCCTGCGCCGCTATGCCGTTGGCTGCTTCGGGAGGGCCGCGCCACGCTGCTGACAGGCGCAGTGGCCGTGCTGTTCGTGATTGGCAGATCGCTCAGCCCTCTGGGGCTGATTCATCTTGCCGCCTACCGGCCGTCCCCAACCTGGTCCCAATTCATGCTCACCAGCCGCCACTTCACGGGGGACTTCCTCGGAATGCCGGACTGGCCGGCCTGGGTGGTGCTGCTGCTCTGGATCGCGCTGGCCGCCATCGCCTGGTTCTCCCGGTCGCGCGTGCTGCGCTTCGCCTGGCTGTTCCTGATGCTCAGCCCGCTGCCCATTGCATTTATCCTGCCGCGCGGAGCGGCCCAATATTACGTGTGCGTGTTCGGTTGGATGCTCTATGCCGCGGTTCTGCTGGTGAAGCTCTTCACGCTCCTCACGCGTGCTGTGCCGCTTCCGGAATGGTGGCTGTCCAGAGCGAGGGGCGCGGCTTTGTTCGTCGGCTCGATGGCGATTCTCTATTCGGCATACAAGCCTCTGGGCTATGTGTTCAGTGAGGTTCCGGAGTTTCAGGAAAACCGCAACATCGTGGCTCAGCTCCATGCCGCCGCGCCCGCTATCCGCCCTGGCAGCCGGATTCTGTTTTTGAGCGACCCCGTCCCCGCCGATTCCCTTCACCTGCTCTTCATCGCGCGGTTGAGCTACGACGATCGCAACCTGGAGGTCTCCCGGGCGAAAGAAATGAAGCAGCCTCCGAGCGACCAGGAGATCGCTGCTTACGACTACGTCTTCGACTATCGCGACGGCCGCTTCCTCGAGCTGAAAAAGCCGGGTTTCCCGGTGAATCAACCGGAGCCTGGTAAGGCGGTAAGGAAGTAATGCGCTATACTGTAACCGGCGGCGCTTATGGTCAGCAAAATCACCAGTAAAGGCCAGGTTACACTTCCCAAAAAAGTCCGCGACAAGCTCGATGTTCGCGCCGGGGATTACCTGGCCTACGAGGTTACCGGGAATACCGTAAGGATGCGCAAAGCGCAGCCGCTCGATCTGCCCTGGCTTCGCGCAATTTCGCACACGCTTGCGCCCGAATGGGATTCGCCTCACGATCACGAGAATTTCGATGACCTGTGATGTCTTCGATGTGGTGGTGGTTCCTTTTCCCTTCACGGATTCGCCGGCCGCCGTCAGACGCCCCGCCTTGGTGCTCAGCCGGCCGTCGTTCAACCGCCATGGCTACACTGTGCTGGCGATGATCACGGATCTGCGCAATGCGCCGTGGCCGCTCGACACCGAAATCGAGCCCTCTGCCGCCGGCCTGAAAATGGCAAGCGTGGTGCGTATGAAGTTCTTCACCCTGGACAACCGTTTGATCGTCGGCAAGATCGGCCGCCTGAAGCCTGCCGACCGCCGCAAGGTGAGCGCAGCGCTCGCAACGGTGATGCCGCTCGCGTCGTAGGGGCCGGGCATGCCCGGCCCGCGCCGCACCCGCCCCCACTTCCCGCGCGGCGTCTCAACTCTCGCTGGTGCGCTCCAGCGCAGGCAATCCCAACCGGCGCCGGCACTCATCCAGCATGGATGCCGTGCGGGTGGCGCCGGAGCGCGTCACGCCCACCGCGCGCACGCCCAACAGCGCATCCAGGTCGCGAATCCCTCCGGCGGATTTCACCTGCACCCGCGGCGCGGCATGCTTCCGCATCAGCACCAGGTCTTCGATGGTGGCGCCCCCGCTGCCGTATCCGGTGGACGTCTTCACCCAATCGGCGCCCAACTCGCTCGAAATCTCACAGAGGCGGATCTTCTGCGCGTCGTTCAAATAGCAGTTCTCGAAAATCACCTTCACTTTTTGTCCCGCGGCGTGGGTCACTGCGATCACCGCCGCCAGGTCATCGCGGACGTATCTCCAGTCGCCGCTCAACACCGCGCTGATGTTCACTACCATGTCCAGTTCCTGCCCGCCGTCGGCCAGCGCCCGCTCCGCTTCGGCCACTTTGACGGCCGTGGTGTGGCAGCCGTGCGGAAAGCCGATGGTGGTGCTCGCCTTCACCTGGCTGCCTGCCAGCATCTGCGCGCACCGGCGCAGGTAATACGGCAGGATGCAGACGCTGGCCACATCATAGTCGAGCGCCAGCCGGCAGCCCCGCTCCATTTCCGCCGCCGTTAGGGTCGGGTTCAGCAGCGAGTGATCGATCATCTTGGCGATATCTTCGTACGTGTAGTCCATGCGTCTGCTCTTTTCTCCGTGGCGCACGCACTCGTGCGTGCCGTGTCGAGACTCTTCTCGACACATGCTCGCGCGCGGGAAACCGGGCGTCGGCACGAGTGCCGGCGCGGCCCGCACGAGTTCGCGCGCCACGAGCCCCTACTGGAGCTCTTTGCTGAATTCCCGCGATTTCTCCAGGTCCGCATCACTGCCGGCCTTGTCGCCCAAACCGCTGCGCGCGGCGGCGCGGTTCTGGTACGCGTTGACGTAGTTCGGATCGAGCCGGATGGCGTTGTCGAAATCGGCAATCGCCCCGGCAAAATGCTTGAGGCGCATTTGCGCGTAGCCTCGCGCGTTGTATGCCCGCGCCGAAGTCGCGTCCAACCGGATCGCCGCACTGAGTTGCTCGATAGCCTCGGCGAATTTCGCCTCCTGAATCAGCTTGCGCCCTGCCGCCTGATGGGCGGACGCATCCTTGGCCGCTTCGGGCGCCGGCTTCGGCGGCGCCGGCTCCGTTTTCAGCGCTGGTTTAACAGCCGGCGCTGGCAGTTTGGACGTTGGCGCGGCATCGGACTTCGGCGCCGCCGCCTCCGCTTTCAGCGCTGGCTTTACCACTGGCGCCTGCGGTTCGGGCGCTGGCGCGGCATCCGGTTTCGGCGGTCCCTCAGTGGCGATGGGCGCCGGCGCGGCGGGCGCGCCCGGCAGGTCCACCGCCACCGTGTCCGGCGCCACTTCCCTGGCGCGAGCGGCCTCGATCGCTTCTCGCACTTTCTGCTCCGCCAGCGCCAGCAGTTGTTGGGCTTCCGTGTTTTCCGGCTCCAACTGCGCGGCGCGCTGCAAATCCGCCAGGGCCTCGTCGTAGCGCCCCAGCAGGATGTAGTCGCCGCCACGCGCCCGCCACGCAATCGCCAATGCAGGGTTCAGCGCGATCGCGGCAGTGCGGTCGGCCAGCCCTTTCTCATGCTCTCCCAGCGCGTGGTATGAGGCGGCGCGTTCGACATAAGCTTCGGCGTTCTTCGGGTCCAGTTCCACCGCGCGGTTGCGGTCCCGCAACGACTCTTCGAGCTTCCCCTGCTGCGCAAAAACCGTGCCGCGCGCCAGATACAGGCGCACATCGTTCGGGTCCAGCCGGATGGCTTCCGTGTAATCCGCCGCCGCTCCGTCCTTGTCGCCGAGCACTTCCTTTACCGCGCCCCTCGTGCGTAGCGCGCGGGCGTCCAGCGGCCGCAGCCGCACCGCCGTGTCCAGGCCCGCCAGCGCGCGCCGGTAATCGCCCAGCGAGGCGTAGGCCAGTGCCTGCTCCACGTAAACGGCCGCGTCGTCGGGGCGCCGGCGCAGGCACAAATCGAAAGCGTCTACCGCCTCGCGAAAGCGCCCTTCGGCTGCGCGCGCCATGCCCAGGCCCTTGTCTGCGTCGGCGTTATCCAACCGCAACTCCAGAGCCCGCGTGAAATCCGCCGCGGCCTTTTCGTGATCGCCCAGCGCCAGCTCCTGATTCCCTCGTCCGGTGTACACTTCCGTCCGTTCCAGCTTCAGGCCGATCGCCGTGGTGTAGTCCTGAATGGCGCGCGCGCCTTCTCCCGCCTTGGCATAGTAGTCGCCGCGCGCCCAGTAAGCCTGGGCGTCGGCCGGCTGCAAGCGCACTGCTTGTTCCAGGTCGGCCAGCGCTTTCACCTTGTCGCCGCCGGCCAGGTAGTCCAGACCGCGCGCGCGCAACGCCGCGGCGTTGCCGGCGTCTTCTTCAAGAGCCTCCGAATATTCGCCGATGGCTTCTTCCCGGCTGCCCGCCTGGTCGGCGCGTTGCCCACGCTGGTACGCCGCTTGCGATTTTCTCTTGTCGGGTTTACCCGCGGAGTGGAGCGCCGGAAGCGTCGCTCCCAGAAATGCGAGCGCCAGCCCCAAGTGGGCGAAACAAGTCTTTCGGATTCGCATCACGTCATGAATTAGTGTACACTCGAAAAGTATCTGATTGTCCGCTGGTGTACGGGAAGCCGGTGCAAATCCGGCGTGGCCCAGCCACTGTAAGCGCGGAGAATCGCCCCTAGTGAGTCACTGTTCCAGCGATGGAATGGGAAGGCTGGGCGATTCGACGATGCGCAAACCAGGAGACCGGCCAGCGAGATTGTTTACCTTCGGCTCTCTAGGGAGGAGCCTCGAATGTATATACGTCTCCAGGGCCTTGCGGCCTTGCTCTTGCTCTTTTCCGCCGGCCTTCCGGCTGCTTCGTTGAAAGGCACGGTTGCCGATCCGTCCGGCGCTCCCGTCGTGGGCGCCCAGGTCGCTGTGTCGGTCCCCGCCGGAATCGCCGCCCGCACGCTGACCGGTGTCAACGGCTCGTTCGAGCTCGATACCGCTGTTGCCAATGCGCCCGATGCCAAACTCGTGGTTGCCGCGCCCGGATTCCGCACCGCCGAAATCGCTCTCGCCGCCGCATCGCAGCCCCTGCTCGTGAAGCTGGAACTGGCGCCGCTCCAGGATTCGGTGAGCGTGGTCGGCTCCGCCATCGATGTCCCGGCCAGCCAGCAGGGCGGCAGCACCAGCATCGTCACCAGTGAAGAGATCCGCCAGAGCAACCTGGCGCAGGCCGTCGACCTGCTCCGCTTTCTCCCCGGCATGGCCGTCAGCCAGACCGGATTCACCGGCGGCCTTACCTCGCTCTATCTGCGCGGCGGCTATGACGATTTCAATCTCGTCGAGATCGACGGCATCCCGGTCAATGGTTTCGGCGGGACCTTCGATTTCGCCCACATTCCGGCCGAGGAACTGGACCGCGTCGAGGTGATTCGCGGTCCCGAATCCGCCGTCGCCGGCGAGTACGCCAACTCGGGCGTGGTCAACTTCGTCACCCGCGAAGCCGGCGGCGCACCCAACCTCGATATCCTCGCCGAAGGCGGCACTTACCAGGAGCGTCGCTTCGGCATCGCTGGCGGCGACACTCTGGCCGGGTTCGGCATCTCCTTCGCGGCTTCGCGCCTCGACGATAACGGCCCGGTGCCCAACAGCGACTATCGCAATGAGAACCTGATGCTCAACCTTCTACGCCGTTTCGGCAGCCAGTCGCTGAACTTCCATGGCGACTTCGATTCCAACACCGTCGGCGAGCCCGGCCCCTATGGCTCCGATCCCAATAACAACTACGCAGGCATCGACACCGTCAGCCGCAGCAAGAACAACTCTTCCGATTACCTGGCTCATTACCAGGCGGACCTGTTCTCGGGCCGCATCAAGGAGGACTTGTTCGCCTCGTTCTTCCTCAACAACAACGGCTACACCAGCCCCTACGGGTTCAGCTTCAACAAGGATCTTCGCGGCCAGGCCGAATGGCGCATGACCGCCAGCGTCAAGCCTTGGTACACGGTGGCCTTGGGCACGGTTGAGACCATCGAGGAAGTGCGCAACACTTACATCACCGATGCGAGCTCCGACACCTTCCCTATCCGCCGCAACGATCTCGCGTTCTACCTCGAGAACCGTTTTCAACTGCCCGGCGGCTGGTCGATTAACGCTGGCGTGCGCGGCGAGTTTGTGAGCACCGGCGCCATTCCGACCGATGGCTATTCGCGTCCGGTCTTTCCGGCGCAGTCCGTCAGCGCCGTCGATCCCAAGGTGGCCGCCGCGTACACGCGGGGCGGCACGCGGCTGCACGCTTCCTTCGGCACCGGCTTTCGCCCACCCACCGGCTTCGACCTGGCTTACACCGACAATCCGTCGCTCAAGCCGGAGCGCACGCGCGGCTTCGACGCGGGTGTGGAGCACCGCTTTTTCCACGACATTCTCTCGCTCGACGCCACCTTCTTCGACAACCGCTACTACGACCTGATCGTCATTCTGGGTGGCAATCTCTCCGTGCTCAGCCACTATGAATCCGACAACATCGCCAACGCGCGCGGCCTGGGCACCGAATACTCCGCCCGCCTGCGGCCCGCCCGCTGGTTTTACATCACCGGCTGGTACACCTGGCTCGATTCGGAAATTCTTTCGCTCAACGGCACCGCCAACCTGGCGCCGGCGCCGTTTACAGTGGGCCAGCAGTTGCTGCGCCGCCCGGCGAATTCGGGCGCTTTCGCCGCTACCTTCACGCGCGGACGCGTCTCGGGCGGCCTGGACGGCTACTTCCGCGGTTCCATTCTAGATGTCGATCCAAGCTACGGCGCATCCGCCGGCTTGTTTCAAAACCCCGGCTATGCCAACTTGGGGCTGAATCTCAACTACAAGCTCGGCCGCGGCCTCACCGCCTACGGCAACCTGCGCAACGCGCTCGACCAGCATTACGAAGAGGTGTTCGGCTACCCTTCGCCGCGCCTGAATTTCGTGACCGGTTTGAAATGGTCGTTCGCGGGAGCAAAATGAGGATATGAGCAAACAGCCGTTCGACCCGCCCCACCTGACCATCGGCCGCGTCTACACCCGCGGCGGCGACGAAGGGGAAACCGCTCTCGCCGGCGGCCAGCGCGTCGCCAAGGATGGGCCGCGCATCGAAGCCTACGGCTCGGTGGACGAGCTGAACGCCTTCGTGGGCGCCGCGCGCTCGACCGCCGAGGCGCTGGTCGACCATGACGGCCGCGTCTGGACGCTGGTGCCTGTTCTGCTGCGCGTCCAGCACGAGCTGTTCAACCTCGGTTCGATTCTGGCCACCCTGCCCGAAGACGTTGGCGAACGCCAGGCACGCGTGGCCGATGAAGACGTGACTCGCCTCGAAACCGAAATGGACCGCGTCAATCGCGATATGGCGCCGCTGCACTCCTTCGTGCTGCCCGGCAGCGGCCGCCTGAACTCCGATCTACACCTTTGCCGCGTAGTGTGCCGCCGTGCCGAACGCGCCGTGGTGGCCCTGGCCCGCGTCGAAAGTGTGCCGCCGGAGGCGATTCGCTACCTCAACCGGCTCAGCGACGCTTTTTTTGTCTGGAGCCGCTGGGCGACCCACATCACCGGCGATCCGGAAACTTTATGGGATCCGAACCATGCCGGCTCGGCTCATTCTGATGGATAATCGATTAAGGAGAACACGAATGAAGAACAATACATCGAGGCCGCTGGCCATTGGCCTCACCATCGTGGGTATTCTGGCCCGCCTGGTACCGCACGCGCCGAACTTCTCGCCGGTGGGCGGCGTCAGCCTTTTTGCCGGCGGCCGGCTCAGCGGCTGGAAGGCTTACCTGCTGCCGCTGGTGCTGATGCTCGTCACCGACCCGTTTGTGGGCGGCTATTCGTTCGCGACTCCGTTCGTGTATGCGAGCTTCCTGATTTATGTGTGGATCGGCTCACGGCTGCGCTCGACCCAAAACCCGCTCGCCTTCGGCGCCGCGGCGGTCGCGGGCAGCGTGCAGTTTTTCCTGATGACCAATTTTGCGATGTGGCTGAAGCCGGTGTCCCTCTATACGCACAACGCCGCCGGCCTGATGGCTTGCTATGTGGCGGCGATTCCATTTTATGGCCGCACCTTGCTGGCGGACCTCTTCTATTCGGCCGCGCTCTTCGGCGCCTACGCCCTGCTGAGCCGCCGCGTGGCCGCCAATCAACCAGCGGCCTAACCCGCCATCCGCGTGCGTGGCGCGGGCCGCCAGGCCTGCTGAGCCGAGAGTCGTCTCGGCTTTTCCGTTGAGTTTTGCTGCTTTGCCGCGCGCCGCGCCGCGGCCGCCATCGGCGTCGCCGGAACAATTTGTGCTAAATTGCACTGCGTAAGCACAGGCTGATCCCCGAAGTGAAACGATTCCCCTTTCTCGATTGGATGCGCGGGCTGGCGGTGGTCGTCATGATCCAGTGCCACGCCTTCAATGCCTTTGCGCGCCTGGATACGCGCGACGGCGGCCCTTACGTGCTCTCCCAGTTTGTCGGCGGCATGGCCGCGCCGCTGTTCCTGTTTATGGCCGGAATGACGACTGCTTTCCAGATGGAAAGCCTGGCGCGGCGTGAGGCCAGCCCGTGGCGCCGCTGGGCGGTTGCGCTACGGCGCGCCGCGTACATCATGGGGATCGCGCTGCTGTTCCGCTTCACCAATTGGTTGGGAGGCTTGCCCAGTGGGGGCCTGCAGGAACTGACCAAGGTGGATATTCTCAACTGCATGGCGGTGGCGCTCGCGGTGTTCGCGGCGGCGGCGGCATTCGGTGCCGAAGGCCGCATGCGTTTCGCCGTGCTCGGCGCGGCGGCTGTCGCCATGTTGTCGCCGTTGATGGCGAACCTTCCCTGGGATGGCGTGCCGCCGCTGTTGCGCGAGTACCTGGTGCCGGGAGCCGGGCGCGGCCGCTTTCCGTTCTTTCCCTGCGCCTCGTATGTTGGATTCGGCATTGCGGCCGGCCTCGCGGTGAAACGCACGGCCGAAGCCCGTATGGACCGGCTGATGCAATGGTCGGTGCTGATCGGCTTCGCGCTGATCTTCACCAACCAGTATTTTTCCAATAACCCTTACTCGATTTACCCGAACTCCAGTTTCTGGACCAATAGCCCGACGCTGGTTTTCATTCGCGCCGGCATCATTCTGACATTCTTGGCCGGCTCCTATCTTTGGACCGAATACGGCGCGCGGGCAAGCTGGAGTTGGATGCAGTCGCTGGGCAAGACATCGCTCTTGGTCTATTGGGTGCACGTGGTGATCGTCTACGGCGGCTGGACGACATTCCTGCGCCGCAGCCTGACCATTCCGCAAACGGTCTTCGCCATCCTATTGTTGACCGCGCTGATGGTCGGCCTGTCCGCCGCCAAGCTATGGTGGACCGCTCGCCGTGCCGCGCGCCGTCCGCAGCCCGTGCCCGCCGCCGCGCAGGCATAGTTAGGGCCTTTCAGAAAATAACTTTGAGGTGGCGCACGCACTCGTGCGTGCCGCGTCGGCACTCGTGCCGACGCATGGCTTCTTATTCGAGAACATGTGTCGAGAAAAGTCTCGACACGGCACGCATGAGTGCGTGCGCCACGTTGGTCAGTCGCGGGCGGGGGGCTGCTCTGCGTCCTATGTCTTATCCTCTTCCTCGGGGAAGATCTCGTGCGTCAGGTCTTCGACTTGTCTTTCTCTCGACGCGTCCCACCAGCCGGCGGCGAACGCCGCCACGGCAAGGCCCCAGATCGCCAGGTCCGTGAGATCGAGCGAATGCCGCAACGCCACGGCTCCGAGGCAGACTGCGGTGCGGAGGACCCAGCCGTAAACCCGCGACCGTTTCGACCTGCCCTTGCGCACGCCCACCAGGGTGCGTGCCAGCATATGTGCGCAGCCGATGCCGATGATGCCCACCATGCCGCGCAAGAGCTCGAATGACATCTCCTCTTACCATGCCCCAGCGCGCGCCCGGTTGCAAGTTGCCCTGGGGTGTGCGACATGAATGTGGGGACCGGGCGGCTGGCTTTGTATCAGGGCACGGCTTCAGCCGTGCCGCAACGCATCCGTAGCCAAAGGCTTTAGCCACTGAGTCT